>DAITOA010000094.1:0-1931 GCA_036834365.1 Thermodesulfobacteriota bacterium | reverse complement strand
TCATCGGGGCCATGCCCATGATGTCGATGCCGGTGCTCAGGTCCTTGCCTTCGCCTGCGATGATCACGGCCCTTATGGAGTCATCCGCATCGATGTTGGCGAAAATGGGGATGATTTCCTTCCATGCATCCGGACCCATGGCGTTCTTCTTTTCGGGACGGTTCAGGAAAACCCAGGCAATGGCGTCTTTCTTCTCCACTTTGTAGAAGTTGTATGCTGTCGTCATGGCGGGTATCCTCCTCTCTGTATGAAGGGTAAATGGTTCCATTGATCTTGTCAAAGGTTAAATTCATCCTTTAAGGTTATTCCGGTTTCGCTTTACCCGCCCTTGGTTGCATGCCCGGAGCACCCTGTGGAAAAAGGATACCGGGAGAGGTTGACAAGGTGCCCGGTTCGCACTACGTAAAAGACAAGAATCCGTAAGTGAGAGGTGCGCATGCCCATCTATGAATATGAATGTCAGAAGTGCGGGAATGAGTTCGAGGCCCTTGTCTCCATAAGTGCGAAGGAAAACCCCGCATGCCCGAAGTGCGACGGGAAGAAAGTCAGGAAGAAGATGTCGGTGACCGCCTCGAGCAAAGGAGGGTGCGGTTCGTGCGCATCCACCTCGTCATGCTCCTCGAAGGGCTTTTCCTGAGGATAGAACCCTTGAAGGCCCGGTCAGGGCCTACTGAAAAAGATCCTCCAGGATGATGGTTTCCTCGCGTTTCGGACCAACTGAGACGATGGCTGCCTTTACGCCAAGCCTGTTCTCGATGTAGGACAGATACCCCCTGCAGTTTGCCGGCAATTCATCGAATGTCCTGATGTCGTTGAGGGACTCCTCCCAGCCGGGCAGCTCTTCATAGACGAGCTCCAGGTCAGTGTACATCTCGAGGTTCGCTGGCATGTGCTCCATAAGGGCTCCGCCTGAACGGTAAGCCGTCGCCACCTTGATGGTCTCGAACCCGGACAGCACATCGAGCTTCGTGATGGCAAGGTGCGAGATGCCGCTCAAACGTATGGAATGCCTCAACGCCACGAGGTCGAGCCAGC
Source organism: Thermodesulfobacteriota bacterium (assembly GCA_036834365.1). Taxonomy (GTDB): domain Bacteria; phylum Desulfobacterota; class Desulfomonilia; order UBA1062; family UBA1062; genus MWEI01. Next base: position 896 of record DAITOA010000094.1, on the reverse strand, counting down.
CGCACCGCCGCGGCCTGCCGGTGGTGGCCCCGTATTCGCCGCCGAAGGCGCGCAGTCGCTCCCCGGTCTCATCGTTCAGCTCGGTGGGGAAGGGACCTCCCCCGACGCGGGTGGTGTATGCCTTGCAGATGCCGATGACCGCATTGATCGCGGTGGGGCCGATGCCCGAACCAACGCAGGCCTGACCGGCCACGGTATTGGATGAGGTCACATAGGGGTAGGTGCCGTGGTCCATATCCAGATTGGCTCCCTGGGCTCCCTCGAAGAGGAGGTGCCGGCCCTGTTTCATCTGTGAATCGAGCAGGACCGAGACATCCTTGACATAGGGTCTGATACGAGCGCCCATGGCGGCGAGCTTATCGAACATACCGTTCTTGTCCAGCGGTTTGAGCTTGAGGATCTTGGTGATGTATTCCTGCTTCTCATCAAAGGCGGCATCGAGCTTCTTCTTCAGGTATGTCCCGTTGACGAGATCGACCACCCTGATGCCCAGGCGCCGGGCCTTGTCCTCGTAGGCCGGACCGATGCCTCTGCCCGTGGTCCCGATACCCTGGGTGCAGTCCCTGGCGGTATCGATGATGCGGTGATAGGGCATGATCACGTGGGTGCGGTCGCTGATGACGATGGACTCCGGAGAGACTTCATAGCCTTTTTCCTTCAGGGCGTCGATCTCTTCCAGCAGGATCTCGGGGTCAAGCACCACGCCGGAGCCGATGACACAGAGCTTGCCGGGGTGGAGGATGCCCGAGGGGATGAGATGGAGTACGACCTTTTTCTCGCCTACCACGAGGGTGTGGCCTGCATTGTTGCCGCCTTGGAACCTGATGATCAGGTCGGACTTTTCCGTGAGCAGATCGACGATCTTGCCCTTGCCCTCATCACCCCACTGGGTGCCT
>DAITOA010000093.1:0-2268 GCA_036834365.1 Thermodesulfobacteriota bacterium | reverse complement strand
TGTAAATCGGCATTGTAAACTAGACCAGAAATCGTCATCAGGAATTAGGCCACGCTCATTCATTTTCATGGGGAAGTGTATTCGAGGGAGAAGTTTGAGAAGAGAGGCAGGGGCCTGGGGGGCAGCCCCCCAGGCCGCGCCGACCCGTGCGGGTTTTCTGCTATTATGTCGGAACTACTCGCCTGGGGGAATGCATGAAGAGCGTGGAGGTTATCATGGAGATTGTGCATCTGCATAAGCAGGGATTGTCGAAGCGGGAGATCGCAAGGCGGCTGGGGATATCCCGGGATACGGTGAGCAAGTACCTGGCTGACCCGGAAGCATGCATGAGGAAGAAGCAGGATATGAATCGTCCCAGCCGGATCGATCCCTTTGCCGGTGTCGTGGATACCTGGCTTCAGGAGGACCCGTGCTACAAGGCCACCTGGATTTACGACCGCCTTGTTCCCATGGGCTTCGATGGCGGGTACAACATCGTGAGGAGGTTCGTGCAGAAGAGGAAGAGGGACCTGTCCAGAATCGCCTATGTCAGATTCGAGACCGCACCCGGCGTCCAGGCTCAGGTCGACTTCGGAGAGTTCCAGGTGCAGGCGGCTGACGGCCTGGTGAAGAAGTACCATCTCTTCTCCATGATCCTCGGCTATTCGAGGAAGATGTACGCCGAGCTCGTGCGAAGGTGTGACCAGAGCACGTTCCTCGACTGCCATATCCGTGCATTCGAGCATCTCGGGGGAGTCCCGCAGGAGATCCTCTACGACCGGATGAGGAACGCCTATATCGGCACGCTCTCCGGGAAGAAGCGATTCAATGACTCCCTGGTGGGCCTTGCCGTCCACTACGGGTTCAGGCCCGAGGTGGCGCCTCCATATGCCGCCTGGGTCAAGGGCAAGGTGGAGCGGCCCTTCTCCTTCATCAGGGAGGGCTTCTGGAGAGGGTACGGGTTCGCCTCCCTGGAGGCTGCCAACCGGGATCTCCAAGAATGGCTCCTGGTCAAGGACGAGCGGATCCACGGCACCACCCACGAGAAGGTCTCCGCTCGCTTCGAGCGTGAGAGGCCGTTCCTGGGGAGCCTTCCCCTCATTGCCTACGATACCTCCGAGCGTCACTATCGGAAGGTGCACAAGGACTGCACGGTGAGGTTCTCGGGGTGCAGCTATGTGGTTCCCCATTTTCTCGTGGGCAGGAAGGTCATCCTCAGGGTCAAGGACGGAGCCATGAGGATCTTCGACGACAACAGCCTGATCACCAGGTACCATATCCCTCCGGACAAGGGTCATCTCGTTCAGGATGCCCGGTTCTATGCAGACCTCCTCCAGGACCGTGATCTCCTCGAGCGGAAGTACTCTCTCACCCGCAGGACCAAGGGCAAGGCCAGGCAGCGCTACCATCTCGACGTGCAGGTCCGGTCCCTGGATGTCTATGCGGAGGTGTGCGCATGAGCGATACCCTCGTACTCGAACGCATAGAAGCGAACCTGGCCAGGCTGAGACTCACCCGCATGGGAGAGGTCCTCTCCGATACGATCAGGGTCTGCGAGGAGCAGACGAAAAGCTATCTCTCCTTCCTGGACGACCTGCTCGAGGAAGAGGTCGCCCGCAAGGAGCAGCGCCGGGTTGAGACAACGCTCAAGATCTCGGGGCTCCCCTTTATCAAGACCATCGATGAGTTCGACTTCTCCTTCCAGCCGGCACTCGACAGACGCAACGTCATGTCGCTGTTTGATCTGACCTTCGTCCAGAGGAAGGAGAACATCATCTTCCTGGGCCCTCCCGGGGTGGGCAAGACCCATCTGGCCGTATCCCTGGCGGTCAAGGCGTGCCAGTCCGGCATCAGTATGTACTTCACCACCATGGAGGACCTCATTGCCAAGCTGAAGAAGGATCATGCCTCGGGCAAGGCCGGCAATGCCAGGAGCTACTACAAGTCCGCCCTGGTCATTGTTGACGAGGTGGGTTACACGCCCATCGACCGGCACGAGTGCAACCTGTTCTACCGGTTCATCGCAAACCGCTATGAGAAGGCCTCTACCATCATCACATCCAACAAGGCCTTCTCCGACTGGTCGGAACTCTTCACCGACCAGGTCATCGTCACCGCCATCCTGGATCGGCTCCTGCATCATTCCACCGTCATCAACATCCGGGGCAACAGCTACCGCCTTAAGGGAAAACTACCAAAGGAAGGAGAGAAATCCTATGAACAGGGACAGTGATCATGTGGCCTAATTCTCATGCAGATTTTTGGCCTACTTTTTCATGCCCATTGACA
>DAITOA010000092.1:0-2274 GCA_036834365.1 Thermodesulfobacteriota bacterium | reverse complement strand
CCAGTAGTAATCGGGCCCTCCCGCATCGTTGCTGTCGACGTAGTCATAATCGTAGTCGAAATCCGGAAGGCTGATGGCCGCTGCATTGCCCGGGATGAACCACAGCAGACAACCTATAGCTAATAGTGCGATTGTAGACTTCTTCATGAACATTCCTCCTCCCTCAAGGAAAACGTGCACTCTTACGTTCTGTACGATAAGAGAAAACCATGGCCCTGTCAAGGTGCAGTTGGCGTGAAGCAGAGGGAAAATCCAGGGTTAGAATGTCTTTCTCCCGGAGAGGGAACGACATCTCCATGTTATGAGCGCACTAATGAGCCACAGGCAGAGGGAACGCATGCCCTGCGTCTCCTGACCATGGGATGCCGTGACGAAGCAGGATCCGTCCCTGCCCTCGTAGGGCTCGTCCTCCGAGGCCGTCCCCTCCTGTGCGGCGGTTACTACGAACCTCCCCAGGGTCTGCGACGAGAAGCTGAGATACCCCTGGGACACCTGGACGTCCTCCATGGTCACCCACTGGCCGCTCTCATCGTCGTACCTCAGGACCTCTGCGGTCGTCCCGTCGAACGGGAGGGATATGACGGCCGGGCTGATGAGCTCCAGTCCGTAGGGCAGGATGTCGAAGTAGCAGCTGTCCGTGTCCGAGGCCAGCACGGCAGCACCCGCAAAGGCCTCGAACCCTCCCCAGCCGATGGCGATGGGCTTGATCTCGTCCGTGGCCCCGATGGCCAGATCAACGACAATGCCCGAATTCCGGTCTTCGAACAGGCGGGCGCTGGCGGGATTGTAGGAGTACAACTCATAGATCTCCTCGGCCACGGACAGGCGCAGCAGGTGGTCCACGGAGCTCGATTCGTCGAATACCACATAGAGGAACATGCCGGTCTGCTCCGCCGTGACGAGGTCGCCTTCGAAATCGGGGCACCCGCTGTCCAGGGGGTAGAAGAGATACGAACCCAACGGGTAGATGGAGGAGAGGTCATAGGGGATGCCCGCCTCGAGGATGGCGTCCTGTACGGGGTAGAGATCGCAGAGCGCGGCGTACGTCGACGAGCCCTGGTCGGTGAAGCCCTGGGTGACCACCGACCCCGAGGGGTTCGGCGAAGTCGTCGTGTCCACGGTGCCGAAATCGCCCAGGGCATAGACCGGTACGTCGGGATCCAGCCCGAAGATGTTCCTCACGACCTGCTCCAGCCATTCGACAACATCAACGGCATCGTCCGCCAGGCTCCCGTCGTCTGAACTCTCTGCGGGAATGCTCACGGATGTTTCCAGGGAGTAGTCGCTCTCGTTGCCGCTGAAGTCGAAGGCGGTGACGGCGAAGTAATACGTTCCGCTCTCAGAGAGCCCGCTCACGTCGATGGTGGTCTTGTTGCCCACATTGATGACGTATGGGTAATTGCCGGACGAAGCACCGTAGAAGACGCGGTAGCCTTCGAGATCGCTCTCGGTGTTCGCGTTCCAGCTGATGCGCACGACGGCTGCAAAAAGAATAGTCGGCAGCAGCGCCAGGATGAGCGCCAGCACGCCCGTTTTTGCCCCAGTAGAACCCTTCATTCCACCCCACAAGAGGGTAATACAATTTTCATCCTATCTGCGACAGGTGGATAGGAAAGTCAAGGCGGAAAAAGGGGCGCCCAGGGGAAAGGAGGCGTCCCGCCTTCCTGCCTCACGGATCGTGAGGACCATGACTCCCGGCCGCAGTCCGGATAGATCGAGGGAGATGTCCTCCGGCACGGGGTTCGATCAACCTCGCTGTTTCTCGTGGATGCTGAGTCCTGCGTTCTGTCTCACCGCAGGGAACGCCCGTTCAGTCTTCCGGGGGATATCCCGTTATCCGGGCGATCCTCCTGTTCACCGGCTCGAGGACGGTGTAAAGCCTTTTGTATACGTCATGGTAGAGGTCGTCGTAGATTCGCCGGTTGTCCGGGATGGGCTCGAAGCTCCTGCCCTTGCGCACCATGGCAGAGACTGCATCCTCGATGGAGCCGTGCATGCCCGTGGCCACTGCGGCGTCGATGGCCGCACCCAGGGCCGAGATCTCGGAGGTGGCCATGCGGCTCACGGGCAGGCCGAACATATCGGCGGCGATCTGCACGGCCGTGTCGCTCTTGGAACCGCCTCCGCCGACGCGGATCTCCCTGAACTTCACGCCGACCCTGTCCTGGACCAGCTCGGAGAGTCGCCTGAGCTCGAACCCGATGCCCTCGAGGATGGCCCGGTAGATGTGCGCCCGGGTGTGCACGTCGCCGAAGCCGATGATGGACCCCTTGG
>DAITOA010000091.1:0-2306 GCA_036834365.1 Thermodesulfobacteriota bacterium | reverse complement strand
TTCCGTGAGCAGATCGACGATCTTGCCCTTGCCCTCATCACCCCACTGGGTGCCTACCACCACGATGTTTGCCATGCTCGAGATCCTCCTCAAGGCCCTCTCGTGTTCTAGATGAATACCTCCTGGACAGACAAGGCGTTCGGGACCTTCCTCAGTTTGTCCATGACTTTTTTAGGGACCTCGGTATCCACGTTGATGATGATGATCGCTGTGCCTTCCTGGCGGTCACGACCGAGGAAGAGCCTGGCGATGTTGATGCCGGCCGCTCCGAGGAACGTGCCGAAACTGCCGACCGTCCCCGGCAGATCCTTGTTATAGATGACCAGCATGTGCCCCTCGGGGATCACCTCGATGGAGTACTTGTCGATCCGTACGATCCTCAGATCCGTGGGACTGAACACCGATCCGGTGAGCGAACGGGTTCCCTTGTCGAAATCGAGGGTCATGCTGACGGTATTGGTGAAGGCCGCCTCTTTCGATGTGGACGTCTCCACGAGGTCGATGCCCCTTTCCTTGAGCAGGACCGGTGCATTCACGTAGTTGACGTCATCCGCAATGGCCGAGAGCAGCCCTTTCAGTGCGGCCACGGTGACGGGCTTGGTATCGATGGCGGCGGCCGCCCCGGTATAGCTTATGGAGACCTTCTTGAGCCGGTCGGAGATCACCTGCCCGATGATCTGTCCCATGAAGCGGCCCATCTTTTCCGCCAGGTCGAGGTACGGCCTCACCTTGGGGAGCATATCGGGCGACACGGACGGTGCATTGACCGCATTCCTGATAACTCCGGTCTTGAGGTAGTCCACGATCTGCTCGGCGATGGCCAGAGCGACGTTTTCCTGGGCCTCATGGGTGGAGGCGCCAAGGTGGGGCGTAGCAACGACCCTGGGGTGCTTGGGGAGGGACCATTCCTCGGGGGGTTCCTTCTCGAACACATCTATGGCCGCACCGGCCACGATTCCGGAATCCAGGGCTTCAAGGAGTGCCTTCTCGTCAACGATGCCCCCGCGGGCGCAGTTGATGAGGAACACACCCTTCTTGACCTTGGAAAAGGCATCCCTGCCCACGAGCCCGATGGTTTCCTTGGACTTCGGTGTATGGATGGTGATGTAGTCGGACCTGGCGTAGATCTCGTCCAGACTCACCAGCTCGATGCCCTGGCTTTCTGCGAGCTCCTTGGTGATGAACGGGTCATAGACGATGACGTTCATCTTGAGCCCCTGTGCCCGGGAAGCCACAACGCTGCCGACCCTTCCCATGCCGATGATTCCTAGGGTCTTGCCGGTTACCTCTCTGCCTTCGAGGGCCTTCTTCTCCCATTTGCCACTCTTCATGTAGGAGTCGGCCTGGGGTATGTTCCTGGTCAGCGACATCATCATGGCGATGGCATGCTCGCCCGTCGTAACCGTGTTTCCTCCGGGGGTGTTCATCACCACGACACCCTGTCTCGATGCCGCGGCACTGTCAATATTATCGACACCGGCGCCTGCGCGTCCGATGACCTTGAGTTTCTTTCCCGCGGAAATGATCTCCGCCGTTGCCTTCGTGGCCGATCTGACCACGAGCGCTTCGTATTCGCCGATGATCTCCGTCAGCTCTTCCGGCTTCAAGCCGGTCTTGACATCGACGGTAAAACCACCTCGCTTTAGGATCTCTACACCCGCGTCGGATAGCTTATCACTGACAAGTATCTTCAAGCTTCCTCCTTAGCCGGGATGATAGATTCGGAGCACTTGTAACAAATGGATTCTGAGGTGTCAACCAGAAGAGAAGAAGGGAGGATGATCGGAAAACACGTGCAGTGATGCAGTAGCCGATCCTTTATCGGTCATGGGAAAGACCGGTGATGGAACCCGATCCCGTCCAGGAAGGCAGCCGCCTCCGGTGTACTATTCCATGCAGCCTGTTTGGGGGGCGGTATCCGCGCCGGACACCGCCCCGGGGCATTCAATGTTCCAGGGTATGGGTTACAGCACCCTGACGGCCAGTATGCCGTCGATGGCCCCGATCTTCTTGATCAGGCCGTCGTTGATGTCGCCGTTGATCTCGATGATATTGTAGGCAATGTCACCTTTGCTCTTGTTGAGCATGTCGGCGATGTTGATCTTGCTTTCGGCCAGGAGGTGCGTGATCTTTTCGATCATGCCCGGAGAGTTCTGATTGGATATGGTCAGTCTCGGGTTGCCCGACCTGTCGAGGTAACTCTCCGGGAAATTGACCGAGTTCTTGATGTTCCCGTTCTCCAGGAAATCCATGAGCTGCATGGCCGCCATGATCGCGCAGTTCTCCTCGGACTCCTCGGTGGAGGC
>DAITOA010000090.1:0-2343 GCA_036834365.1 Thermodesulfobacteriota bacterium | reverse complement strand
CCCGTCGAGCCCGGCCTTGCCATAGGCGTCGTTCTGGTAGAAGAACGCGATCTTCGCGGCTTTCATCTTCTCCACCACGTACTTGGTCAGGACGCTTGCCTCGTCGTCGTAGAGGGGGTACACAGCAAAGAGGTAGGGATCCACCGGGAACACGTACTCCTCGATGGCCGTGGACGGTGCCACCCATATGATCTTGTTCTGGGCCAGATAATCCTTGACCGCCATGCCGCAGGCCGCCCCCACGCCGCCCACGAAGGAGAAGATGCCCTCGCGCTCGACCAGCTCCTTGACTACGGCCTTGGTCTGGGCGGGGTTGTACTGGTCATCCCGGATGTAGTACTTGATCTTGCGGCCGTGGATGCCGCCCTCATCGTTGACCATCTTGAAGAGCAGGTCGCTCCCCCTCGCCACGGAGCCCCAGGGCGCGGCCGGGCCGGTCTGGGGGCCCCACTGGGCGATGCGGATCTCCTTGGCGTCGAACCCGGGACGGGCGGCGGATGCGGGACCCGCTGCGATAACGACGGTACAGAAAACCACCAATACAAAAATGAGTCTCCTCATAAAACCTCCTTTTCGATCGGTTCTTGTCAGCCACGGATCCTGACACCGGGCTGGTTCGTATCCCTTTTCCCCTCATCCCTTGTACCAGCGGTTCCCCTCCTTGAGGAACGTGAAGCAGTAGTTACATGTACTCGTGGCGCCGGTATCGGCGAAGCCCACATCCACATCCACCTCCACCTGGACGAAGCGTCTTACGGCAGGGTAGGTCGCAAGGTCGTGGTTGCCCCGGAGCCTGTAGATGTCCACAATGCGGTAGGTCTTGATGCCCACCGGCGAATCTGAGACATCCTGGAGGAACTGCTCATAGGTATGCGTGCGGCGGTAGGTGGAAGACGGCGCCAGGCACTCGTAGACCTTTCTGTAGTCCCGGCCCATCTCGGCCTGGAAGTAATCCATAGCGGTCCGCTCGATGTCGTCGCGCTCGAGGAAGAGCTCAAGCCTGTATCTCGGCGCATCCCACAGGGCAAGGGCTGAAATGCCGCCGAGAAGAATGACCACGAAAGCGATGACGGATATTGTTCTCTTCATATCACCCTGTATCCGGCTCACCGGGACTACACTTTCTTGACGTAATGTCGTGCAAACAGTCCGCTCGGCCTCACCGTGATGATGACGATGATCACGACAAAGGCCACGATGGGCTTCCACTCCGGCCAGGCATAACCGAAGAAATTCTCGATGATCCCGAGGAGGATGCCTCCGATCACCACTCCCGGGATGCTGGTGAGGCCTCCCAGGACGGCGGCGGCGAAGGCCCTCATGAAGGGCTCCATCATGAAGTTGGGGTCGAGCACTGATCGGGCGGCGAAGAACATGGCCGCAACGGCCCCGATGAGCGAGCTCATGGCCCAGGTGATGGAGAATACCCGCTCCACCTTGATTCCCATGATCTTGGCCGCGTTCTCGTTCTGCTGGGTCGCCCGCATGGCGATGCCGAGCCTCGAGTACCTGAAGAAGAGGAACAGGAACACCATGATCACGGCCGTGAGCACGAAGACGCCCATGGACCACTCGTTCAGGAGAAGACCAGGCAGGATCTCGTGGGTCTTCTGCACCGAGAGTAGGAAGGGGAAGTCCTTCTGCTCGGCGCCCCACTTCCAGCCGGCCAGGCCCATGAGGAGCATCTCCGCGCCGAGCGTGATAATGATGAGGCCTAGGACGGTGGGGTCCTTAGCGGGCCTCAGGAAGCAGATCTCGATGAGCATGCCCAGCGCCAGCGCGAAGACCATGGTGATGACAAAGGCGAGCCAGAACGGCACGTTGTACACGGTCAGGATGTGGTATGCCACGAAGGTTGCAATCATGCCCATCTCGCCCTGGGCGAAGTTCACGACCTCGGATGTCTTGTAGATGATGGCCACGGCAACACCGAAGAGGCCGTAACATGCCCCGATGGCCAGGCCTTCGATTAAGAGTTGCTCGATCATATCGACTCCATCCCTTCAATCTAGAACGGCCAGGTCTTCCAGTACTTCTTGATCCTGATCCAGATCCCGAACATGCCCAGCGGCTCGAAGATTACGATGCCGAGCATGATGAGCCCCAGCGCTATGCTGCCGAAGTTCGCCAGCCCGATCACCGTCAGCCACTTCCGCGATATGAGCACGAGGAACTCTCCCAGGTAGGGCAGCTCCTCCACGTTCTTCAGGAGGTCGAACTGCAGGTAGGTGATGAGCGCGGCGCCCATGACGGCCCCGAGGATCGAACCGAGCCCCCCCACCACCACCATGACCAGGAAGATGATGGACAGGATGAGGTTGAAGGTGAAGGGGTCGAAGAAAC
>DAITOA010000089.1:0-2570 GCA_036834365.1 Thermodesulfobacteriota bacterium | reverse complement strand
TATGTTCGAAAAGATCCTCATCGCCAACCGCGGAGAGATAGCGGTGCGCATCATGGCCACCTGCAGGGAGATGGGCATCCGGACCGTGGCCGTCTATTCCGAAGCCGACCGGGAGGCGTTGCACGTGCTGGAAGCGGACGAGGCCGTGCTCCTTGGTCCTGCCGAGCCCTCTCAGAGCTACCTGAACATGGACAGGATCATTGCCGCGGCGAAGGAGACCGGGGCGCAGGCGATCCACCCGGGGTACGGGTTCCTGGCAGAGAATGCCTCCTTTGCAGATAGGTGCGAAGGAGAGAAGATAGTCTTCATCGGTCCCCCGGCAAAGGCCATCCGCGACCTGGGCGACAAGACCGTTGCCAGAAGGACCATGCAGGGCAGCGGCGTCCCGGTCATCCCGGGCATGCTGCAGCCCGAGGAGGACCCGAAGAAGCTCTCGAATGAGGCCAAGGAGATCGGCTACCCCGTCCTCATCAAGGCCGCGGGCGGGGGAGGAGGCAAGGGCATGCGGGTGGTCCGCGAGCCGGAGGACTTCGAGGACGCCTGCATATCGGCCGCCCGCGAGGCGAAGGGCGCCTTCGGCAACGGGGACATCTACCTGGAGAAGTACATCGACAGGCCCCGGCACGTGGAGTTCCAGATCCTGGCCGACGCCCATGGAAACGCGATCCATCTCCTGGAGCGAGAGTGCTCCATCCAGCGAAGGCACCAGAAGATCATCGAGGAGACGCCATCTCCCGCGCTGACCCCGGAGCTCAGGGAAGCCATGGGCCAGGCGGCCGTCGCTGCCGCCAGGGCATCGGGATATGTCAATGCCGGGACAGTGGAGTTCCTCCTTGACCAGGATGGAAGGTTCTATTTCCTGGAGGTCAATACCAGGCTCCAGGTGGAGCACCCCATCACCGAGATGATCACGGGCATCGACCTGGTCAGGCAGCAGATCGAGATCGCCGCGGGCAACCCCCTGAGGCTCTCCCAGGAAGATGTCGTCGGCAGGGGGCACGCCATCGAGTGCCGCATCTACGCAGAGGATCCCTTGAGCGCGTTCATGCCATCGCCCGGCAGGATCCAATTCGTGAAGGAACCCCGAGGGCCGGGCATCAGGAACGACACCGGCGTGTATTCGGGCTTCACCGTTCCCATGGAGTACGACCCGATCCTGGCCAAGCTCATCGTACATGGAGGATCGCGGAAGGCGTGCCTGGAGCGCATGACCAGGGCTCTGCACGACTATGTGATTCTCGGCGTCCTGACCCCCATCCCGTTCCTCGTGGATGTGCTCCGGTCAGAGGCATTCGTCAGGGGCGACACGTATACCGATTTCATCGACACGCACTTTGCCGGCTGGCAGCCCGGGACGGGTGATGCCGACCTGGTCGCCCTGGCCTACGTCATCGACCAGGCGGCAGGGAAAAAGGCCGTTTCGGGGTCCGCACGTGCCGATGCCGAGGAGTCGTCCCCGTGGAGGACACTGGGGAACTTCAGACCGTGATGGAGAAGAGCCATGAATTATAACCTGAAGATAGCCGGCAGGGACGTGCCGGTGAAGTGCGATGTCACTGGCAGGGGGTCGGTTTCGGCAACCATCGGAGGGGAGGCCTACGAGGCCTCCTTCAGGGTGATCTCCCCGAACCAGATCCACCTGGAGGTGGGAGGCAGGGGCATGAACGTGTACCTGGCCGACGATCCCCAGGGAAAGCTCGTCAACGTCGGCGGTACCACCTGGCTCGTCCAGGACGCCGATGCCCTGGCGCAGGCCGGACCACGCAGGAGAGGATCGAAGGACATCCCCCAGGAGGTGACCCCGCCTATGCCGTCGGTGGTGGTCCGCATCCTGGTGGCCCAGGGTGACCGGGTGGAAAAGGGCAAGGGAGTCGTGGTGGTCTCGGCCATGAAGATGGAGACCACGCTTCAGGCACCCTTTGCCGGCACGGTGCTCAAGGTCAATGTGGCCGAGGGAGACAAGGTCATGCCGGGCCAGATCCTCGTGGACATCGAGAAGGAAGAAGACGCGCAGGAACAGGAATAGGTGAAAACCGGCCTGCCCGATCCGGTCATCTCGCCTTGTTTCCGGCGAGATGACCGGATCGGGCAGGGAATCTTTCAAGGAGATCTTCAGCAAGGAGGAAACGCTCATGTCTGACGAACACCTTCTCTACCGGGTGGAGAACAACACGGCTTACATCACGATAAACCGAGAGAAGCAGCGCAACGCAATTACGCCCGAGGCCATCGAGCTCTTCCACGACTACCTGGACAGGGCAGGGACGGACCCGGACGTGCGTGCAGTGCTGGTAACCGGTGCAGGGGACAAGGCCTTCTGCACGGGCGCACAGCTGGGAGACGGCCTGTCCAGCGACGGAAGGAAGGTGTTCGCCAGGTACGCAGACCTGCTGAAGAGGCTTGCTACTTTCCCGAAGCCCACCGTGGCCCGGGTGAAGGGCTTCTGCCTGGCAGGCGGCACGGGCTTCATGCTCGCCTGCGACATCGTGGTGGCCAGCGACGACTCCTCCTTCGGCACTCCCGAGGTCAATGTGGGCCTGTGGCCCATGATGATAGGCGCCCTGATCTTC
>DAITOA010000088.1:0-3127 GCA_036834365.1 Thermodesulfobacteriota bacterium | reverse complement strand
CTCGAGCTCCTTGATGCCGTCGGAGAGCATGGTGAAGCAGAACGGACATGCCGTGCAGACCGTCTTCGCACCGGCCGCCAGTGCTTCCTTGGTGCGTTTCTGGTTGATCCTGGTACCGAGATCTTCCTCCATCCACATCCTGCCGCCGCCTGCGCCGCAGCAGAAGCTCTTGGCGTGGTTGCTGGCCATCTCGACCATGCCGCTCGTGGTGATGGCTTTCAGGATGTCGCGCGGCTGGTTGTAGACCTTGTTGTACCGGCCGAGGTAGCAGGAGTCGTGGTAGGTGATCAGGCCCAGATCGCTGATGCGTTCCTTGATCTTGATCTTTCCCTGCTTGATGAGCATATCGAGGATCTCCGTGTAGTGGTAGACCTCGAAGTTACCGCCGAGTTCCTTGTAGTCGTACTTCAGAGTGGTATATCCGTGCGGACAGAGCGCGATGATCTTCTTCACGCCGTAGCCCTTGAACGTCTCGATGTTGGCCATGGCCAGCGCCTGGTAGATATACTCGTTGCCGATCTTCTTGGCCGAGTCGCCGCAGCATCCCTCCTCGGTGCCCAGGATCGCATAGTCGAGCCCTGCGGCATCGAAGATCTTTGCCAGCGCCACGGAGACCCGCTTGTTCAGATCGTCGAAGGCGCCCGCGCAGCCGACGTAGAAGAGGTACTCACAGCTTCCCTTCTCGGAGAGCAGCGGCACGCCGATATCCTTTGCCCAGTCGGCCCTCACGTGGGCGCCGATGCTCCACGGGTTGGAGTTGTTCTCCATGCCCTTGAACACCGTCTGGAGCTCGGGCGCGAAGTCGGACTCCATCATGACCATGTAGCGTCTGAGGTCGATGAGCTTCGGGAACTGGAGGATGTATGCCGGGCAGGCCTCGACGCAGGCCATACAGGTGGTGCATGCCCAGGCGGTTTCCTTCTCGATGCAGTCGCCGATGAGAGCCGGACCGGTATATTCCTCATCAGGGATGATGTGGTACACGCCGTCCGCATCGATGGTGAACTTGGCCTTGGCCTCCATGTAGGTCCGGATGTTCTGGATCACGTCCCTGGGCTTGAGGGGCTTGTCGGTATTGAACGCCGGGCAGACCTCGACGCACCGGCCGCACCGCATGCAGGCCTCCTGGTCGAACAGATCCTTCCAGGAGTACTCCTCCAGGTTGTGGATGCCGAAGGTCTCGGCGCACTCGAACATCTCGGGAGGCATGACCTTGATGGGAGGCTGCGGGGTCGTGGGCCGCAGGAAGATGTTCACCGGGGTCATGAAGATGTGCATGAGCTTCGTGTACCCGATGTATACGAAGAAGACGAACGCCATGAGGATATGGAACCACCAGAGGAAATAGTGCAGACCCCTGAGCGATTTCTCATCCATCCACGAGAAGAGGAACGACAATGTGTAGCCACCTGGCGATGTCCAGATGAACGGATGCATGGGGTTTGCAGGATTTGTTTCAGTGGCCTGGATCCTCAACGCCTCCACAATGAAGCCGGTGACCAGGATGGCCAGGATGAACCACAGGGTCGCATTGTCCTCAGGTTTCTGATCGAGCCAGTTCGGCTTGATGACGTATCTCCGGTACAGCGCCATGAGGATGCCGATGATGCACAGGATTCCGAACACGTCGGCGAAGAGCGACAGCCCCAGGTAGAACCCCCCCTTCATGAACCATATGCCCGTGATGGGGTAAAGGATGTCCGCCTGGAAGAACACGATGGCCGTGGTGATCGTCAGGGCGACGAACCCGTAGAAGATAAAGAAATGGAATATGCCCTGATAGGGTTCCCTGAGGATCTTCCTGTGCGCGAATATATCGATGACGGCATACCACAGGCGGTCCGTCCAGTTGTCGAGCCTGTTCACGTCCGTTCCCTTGGCCTGGAAGATAGTCTTCAGGCGTGTCCCGAAGCCGCCCTTGTAGAGCGCCCTGAACAGGGCGCCGAACGCCGTGAGGGCGATAATGTAGAGCAGAATCTGTTCCGTGTAGGAACCCGGACTTAAGATGTTCCAAAAGACCTCGCGGGTAAGTTCTCCTTGTGGTCCGTGCATAGCCCCCCCCTGAATCGTGGATAGTATAGGTGGGGGCGGGTTTTCCCCGCCCCCTTTGCTGCCTTTTAACCTTTAATCTTCTTGATCTCGTCGATGAGAGCCGGGACGACGTTGAAGAGGTCATCCACGACACCATAGTCGGCCTTCGTGAAGATCGGCGCCTCGGCGTCCTTGTTGATGGCAACAATGACCTTGGAGGTGCCCATACCTGCCATGTGCTGGATGGCGCCTGAAATGCCGCATGCAACGTAGAGGTTCGGGCTTACGGTCTTGCCGGTCTGGCCGACCTGGTAGGAATGCCCTCTCCAGCCTGCGTCGACGGCAGCCCTGGATGCGCCGGTGGTGGCGGTGGGTCCGAAGAGCTTTGCCAGATCTTCGAGCATCCCGAAGTTCTCGGGTCCCTTCATGCCGCGTCCGCCGGATACGATGATCTCGGCCTCGGTCTGGTCGGGCTCGGTAGTCGCAGCGACTTCCACGGACTTCACCGTCGCCTTGATCTTTGATGCATCGAGGTTCACGGCGACCTTCTCAACCGCACCGGCGCCGGCTACTTCCTTGGCACCCAGTGCATTGGGCCTGATGGAGATGACCTGAGGATTGCCCAGCGCTTCGACCTGAGCATACGCCTTGCCAGCGTACATGGGCCTCTTGGCGATAACCTTGTCGCCTTCCTTCGCGACGCCGACACAGTCCGAGATGGCGCCGACGTTGAGTCTGGCCGCCACTGCAGGTGTGAAATCCTTGCCCTGGGCCGATGCACTGGTCAGGATGATCGAAGGCTGCACGGTCTGCGCAACCTGAACGAATGCCTGGACGAATGCCTCGGGCACATAGTTCTCGAACTCGGGTCCGTCAACCACATAGATCTTGTCCGCGCCGTACTTCGCAAGCTGCGGGGCAAGTGCCTCGGCGCCCTTGCCGATGACGCATGCAGCCACATCGCCGCCGAATTCCTTGGCCTTGCTCGCTATTTCGAAGGCGCCCTTCTTGATCTCGCCCTTCTGAACTTCCGCGTAAATGAGTGTTCCTGCCATTGTTCTCCCCTCCTCACCTTAGATGATCTTCACTTCTTCGT
>DAITOA010000087.1:0-3154 GCA_036834365.1 Thermodesulfobacteriota bacterium | reverse complement strand
GTGTGCGTGGGCATCATCCCCTGGAACTTCCCCTTCGGCATGGCCATGTGGAAGATCCTCCATGCCGTGACCATGGGTAACTCCATCGTCCTCAAGCCGGCCTCCGACACCACGCTGAGCGCACTCATTCTGGGCGAGGTCCTCTCCGAGAGCGCCATCCCCAGGGGGGTGGTGAACATCATCACCGGTCCGGGCGGCGAGATCGGCGGGACCCTGTGCCTGAGCCCCAAGGTCGACAAGATCGCGTTCACGGGCAGCACCGAGGTGGGCTCTCAGATCATGAAGATGGGCGCCGAGACCATCAAGAAGGTCACCCTGGAACTGGGCGGGAAATCCGCCAACATCATCTGTGAGGATGCAAAGATGGATCTGGCCGTGGACGGGGGCCTGTTCGGCACGTTCTTCCACACCGGGCAGATCTGCGAGTCCGGCACGAGGATCCTCGTGCAGCGGAAGATCTACGACGAGTACATTCAGCGCTTCATCGACAAGGCCTCCCGGATCAAGATAGGCTACCAGCTTGACCCTGCCACCCAGATGGGGCCCATGGTGAGCGAGACCCAGCGTGCCACCACGGAAAAGTACGTCCGTATCGGCCTCGACGAGGGTGCGCGGCTCGCCTACGGCGGGAAAAGGCCGGAGGGAGACCTGTTCGCCATGGGCTACTACTACATGCCCACGGTCTTCGTGGATGTGGACAACTCCATGAGGATCGCCCAGGAGGAGATCTTCGGCCCGGTGGTGTGCATCATGCCCTTTGATGACGACGACGAGGCCGTTGCAAAGGCCAATGACTCCATCTACGGCCTGGCGGGCGGGGTGTTCTCCAACGACATCGGCCGTGCCGAGCGGATCGCTGCGAAGGTGAAGACCGGCACCATGTGGATCAACGACTACCATGCCTTTGCCGACCTCATGCCCTTCGGCGGGTACAAGCAGTCGGGTGTCGGCAGGGAGCTCGGAGAATACGGGCTGTCCGAGTACACCCAGATCAAGCGGGTCCATGTCTGTCCCCACACGGACGGGACCCAGAAATACACCTTCCCCATCATGTTCGATTATCCCCAGCCTGCGAAAGCCTTCCTCTTCGAGGGACCCACCAGGATCGTGGCCGGGCCGGACAGCATCATAGCGCTCCAGTTCGAGGTCAGCAGACTCAACTGCAGCCGTGCCGTGGTCATCACGGACAGGGGCATCAGAGACGCCGGGCTCCTCGACAAGGTGGTCAAGGCCCTGGGCACCCTGTGCGCCGGCGTGTTCGACGGGGTGGTGGAGGACTCGGGGTACACGGTGGTGGACAAGGCCGTTGACTATTGCCGGGGTGTGGGCGCCGACATCCTCGTGAGTCTTGGCGGCGGGAGCTCCATGGACACGGCCAAGGCCGTGGCACTGACGCTGACCAACGGCGGCAGGGCCATCGACAACATCACGCTCTACAAGCTCTGCGACCCGGTGATGCCGCACATCGCCATCCCCACCACGGCCGGCACGGGCAGCGAGGTGAGCAACATCGCGGTGATCAAGAACGAGGAGATCGGTCGGAAGTTCAACATCGCCGAATTCGTCATCGCACCCAATGTGGCCATCCTCGATCCGCACATGACGATCAGCCTGCCCAGGATGCTCACCGCAGCCACGGGCATGGATGCCCTGACCCATGCCGTCGACGGGATGTGCTCCATCATGCGCAACACCGTCTGCACGGGCCACGGGCTCAACGCCATCCGCCTCATTGCACAGTACCTGCCGAAGGTGGTGGAGAACCCCGGCGACGTGGACGCGCGGATGCAGATGCAGATCGCCGCTGCCATGGCAGGCTGGGCCTTCTCCATCCCCTCGACCATCCTCACGCACTCGCTTGCCCACTGCATCGGCGCCAAGTACAAGATCCACCACGGAACGCTCTGCGGGCTCTTCCTGCCGCACGTCATGAGGTTCAACCAGGAACTCTGCACCGAAGAGCTCACCATGGTGGCCGAGGCCATGGGCGTCAACGTGAGTGGCATGTCCGGGGTTCAGGCGGCAGGCGCGGCTGCGGATGCCGTGGAAGACCTCATGAAGAGGATCGGCATGCCGTTGAGGCTGCGCGACCTGGGCATCGCTGAGGCAGATATCCCAATGATCGCGCTGGATGCCATGACCGAGATCCCCACCCTTGCCAACCCCCGGAAGTGCACGGTGGAGCTCATCGACAGCGTGATCAGGCAGGCATTCTGAGAGGAAGACGATTCTCTATCCGGACGATGGATGATTATCGAGGGGGCATGGTCCATGGCGGACCCGGTTGCCTCCACCGGGTCCGCCCCTTGCAGGACAGCTCAGTTCATGAGGTCATTCATTCCCGGGGCGAAATGGAGTAGAATGGTTTAAGGCGGTTCATGTTCATGAAATGGAGGTGAGCCTCATGAAGGCGAATGTCATTGTCATCAATCCTCAGGACAATGTGGCCGTGGCCCTGGAGGATATCCCGGAGGGGACCGAGGTGAGGCCCCCTGCCGGTGATACCTTTACGGCCCTGGAGAAGATCTCCTACAGCCACAAGGTGGCCTTGGTGGACATTCATGCGGGCCAGACCATACTCAAGTACGGCGAATCCATCGGGATCGCGTCTGCGGATATCCGGCGGGGCTCCTGGATACACACCCACAACCTTGCCGCAGGGGAGGACTGGCCATGACGCAGACGACGTTCAGGGGGTATGTCCGTCCCGACGGGTCGGCGGGTGTGAGAAATTATGTGGTGGTCATCCCCACCGTGGCTTGTGCGAACGGGACGGCCGGCCTCATCGAAAAGGGTGTGCCGGGGGTGGTGGCGCTGCGGCACGGCCACGGGTGCGGTCGTGCCCTGGAGATCGGCATGCACCAGGCGGCGCTGGCAGGTCTCGGCAGGAATCCGAACGTGGCCGGTGCGGTGGTCATAGGTCTCGGATGCGAGACGGTGAATGCACAGGTGGTCACTGCGGAGATCGCCGGGACAGGCAAGCCGGTGGAGTGCCTCATGATCCAGAACGAGGGCGGATCGCGGAGGACCGCGGAAAAGGGCATGGCCGTTGCACAAAGGATGCTTCAGGACGCCTCCCGGATGAGCCGTTCGGAGTGTCCGGTCTCTCAGATCGTGCTTGGTCTGGAATGCGGAGGGTCGGATGCCTTCTCGG
>DAITOA010000086.1:0-3170 GCA_036834365.1 Thermodesulfobacteriota bacterium | reverse complement strand
AACGGCGCGGAGCGGGCTACCGTAGAGGGCGACTTCAGGGAGGAGATCGTGCCCATCGAGCTGCCCCAGAAGAAAGGCAAGCCGCCCAAGATCTTCGACAAGGACGAGCACTTCCGTCCCGGCATCACCCTGGCCGACCTGGCGGCCCTGCCGCCCGCCTTCATCCCCAAGATCGGCAAGGTCACGGCGGGCAACTCTTCGGGGCTCAACGACGGCGCCTCGGCCATGATCATCATGTCCGCGGACAAGGCCAAAGAGCTCGGTCTCAAGCCGCTCGCCCGCATCAAAGCCTTCGGCCGCGGCGCGTGCCACCCCTCGGTCATGGGTCTCAGTCCTGTCCCGGCGGTCAAGGACCTCCTCAAGCGGAATCCGAACCTGAGCCTCGACAGCTTCGAGCTCATCGAGCTGAACGAGGCCTTTGCCGGCCAGTACATAGGCTGCGAGAGGGATCTCGGCATCAACCGGGACATCACCAACGTGAACGGGAGCGGCATCGGGCTCGGTCACCCGGTGGGCAGCACCGGGGCCCGCATCATCGTGACCCTGATCCACGCCCTCAAGAAGCGCGGCAAGACCCTGGGGCTCGCCACCCTGTGCGGCGGCGGCGGCGTGTCCATGGCCACGGCCATCGAGATCCTGTAACAAAGAAGGGGTCCGAGACGATTCTTTCCGTGAGTGAATCGGAACGGGGTCAGAGGAAAACCCGCCTCTGACCCCGTTATTCTTTACTTCGAATATTCGTATACGCCCTTGCCGGTCTTTCTCCCGAATCGACCCGCACGGACCAGCTGGACAAGCGCGGGGGCGGGGCGGTACTTATCGCCCAGTTCCTCGTGAAGACCCTCGATGACGTGGAGGAGCGTTTCCAGGCCCACCAGGTCCGCCAGTGCCAGCGGCCCGATGGGGTGGTTGCACCCCAGGGCCATGCCCTTGTCGATGTCCTCCGCGCTGGCCAGGCCTTCTCCCAGGGCGAAGAACGCCTCGTTGATCATGGTGCACAGGATCCTGTTCACCACGAAGGCCGGGGCTTCATTGACGACGATGCAGTCCTTGCCGATCTTCCTGCCCCAGTCGAGGGCCGCCTGCAGGGTCTCGTCCGAGGTCTCGTACGCCTTGATGACCTCGAGGAGCTTCATCACCGGCACCGGGTTGAAGAAATGCGTGCCGATGACCTTGTCCGGCCTCTTCGTGAACGACGCCATCTCGGTGAGGCTCAGGCCCGAGGTGTTGCTGAAGAACAGGCAGTGGGCGGGGACGATCTCCTCGAGCTCCTTGAAGACCTTCTTCTTGACGTCCATGACCTCGATGACCACCTCCACGACCACGTCAGCGTCGCCCGCGGCCTCCTTCAGGTCCAGGGTGGGGGTGATGCGCGAGAGGATCGCGTCCATCTCTTCGGCCGTTTTCTTGCCCTTCTTCACGTCATTGGCGAGGTTCTTCCTGATGGTGTTCATGCCGTTATCGATGAAGCGCTGCTCGATGTCCCTCATGGCGACACGGTAACCCGCCTGCGCGCATACCTGCGTGATCCCGTTTCCCATCAATCCCGCACCCAGAACACATATCTTCCTGATTTCCATGCGAAACTCTCCTTTATATGAAGTCGTTTACTATGACCGTTTCCTGCTGCCGGAAGACAATCCTGCCGGACTAGCTCTCGATCCCCTCCCTGGCATCGATACCCTTGGCGTAGTAGTGCTTCACCTCGCGCATCTCGGTGACCAGGTCGGCGAGCTCGATCATGCGGTCCGAGGCGCCCCTGCCCGTGAGGACGAGCTCCATGCCCTCGGGTCTTTCCTGCATGGCCCCCAGCACATCCTCCTCGGTGACGAGTCTGAACAGGCATGCCGTTATCATCTCGTCGGCGACGAGAAGGTCACAGGTCCGGGCTCCCATGAGGTCACGGATGCGCTTCAGTGCTGAGCCGGCCCGCTCCACGTCCCCCGGGTCGGGGTCCTTCCCGAAGCGGCAGAAAGAGGGGTGCCCGAACTGCTCGATGGTGATGAGTCCGCCGGTCATCCGTACGGCGTCGAGCTCGCCGTAGTGCCGACCCTTCATGAACTGGACGACAACGGTCCTCAGGCCGTTGCCGGCCGCACGGAGCGCAAGGCCGAGGGCGGCCGTGGTCTTGCCTTTGCCGTTACCGGTATAGATGTGGACATAGCCTCTGCCGATGGGTGTCATGGGATCGCCGCCTACATGTTTCTCCGGTACTTGCCGCCCACCTCGTACAGGGCATGGGAGATCTGTCCCAGGCTCGCCACCCTAACCGCATCCATGAGCTCGGCGAAGATGTTGCCCCCGGAGAGCGCCGTCTCCTTGAGCCGCCTGAGCGCAGCCTTACCCTCCCTGGCATGCTGTTTCTGGAACTTGCGGCAGTTGTTCAGCTGGGAGAGCTTCTCCTCGTTGGATGCCCGGGTCAGTGCGATACAGCTCCCTGCGGGCTTGTAGTCCGAACCCTCCGCCTCAGGGTTCTCGAAGGTGTTCACCCCGATGATGGGGAGCTTGCCCGAGTGTTTGAGGTGTT
The DNA here is from genome assembly GCA_036834365.1 of Thermodesulfobacteriota bacterium. Classification (GTDB taxonomy): domain Bacteria; phylum Desulfobacterota; class Desulfomonilia; order UBA1062; family UBA1062; genus MWEI01. The sequence goes on along the minus strand of DAITOA010000086.1, from coordinate 643 downwards.
CGTAGTGGAGCGACTCGTCCTGTATCTTGGCGCGCTGGTACTGGGTCTCCATGGCGCCCAGCACGCCCCGGCGGTCGCTGATGCGCTCGAACTCACCGAGCACGGCATCTTCCACCGCGTCGGTGAGCCAGTCCATGAAGAACGATCCCTGGAGCTGGTTCTCGTTCATGGACAGGCCGAACTCCCGGTTGATGATCATCTGGATGGCCATGGCGCGGCGCACCGACTCCTCGGTGGGCGTGGTGATGGCCTCGTCGTAGGCATTGGTATGGAGCGAGTTGCAGTTGTCGTTCAGCGCGGTGAGTGCCTGCAGGGTGGTACGGATGTCGTTGAACTGGATCTCCATGGAGTGCAGCGACCTGCCCGAGGTCTGGATATGGTACTTCAGTCGCTGGGACGACTCGTCGGCCCCGTAGAGGTCCCTCATGGCAACGGCCCAGATCCGGCGTGCGACCCTGCCGAGCACGCTGTACTCCGGGTCCATGCCGCTGCTGAAGAAGAACGAGAAGTTCTTGGCGAAGTCGTCGATCTTCATGCCGCGGGACAGGTAGTACTCGACGTAGGTGAACCCGTTGGCCAGGGTGAAGGCGAGCTGGCTGACCGGATTGGCCCCGGCCTCGGCGATGTGGTAGCCGCTGATGCT
>DAITOA010000085.1:0-3478 GCA_036834365.1 Thermodesulfobacteriota bacterium | reverse complement strand
AGTGTTCCTGCCATTGTTCTCCCCTCCTCACCTTAGATGATCTTCACTTCTTCGTGCAAGGCCTTTGCAAGTGCTGCCGCCTTGGCCTTTGCATCGTCGCCGGCGATGATCTTGCCGGCCTGGCGGGCCGGAGGCAACGACATCTCCTTAATGACCGTCATGGGGCCTGCAGTCACGCCGAGTGCACCCGCGTTCTTCACGTCGACGGGCTTCTTCTTGGCCTTCATGATGCCGGGCAGGGAGGCGTACCGGGGCTCGTTCAGACCCTTCTGGGCCGAGAACACCGCCGGAAGCGGAACATCGAGCACCATCTGTCCGCCCTCGATCTCTCTGGTCACGGTGGCGCTCTTCTTGTCTGCGGCGGGCTCGAACTTGATGACCTGGGTCACCACGGGCAGTCCGAGGAGATCTCCCACCATGGCCGGGACCTGGCTGGCATCGTCGTCGATGGCCTGTTTGCCGAGGAACACTGCGTCATAGGTGAGTCCTTTGACCGCGGCCGCCAGGGCCTGAGCCGTGGCATACGGATCTGCCTTGTCATAGTAGGCGCCGTCGTTGATGTGGACGGCATCGTCCGCCCCCATGGCCAATGCGGTGCGCACGGATTCGATGGCCCTGTCGGGACCGAGCGAAACGATGGTCACCTTGCCTCCGCCCATCTTCTCCTTCTGCTTGATAGCCTCTTCAACGGCGAACTCATCGAAGGAAGAGATGACCCACTTAATGCCGTCTGTTGCGATGGTCGTACCTGCGATCTTGATCAAGGTCTCAGTGTCAGGTACCTGCTTTAAGCATACAACAGTATTCACACCAAACCTCCTTCCTAGGTTTTTTATCCCTTGGGCTTATTTTCTGCTCTGCCCCTACTTCCTCTCCATGTGTGCCTTACATGTCCCGAAAGACCGGTTTGCGCTTGTTCTGGAAGGCATCGGTGCCTTCCTTGCCGTCCCTGGAAACGACGACACGTGCAAAATTATCCACTTCGATATCGATGCCCTCTTCAAGGTCGACGTCAAGCCCCTCGGATGCCGCGTCGATGGCGGCACTCACGGCGAGCCTGCTCTTTGCTGCAATCGTTCCGGCCAGGGTATGCGCCTCCTCCATGAGCTTCACCTGGGGCACCACCCGGTTCACCAGCCCACAGGCGAGGGCCTCGGCTGCGGTGATATGGCCGCCGGTGAGGATCATCTCCAGGGCCTTTCCCTTGCCCACGATCCTTGGCAGTCGCTGGGTACCGCCGAAGCCCGGCATGATGCCCAGATTGATCTCGGGCAGCCCGAGGCGCGCCTTGTCAGATGCGATGCGCATGTGGCAGGCCATGGCCAGTTCGAGGCCGCCGCCCAGGCAGAACCCGTTGATGACGCAGATCACAGGCTTGAGCGCGCCGTCGATGGTGTTCATCACGAGGTGGCCGCCCTGGGCATAGGTCTCTGCATCGTGGATGCCGTTGAGCCTCTGTATCTCGGCGATATTGGCTCCGGCGACGAACGCCTTCCCTTTCCCGGTGAGGAGGATCACCCGCACCCGGTTGTCGGCGCAGGCCGCCAGCACGGTATTGGCGATGTCGTTGAGTGTCTTCACGCTGAGCACGTTCATGGGCGGATTCTCCACGTACATCACCGCCACGCCGTGACTGTCCACCTCGTAGAAGCAGTTCTCGAAGACGCTCCGTCCATCGGAGAGCCCTTCCAGGATGGCAGGGGGATGGAACCGCTCAGGGCCGTATTCCGCCTCAAGGGCGCACAGGATATCGCTGAGGTCATTCCATCCGACCTCGTCCTCCGCGAAGTGCAGCGGGCCCCATGCGACCTTGGTGGGGAAATTGGTGCCGTAGACCATGCCCGTATCCACGTCGTGCGCCGAGGCCAGGCCTTCGGAGACGATGAGGAGCGACTCGCGGATCTGCACGGTCATGAGCCTCTCCGGTGAAAAGGTGAGCCCGCTTATGCCGGTCTTCTTCCACCAGGCCTTGAGGAAGGCATCCACTTCCCTGGAGGGCTTCTTCTCCTTGCCGGTGTAGGTGTAGAATCCCTTGCCGGTCTTCTGCCCGAGCATGCCCTTCTTCACGATGGCCTTCAGAAGCTCCGGTACGGGGGTACGCTCCGCGAAGGCCGCCGCCAGGGTCTCGGAGGCATGCATGCCCACATCGAGCCCCACCATGTCCCACAGGGCAAAGGGCCCCATGGGCATGCCGAACGCCACCATGGCCTCGTCGATCTCCTCCATGGTGGCTTCGCCGTCCATAAGTGCCAGCACCGCCTCATTCATGTAGGGTATGAGCACCCGGTTCACGGCGAAGCCGGGACCGTTCTTCACCTTGATGGGAACCTTGTCGATGAACAGGGAAAACTCCATCACGGCATCCACGGTCTCCTTGGAGGTATTCTCGTCGTAGATGACTTCCAGGAGCTTCATCACGGGTACCGGGTTAAAGAAATGCAGGCCGATGAACCTGTCCTTTTTCGAGACCTTGTCCGCGATCTCGGTGAGCGAGAGCGTGGACGTATTGGTGGCGAGGATGGTCGTTTCCGGGCAAAGCTTCTCGATCTCGGCAAAGACCGACTGCTTGAGCTTCATGACTTCCGGGACCGCCTCGATGACCAGATCCGCCTCTGCCATGAACTTCCTGTCGTAGGCGACGCCTCCGCTCAGGAGGCCCTGGCAGTCCTCGGCCTTCTTCGGGTCGAGCTTGCCCCGGGCGACCAGCTTGTCATAGACCGCTTTGGATGTGGAAAGGGCCTTGTCCACGAATTTCTTGTCGATATCCTTGATAAAGCATTCGATACCGACTGAGGACAGGACATGGGCGATTCCCCCTCCCATGGCACCCCCACCGATGACAGCGGCCTTCCTGATCTGCATGGATTCTTCACCCTCCCCGCGCAATCTTCATACTACCCCTTCACCATTCCATTGAGGAAGGAGTTTCCGACCATCACAGCCACCTCATGGACATCGAAGCGCTTGCGTTTTGCCGTTACCAAGTATGTGGAAAGCTCATCAAGGGATCCGAAGATCACCCTGGCGCAGAGATCCGGCTTGAGGTCATCCCGGAACACCCCCTGCTGCTGTCCCTGGGCGACGATATCCGCAATGATATTGAGATATGCGAGGAAATTCTTGTTCTTGTATTCCCGCATGAACTTGTTCGACTGCCTGAGCTCTACCTGGATAACCTCCGCCAATGCCCTGTCGGTCTCCACGATGGTGAGGTGGTTGTCGCAGAATTTGATGAGCTTCTCGCGCGGGTCGGTGATTGAATCTAGTTCCGCCCTTACGGTCTTGATGATCCTGGTGATCTCCTCTTCGAAAAGTGAAATGAGTATGTCATCCTTGTTCTTGAAATAGAGATATATGGTCCCGTCGGCCACGTGGGCCTCCCGGGCGATTTCGGACACCTTCGAGTTATAGAAACCTTCCTGTGCAAAAACCTGCTTTGCAGCATTCAATATCATGCGATATTTTTCCTCACCCCTCA
>DAITOA010000084.1:0-3489 GCA_036834365.1 Thermodesulfobacteriota bacterium | reverse complement strand
ACTGCCAGTCCCAGGGGATACGGGACACTCACGGGACCGAACGACTACTTCAGGTTCAGGTGGGACATGGAGCGTTCGATGAGAGACTCGGTTGCGGTGATCCGTGAGACAGAAGACGAGTTCGCCCGCCGTTTCGGCCGGAGATACGGGTTCACCGAGAATTACCGGTGCGACGACGCCGACGTCGTGGTCGTCTCGATGGGCACCCTTGGAAAGGAGGCCGAGGTCGCGGTGGACCAGCTCCGAAGAGAGGGCATGAAGGCGGGGTCGATGCGCCTGCGCTGGCTGCGGCCGTTCCCGGACCTCGACCTGTCAGGCCGGGACGTCGTGGTCATCGACCGTGACTACTCGTTCGGGTTTGGCGGTGTGCTCGCACAGAGCCTGAAGGCGAAGTGCGGTGTTGACCCGTTCAGCGTCATCGCGGGACTCGGAGGCCAGGAGGTCACGTACGACGATATCGCCTCGTTTGTCAGGGACCGACGCATCGGTGAAGAACACTGGTTCGGGGTGAGCGACTGATGTACGAGATACGGATCCATTCCCGCGGGGGACAGGGTGGAGTGACCGCCGCACGGCTCCTCGCCCTCGCCGCGTTCCGGGATGGAAAGCACGCCACCGCCTGCCCGTTCTATGGTGCCGAGAGAAGAGGGGCGCCGGTCGTCTCCTTTGTCAGGATCGACGACCACCCAATCAGGGTCTACAGCCAGATCAGGTCACCCGACCTGGTCGTGGTTTTGGACTCGAGCGTCATGGAGACGGTCGACGTGCTCCAGGGCCTGAAGGAGGACGGAACCGTCCTTATCAATGCGACGCACGGGACGGACGTTGGAGGATACCGGACCTACTCAATCGATCTCACCGGGATCGCGCTCCGCGAGAACCTGGTAGTTGCGGGAAGCCCCATCCTCAACACGCCCGTACTCGGTGCCCTTGCAAAGATGGGTATCGTGTCGGTTGAATCGGTGACCTCGGCGATATCGGAGATGTTTTCAGATGAGAGAAATGTCAAGGCCGCCAGGGCTGCATTCCAGGAGCTGGTGATATGAGAAAACGCCTGGCGACGAGCACGCCGACAGAGGGTGCCTGTGGAAAGACGGGGTCATGGAGAGTGTTCCGGCCCGTGGTCGATCGGGAGAAGTGCAATGCCTGCGGGCTCTGTGCGATGTACTGCCCTGACAACGCCATAAACGATGACCTGGAAGTCGACCTGGACTTCTGCAAGGGATGCGGCATCTGTGCACACGAGTGCCCGAAAAAAGCGATAACAATGGAGAGAGAGGAGAAATAACTCTCTCTTATTCTTCTTCTATCGGGCACTGGCCCATGTATTCAAGGTCAAACTTGTAGAAGTGGGTGAACCCGCAGTTGCGGCACCGTACCGTGAAATGGTTGCAGCCGATGGCCATGTCGTGCGGCCCGGTGACATGGCAGTTCCGGCAGGTCGCATCCGTGACCAGGTTCCACAGGTCGTAGCAGCCGATCCTGGTGAAGCTTCCCGGTTTTGTGACGTCCTCGATCCTGGGGACGAAGATGCGTGTGGCACCGCAGTTATCGCATATGACCTGGGCCTGGTACGGGACTGCCTTTATCACCTGGTCTGCCTCTTTTCCGCACTTGTAACAGGTGGTCCGGTATTTCGTGAAGATGAAGCGGTCACTCATGTATCAATAGTAAAAGCAGAAGAGATAAGAAGCTAATCCCGTGCGGGTCCCGGATACGATTACCGGTGAAAAATAGGTATAATGAAAGATAACGGGGGTTTGGGAGCCTAGAAGTCACCCATGCCGGGGGGCATACCGCCCATGCCGCCCATACCGCCCATTCCCTCCGGGGGCATTCCCTCGGGGGCTGCAGACCTGGAGGCCGCAATGACGTCGTCGATACGGAGTATCATGACCGCTGCCTCTGCCGCACTCGCGATCGCCTGGGTCTTGACCCTCAGCGGCTCGACGACGCCGGCCTTGAGCATATCCTCGGCCTTTCCTTCGAAGACGTTCAATCCGAAAGTCTTCTTGCCCTTCTCGTGTGCTGCACGGAGCTCGACTAACATGTCGATCGGGTCGAGGCCGGCGTTCTCGGCAAGGGTTCTCGGGATGATCTCGAGGGCGCTTGCGAATGCCTCGATGGCGAGCTGGGCACGTCCACCCACGCTGGCTGCGTATTCGCGCAGACGCAGGGAGAGCTCGATCTCGGGGGCTCCGCCGCCGGCGACGAGCTTCATGTCCTCGTAGACCACGCCTACAACACGGAGAGCGTCCTCGATGGCACGGTCCAGTTCGTCGACCACGTGCTCGGTCCCGCCACGGATGATGATCGAGACTGCCTTGGGGTTCTTGCACTCCTCGACAAAGATCATCTCCTCGCCTGATACCTTGCGCTCCTCCACCTTGCCTGCAAACCCGAGTTCCTCGCCGGAGATGGCGTCGATGCTCGAGACCAGGCTTGCGCCGGTTGCACGGACGAGCTTCTCCATGTCACTCTTCTTCACCCTGCGGGTTGCAAAGATCCCTGCCTTTGCAAGGTAGTGCTGGGCGATGTCGTCGATTCCCTTCTGGCAGAAGAGGACGTTGGCGCCCGAGGCGACGATCTTGTCCACGATGTTCTTGATCATCCGCTCCTCTTCGTCGAGGAACGCCTGGAGCTGGTCAGGGCTCGTGATGTTGATCTCGGCATCCACCTCGGTCTTCTTGAACTCGACCGCGGCGTTCAGGAGGAGGATCTGTGCATCCTTCACCTTCTTCGGCATGGCCGGGTGTACCCGCTCCTTGTCGATCAGGACACCTTCGATGATCTCGGAGTCGTCGGTGGACCCTCCGACCTTCTTCTCCACCTTGATGTAGTCCTTGTCGACGATGCCGTCTTCATCGGCCACCATCGTGACCGCCTTGACGACGAGTTCGCAGAGCTTGTCCTTTGATGCCTCGGCACCCTTGCCGGTCATGGCGGTCTCTGCGATCTTCTTGAACATCTCCGTATCGGAGGGCTTGACCTTGATTGCAATGGCGTTCAGGATCTCCTTGGCTTTCTCTGAAGCCTGCCGGTACCCCTGGGCAATCACGGTGGGGTGAACGTCCTGTTCCAGGAGGTCTTCTGCACGCTTGAGAAGCTCTCCGGAGATGACCACGGCCGTCGTGGTGCCGTCACCGACTTCGTCGTCCTGGGTCTTTGCGATCTCCACCATCATCTTGGCGGCAGGGTGCTCGATGTCCATCTCTTTTAAGATGGTCACTCCATCGTTGGTGATGACCACATCTCCGATGGTGTCAACGAGCATCTTGTCCATACCCTTGGGTCCAAGAGTGGTTCGTACTGCACTGGCCACCGCTTTCGCGGCGGTGATGTTCATGCCCTGGGCATCGCGCCCGCGGGTCCTTGAACTTCCTTCTTTCAGAATAAGAATTGGCTGTCCTCCAAGCTGTTGCGACATGATATTCACCACTTTTAGCGGTAAAAGTTGGTTTGTGGTTCTATATATACGTTATGACTCGT
>DAITOA010000083.1:0-3605 GCA_036834365.1 Thermodesulfobacteriota bacterium | reverse complement strand
TGCCGCAGTAGGCGGCCTCGATGTCCTTCCAGGCCATGCCGGCATCCTTGAGCGCAAGGGAGATCGCCTCCGCGCCCATATCAATGGTGGTTTTTTCGGGAAACATGCCGTAGCGATGGAGCCCTGCGCCGATGACAACAACATCTCTCATGATGAAACCCCCTCCCGGTGCCAATGCTGTTTCGTGTACATATATACAGATATTTTTTGTATGACAATAGGATACGATGATCATATGCCCAGATTCGTGGTCCTGGAATGAAGGGAAAAACCGCTTGATCTGTGTTCGATTGCGGTTATTATGAAGAACGAAAAAGCCATGGAGGGGAGATCTCAAGCATGAAGGCGAAGAAATGGGTTGTTGCACTGAGTGCGCTGGGAATAATGTTCTGCCTTTGCTCCTGCAGTAAGGATACGGGGCTCGTAGGCAGCGTGACGGACAGCAATGGACAGGCCCTGGCAGGGATAAAGGTGATCGCGAAACAGGTCCAGCCGGTCAAGGGCTTCGAGCAGTTCGAGGCAATATCAGGAGCGGACGGGTCCTTCACGTTCGCCAAGCTGTACCCGATGTCGCAGTATGTCCTGACGCCACAGGGAGCAAACGGGATGACCGGTGAGAGCGTCACCGTGAGCAGCGGACCGAAAGGTCAGTATACTTCCCTGAGCGCTCCCCTTATCGTACAGAGCACGGTTTCCGACCAGAATGCCCCTGCACCGGATGTCTCCGCGCCGGTCGCCGAGGCACAGAGTGCCCCTGCGGATCATGCCGATGTCATAGCCGTGAAGGAGGTCACGAAGACCGTCAGGACCCCGCGCGAGGTGTGTGAGGACGTGCAGGTGCAGGAGCAGGCACCGGTGCAGGACCCCAATCGCATCACCGGCACCGTGGCCGGCGGAGCTGCCGGCGGTGTGCTGGGCTATAATCTCGCCCACGGCAAAAAGGGCAAGAAGATTGCCGCAGCCGCCGGGGCTATCGGCGGTGCAGTGATAGGGAACCAGGTTCAGAAGGGCATGCAGGAAAGCGACACGGTCACCACGACGAAACGCGTCTGCCACACGGAGTACGACGAATCGCAGAAGGTGGTCGGCTACAAGGTGACCTATCTGCTCGATGGCAAGGAAGGGGTCGTGCAGACGTCCTTCAGGCCGGGCGCCACACTGCCGGTGAAGGACGGCAAGGTGGTCGTTTCAAAGCCTGACACGAATGAGTGACTGAACGGGACTCAGCCGTGCGGGTCATCAGCTACAGGCTTCGCTTGTAGTTGGTGACATCCATCATGACCATGATGAGGCAGTCTTCGTCTCCGTACTTCATGGGGCCTGACGAGACAAATACATCGGCCACGGTGCCGTCCTTCTTCTTCAGCCGCTGCTTCCTGAGGTTGTTCTGGGAAGAACCCGCATCGGGTTTGTGGCTGGAAAAGAAATCGTCGAGCCCCACCGGGAGCTTCAGCTCGACCGGGGTCTTGCCGATGATGTCGCGGATCTCGTGGCCGCTCAGGGCGCAGAAGGCCCGGTTGGCGAACATGAACCTGGTGTCTTCGTCCTTGATGATGCATACCGCGCCGGGCAGGGAATCGAGGATGTGCAGGTAGCGCTCCGAGCTCTCGCGGAGCGCGTTTTCCGTGTTGACCCGCTTGGTGATGTCCCGGGCCACATTGATCACCTCCACGACCTTGCCGTCGCGGCTGAGCGGGATGCCGCTCACCTCGCCCATCAGGATGTCGCCGTTCTTGGTCACGAACTGGAAGATGGAGGACAGGGATACACCTCCGGCAAGGACGTGCTGGGCATTGTCCAGTGCTTCCTGCATATCGTCGGCATGGAGCAGGTTGGATTCTGCAATGGTCCTGCCGGTCAGTTCCTCGGGTGTGTACCCGAGCACCCGCTCGACGTTGGGAGAAACGCTTCTGATCGTGAGCTGCCGGTCAAAGGAGAACATGACGTCGTTGGTCAGGGAAAAATGGATCCGGTACCGCTCTTCGCTTTCCCGCAGCGCCTCTTCAGCCGCCTTGCTCTTGAATGCCTCGTCCGCAAAGTCGGTTACCAGGTCCTTGGCTTCGGCGAGCACGTCCAGCAACCGGTCAACTGATCTGCTTTCTTCTTTCATAGCCCCATCCCCTTTCAATGGTTTCATATTTCAAGGGTGTATATTCGTAGAATCGGTTTTTTTACATTGTAAGTTTAATCCTGGGGGGTCAGGGGGCGAACTCTTCCTGCAACTCGGATGACCCCTGCTTATCTTTTCCTTGTGGAGGCGATTGTTCCTTGATCCTGGAAGCAGGTTTCTTCTTGTTGGCCGTTTTTCCGACCAGGGTCGAGGCCACCCAACCTTCACGGTCAGTGGCCTTTACCCGTACATTGATCCAATCCTTTCTCTGGCCCAGCTTGATGACTTCATCGCCCAGTTTCAGCACTGCGGCAACCTTGCACTTTAGAGACGGGCACTCCCTCAGGTTGACCCGATGAGCGACAACATAAAGAATCACCGGTTTCGGCGCCGGGGGCGCGGCTGGCTTGGTCGTTATCTCTGTCTTGGCGCCACCATTGGCGGTCGAAGCCGGGATAGCCGTATCGGGTTTGGTGGTCGTTTCCGTTGCGGCACAACCGGAGGCCAGGAGGAAACAAAGCAGCAGAATCAGGTTACGCGTGGAAAAAATGTGTCTCATGGTCTTTTCTCCTTTCCCTGTGCTGCGCCCATCAGCGTGGCGGCTTTTTCTCTGGCAATGCGCGCATCCGCAGCGGATTGATTCAGCTCAGCGTATTTCATATAGGCGCCAGCAGCCTCTTTCTTCCTGCCCATCTGCTCGAACAGGATGCCGAGATTCTTGTACACCAGGGCGAAGTCGGGATGTATGGCAATGGCGCGTTGGTAGGCCTTGATGGCCTCCTCGTTCCTGCCCATCTTGCGCAGGGCCAATCCCAGGTTATTCCAGGCATTGGAATTATCCGGACTGGCTTGTACGGCCTTTTCAAACAACCCGGCCGCTTCTTCCATGTTCCCGGCCTTGGCTTTTTCCATGCCTTGGGCATTATAATCGATTGCCGCTGATGGTGCTGGAACCGGCGCTGCATGTTGTACGGCAACGGTCTTGGGAGGTGTTTCCTTCGCCCCCTTGGACAGTATTCCAACCAGCCCTGCAACAACCACGAGCATGACCGCCCCTGCCAGGATCGCGGGAAGCCATCTGCCCTTCCTGGAGGCATGGGAGGGAAGCGCCGTTTCCATGGAGGGGGTGAAGTCCATGACGGGTTTGGACGTGGACAGCTCGAACTGCCAACCCTGTTCGTTCGCAATGGCCTTCACTACCCGGTGCAGTCTGTCGTATCGCAACCCGTAAGGGCCGCCGAACATGAGGTATCCGTGGATCTCCTGGTTTTCATCAATGGGTTTCCGGATGGGGCTTGCTTGAGAAGAGTCAACGTCCGTGCCCAGGAGGGTTTCCATCATCTTTTCCCAGAATACGACCTGGTATTTTTCCGGCACCAGCTGCGCCACGGCCTGGTATTGTATCGTGACCTTCTGGCCCGGAACCTGTGCCCCTGCCCGGGATGTCAGCTCAAACAACTGCGGGCTTATCTTGTTCACGCAGAGGAAGTCATTG
>DAITOA010000082.1:0-3708 GCA_036834365.1 Thermodesulfobacteriota bacterium | reverse complement strand
ACATCAGGCTCGTGGTGGCACAGGACTCGCTGTGGCTGGGAGATGAAGCGGTGGCGAAGATAAAAGACGGTACGGTCGTGGGTCTTGACCCGGCCAACCTCCAGAGATCGGCGCTGTACAGGAAGCTTTCAGCATGCAGGCAGAAGGCGGGTAAGGCGACGGAGAACAAGACGGCCGAGGACAATGTCATCCTGTTCATCTGTGACAAACGCCTCTCCTTCAAGACCATCAACAGCATCATCAAGACGGCGGGGATAGCCGGATTCCCCAATTTCCAGTTCGGTGTCCTGGAGCAATGACATGGAGGCGTTCATCATGAAAAAGGTACTCTTCACATGCATGACATGCTGCCTGTTCATCCCCCTCTCTCTGATCGTCCTGTCCGGACCCGCATGGGCGGGCGCATCAAATGCAGGCGATGCAGGGAACACGGTGCTGAAGGCGGCTGAAGGCGAATCCAAGGGTGATGCCCGGGAGCGGCTGAACAGGATCGATTTCGGCAACACCTACATCATCGGGCAATCGATAAAGTCCGGTGCCGTCTATCTGCTCCAGCGCAAGAAGAGCGAGATCAAGAGCATGCTCAGGTACCGAGAGGATTATCGCAAGGAGATCCTTGAAGGATTTTCCGTGGAAAAGGTGAAGTCCACCGGCGAGAAGCCTGAGCAGAAGCCGGATTTGTCCGGCAAGACCGCGAATGCATCCAGGTGAGCTCCCATGACGGATGAGATGGACCAAAGACACGAGGGAGCAACGACCATGGGCGGATCGCAGGAACGATCCCTTGTCGTTCAGGTGTTCGTCTTCAGGGGAGACGAATACCTCGGGTGGGACTGCTACGGCAGCGACAGGGTGACCATAGGCAGCGGCCCTGAGGTGGACCTCCGCCTCAGCGATCCCTCGGTGTCCCACATCCATGCCGTGCTCACCGTCAGGGACGGAAACCTCCTGCTTTCATACTACCGGTCTCATGACGGCGGCGGTGTGGCGGATGATGCCGGAGAATCGGAAACCGTCGGTCCTCTCGATTCCATAGTCATCGGTCCGTATACCCTCAAGACGAAACTCATGGGAGGCCGGAAGAGGTTCGGCGAGCCGGCCCCGGCCGCAGGGGAAGACAGCACGGAAGGTGAATGCAGCGGGCTGAACCTTCCTGCCGAGGGTACTGAAGACCTGCAGTGCCATGCAGGCCGATTCAACCTGATCTTCGAGGGAAGAGTCACTGACGGCCGCAGCCTCGATGAGGTGAAGGCAGGCGTCAAGGCCCTGCTCAGGACGGATGACGACCACATGCGCATGCTGTTCTCCGGCAGGAAGGTCGTCCTCAAGCGCGATATTGACTACCGGACGGCATCCGGGCTGCAGAACCTCTTCAGCAGGACGGGCGCGCTGTGCTCGCTGGAGGCTGTCCCTGAACCGGGTCCAGCAGATGAAGCTCAGGTGCTCAGCGGTGCGGTCCGACCTGTCTCCGCCGAAGCAGCGGATTCCGAGGTGCAGGACAGAGCGGAAGGGAAGGAAAAGGAGCACCGGGCATCAGGTGAGGCCGGGGAACCTCTTGCATCAGGAACAGCGCAGGTGCCGCCGGTGCAGAGAAGCCTCGCACCGGATTGTGATGACGATGACGACGAGGATGACGACCGCTGTGCATCGTTCTCCCTGAGGGACATGATCAGGAATTACGATTTCGTCGGCGCATCCCGGGAGTGGAACCGTGTGAGCGGCAGGGAGGTCCTCCTCGAGGTCGTCAGGAGCAGGCAGGGATCCCTCGACGACGTAAGATTCCTCCGTGCAGGGGAACAGTATTTCATCCAGACCGAAGGCGGCCGGTTCTGCCTGGCCGAGAACAGGGGCGGCGGGAAGGTATTCCTCCACAGGGACGACACCCCCTCGGGGACGACCCGCCAGCTCTCCATCCACGAGAAGGCAGTCATCCACCTCGGTCCGTTCGAGTACCTCCTCAGGCCGGTGATGCCCGGGGAAAGCCCGAACGTGAAGGAACCCCCCCGGAAGGACCGAGAGTATGTGCGGCATTTCGGAAGATCCGTGATCTTCCATGTCGTGATCCTCGTCATTCTCGGCATGATGCCCACCTACAAACCCGAGCCCTTGTCCCGGGACGAGAACCGGTTTGTCCAGGTCGATCCCCGGCAGATCGACGAGATCAGAAAGAGGATACAGCCACCCCAGCTTCCGAAGAAGGCCCCGGAGATCATCAAGCTCAAGGAGCAGCAGGTTGCCCAGCGAAGGATCGAGAAGAGACCGGTGAAGACAGCGTCCGTTCTCCCGGAGAAGAGGGTCGCGACGGCGCACACGGCCGCACCCGCTGGCGCCGGAGACGGCGGCAGCCAGGTGAAGCAGACCCAGAAGAGCGTCACCCAGACAGGCCTTCTGAGCATGCTGGGAGACAACATCGGCATCAAGCCCCAGGAGGCCATGGCGGCGGTCACCAACCTGGATGCCGTGAGCAGCGCAGGCGCCGGCCAGGCACAGTTCAAGGTCGGAGGCATCGTGGGAAAGCTCGATGGCGGCAGGATCGAAATCCCCAAGGCGGGCATCGTGAACACCAAAGGTTCCTCCCAGGTCATGACGGGTGGGGCCGGCGGGGGCACCAGGGTGGCGGCCCTGGAACAAGGGGCCACCGGCACCAGGCAGGTCAAGGCCAAGGTGTCGGCGCAGCTGAACAAGACTGTGAAGGTGCAGGGCGGAGGCATGAGCCGCGAGGAGGTCAAGCGGATCATCGACCAGCACCTCGAGGAGATCACGGCCTGTTACGAGAGGGCACTGGTAGCCGAGCCGTCTCTCATGGGCCGGGTGGTCTTCGAATGGAAGATCATGCTTTCGGGCAAAGTGGGGGAGGTCCGCATCAAGTCCTCAACCCTCAATTCCACGGACATCCATTCCTGCATCCAGGCTTCCATCAGGACATGGGACTTCCCCGAGCCTGACGGCACTGAGGTGATTGTGTCCTACCCGTTCATATTCGACATCGTAGGTTTTTAAGGAGCAAGGAAATGTACAAGAAAACGGCTCTCGGCATCATTGTCCTGTTCGCGGTCCTCGTTGCCGGAACCTGTTTCGCCCAGGAGACAAAGGACGGCGAGAAGGTGTTCGCCATCCAGGAAAGGGTCTTTCACCGGCACCATGAGGTCAGCCTGAATTTCGGGTACATCCCTGATGAGGATTTCTTCAATGCCTACCCCATCGGCATCGGCTACACATACCACTTCAACCACTATCTGGCGTGGGAAGTGGCCCGGGGCCAGTTCATGATCACCCAGGAAAAAGACATCAAGTCGACCCTGGAAAAGGACTTCGGGGTCACGCCGGAGGTCTTTCTGGAGCCCAAGTACATGATCCACTCGAACCTCATCATCAAACCCCTCTATGGCAAGGAGGCCCTCTGGAACAAGGGAATCCTCAACCACGAGAGCTACCTCATCATCGGCGGCGGGATGATCAACTACGAAAAGAAGTACAGCAACGGCGAGACCGATGCCGAGAGCGACCCGTCCATCAGCCTGGGGGCCGGGACACGCTATTTCCTCGGCAAGAACCTCTGCATGAACCTTGAAATCCGCGACCTGGTCAACATGAAGAAGGACAACACCGAGAACAATATCTATTTCGGAATCGGCCTCTCGTTCCAGTTCAATCTCCAGCCCAGGGAATCGGAGCGGGATGAGACCGTGGACAGGCTCAAGGGCTACC
>DAITOA010000081.1:0-3826 GCA_036834365.1 Thermodesulfobacteriota bacterium | reverse complement strand
AGCCTCAGGTCGACCGGGGCTTCCTGCACCTTCATCTTGTCCGGGCGTCCCTCGTCCTTCTCCTCCGTCTCTACGAGGGTCGACCGTACCGCAGGCGCATACGCCTTGGAGCAGGCCACTGCTCCGCCCACGGCGAGGTCGGACACGCCCTGGGGCAGCGGCAGGGGCTGCTTTACGGTGGTGGCCTTTCCGTCGATGAGGCGCTTCTCCGAGTCGATGGCCACGAACGAGGTGTACGCGGTCAGCAGGTTGTAGCCCAGGCCGAGCTCGGTCACCTCACGTACCCGGCCATCGTCCTTGCCGAGCAGGTTATAGTCCGACAGCTGCGCGATGCGCTGCCTGGCCCACAGGTACGACAGGGCTTGGCTCGCCGTGTCGACGGGCGCGTCCTTCACGTCGACTGTCCGGGAATATTTCGATCTCCCGGTCGTGCCCGTGACCTCTATCCTGCCCTGGGCCTTGCCGCGCCACTTGCCGTAAATGATGATGGGCCTGTCCGCGAAGAGGTCCGGGACGCTCACCGGCTCGACGTCATAGGCATCGAACCTGCCGTAATCGACCCGGATGCCGGTCAGGGCAGGGTACGAGATGAGGTGCCTGAACCTCTCCGCCGTCTCCGGGGCCTTCTCCGGGGAGGTGATGACGAACGGCTCGCCCATGCCCATGCGGGCCATGCCCTCGATGATGTGGCGGTTGACGCCGGTCCCGATGCCGAAGGCGAACAGGTTCGCCCTGCCCAGGTTGTTCCTGATGAGGTCGAAGGACTCGGCCTCCACGGAGACATAGCCGTCCGTGACGACTATGAACGTGCGGGAGAACCCCTCGGTCCCGGGCAGGGACAGCGCCCTCTTCAGCGCGCTCAGCAGCTCCGTCCCGCCTCCGCCCTGCTGGCCGTCGATGGTGGCCACGGCCCGCTTGATGTTGGCGGCGTTTGCAGGGATCGACTGCTCGGACATGAGCCGGGAGGAACCCGAGAAGAGCAGGACATTGAACCTGTCCGTGGGCTTGAGGTTCCCGATCAGGTCGGCCAGGAGCTTCTTCGACACATCCAGGGGGAACCCGTGCATGGAGCCCGACACGTCCACGATGAACACGTACTCCCTGGGCGGTATCTCGTCGGCCTTGATCCTTTTGGGCGGCTGCACCATGAGGAGGAAGAAGTTCTCCTTTGCTCCCCGGGAGAGCAGGAGCCCGGACTCGATCCTGTCTCCGCTGAGCCGGTATCTGCAGATGAAATCGCGGTTGCCGCCCGAGGTCTCCGACTTCTTGAGCCGCAGCGTAGCCTGGGCCGGTCCCTGGTACTCGATGTCCACCTTGTGGGACGGGCATGTCATGTCCCTGATGGCCAGACCTGTGGAGACGGCGAGCGAGATGTCGAAGTTGTAGGGGGGAAGCTCGCCCTGGTGGAGATAGGGGTTCGCCGTCCAGCCCTCCGAAGAGCCCCGGGCTTCCTCTTCGCGTGAGACATAGCGCGGGCCAACCACCGTGGGGTAGACGAACTCGTACTCCCTGTCCGTCGGGATGAGCAGCTCGGTGTATTTCAGCTCCACCACGACCCTGTCGCCCGGAAGGATGTTCGCCACATTCATCTGGAACACGTTGGGCCTCTGCTGCTCCAGCAGCGAGGCGCTCCTGCCTTCCTGCTTCGCCTGCTCGTAGGCCTGCCTGGCCTCGTCCCTCTTCCGGATCCGGGCGATGACGGTGCGCTCTCCGATGGTCATCTTCATCCCGTACACCGCGGCCCTGGTGGAGGCCGGGAACACGTAGATGGCCTCGAGGGGGCGTTTGCCCTCGTTCGCGTAGACCTGGGTCACCATGACGTCGGCCATGACGCCCGAGATCTTCACATCGGCGGAGGTGCTCTTCAGCGGGAGCCTGTCCACCCCGGGGTCGTCACTCTGGATGAAGAAATAGGGCGAGCCTGTCCGGTCCTCGTCTTCCCGGGCATATGCAGCGGAAGCAAGGCCGATCAGGAAGACTGCTGCGAGCATGAGTACGATTCCTTTCCTGTTGGATTTCATCATAACCTCCTGGTCAAGTGTGCGTTTGGAGGGGTTAGACAACAGGGTTAAGGAAATGTTCCCGTGTGGATGATTTATTTCTGCAGGGTCTCTTCGGATGCAAGGTGGATCCTCACCAGGCACTCCCTGCCGCCCGGCTGCAGGGCGGACGGTACCGGTGTTCTGAGCTCGGCGATGCCCCCGATCCGTTGGAAGAATGCATCGAGGGCATCGCAGGGAATCCGGGCCGTGAGGATACGGGGTTCGCGTGACTGCCCGTCGTAGACGACATCGACGAGCGTGCCCCGGACCGATGCGACGACGTCCTTCAGGGACGAAAGGACCGGGCTTTCAGGGGAGACCGTCAGCGCCTGGGCCTTCATGGGGACATC
Organism: Thermodesulfobacteriota bacterium; assembly: GCA_036834365.1. Classification (GTDB taxonomy): domain Bacteria; phylum Desulfobacterota; class Desulfomonilia; order UBA1062; family UBA1062; genus MWEI01. Next base: position 1,434 of record DAITOA010000081.1, on the reverse strand, counting down.
GGCCCGGCTGACCGGGGGCCTCGCGGACTCTTCATCCTGCCTGCCCAGTACCCGGTCCTCGGCCTCGGCGGCGACCTCGGCGGCGGGTGCATGTCCGGAGCGAAGCGCGTCACCGGCCTCTGATGGTGCCGGCGCCTGCACGCCTGCACCGGCCGGTCCTTTTGCCTGGAGCTTGTTGACACCCTTCATCACGATGTACACATCCATGGACTGCAAGGGGGCACTGACCACGGCCCGGTCGACCCCTGCAGGGGCAGGCTCCTCTTTCTTGTTATAGAGTCGGACGTCCTGCTTGCTTTTCGATTGTGTTTCCGATTGGGTTGGGGGTGCCTGAACCGTGGCCTTTTCCGTCATGGGCGCCGCCTCCCGGGGCACGAGCTCCGATCGGGATTCCTCCGGCACGACCTGCTCCCGGACACTGTCCGCACCGGAAGGAACGCCCTGCGGGGCGGTCATCCTCACCTGGGGCTCCACGGCATGGAACAGCGAGAATATGACCACTGCCACCGAGGCGATGCCGATCACTTCCACGGGGATCTTCACGTGCAGGGGGTAGAAGAGGAGGCGGAGGAGCTCCTTGAGCCGTGATTCCCTGGTGCGCGCATGGAGCTTTTCCAGGAAATCGTCCGGGGCCTTCAGCATCCCGTGGGTCCGGAGATCCTGAGCGAGGGACTGCAGTGCAGCGAGCTCGCTCCTGCAGCTGGGGCACGCGTCGAGGTGTTCCTGCAGCGATCTCCTCGTGCCCTCATCGAGCGCATCGTCCATGAACAGGGGCAGGAGGTCTATGGCCTGTCTGCATTCCATCCTACCGGTACCCCCTCAATCTTGCCCTGAGCTCGTTGCGGGCACGTGAGATCCTCGATTTCACCGTGCCCATGTCCAGTCCCGTGATCCGGCAGATCTCCTCGTACGAGAGCCCCTTGACATCGCACAGGACGATGACGGTCCTGTGGTCCACGGACAGGCCCGCTATGGCCTGCCTCACGTGCTTCATCAGCTCCTTCTTCTCGAGCTCCCCGTTGGGCTGGCAGGATTCGTCCGCGATCTCCATGACGGCCCTGCCGGTCTCATCGGTGTCATCCAGGGAGACCGTCTTCCTCCTGAGCCGGTAGGACAAGGACTTGAGCCGGTTCCTGCAGGTATTGAGCGCGATCGTATAGAGCCAGGTGGAGAAGCTCGACTCGAACCTGAAGGCGTTCAGGGACCGGTAGACCTTCACGAAGGTCTCCTGCGCATGATCGGCGGCCTCGTCGGCATCGCCCAGGAGATAGTAGCACATCGTGTACACCATGTCCTTGTACCTGATGACCAGGGCATCGAAGGCGGCGGTATCCCCGGCCGTAAACGCCCGTATGAGTCTCTCGTCCTCCTGCTGTGAAGACAGCGTCTGTTCTTTATGCATGAGACAACGACCACGATAAAAAGTTCCGGATT
>DAITOA010000080.1:0-4213 GCA_036834365.1 Thermodesulfobacteriota bacterium | reverse complement strand
TCATATAGGTGGTCAGCGCCAGGGCCGAGCTGAAGATGATGAAGATGGTGCCCACGAGCACCATGCTCTCGCGGATGATGGCCGGGAACTGCCTGACCTTGAGGTCCCGGTGGATGAAGACCTCCACGAGGAAGGCATAGGCCACCATGATGGAGGCGACCTCGCCCAGCGTTACGAACCCGCCGAAGATGCCCACCACGAGGATCACCGGGATGAAGAGCTCCCACTTGGCGGCGTTGGTGGCCTGCAGGATGTTCTTCAGGGATATCCTTGTCCTGGCGGTCTTTGCCCTGGCGGCATAGAACATGCTGTACAGGGCGAGGATGATGATCAGGAAGACCCCCGGGATGATGCCCGCTGCAAAGAGCTCCGTGATGCTGGTCTCGGCCACGACCCCGTAGATGATGATGGGCAGGCTGGGAAAGAAGAGCAGGCCGAGGCTGCCCGATGAGGTCAGCAGCCCGAGACTGAACCTGTCGGAGTACTTTCCCTTGAGCAGGGCCGGGTAGAGCAGGCCGCCCAGCGCGATGATGGTAACCCCTGATGCGCCGGTGAAGGCGGTGAATGCGGCGCAGGCGATGAGCGATACGACGGCCAGTCCGCCCGGCATCCAGCCGAGGACGGCCTGGGAGAAGCTCACCACCCGCACCGATGCCCTGCTCTCGGCAAGGATGAACCCGGCAAAGGTGAAGATGGGGATGGTGTAGAGGACCGGGTTGTTGGAGAACTGGCTGTAGATGTCCACGATGAGAGCGGCGAACTGGATGTCCGACAGGAAGAACCCGAGCAGCGCCAGCGACGAGAGGACGGCAAAGATGGGGGTCCCCAGGAAGGCCATGAGCACGATGAAGATGATGACCGCCGTGACCAAGGCCTCAGTCCTCCCTGAGCAGCGCCCTGCATGAAAGCATGCACCGCAGGGCGAATCTGAGCATGACCGCGCAGTATCCCACCGGGATGACCACCTCGAGGGTCCATACGGGGATGTGTGTCTTGTAGAAGAGGATGGCGGTTCCCGTGGAGTAATCAACCCGGATGAATATGACGGATGCATACAGCAGGATGCCGCATATCACCGTGGTGAACAGGGAGGTGGCGGCCTCGGCGAACCGCTTCATGCCGTGGGGCAGGACCCGGTATGCGATATCGATCCTGATGTGCTTGCCTTCCCTGGCCGCTAGTCCTGCCCCGAGGAAGGCGATCCAGAGCACCATGTGCCTGACCATCTCGGATCCGCCCGCGATGCCTGTGGAGAAGATGTCCCGCAGACAGATCTGGGCAAGAACGAGCAGCACCATGATACACAGGAGAAAGGAGACAGCGGCATCTTCCACCCATGCGATGGCCCGGAACAGACTGTAGGACTGACCCATCGGGTATCCGCAGGAAGGACATCTGCCCATGGCGGTATCACTGAGCAGGGCGCCGCACGCCGGGCATCTCATGGGCTACTGTCCCTGGTCGAGGCGGATCACCGTGGTGTCCGAGGGGTGGGATTTCCGGTACTCCTCCACCAGGGACATGGTCCTGTCCAGGAGCTCCCGGGGATAGAGCCTTCCCACGAGGCTTTCACGAGCCTTCTTGGATGCATCGAAGACGTACTGCATCTCCTTGTCCTTGATGTCGTACTTCACGATCTGGATGCCCGATTTCCGGAGGAGATCGATGGACTTGGCGTCCTCGTAGCGGGTCGCCTTCTCGATCTTGAGGTGCTGTGCGGCGGCCACCTCCATGATGATCTTCTGGCTCGGAGGCGATATCCTGTCCCAGATATCCTTCTTCACGATGGTGGCGCCCAGGATGTTCGTGGAAGGGTACCCGGTCATGTACCTGAACCTCGTGTACCACTGGAAGGCCACGGCGCCGAAGGGTGTGGTGTTGGCACAGTCGATGAGGTTGGTGGACAGCGATGTTGCGACGTCCGAGATGGACAGGGATATGGGGGAGATTTCGAGGGCCTGGTACACCGCCTGGCTTATGGGCTCCCCTTCCATGGCCCACCACTTCTGCTTCCTGGCCACCATCAGGTCCGTGAGCGGCACCTTCGAAAAGGTGTAGACGAAACCCAGGTCCATCCATCCGAGGACCTTGAACCCCTTCTCCTCGAAGAGCCTGTTCATGTCCGGCTGGAGCTTTTTCCGCACATAGCCCACTTCCTCGTAGTTCCGGAATACATAAGGTATCTCGGTCACCCGTACCTCGGGCACGATGAGCCCCAGGCCCGGTCCCATGAACCCGCCGCCGTGGAGCTGGCCGAGCTTGATCTTGCGCATGACGTCCTTCTCGTCGCCCTGGACGCCGCCCCAGTAGGTCTTGAAGGTTACCTCACCGAGAGTTTTCTCGCGGATCTGACTGGCCAGTTCCTCGAAGGCCTTGGCCACTGCGGTGCCTTTCGGGGCCAGCGTGGCCATCTTGATCACCACCTTGGCCTCCTGGGCTCCCGCCGGGGTCGGCAGGGAAGAAATCATGGCCGCCATGACGAATGTGACAAGAACCGCGTAGAGTGTCTTCATGATGGACCGTGCCCCCCTTTGCCTCTCTCTAGAAGTACATGTCAACATTATCCAGCAGGACTTTCGCCTTGCGCTTGGCGATCTCGTTGGCAAAGGCCCGCTCCGGGAAGATCTCGGGGGGTGTTGCGATGATTTCCTCAAGCGTCTTCACGAACAGGTCCCGATCCTGGATCTGATAGGCGTAGAACTGTGCATAGTAAAGCTGAACGAACAGCAGCTTCCTTCCGGAGAGGGCGAAGGCCCGATCGAAGTGCTGCCTGGCCTTGGCCGAGCTGTCTCCCATGATCGCGGGCTGGGCGGCGTAGATGGCTCCCAGTGCGGCATGGGCGATGCCGTAGTAGTAGGTTTCGTCGAGCTCGATGACGCGTTCCAGCATGGACTGGGCCTTGGGCATGTCCATGATGGCTTCCGGATCGTCGAGGTTGATGGCCACCCAGGCGAGCCAGCAGTTGGCGGTCCAGAAGAGGGCGGGGACGTCATCCCTGTCGTATTCCGACAGGCTCTTCTTGAACGCCTCCAGCGGGACGTTGAAGTCCTTATCGAAGTCCTTATCGCCGATGAGCGCCCTGGCCGCATAGTTCCGGGCCTTCAGATAGAGCATGCTGGCTCTCGGCTTGTCCGTATCCTCAACGAAGGCGTTGGTATAGCCGAAGTTTGCCTCGGCGGCCTTGAGCAGGAGCTTGTCGCTGGGTGCCGAGATAATGAACCCATCCATCTGGACCAGGAAGGCCGGCAGGGCGGTGCGCATCATGTCCACGTCGGTGTTACGGTTCACGGCGATGTTCATGTCATCCATGATGGGGTCCATGGACCTCACCGCCATTGCCTTCATGGAGCATCCGCCTATGAGAGGCATGAGCAGGAACAGCAGGAGAAACGACGATCTTTTCCCGGGCCATGAAGCCATAAACACCCCTTTCATACAATCAGCATACCACATCGTTACCCGTGAAGTGTGCGCTGAGAATCAAGTGCGAATAAAGAGATAAATTCAATCTTTTCCGGCCATGTGTCAAGGGGATTCTCGGCGAGGTTTCTTTCAAGGAAGTAATTCGACCTGCTCGATTCATGTATCCCGGGTATTTCCCCGGGATGCATGAATCGGGCGGGCCAGTTCCGGAGGCGCTGCAAGGCTTTCCGCCCGTGAGGGAAAAATTCAGGACATTCTTTGAGATGGATGGCTGTGGTGCAGGGCAAGAACATGCCCTGCACCATCAAGATGCATCAGGATTTGCTCTTCTCGAATTCCTTCATGAAGTCGGCCAGCTTCTCGACGCCCTCGAGAGGCAGGGCGTTGTACATGGAGGCCCTGATGCCGCCCACGGCGCGATGGCCTTTCAGGCCGATGAAGCCCTTCTTGGAGGCGGCCGCGACGAACTCGCTGTCCAGCTCCTCGGTGGGGAGCTTGAAGGGGATGTTCATCTTGGAGCGAGAGCTTTTCTCCACGCTGCCCTTGTAGAAGGAGCTGCTGTCGAGGATGTCGTAGATGAGCTTCGCCTTGGCGTTGTTGATCTTCTCCATCTCTGCGACCCCGCCCATATCGGTGAGCCACTTGAGCACCTCGTGCACCACGAAGATGGCGCTTACCGGACAGGTGTTGTAGCAGGAGTTGTTCTCCACGTGGGGCTTGTAGTTCAGCATGGAGGGCGTGTTCTCGGGGGCCTTGCCCACGAGGTCCTCCCTGATGATGACGCAGGTGA
>DAITOA010000079.1:0-5116 GCA_036834365.1 Thermodesulfobacteriota bacterium | reverse complement strand
GGCTGGCACATCGAGTGCTCGGCCATGAGCACCCACTTCCTCGGCCCCACCCTGGACATCCACGGCGGCGGCAGGGACCTCGTATTCCCCCACCACGAGAATGAGACGGCCCAGTCCGAAGGAGCCTACGGCGTGCCCTTTGTCCGCCACTGGGTTCACAACGGCTTCGTTACGGTGGGCGGCGAGAAGATGAGCAAGTCGCTGGGCAACTTCATGACCATCCGGGAGCTCACCAAAGACATCCACCCGGAGGTCCTCAGGTTCCTGGTCCTGTCCAACCACTACCGGAGCCCCATCGACTTCTCGAAAGAAACGATGAACACCTCCAGGCACGCCCTGGTACGCTTCTACGAGATGCTTGACCGCATGAACACCGCCTCAGCCACGGGCGGGGAATCCCGGCTCGAAGGACATGTCGGTACGTTCCTCGCCGGGGTGGACGAGGCCATGTCCGATGACTTCAACACGGCCAGGGCCATGGCATCGCTCCATGACCTCACCACCGAGGTGAACCGGGCCCTGGACAACGATCCCCGGATTTCCCGGGAGGACAGGGAGTCACTTTCCCGGGCCGTGGGAGAGATCAGGGAGGTCTTCGGCATCCTCACCGAGGATCCCCGCGGATTCCTGGATACCATGAAACGGGGCGACGTGCAGGCCACAGGCCTTTCAGAGCAGGAGATCCAGGGCCTCATCGACGAGCGGAACCAGGCAAGGAAGGCAAAGGATTTCAAAAAGGCCGACGAGATCCGGGAAACCCTCAAGGCCAAGGGCATCCAGCTCAAGGACTCTCCCGAGGGCACGCTCTGGGAGAAGATACCCTGACAGGTTTGTGCGAAATGGCGGGAAAGGGGATGTTTCTCTCTTCTTGATTCCGTTGATAGACCCTGGCGGTTATTCCACCAGCCTTCCCAATTCGACGGGCAGGTCAGTTAAAAACCAAAGACAAGACAGAATAACAAAGGCCTCGACCTCCATGATCCGGTCGTCTCGACAGTCTCACCGTCGAGATGGCCGGATCATGGAGGCCAGCGCTGAAGGCGCTGCAAGTGCCTTTGATCCCGAAGAGGGAGAAAAGAGAAACGTCCCCTTTCTCCTCCCCGTCATGGTATGATATCCCTACGCCATGGCATATAAGCTCGTTTCTCCCTTTTCCCCCCAGGGCGACCAGCCCCGGGCCATCGATGCCCTGTGCAGGGGCATCGACGGGGGCGAGCGCGACCAGGTCCTCCTGGGCGTCACCGGTTCGGGCAAGACCTTCACCATGGCCTGCGTCATCGAGCGGACCGGCAGGCCCGCCCTCGTGATGGCTCCCAACAAGATCCTGGCGGCACAGCTCTACGGGGAGTTCAGGGAGCTCTTTCCCGAAAACGCGGTGGAGTATTTCATCAGCTACTACGACTACTACCAGCCCGAGGCCTACGTACCCTCGCGGGACCTGTACATCGAGAAGGACTCCTCCATCAACGAGGACATCGACAAGCTGAGGCACCGGGCTACCCGGGCGCTCTTCGAGCAGCAGGAGTGCATCATCGTCGCGTCCGTGTCATGCATCTACGGCCTGGGATCGCCCGAGGCCTACCAGGGCATGCTCCTCTACCTGGAGGAAGGCCGGACCTTCCCCCGGGACGAGATCCTCAGGAAGCTCGTGGAGATCCAGTACGAGCGGAACGACTTCGATTTCCACCGGGGCACCTTCCGGGTCAGGGGCGATGTCATCGAGGTCTTCCCGGTCCACGAGGACGATACGGCCGTCCGCATCGAGCTCTTCGGGGACGAGATCGAGGCCCTCTGGCAGATCGACACGATCCGGGGCAAGAAGATCCAGCGCCTGGGCCATGTCCCACTCTACCCGGCATCCCACTACGTGACCCCCCGGTCCACCCTCGTCAATGCCATCGATGCCATCAGGGAGGAGATGAAGGAGCGTGTCGCCTTCTACCAGGCGCACAACCGGCTCATTGAGGCCCAGCGTATCGAGGAACGGACCAGGTACGACCTGGAGATGCTCATGGAGACCGGCGTCTGCAAGGGGATCGAGAACTACTCCAGGCATCTCACGGGCCGCAGGTCCGGCGAGCCCCCCCCTACCCTCATGGACTACCTGCCCAAAGACACCATCGTGTTCCTGGACGAGTCCCATGTGGGAGTGCCGCAGCTCATCGGCATGTACCGGGGCGACCATTCGCGCAAGTCCACACTGGTGGAGTACGGATTCCGGCTTCCCTCGGCCCTGGACAACCGGCCGCTGCGCTTCGATGAGTTCAACCGGCTCGTGAACACCCTGGTCTACGTGTCCGCTACCCCTGGTGACTATGAACTCAAGCAGACCAGGGGCCGGGTGGTGGAGCAGGTGGTGCGTCCCACGGGTCTGCTGGACCCTGCCATAGAGATAAGGCCGGCCACGGGCCAGGTGGACGACCTGTACCGCGAGATCGTCAGGACCGTGGGCAAGGGGGGCCGCGTGCTCATCACCACACTCACCAAGAGGATGGCCGAGGAACTGACCGACTACTACCAGAACCTGGACATCAGGGTGAAGTACATGCACTCGGACATCGACACCCTGGAGCGCATCGAGCTCGTCAAGGGGCTCAGGGAGGGGACTTTCGACGTGCTCGTGGGCATCAACCTCCTGCGGGAAGGCCTGGACATCCCGGAGGTGACCCTGGTCGCCGTCCTGGATGCAGACAAGGAGGGGTTCCTGCGATCCGAGCGTTCCCTTATCCAGACCGCTGGCAGGGCGGCCCGGAACATCAGCGGCAAGGTCATCATGTATGCCGACAGCAGAACAGGGTCCATCGAGAAGGCCTATTCCGAGACCATGCGGCGCAGGCTCAAGCAGGAGTCCTACAACAAGGCCCACGGCATCACGCCCAGGAGCATTCAGAAGAACATCCGCGACATCCTGGCCTCCATCTATGAACGTGACTATCCCGACATATCCGCCCAGATCAAGACCTCCATGGGCACCATCGAGATCGGAAGGGTGAAAGAGACCATCAGGGAGCTGGAAAAAAAGATGACGGAAGCGGCCAAAGACCTGCGGTTCGAAGAGGCAGCCGGATATCGCGACGAGGTCAAGCGTCTCAAGCGGATACACCTGGCCGTGGAGGGATGAGATGGAGGACATGGACAGAGACACCGTACCCGCAGGATATGCAATGGAGCACAGGGGCAACCTCACCCTCGTCTACCGGTCGGACATGCCTCGGCTGGGGGAGACCATCGGCACGCACGGCCCGCTGGGGAGGCCGTCTCCCCTGAGCGGGAGGACCTCCCTGCGCATCATCGAGCCGGACATGGTGGTCCGACCTGTCATGCATGGCGGCCTGTTCAGGCATGTCACAAGATGGCGGTTTTTCAGCCCTGCCAGGACCATGCGGGAGCTGGCGGTGAGCGACTACCTTGCTTCCCATGGCATACCCACCCCTGAGATCCTGGGTGCCAGAATGATGAAAACGGGGTGGTTCTACCGGATCGAGGTCATATCACGGCTCGTGCCGGAAGCGGCCGACCTCCTGACCTACCTGGAGGGCACCCGGGACGACAGCAGGGAACTCATGCGAAAGGCAGGGGTCCTTGTCGGGCGCATGCACGACCTGGGCGTCTACCATGCAGACCTCCACGTCAAGAATCTCCTTCTGGACTCCATCGGGGACCTGTGGATCCTCGACCTGGACAAGGCCTGCCGGTTCCATCGCCTGCCCGGGTACATGAAACGGCTGAACGTAAAACGGTTCATCGGTTCGGTAAAGAAGTGGCAGGCAAAAGGGCGTATCAGCCTCCCCGGTGCATGGGAGCTCTCCTTCAGGGCCGGTTATGAGGAGACGGTGCAATAACGTCCGAGACACCGTGACGCCTGTACCTGACACCATTATCCTGAAACGGCTTGCTCAGTCTCCCCGGCCAGTGCCGTAATGATTTTACGCACGTCGTTCATGAGCCGGTCGCGTTCATCCTCACCATAGCCTGAGGCATCGATGGTATCACCGATGTACACCTGGACCTTCTGGCCAAGGTTGAGGTCCGAACTCTCAGGCCTATGGATCTTCTCGGAGCCGCGGATGCCCACCGGAATGATGACCGCCCCGAGTTCGAGCGCCAGCATGAACCCTCCCTTCTTGAACGTGCCGAGTTTCCCTGTACGGGTGCGGGTGCCCTCGGGCGCGACCCACAGGACAATGCCGTCCTCCATCATCCTGCGGGCCTCTTTCAGGTCCTTGAGGGCCTGCTCGTGGTTGCGGCGGTCTACCGAGATGAACTCTGCGGCCTTCATGCCTCTGCCCCACAGCGGTATCTTGAAGAGTTCCTTTTTCGTGAGCATCCGGATGCTGCCTTCCAGCGAAACGAAGATGAGGGGGATGTCGTAATGGCTCCGGTGGTTGGACATAATGATGCAGGGCCTGCCCGGGATCGTCTTCACCCCATGGGGATTCACGACCTCCCAAGTCACCTGGACCGTACGCAGGAGAAGCGACGACCACCAGCGGAGCACACCATCGGCGTAATGCCTGTCATAGGTGTTGGTCAACCTCAGGTACAGCACATAGATGGAGATGCCCAGGGTCGAACCCACCGTTGTTGCCAGGATGGACAGTTTTTTCAGGAATGAGGCCTTCATCGGTGGTTCTCTCCTCTCTCCGCATGAATGAAACGATCTTCCCCGGTCCGATCCAGGCATGGCACCGGCCGGTGCCGCCGCCGCAGACCAGGGGGGCAGTCAGTGATCGTGCTTCTTCTCCTTCTGTTCCTGGAGCCTCTTCTGGACGAAGGCATGCTCCTTCTTCAGGTGATCGACCAGGTCACTGAACTTCCAGGATACGTTCTCCTTCGTGACCATGGCATAGATGGGCCGAGGCACGTCCCTTGTCTTTGCTTCCTTCATGATCTTCTGGATGATCTCCGCAGGGACATTGAAGAAGAGCATGACCTTCTCGTTCGGGATGAGCGCCTCTCCGGCCTTCTGCTCTGATGACAGGATCTCCTGGACAGTCAGGTGCCCGTGTTCAGGCTCGATCAGCAGGCTCTGCGGTGCCGAGAGCTCCTGGAGGAATGCATCGAAGAGCAGCAGTTCATCCGGGGTGAACCCCCAGTAGTAGATTCTCGGGCTGGT
>DAITOA010000078.1:0-5774 GCA_036834365.1 Thermodesulfobacteriota bacterium | reverse complement strand
AGCCGATTTCGAGTCGGCCCCGTTATGACCACTTCGGTACCTCTCCCCTTCTTCTTTCCTGGAAAAAGGCCCTCATGAGCGACGCGGCCTCTTCTTCCATCAAACCGGCGCGTATCGCGGGCTTGTGGTTCACGTCAAGCTCGAATGCCCTGATCATGGACTCCACTGCACCATAGCGCTCATCAGCCGTCCCGTACACCACGCGGGCGATGCGGGCCTGGATGATGGCCCCGACACACATGAGACAGGGCTCGACCGTCACGTACAACGTCGACCCCGGGATCCGGTGGTTCCCTATGGTCCGCGAGGCTTCGCGGATCACCACGATCTCGGCATGGGCCGTTGGGTCGGCATCCATGATGGTCCGGTTGTGACCCCTGATGAGGGTATCGCCGGCCACGATCACCGCACCCACCGGGACCTCGCCCGCCCGGGCGGCCAGCCTGGCCTCTTCCAACGCCATTGTCATCAAAGAGCTGTCTTCAAGACAAAGCATGTATCACCCTCCCCCCGTTCTCGTCAAGGGTTGGAAGACGAAAGATGGACAGGAAGCTCTTCAGTATTCCACGGGCCGGGTCGTGTCGGATCCGTCCGGGGCCGCGGCATCCACCCGGGCCTCCTGCCGCGTACCGCCGGTCTCCCGTCTGAAGTCGGGGACGAGGCGCCCGAGGATGGACAGGGCCGCATCCGCATCCCCGGCGTTCTTCATGAGGAGGTTCATGTGCTCGATGCCCTCGAAGAGGCGCTCCTCGTCGATCTTGCTGCAGGTGCTGCAGACCTTGATCTTCTCGTACGGGGTGTCCACGACCCCCTCGCCTTCGATGAGCAGTTCTTCGTAGAGCTTTTCCCCCGGCCGCAGGCCGATGTATGTGATCCTCACGTCCCGATCCGGCACCAGGCCGGACAGGCGGATCATGTTCCTCGCCAGGTCCGCGATCCTCACGGGCCTGCCCATGTCGAGCAGGAACAGCTCCCCGCCGCTGCCCATGGCCCCGGCCTGGAGGACCAGCATGACGGCCTCGGGGATGGTCATGAAGTACCGGGTGATCTCCGGGTGCGTCACCGTGACCGGGCCGCCGGAGGCGATCTGCTGCTGGAAGAGCGGCACCACGCTGCCGTTGCTTCCCAGGACGTTGCCGAACCTCACCACGATGAACCGCGTACCGTTGCCGCCCAGGGCCTGGACGACCAGCTCGGCGACCCGCTTGGTGGCGCCCATGACCGAGGTGGGCCTCACCGCCTTGTCCGTGGAGATGAGGATGAACTTCTTCACGTGGTACCTGCAGGCGAGCGAGGCGACCTTGAAGGTGCCGATGACGTTGTTGTTCACCGCATCCACCGGGGCGAGCTCCATCATGGGCACGTGCTTGTACGCCGCGGCGTGGTACACGACCTGGGGACGGTACTTCCTGAAGATGCGCTCGATGCTCCTCCTGCTCCGCACGTCGCCGATGCACGGGATCACCCGGACGGCGGACCCTTCGGGCCTGCAGGTGCTGAGCTCCATGTCGATCTCATACAGGGGCGTCTCCGCGTTGTCGATGAGGATGAGGGTCTCCGGGGCGTACCGGAGGATCTGCCTGCAGAGCTCCGACCCGATGGACCCGCCGGCTCCGGTGACCGCCACGCACCGCCCCTCGATCTCGGCCCTGACGACGCCCATGTCCACATGGATCTGGTCGCGCTCCATGAGGTCCTCGAGCTTGATGTCCCTGAGGCTGTCGAACACCCCCTGGGTCATCCGCTCCTGGAGGGTGGGCACCACCTTGAATCGGACCCTGCTGCCCCCGAACGTCTCGATGAGGGTCCGTACGTCCCGCGCCTTCATGCAGGGGTCTGCGATGAAGATGTCCTCGATGCCGTAGAAGGCGATCACCCGGGGAAGGTCCAGCATGGACCCCAGGATGGGGATGCCGTGGATCTTCATGCCCTGGTTCTCGTCCTCCATCTCGATGAAGCCCACCACATGGGCGTTGCTCACCCTGCCCTCGTGGATCTCCCGCATGAGCTTCTCCGCGTCGGGCCCCGTGCCCACGATGAGCACGTTCTTCCTGGCAGAGAGAGCCTTGCGCCAGAACATGAGTTCGTCCATGAAGGCGCTGTCCCTCTGGTGATAGAGGCGGATCGCCAGGCGGAACCCCCCGATGCACACGACGGTCAGGAGGAAGTCGATGAGGATGACCCCCCTGGACACGAGCTTGAAGGGCTCGAACAGGGCCAGGAACGATATGTACAGCAGGGTACCGGCCAGGGTGGCCTTCATGATGCTGAGCAGGTCGCGGATGCCCGTGTACCGCCACATGCCCCGGTACAGGTCGAAGAGGAAGAAGCACAGGACCTTGGCCGCGATCATGGGGAAGATGTTGACGAGCATCTGGTGGAGGGTCGTAGGCGGGATGGTCCCCTCGAACCGGATCAGCCCTGCGGCGAGGTAGCAGAGCCCGAGGATCACCATATCAGCGAGCAGCATGATCCAGAAGTTCCCCTTGCGGAAGAACGGGGTCATCCTCGATGTCCTGAGCACGAGGTTGCGGCGCAGCGTGTCGCCGAGCTCCGCGGATCGGATCGACGCCTGTTCGAACGATGTGTTCGTGGTGTGCGTCTTCATCGGAAAGACAGGTACCTCTTCAGGGCGGCGAGCTTCTCCCTGCCCTCGGGGTCTCTGGCAGCGTTCTCCCGGTATTCCAGGAAAAACGCCGCAAGGATGGACACGAAGAGCCCGGAGATCAGGGCAAGGACCACCATGAGCGTCCGCCTGGGTTTCGCCCTGGTCTCGGGGGGCACCGCCTTCTCCACGACCTGGATCAGCGTGGCGTCCCTGGCCTCGTCGAGCTTGGCCGCCTGGTACTGGCTGAGCAGCAGCTCATAGAGGGTCTCGTTGAACTTCAGGTCCCTCATCCTGCGGGCATACTCCGTGCTCGCGGAGGGGAGGTTGCCCGTGGGCACGATCACGCTGCCGCTCTCGTTCTTGGCCTCGAGCCTTTCCAGCTGCTCCCGCATGCCCTTGAGCTCCTCTTCGGACCTGAGGATGTCCGGGTTCTGCGGGGTGGAGTAGGTCCTCATGACCCGGATCTGCACCTCCTTGGCCGCGATCTGGGCCCGCAGCGCGGAGATCCCCTCGATCACCGCGCTGGCCTGGGCATCGATCTGGACCGCGCCGGACTGTTCCTGGAACCCCTTCATGGCCTCCTCCGCCTTTGACAGGGACTCCTTGGCGTCGGTGAGCTGCTCCTCGAAGAAGAGCCGGCGCTGTGCGGCCTCCGAGATGGACAGGCCCTTGTTCAGGGCGCGCAGCTCCTCGATGAGCGCGTTGGCCATGTCGGCGGAGCGCTTCGGGTCCTTGTCCTCCACCCCCACCGTGATGATGCCGCTCTTGATGTTGTCCTTGGCTCGGATCTTCTCCCGCAGGGCGCGCCGGGTCTCCTCCATCGAGGCAAGCCCGTAGTACTTCATGAGGTCGAACCGGCCGATGACGCGGTCAAGCACGGGCCTGCTCTTGAGGAGCTCGATGTAGAGCTCGTTGGGCGACTTGAGCCCCGGTGCGCCGCCCAGAAGGACCGATGCGGCGCCCAGCTGGCTCATGATCTGCGAGGCCATGGAAGAGCTCGTCTGCGGGGAGAGGATCTTCGTCTCGGCAAGGAATATGGGGGTCATGATCAGGCTGACGGCGGCCGTAACGACGGCTGCGCCCATGGTCAGGCCGATGATCAGCCTTTTCCTCTTAGCCAGAACGAGGAGGAGGTCGATGAGATCGATTTCGTCCCCATCTTCCCACTGCGGCTTCTGCTGCTCTTCCACTCTACGCTCCTCGAATACTATTTTCTCGACCAGAACGACTCGGTGAGGCCGACCTTCCATGCGCCCTCTTCCCTGACCATATACAGGGTGGCGGGCTTGGTCGCCTTCTTGTAGGTGATGATGATCTCTGCCCTGTCATTCTTGACCGGTCCCATCTCCCACTTGCTGTCTTCCAGGATAAGGACCGGGTCGAAGTTCTTCAGGTAGGAGTCCCAGTAGGCCCGGGCAATGACCTCGCCTTTGTGAAAATCCTCCCTCAGGGCATCTTCCGTATAACCGGCAGTGCCAGAGCCCAAGGCCTTGTAGGTATCGTTCACAATGGTGTCGCGCGATTTCCCGGACAGGCCTGCCCATATGCGGGCATAGTCCTTCTGCTGCATTGACTTGAACAGAGTTTCAGCAGAGGTGAGCAGGGCATCCTGGTCATTGTCCGATGACAGGGCTCCCAGGGGGAAAGGCAGGGTGAGGAGGCAGGAAAGAAAAAGAATCAACAGGCCCTTTTTCATTGGTGGGTGTGCTCCTACCTTGTAGATCGCATCAAGCCACAATGGACGTACACACGGGAAGCCCATATACATTGTGCAGGTTCAGGCAGAACTTCGATGGCAACTTACGAGATCATCGCGGATCTTTCCGCGAAACGTCAGAGGCCGAAACCGTGTGACGGTTCCCGGCCTCTGTTCAAGACTCCTGCAATACTGTCAAGATCCGTTAGTGGTGCGAGGTCGTCGAACCGTCCCCGCTGGATGCGGACAGTGCCACGGCCAGTGCCGCCGATGCCACCACGAGTACGGCGACAATGGTCCCTGCGGAGATGCCTGCCGTGGTGGCTGCGCCGCCTGCAGCACCCGCGGCCGCTGCTCCCTGCGTCGCCTGTGCTACCGTTGTCGGTGAATCGGCCGCCATGACCTGAGTGGTGAGACCGGGCAGGAGGATCGTGGTGAAGACAAAGACAATCAATGCTGCCAGTGCCGTTTTCCAGTTGGTGATACCCTTAATCATCCCAGCTCCTTTTCAATGCAACACCTTGAATTATGTGGAAAAAAGCTGCTCCCTCTCCATCGTACCCGTCAATGGAATTGTTACCGATGTATGCCAAACTGAGGGTATTATATTCTTTATATCGAAAAAATCAACCCCTGTTTTGAGAGGTGTATCGTGACCGAGGAACCAGCCCCCTTGACAGAGATCATTGCAACACGACTGCTGTTCTTCATCGGATCCACTCAATGGAAACCAAGTGGGCAACAGTCTTGAATTCCGGATCCCCTGTAACAAGGACAGCGGAATGGTTTATGGAGCAGGCCAGCGCAAAGCAGTCGGCATAGGAGAGGGCATACTGCGCCTTGAGTTCGGCAGCCTGAAATACAAGGGAATCGGGGATGGACAACAGGGAAAACCCGAGTTGATGAATTCGGCTCAACACCTCGATTTTCTTCTCGTCTCCAAAGCGACGCTTGGTGAGATAGAGAATCTCTCCCAGATTCATCATACAGATCAGCCGATCCAAAGACTTCCGCCGGGTTCGTCTTAGAATTCCATCCACGACATCCGATCCCTGCTCCCCTTGAAAGAAGGCCAGCAGGGCATGGCTGTCAAACAGATAGGGAGATTTCACCCGTTTCGCTCTCTTTTTCGTTCCGCAAGCAGTTCTTCGGAAAGCGAGGGTTCGGAAGGGAGGCAGCCCTTTGCCTCGCCGACAGGGTCATCGGATTGGGGAACAAGGTATATCAGTCGTCCATACTCGAACATCTGGATCCTGTTCCCAGGTTTGATCGCATATTTCTTTCTGATCGATGCAGGGATGACGATTTGGCCTTTGTTCAGCACCTTCACGGATTCCATGATAGTCCTCGCCTGTCTGAAAGTTTAACTAATTCTTGTTTTTGTATAACTTCCCGGCAACAAGTGCAAGCGCAGAGTTCAGGGGCACAAGGAGACTGCGGCTAGAGGTCCTCGAGCCTGCGGCAGGCCTC
>DAITOA010000077.1:0-6942 GCA_036834365.1 Thermodesulfobacteriota bacterium | reverse complement strand
ACCACCCAGTACCACCACAACGTGGGCGAGGACAATGCCGACGGGCACCTCAAGCGCCAGATCATGGGCCGGGAGGTGGTAGTGGCCGTCACAGCCGGCCGGCTGGATTTCGGTCCCTGGGAGCAGATCTTCTACGGCGAGTTCGACGGCCGCAGGAAGAAGCGGGTGCTCGTGAAGATCATCGGGGAGTGAGGGGGAAGAGGATCAGTCCCTCCGCGTGAGGTCCAGCTCCCACGAGGAGACCCGCAGGCCCTCGTGGAGCAGGATGCCGCGGTTCTCGTAGGCGTCCGGCGTGACCTGCCGGAGGTACTCCATGCCCGAGTAGGACCCGTCGTCCGAGCAGTAGGCGGACAGGATGGAGTCGCCCACGATGGAGAAGATGCCGTAGAGCACGCCGATGGCCGGGTTCGTGGACTTCCAGGTGGTGGTGAGCGAGCCCTTGGCAAAGGGGACGATCTCGTAGCGGTTCCTGATCACCAGGGCGTTCTCGCCCGAGACCTTCATGGAGCCCTCGTTGAGCCAGAGGTCGCTCAGGTGGGTGATGGCGACCTCGGCCTCCGCAGGGGACGCGGAGCCGTTCTCGTCCGTGAACACGCCGCTGGCGATCCACCTGCCCTGGGTCAGCAGGAACGTGTGCTTCATGGCAACCTCCCCGTCAGTGCATGCTGTGCATAACCTACTAGATCTTCCCTGGCGATGCCACAGAAATTACGGCCCGGGGAAAACGCTCAGCCTCGGCGCTGCACGCTTCCCCCGGGCCGGAGGGTAGTCCGGATGAGGGGGGTCACCCGGTTCTCATCGAGCCGCCCTGCCCTGGAGGTAGTCGATCATGGGCTGGGTCACCAGGGGCACCACGTCGCCGATCATGTGGGGCATGAGGCTGTCCATGACTTTTGGCATGATCTCGGGCATCTGCTCGCGCATGTAGTCGGGCATGGGGATGCGCTCGGAGACCTTCTCGAGCATGACCGGCATGACCTTGGGCATCATCATGGGCAGCAGCCGCGGGAACAGGACCGGGAACAGGGGCTTCATGAGGTTCAGCGCACCCGGGATCTTCCCCATGACCTTCATCATGGGACCCATGCCCAGCGGCATGGCCCTGATGAGCTCGGGCCACATCGTTGACATCAGGTCCGCGAAACCCTGGGGCGTCATGAGCGCGATCATGGCCTCGAAGACCGCCCACTGGCGCTGCACCTCGGGGTTGGGGTCGGGGAAGTCGTAGCCGAGCGCCGAGGACGCGAACCTGGCCAGGTCCACGACCTCGACGGGCACCTGCTTCTTGTCCGCACTCACGCGGAGCTGGAACTCGCAGCACGGGCACAGGGCCAGAACCTTGGAAGCGCCCGCCTCCACCGCTTCGTTCAGGCGGTCCTCGCCGATATCCGCCGCCACGGGCGGCTCCTTGATGAGGGTGAGCACGCTGCCGCAGCAGTGGGCCTCGGCATGGTGGTGGCTCATCTCCACGAACCTCGCGTGCGGGATGGCCTTGATGAGGTCGCGGGGCGGCTCGTACACGCCCGATACGCGGCCGATGTGGCACGAGTCGTGCCAGGTGACCGTGACCGGCTCCTGGCCGGTGTCAGGGAACGTGAACTCGCCCGAGGCGATCTTCTCGGAGAGCACCTCGCTGTAGTGCACGGCCTTGATGTCGTAGTCGATCCCGAGCTTCTTGGCCCAGGTGGGGTAGACGTGCCGCCACATCATGTCGCAGGCCGGGCACGAGGCGATGACCGTGTCCGCGCCGGTCTCCTTGACCGCCGCGAGGTTCCGGCGCATAATCTCCTCGAAGACCTCCCACTTGCCCGCCACCAGCATGGGCGTTCCGCAGCAGTTCTCCTTGTTGCCCACGTAGGTGAAGTCGACCCCGGCCGCATCCAGCAGCCGCACGCTGGCCATGCCGATGTCTGGCTCCACGTAGCTGGCCGTGCAGCCGGCGAAGTAGACGGCCTTGGCCTTTTTACCCGGGCCGTGCTTCTCCCTGAGGTCCTCGGGGAACCAGGCCGAGCGGTCCTTGCGGTACCCGGCCCAGATGTTGCCCTCCTTGAGCGCCGCCTCGGCCATCATCTCGAAGGGAGGGAAGGTCATCTTCTTCTCCTCGTGGATGAGCCTGCCGCGCAGCTTCATCCAGGAGGGCTCGATGGGCAGGGCCGCCGAGCACCTGAAGTTGCAGAGCTCGCAGGTGGTGCACACGAGGAAGGTGTCGACCATCTTCTGGCTCCACTCCTGCTTTCCCTTCATGTACTCCCGCAGCCAGTACCACTTGCCCCGGGGGCTCTGACTCTCCCAGCCGCGGCCGTAGAACTGGTCGCACTCGTCCACGCAGTAGCCGCACTGGGAGCAGCTGTAGGCATACCAGGCCACGTCCGCCGGGATGTCACGCACGTCCTTTTGCGGCCGCTCGCCCACCCTGGTGAACACGGCATTGCCGAAGGGGCGGATGAGCGGTTCGAAGATGCTGCCGAGCCTGACCGCCGAGCCGATGAGCGTGCCGCCTAGCACCTTGCCCGGGTTCAGAATGCCCTTCGGATCAACCTGCTTCTTGTACTCCCTGAGCTTTTTGAGGCGGTCCCTGCCGAGCACGTCCTTCGCCTTGGTGGTGAAGTAGAGCCCGGTAGAGTATGCGCGGCCGCCGTACCGCTCGGCCAGGCGCATCATGGACAGAGACAGGCCGAACACGAAGTTGTAGGAGAAGTCGCGCTCGTCGCCCGGGATGAAGCCCAGGATGACCACCTCGGGCCTGCCGGACTTCGTCTTGCGGATGATCACGCCCTCCTTGACCACGGGCTGGCGGATGGTGCGCTCCACCTTCTGCATGAACTTCCCGAAGGAGGCCAGCGGGATGACCACCTCGGCGGGCACGAGGCTGGGGCCGAGGCGCTTGACCACCATGAGCTTGAAGCGGTGCTTCCACTCGTGGTGGGCGATCTTCTCGGAAAGGATCTCGGCCTCGCAGAGTTTGATGATCCTGCCCAGGCCGTCCATGACCTTCTGCCTGTCCTTCACGCGGTAGGTGAGCGTGGTGATGTAGGACGCCGGCAGCAGCACCCGCTCCTCGGCCGGGTGGCCCCAGTGCTCCATGAGCGGGGCCTGGTTCTTCATCTCGGCCATCTTGGGGTTGATGAACACGAGCGACCAGATGGGCAGGTCTTCCCTGATCATGGCCTCCATCATCTTCTGGAGGTCTCCGGGGTTCGGGCAGCCGATGGAGACCACGTCCATCTCCTCGTCGGGCTGGACCCTGATCGTCACCTCGCTGATGAAGCCCGTGGTGCCCTCCGCCTCGCTTACCAGGTCGAGGTCCTTGCCCTCGAACACGTGTACGCTGCCGTCCGGACCCACCACGCGGGCCGAGGTGACGATGTCCCGGAACCATCCCGCCTCGTAGGAGCCGAAGCCGGCGCCGCCCTGGGCGAGCCAGCCGCCCACCGTGGAGCCCGGGTAGCTCGACGGGTAGGTGAGCAGCGTGAGGCCCTCCTTCTTGAGGGCCTTGTCGAGGTGCTCCCACAGGATGCCCGGCTGGACCGTGGCGGAGAGGTTGCCTTTATCTATGGAGACCACCTTCTTCATGCGGAAGAAATCCACCACGATGCCCTGCTTCACCGGCAGGACCCCGCCGTAGCCCGAGGACGCCTTGCCCCGGGGGGTGAGCGGGATCTGCTCGCCGGCGGCCCAGGCCGCCAGCTCCCGGAGCTCCTCCTCGCCGGAAGGCTGCACCACGGCATCCGGCGTGGTGTCACCGATGAGCGGCTTGATGAGGCTCGGCATGGCCGCGATGTCGTGGCTGTAGAGCATGCGCTCCACGTCATCGAAGGTGACGCGGTCCTTGAACTTCCCCGAGAGATATTCCTTCTGTGCGCTGCTGAGTTTCGACATGTTCATTCCTCCTGCGGCGGAAGAGACCTGGAAGGCCCGCTGCACCGCTCGTATGCATTATCCTCCCCGGGGCTAGAAGACCCACGTGAGGCCGAAGTCGAGGCTGTCCTCGCTCAGTTTCGATTCCAGGGTGACGGGCTGCCCGAAGGGGTCGGTGCCGGTCTCAGAGATGGTATTTTCAAAGGCATGCATGTACCCGAGGTTCATGGAGAAGCGCTCGGTGAAGCGGTATCCTGCACCCAGGGTCAGGTGCTTCTCCACGATGGCCGGGAAGCCGATGATGCGGAAGGTCTCGTAATAGTAGGCCGGGAACACGGTGCCCTGCACGTCCACCGCGCTGTTGGGCTGGCCCGTGGTCGGGTTGAAGCTCCCGTCGAAGCCGTCGTGCTCGTCCACCGGGTTCTTGGCGTAGTTGAAGCCGGCCCTGAGGAAGAGGTTCTTCTTGGGCTCCACCTGGACGCCCACGGCATAGACCCACTGGTCCTTCCAGTCAAAGTCCTTGTATCCGTTTGCATCGGCCCAGTTCAGCCACTTCACGTCGGTCTCCACAAGGAGGTTCATGGCCTGGGGCACCTGATAGGAAACACCGAAGCCCACCTGCTGGGGCGATTCCAGCTTGAGGGTGTCGAGGTTGGGCAGGTTGATGTTGTCGTGCGAGGTCTCCTGGGGCGAGATGTATGTCAGCCCGAGATTCATGTTGTCCAGGGGCATGTAGATGATCCCCAGCTGGACCCCTGCGGTGTAGTCCGGGGAGGTGCCGCTCCTGAGGTCGAGCATGGCGTAGTCGATGGGCACGGCAATGCCCAGCGAAAGCTTGTCCGTGAGGAGCACCCCCACGGCGGGTGCGAACTTCATGATCTGGAGCTGGGTATACTCACCCTGGACCAGCGGAGCGGTGGATCCCCCGCCGAAATCGTAGTACGAGGCATTGTCCAGGTCGTCACCACGGTAATCAACCCCAAGGCCCGTGACGCCGTATGCGGCGATGCCGAACCGCCAGAGCGGCAGCTTGTCCGTGATGGGGACGGAGATGCCTATGGCGGGGATGGCGTACACGGACGTGGCGCTCTCGTCCTTGACCACCGAGCCTTCATGCTTCACCGCCGCATCCACCTTGGGCATGAAGAGCGTGCCTGCGAAGTCGAAGGACGATGCCGGGCAGTACGGCCCGACGCACATGCTGGCCGGGTTGGCGAAGACCGCGCTGATGGCGTCCTGGGGCGCGGCGATACCCACTCCTCCCATGGATCGGGCAACTGGGCCGACCCCGATCAGGTTGTCGCCGTTGGTGGCCAGCGCCGCCGAACTGAGCATCATGACAGAGAGAAAGATGGCTGCCGGGATACTGCCGAATCGTTTCATGGATACCTCCTTGAGATTAATATCGCTGAAGGGTTCGTGCGGATCGTTCTGTAAGAATCATCCTTTGATAATAATGGGTACATCGGCGCATGACTAGAGGCGAGCTGCAGACTGTCACCGGAAAGACGACCCGGAAGCCGACAGTATCCTATGCTGCCGTCTCTCACGGACATATGAGAATACCCGATAGGTTTATGCATCAGCCCTCGCACCCGCATGAATATCGTCTATCGTAAATTGTCGATATTTGATGTATTAAGTTGCGTCAAAGGCTTTTTCAAGGGGCGGGGTATTATTTTATGAAAATGCTCGGGGATACCTTGCCCTAACACGTGGAAGGCAGCCTGTGGATGCACGGCAGGATCACGGGGCACCCTTCATGAGAGACCTTCGGACCTGGAGATCAGGATTCCTCCAGCATCTCCTCGAGGATACTGACGGCATCTTCGACATAGCTCCTGCACAGCGTCTGAAAAATCCCTTTTTCCCTGGCTTCATCGACCTTCTCCGGCCTTCCCAGGTCATACCCGATGAGCTCTGTGCAGTTGAGGGAGCCGTGGTTCCGGAGGAAGACCTTCATGAACTCCTGGGCTTTGAGGTAGACCCCCTGCTTGGTCTCCGGGCCACCGCCGTGCCGGAGCCCGATGACCATGAGCGCTCCTACCACCGCACCGCAGGTGAGCTTCATGTGCGATATGCCGCCACCGAGGGCGGTGGCGATTCGTGCAGCATCGTTCCGGTCCAGTCCGTACTCCTCTGCAAAGGCCATTGCCACCGCCTGGGCGCAGGAATAACCCGAAAGGAAATCCTCGGCCGCCTTGTCCGATCTCTTCATGCTCTCACCTCACAGGGCAGTGTGTGTTCAAATGCTTGGGAAGGACGATCTCCATGGGGAGCCCTTCATCGTCGTGCTCGGGTGTCTGCGGGACGGCTTCGACATCACCCCTGCAGATACCGGCACTCACTGCGAGGGCCAGGGCGTCGATGATGTCGTCCCGAGCCGCGTCGGATCTCCGTAAGCTCTGCAGGGCGTGCTCATACACCTGAACCGCATCAGGAAAGACCGTTTCGAGCACGGTCATGCGTTCGAGCCTGCCCTGCCTGCTTTTCTTGGAGAAACGCATGGGCCATTCCCCTGCAAGGGCCCACAGGCAGAGCTCGGGGTGCGACTCCCGGATGATGCCCACAAGGTCCGGCCGGTCCCGGAGAAGATCGTCCGCCTGGGCGATCTTCCCGCATATGTACCAGGTCTGTAAAGAGATCATGGTACCGAGATGCTCTCTGTTCAGTCTGCATGCCTCGCCGTAATCATGGGCATGTACGGCTCTCCTGCATGGTGCCGGGAATACGCTGGATCCTCTTCCGGGACCGAGGATCCTCCTCGCCTCGCGGTCGCACTGCCTGGGCCTGGATGCTGGGAGTCCTATGGGGATGTCTACAAGGATGTGGCTCGCACCGGGCGAGACGGTAATCAACTCATCGAGACCGGCGAACAGCCCTGTCTTCCAGGAACCGTCATCGCCCATCATGACGGCGAACCAGCCCCCCCTGCACCCGTCGACACCGACATATTTCATTGATGCCTTTGTACAGGATTTCTTTCAGGGATTCATTAGGAGATTGCTGGTGGTAGGCCATGCATGCACGCTCAAGGGATGCCTGAGTCGTGGGTTATGCAACACGGGATACGTGCTGAAACCC
>DAITOA010000076.1:0-7686 GCA_036834365.1 Thermodesulfobacteriota bacterium | reverse complement strand
GAGCCCATCACCTTCGGGCTCAAGTTCGCCCTGTGGTATGCGGAGATGGAGCGGAACCTCGCCCGCATGAAACGCGCCATGGACGTCGTGTCCTACGGCAAGATCTCCGGGGCGGTGGGAACCTTCGCCAATGTGCCGCCCGAGGTGGAGGCATATGTGTGCAGGAGGCTCGGGCTCAAGCCCGCACCCATCAGCACCCAGGTGCTGCAGCGCGACCGCCATGCCGAGTTCTTCTCCACCCTGGCCATCATCGGGGCCACTGCGGAGAAGATCGCCACAGAGGTCAGGCATCTCCAGCGCACCGAGGTGCTGGAGGCCATGGAGCCCTTCGGCAAGGGACAGAAGGGCTCGTCGGCAATGCCGCACAAGAAGAACCCCATCGGGAGTGAAAACATCACGGGTCTGGCCCGTCTGCTCCGGGGGTACTCCGTGTCCGCACTCGAGAACGTTGCCCTGTGGCACGAGCGGGACATCAGCCACAGCAGCGTGGAACGCGTCATCGGACCCGATGCCACCACGGTCCTGGACTTCATGCTCGCCCGCCTCACGGGCATCGTCGACGGGCTCGTGGTCTTTCCCGAGAACATAAGGAAGAACCTGAATCTCACCAAAGGTCTCTGGCATTCCCAGAACGTGCTCCTGGCCCTGGTGGATAAAGGAGTGGCGCGCGACACGGCCTATGGCTGGGTACAGCGGAACGCCCTGAAGGTCTGGGAGGGGGATGCGGATTTCAAGGCACTACTGAAAAAGGATACGGACATCGTGAAGGTGCTGGGAAAGAAAGATATCGATGACCTCTTCGACCTCTCCCACCACCTGTCCCACATCGACACAATCTTTGAAAGGGTCTTCCATGAATAAGATCGAACAGCTGAAATCAATCATCAAGCACGATGCGGTGAGGTTCGGAAAGTTCACCCTCTCGTCAGGCAAGGAATCGGACCTCTACGTGGACCTGCGCAAGGTCACCCTGAACCCTATGGGTGCATCCATTATCGGAGAGCTCACCAATGAGCTCATCAGGGACAGGAGGGTGGACGCCGTGGGGGGCATGTCCATCGGTGCGGACCCCATCGCCACTGCAGTGAGCCTCGCCGCCTATCGCGAGGGCAGGGAGATCATGGCCTTCCTCGTGAGAAAGACCCAGAAGGCCCACGGCACGGGCAATGTGATCGAGGGTCCCATCAATCAGGGGATGCGCGCCCTCGTGGTGGAAGATGTCATTACCACCGGGGCCAGCACCATCTCGGCCATCGAACGAGTCCGGGAAGCGGGCATGGAGGTCGAACTGGTGGTGGCCATATTCGACCGCTGTGAGGGCGGGAGAGAGGCCATCGAGGCCCTGGGGGTGGAGGTGCGTTCCCTGCTCACCAGGAACGACCTCTAGGGCAGCTCCTTAAGAGAGGGTTCTCCCTGCGCATGAACATTCCCGCATACATCCTCGCCATCGAGACCTCCTGCGACGAAACCGCCGCAGCGGTGGTGACCGCCGGCGGAGCGGTTCTCTCCAATGTGGTGGCCAGCCAGGTCAAGGACCATGCGGTATTCGGCGGCGTGGTCCCGGAGATCGCATCGCGAAGGCACATAGAGCTCATACGTCCCGTCGTGGACGAAGCCCTGCATCGGGCAGGCGTCTCCCTGAAGGATCTGGGGGGAGTAGCGGTCACGCAGGGCCCCGGCCTCATCGGGGCACTGCTGGTGGGCATATCCTATGCAAAGGCCCTGGCCTACGGACTCGACATACCCATCTGTGGGATCAACCACCTGGAAGGTCACCTCGCGGCCGCCAGGATAGATGCCTCCCTGACCTACCCGCATATGGGCATGGTGGTCTCGGGGGGGCATACCTCGCTCTACGAGGTCAGGGACGAGGCTGCGGTCACCCAGATCGGGCAGACCATCGATGACGCCGCCGGGGAGGCCTTCGACAAGGTGGCCAAGCTCCTGAATCTGGGGTATCCGGGCGGCGTGATCATCGAAAGGATATCCCACGGTATCGATCACAGCGGTATGGACCTACCCCGTCCCATGATGAACGACGACACCTTCGATTTCAGCTTCTCCGGACTCAAGACCGCCGTGCTGAACCTCGTACAGAGATCCGGGATCTTCGAAAACCTTGATCTCAAATTCTCAGGACTGCCCGAGGCGAAAAGACCCAGGCCCGGGAAAGAGCACCTCGTGCCCGTCATAGCTGCGGCATTCCAGGCCGCCGTGGTGGACGTGCTCGTGACCAAGGCCGTCAGGGCCGTGAAGGAATATGGGCTCGGGATGCTGGTCGTGTCCGGCGGAGTGGCGAGCAACACGGCCCTGCGCGAGTCCCTGAAGGACAAGACTGCTGGGGAAGGTATTGCGCTCGTCGTCCCCGACCGCACATACTGCACCGACAATGCGGCCATGATCGGCATTGCGAGCATCCGCCATTTCAGGGATGGCCATTATGCCGATCAGGACATGAACGCCGTATCGAGATGGTCGTCCATAACGGGACAGGGCTGACCGGAGCCCTGATCATGTGGCACTCGGGCAGGTTATGAGGCCGAAACGCTCACTGGGACAGAACTTTCTCAAGAATATCGGTATCGCCCGGAAGATGGCGGCCCTGGCGGATATCGGTCCCGGCGACACGGTGGTGGAGGTGGGTCCGGGAAAGGGCATGCTCACAAGGGTGCTCCTGGATCATGCATCCAGGGTTATTGCCGTTGAGAAGGACGACCACCTCTTTGCATACCTCAGTACTACCTTCGAGGGTCGCGGCACTCTCCATCTTGAGCATCGGGACATACTCGATGCGGACCTGTCAGCACTCTTACCCGACGGCGCCAAGGTCGTCGCCAACCTTCCGTACAATATCGGCACCCAGTTCATCATCCGGCTGGTGGATCATGCATGGCGGATTTCCTCGGTGGTGGTCATGCTCCAGAGGGAGGTTGCAGCTCGGATATGTGCCCGCACCGGAGACAAGGATTATTCAGCCTTGAGCGTCATCGTGTCCGCCGGCTTCGATGCATCGCCCGGATTCATCGTGGACCCCAACAACTTCTTTCCCAGGCCAAGGGTCGAGTCCCAGGTGATCAGGCTGGTCCCGAGGATCTCCACCATACCCGCCCGGGAGATGGACCTGTTCAGGTCGGTTGTCTCCCATGCCTTTCACCAGAGGAGAAAAGTGCTCAGGAACTCGCTGATTCATCTGCCCCGCCTGAATGCGGAAATGCTCGAAGCCCTCGCAGCCAGCGCATCCATCGACCTTCATCGACGCCCCCAGGAGATATCCTCTGTCCAGTATCACCTTTTCAGTAAAGGGTATGGGAGGTATCTGGAAGAGCTTCCGCCGCAAGAGTGAATGGGCCTTCCATGTCTACTCGCAACATTCCCTTGGCCCAGTCGTACCCTTCCGGATTACAATCCGGATACTGCCAATTGTAATCCGGATTACAAGCCCGAAACGCGTGTAATCGTCAAATCCGTGTCGAAATACCTCTTGAATCTCATAACATATTAATATAATAAACAATTTAAAATATTGTCTGGATGTCAATCCGTTGGCATCCAGATTGCCTTAGACACCGCAGATCGAAAGATCTGGGGGGTATAAGGTGAAAGACTTCAACAACATCACTGTATCGGTCCTGGTATTCGTCCTGTGCGCAATCACGCTCCATGCTGCAGATTACCGTGCGGACGAGGTCATCGTGAAGTTCAAATCCCAGGGGCCTCAGGCTGCATCATCGCTGTCCGTCTTCGAGAACCGGCCCATGGTCATCGCTGTGGATAACGCTCAAAAGGCCATCGAAGAACTCGAAGTCAGCGACGATGTGGAATATGTTGAGCCCAATTACATCATCGAGGCCGAGGAAGTGCCGGACGACTGGCCATATTCAGGGCAGTGGAGCCAGCTCGGCCTCGAAGAGGCATGGGATTTCATAGATCTGTGCGATGTCGGGCCCGAGGTCGTCATCGCTGTCGTCGATTCGGGCGTAGATCTCTCCCACCCCGAGCTTCAGGACATACTCATAGACGGTTATGATTTTGCCGCCAAGGACGGCAGGCCCGAAGACAACTCCGGACACGGCACAAAGGTGTGCGGCGTGCTCGGCGCGGCCGGAAACAACGGCAGCGGGATTGCCGGAGTGGCCTGGGATGTGGACATCGCCATCATGCCCGTGAAGTTCATGGACAAGAACAGCGACGGCAAGACCACGGGCAGCCTCTCCGACGCGGTGGATGCCATCTACTTCGCCGTCGACCACGGCGCACAGATCATCAATGCGAGCTGGGGATTCTATGACTACTCCAGGTCGCTGCAGGACGCCCTCGCCTATGCCCAGAGCAAGGGTGTCCTGGTCGTGGCTTCTGCGGGGAACAAAGGTCAGAACAACGACCTGAATGACCATTACCCGTCGAACTATCCCAATGATAACATCGTTGCGGTCGCAGCCATGGACTCGGACGGCACCCTGGCGAGCTTCTCCAACTATGGGACGAAGAACGTCGATATCTCAGCCCCCGGTGTAGGCATCACCACCACAACGTTAAACGGCGGACTGATCTCCTGGGCGTCGGGTACGTCATTCGCGACACCCTTTGTCACCGGCGTTGCAGCACTGGTCGTATCCCAGGCCCCTGAGATCGATTATGCATCGCTGCGGGAGATCCTCATTCTCTCCGCAAGTCAGGCATCGAGCGCAGGGTCCAGCGCGGTGGCCAGCGGAGGATGCGTGAACGCCTATCAGGCACTCATCATGGAGGAAGGGTATGATACCGCCACGAAGGACGGCGGGACGACCGATGACACGACGCAGAGCACGGATGCTTCTGATGCCGGCGTCGAAGGATCGGGAGGCGGTGGCGGCGGGTGCCTGATCGAGACGGCACATACCTCCTCTCTTCCCGTCACCCTGGTAGTGCTCATGATCTCGATAGTCTTGTTCCGGATCCCCGGAAGGAAGGATCTGGAATAGCCTATACCCCCAGCCCCCCCTCCGGTGGGGGGGCTACCCCAAAAAGAAAGGGGCCCTGCACCATATGCAGGGCCCCTTGTTCGTTGAGCTCCTCGGCTTAGACCGCCTCGATGGCCATGGCCATGCCCATGCCCCCGCCGATGCACAGTGAGGCCATACCGAGGCCCACACCGCGTCGCTTCATCTCGTTGGCCAGGGCCAGAACGATACGGGCGCCAGTACAGCCGATGGGATGGCCTATGGATATGGCCGAACCGTTCACATTGGTAATAGACCAGTCTATGTTCAACTCCCGCAGGCAGGCGATGGCCTGGGAGGCAAAGGCCTCATTCACTTCCAAGAGCCCGTAATCCTTGGTCGAGGTCTTGGTGATCCGCAGGAGCTTCCTCACCGCGGGGATCGGCCCGAGGCCCATGTATGAGGGGTCCACCCCGCCGGAAGCGTAGCCTTTGATCCGGGCGAGGGGCTTGAGGCCAAGCTCCTTTGCCTTGCTCTCGCTCATGAGGAGCAGTGCAGCCGCCGCATCGTTGATCCCCGATGCGTTTCCTGCCGTGACCGTGCCGCCCTTTTTGAAGACCGTGGCCAGCTTGCCCATCTTCTCCAGGGTCGTATCCATGGGGCGTTCGTCGGTGTCGAATACGAGGGGATCTCCCTTCTTCTGCGGGATCTTCACCGGGACGATCTCGTTCTTGAGGATCCCGGAGCTGATGGCCGCGCGGGCACGGTTATGGCTGTCCAGGCCCATCTGGTCCTGCTCGGCCCTGGTGATTCCGTATTTTTCAGCGATATTCTCGGCTGTGATGCCCATGTGGTAGCCGTAAAAGATCTCGTAGAGGCCGTCGAAGACCATGAGGTCTGTTGTCTGGCCGTAGGGCATGTCCATACGGTGGCCCCAGCGGGCCTTGGGGAGTGCGATGGGCACGTCGCTCATGTTCTCCATGCCGCCGGCGATGACGATCTCGTTGTCGCCCGCCATGATGGTGGCGGCCGCCACGGCGATTGCCTTCATGCCGGATGCACAGACCTTGTTGATGGTGAATGCAGGGGTTTCCTTGGGCAATCCGGATCTGATCATTGCCTGTCTGCCTGGGTTCTGGCCCTGGCCGGAGGTGAGCACATTGCCCATGATGACCTCATCCACCATGATCTTCTGGAGGTCCTTCGGCCAGTTTGCATACTTCTCTTCAACCGTGCTGAGGCCGGCATCTTTAAAGGTATCTGGCGAATCTCCCCTGATCGGCGCTGATACTTCCGGAGTAAGACCGTTCTTGAGTAGAACTTCGCGGATCACGAGGGCACCCAGGTCCTTGGCAGGTACATCCTTGAGCGACCCACCGAAAGAGCCCACCGCTGTCCTCACTCCGCCAACAATAACTACGTTCGACATAGCGCATCCTCCTGGAGGTTTAGTTTGTCATTTCCATATGTTGAGAAATTCGATGTGCTACTATATCATTGTCCGGGCGAGGATGGAATAACCTTGCGTCACAAACCGATACCCGACCTTGATAAAATCACTTCCCCAGTGTACAAACGCTGCATGGATCTTGACTATGAGGCCCTGCTGGACCGATACGCGCTCGTCCTGCTCGACAGCAAGGGGCTTTCCCGTGAGACATACCGGGCATACCTGGGAGACATAAAGGACCTCATCGCATTCATCCGCGAAAAGGACTCAGGTATCCCTGACCGCCGCATGGTGCGGTCTTACATGCTCAGGCTGGCGTCGACCTACAGCCGTTCCTCGGTCAACCGCAAGCTGAGCGCCGTCAGGGGTTTCTTCGACTTCATCGTAAGGCAGCATGGCCTTCCCGTGAACCCCTTCGGACATGTGCGGTCACTGAAGCACAGACAGTCCCTGCCTAAATTCCTGAGTCACGACGAGGTCTTCGATCTCATCGATGCGGTGACAGACCCGCGGGACAGGGCCATCCTCGAGCTGCTTTACTCCACGGGCATACGGGTGGGCGAGGCCGAGGCCATGCAGTGCTGTGACGTGGACCTCCACAGGGGGTTCATCCTCGTCACGGGCAAGGGTTCCAAGCAGCGTCAGGTCCCGATAGGCCGGAGGGCCCTGGATGCCATCAGGTCCTATCTGGGAAACCGGGGCATCGATGACCCCATCTACTGCACCGAACCGCTGTTCCTGGGCAGAAGGGGAGGCCCCCTGGGCTCCCGGGGGATGCGGAGGGTCATCTGCCAGTGGTCCCTCCATGCAGCCCTTGCCAAGCGGGTAAGCCCCCATGTCATCAGGCACACCTTCGCCAGCCACCTGCTGGATGCCGGTGCCGACCTCAGATCCATCCAGGAGATGCTGGGTCATGCAAGCCTCTCCACCACCCAGCGGTATACCCATTTGAATGTGGACAAACTCATGGATGTATACGATAAAGCTCATCCGAGGGCAAAGGAGGGATGATGGAGATCCACGGAACGACGATACTCTGCGTGCGGCGGGATGGAAAGGTCGTCCTGGCGGGCGACGGACAGGTAACCATGAGCAATGTCATCCTCAAATCCACGGCGAAGAAGGTGAGGATGCTTCATGACAACAAGGTTCTTGCGGGATTTGCCGGATCGACGTCGGATGCCTTCACCCTGTTCGAGCGGTTCGAGGAAAAGCTCAAGGAATACCGCGGCAACCTCACCAGGGCTGCCGTCGAGATGGGTAAGGACTGGAGGACCGACCGGGTGCTCAGGAGGCTGGAGGCCCTCATGATCGTGG
>DAITOA010000075.1:0-7854 GCA_036834365.1 Thermodesulfobacteriota bacterium | reverse complement strand
TTATCAATGGTCGCTCCGGGGGCATGAGAACCATCAATTTATCGCAGAGATCAACGATTGACAATATGCAGGCAAGACAAATGATCTTGATCGCAGATGAATACCGGTTAGTTGGAGTTCTTACCTCTGGAGTCTTGGCATGACTGGTTCTGGGCATCAATAACACAACAGCATGATGCATTATCACGACCAAGCATGCTGTTGATCACGGCGGCTGCACATCCCACTCCGGCCTGGACAGACAGCGCATCAGTCGGACAGTTCCTGCTGCATGCGCCACACTCCATGCAGGCGTCCCGGTTCTGGATCTGCACACGTTTTCCGTTCATTCGGAATACCTCGTGGGGGCAGACCTCCATGCACATGCCGCACCCGACACACCTGGTTACATCGAGCTGCAGGGTTGCAACATCTCTGAGGTATAGTAGCTTCTTCATGAACGCACCCCTATAAGGCAAACCTCGAAAAGACCCAGACTGCTAGTCCGATCAGGCCTGTTCCAATCTCAAGAGGAAGGGCCCACTTCATTTCTTTCCTCACCCCGGAAAGAGACGTGTACGTGGAAGCACCCGTGAAGTTCATGGCCAGAAATGCGCTAATGGAAGAAATTATAAGAAACCAGGCGCATATTGTTGCTATACCTTTCACGGTATATATGTTGAACCCCGAAAGCGGGAGCAGGAATAAGGCTGTTAGGATTCCGATAGTGAACCCCTTTGTCGTGAAGGCCCGGCCGGGTAGGTATGGGAGGAGAATCGGGTTCAGCACTGCCCCTGATATAACAGCCCCCATTATGGCAATGATAGGGACAGCACCGTCAGTCACGATGTTTTCTATGAAACCCTCGCTCCCACTGAGACCGATGATGATCAAGAGGACAGGAATTGCAATAATGGTTGCCTTGAGAGCATCAAGGAGCTCTATAGGGATGAGCGCCATACGTTCTTCAAGAGGAAAATCTTTTCGCCTCATGTCCGGGGTAGCCTTCATCCCTGTATCAAGATACACAGGAATGTCCTTCGCCAGAACAGGGCCGTAATGCACCTTGAACCCTGAGAGCTGTTTCACTAAGTGGGCTGCTATGCCCGGAGCACCAAGCTGCGGAAGGATGAGGTCACGGTGTGTAACCAAATTTTTCAAATCGCTAGCTGCGATACGACGCACCAACTCATGCGTCCCGAATGTCCCCTTGCCTGCAGCACACCATACATTAATTCCCCGCGTATCAAGGCTAAGGATCCAGGCGCTTCTTCCTGACATAGCCTGACGGAGGAAATCGAAGCTCATCTTGTAGTTGCTCGTTACCAGCACCGGGGAATTCTTATCCGGTTCACCAAGAGCATAGAGGCCAGGATCAACTATGTAGTTCATCCTGTTCACTCCCAAACGGGCTTTGATCGTACCACAGTGATCTTCACGCTTCAGGGAAGACGAGACCCGAGGGATCTTGCCAGTAGGACCATCTACCGAATCGTTCACAAAAGCCTGATCCAGGCGGGGTGGATTTACATCAGCCACCTCTCCTGCAGAAAATGGTGCCATGGGCAATAGTACTTTCATGACCTTCTATTCTTCACTACATGAGCTCTTGGTTGAACCTTTATCTGTATGAGAAATCTACTCTTTTCCCCAAGCCTTTCCACGTACATATAATTCTCAAAAAAATTGAATATCGTATGCCCGGCAGAAATGCAACTCTGCCCGATTTTTAGAGGTAAACAAATTCATTGAGATTCTTGAAACAATCGAACCTCGAATAAATAAGATACCATCCTGATGCCCTAAAAGGCTGACCTGTCCAAGAGTCCATAAGCGCCCGCATGGGGCGGAAAGATGAATCCGGAATTGACAAGGGCAGGGGTGAATGGTAATGATAATTATTAGTCAAATGACTAAATAGCGGAATAAGCACCTCAGGTTCCTACATGCGCAGCATGTCCAGGCACCGGGCGCATCTGATCTGATGATTTTGTAAGAACACCATGACCAAGGAGGTATGTATGGAACCTGTCATAGATGTCCACACCCATCTCGGCGAC
Organism: Thermodesulfobacteriota bacterium; assembly: GCA_036834365.1. GTDB lineage: Bacteria > Desulfobacterota > Desulfomonilia > UBA1062 > UBA1062 > MWEI01. Next base: position 5,815 of record DAITOA010000075.1, on the reverse strand, counting down.
ATCCTCTACCCCGGGGGCGGCTCGCTCATTGAAATGACCGGCGTGAAGAAGGCGCGGATCTTCGATCCCATCTCCATATCGGAGGCCTTCCTGCACCGGGACCTCGTCGGCGGCCAGGCGCTGCAGCGGATCATGGGGGATATAGTCACCCGGGCGGAACGGGCCAGGAACTTCACCGCCACCCGTGAGAACTGCCGGAAGTCCATGGACGAGGCAGGGGTGACCTATACGGCATGCATGCCCATCGCCCCCTACGTGACCTTCGCGGACCTGAGGAAGGCCGCGGCGAAGGACGCGGGCATCATCCCCTTCACCAGTGTGGACTACTCGCGCATCGAAGATGTCCAGGCCCTGCTTGGTGCCGACGTGGCGGCAGGTGCCAGGGGGCTCAAGCTCCATGCCACCATCCAGAACATCCCGCTGACCAGCAGGGAGACCTTTGCCGCCGTGGAGGCCTTCGCGCCCCACGGTCTGCCCGTGCTCTTCCATTGCGGGTACAGCTCATACTACATGGACGGAGAGAAGTACCGGGAGAACCCGAGCTACTCGGAGATACCCCCCTGCAGGGACCTCGTGAAGGCATTCCCCGGGGTGAACTTCATCGCGGGGCATGCCGGGCTGTTCCAGGTCCGGGAGGTGATCTCCCTGCTCTCGGCATACCCCAACGTGTCCGTGGATATCTCGTTCCAGCCGCCGGAAAAGATCAGGGAGCTCGTGGCGAGCTTCGGTCCGGAGCGGGTCATGTACGGCACCGACTGGCCGTGGGGGAGCAGGAAGACCGCCATGAAGGCCGTGAAGATCGCCTGCAGCGGGGATGGCTCCCTGGAAAGGAAGATCTTCCACGACAACGCCGCGAGGCTGCTGAAGATGGCGACCTGACGCTCGGGCCATGGCCGGGGTCGCTTCAGATCGCGTCCTTGCCGCTCTCCCCGGTCCTCACCCGGATCACCTCCTCCACGGGCAGCACGAAGATCTTGCCGTCGCCGATCTTTCCCGTGCGTGCGGACTCGATGATCTTCCCGACCACCGGGTCCACCATGGAGGTCTCCACGATGATCTCGATCTTGATCTTGGGCAGGAAGTCCACCTGGTATTCGGCGCCGCGGTAGATCTCCTTGTGCCCCTTCTGGCGGCCGTGTCCCTTGACCTCGGTGACGGTCATGCCCGTGATGCCGATGTCGCTCAGTGCCTTCTTCACGTCGTCGAGCTTGAAGGGCTTGATGATGGCCTCGATCTTCTTCATGCAACCTCCTCCATGAAATGTCAGGCGCTGTATGCGGTCTCGCTGTGCTCGCCGAGGTCCAGGCCCTGGAGTTCGATGTCCTCAGGTACGCGCAGGCCGTACAGGCGGTCGATGACCTTGAGCAGGACCCAGCTCGTACAGAAGACGAATAAACCCACAGCCACGACCCCGATGGCCTGGGAGACGAGCAGCGATGGATTGCCCGCCAGCAGGCCGTCGGCACCCGCCGGGTTGACCGCCTTCGTGGCGAAGACGCCCACGAGGAGAGTCCCCACGACTCCGCCCACTCCATGGATCCCCACCACGTCGAGACTGTCATCATAGCCGATGCGCTGCTTCGATGCAACGCAGGCATAGCACACGAGACCGGCCAGGCAGCCGATGGCCACCGCCGCGTTCGGCGTCACGAAGCCGGAGGCCGGGGTGACGGTGGCGAGCCCCGCCACCGCCCCGGAGGCCGCGCCCAGGGTGGTGGGCTTGCCGCGGTGGTACCATTCGACGACCACCCAGGTGACGAGCCCCGCCATGCCGCCGAGGTGCGTGGCCACGAAGGCGCCGCCCGCGATGCCGTCGGCGGCCAGGGCGCTGCCCCCGTTGAAGCCGAACCACCCGAACCAGAGCAGACCCGTGCCGATGAGCGTCATGGGCAGGTTGTGGGGGATGAAGTTCTCAGAGCCGTAGCCCTTCCGCGGCCTGACCACCGTCACGGCCGCCAGGGCCGCGGCCCCGCAGGCGAGGTGGACCACGAGCCCCCCGGCGAAGTCGATGACCCCCAGCTCCTTCAGCCACCCCCCCGTAGCCCACACCCAGTGGCAGACCGGGTTGTAGACGAGAACGGCCCACAGGACGCTGAAGACGAGGAAGGGCCCGAAGCGCATGCGCTCGGCAAAGGCTCCGGTAATGAGCGCCGGCGTGATGACCGCGAACATGCACTGGAACACGGCGAAGACCAGGTGGGGGATGGTGGGGCCGTACGCCTCGTGGGGGGCGGTGGTGACGCCATTGAGGCCGAACCACGAGAGATCGCCGATGACGCCCGCCACGTCGGGGCCGAAGGACATGGTGTACCCCAGGTAGACCCACTCGAGGCTGATGACCCCGATGAGGATGAAGCTCTGCATGATGGTGCCCAGCACGTTCTTGGTCCTCACCATGCCGGCGTAGAAGACGGCGAGGCCGGGCGTCATGATCATGACGAGCGCGGCGGAAACGAGGACGAAGGCGGTGTCGGCCCTGTCGATGGGTGGCATGTGCAAACCTCCTCCATGGAATTTTCCCTGGGGTGATGAGCAAGGGCAATGCCACATCCGGACGGGCACGGATTCACGCGCAATTCGGTCGGGCTTTTGTGTCGCGGCGCGGATTTGTGCATGGACGCGGAAAGAAGGCGGGGGGAGGAGAAAGGAACGAAAATGTAGGATGAACCTGCAGACGGAACAAAAAAGGATCGTCAGGAAGGGCGGCGGTCCGTCCCGTCCATGGCAGGGGAGCCGCCGGGGGTATGGTGGAGTTCCCCTGCAGATCCCCGCCCGGAGAGGATCCGGCATGCCTGCCGGGCATGCACGGAAGGTGCGGACCGTATCCTTGGCACCATTCTGGCAGATGGTCATGTGCAGGATCTGATACGATGTTGCACCACAGAACGGAAAGGGACGGTCAACCATGTGCGGTATCATAGGGATCTACCATCCGGGACGCGCAACGGGCGTCAGCGAACAGGCACTGCGGAGGATGCTCTCCAGCGTGGTCCACCGGGGACCGGACGGACAGGGGCTGTTCCAGGACGGCTCCGTGCTCCTGGGGCACCGACGGCTCTCCATCATCGATCTCGCCTCCGGGGCCCAGCCCATGAGCAACGAGGACCGAACGATCCATGTCTGCGCCAACGGCGAGATCTTCAACTACCGCGAGCTCACGGCCTCTCTGGCCTCCCGGGGTCACCGGTTCCGGACGAGCTGCGACATCGAGGTGATCCTGCACCTCTACGAGGAGCACGGCCTCGATATGTTCGAGCACATGGAGGGGCAGTTCGCCTTCGCCCTGTGGGACGCACCGAGGAGACGGCTCGTGCTCGCCAGGGACCGCTTCGGGATCGCCCCCCTGTACTACGCGATGCACGGCGATACCCTCATCTTCGCCTCCGAGGTCAAGGCCATGCTGCCCATGCTGGGCAGGCTCCGGCTGTCTCCCGAGGGCATGGCCCAGGTGTTCACGTTCTGGTCCGCCGTGGCCCCCAGGACGGTCTTCGAGGGCGTATACCAGCTCAGACCCGGCCAGTGCATGGTCTTCGAGGACGGTGTACGCAGGGATTTCATCTACTGGGACGTGGCCTTTCCCCCGGATGGGGACCACGACGTCCGTGACGAGGAGAAGGCCATGGATGGCCTCCGGGAGATCCTCGACGAGTCGGCATCGCTGCGGCTCCGCTCCGACGTGCCGGTGGGCGCGTACCTGAGCGGAGGGCTCGACTCCAGCGTCATCTCCGTGCTTGTGAAGAAGTACGTGCCCGGGATGGAGACCTTCTCGGTGAGCTTCGCCGATCCGGCCTTTGACGAGTCCCTCTTCCAGGAGACCATGGGTCAAAGCCTCGGCACCCACCACCACGTGCGGAAGATCACCTATGAGGACATCGGCGGTGTGTTCGAGCAGGTCGTGTGGCATACCGAGACGCCCGTGCTCAGGTCGGCGCCGGCGCCCATGTTCCTCCTCTCGGAGCTCACCCGGGCAGGCGGCATCAAGGTGGTGCTCACCGGCGAGGGTGCGGACGAGCTCTTCGGCGGGTACGACATTTTCAAGGAGGCCCTCATCCGGAGGTTCTGGTCGCGGCACCCTGACTCGAGCGTGCGGCCGCTCCTGCTCTACGCCCTGTACCCCCACTCGCCGGTGCAGATGAAACGCTCGGGCCGACTCCTCATGTCGTTCTACCGGGAGGACCTCCTCGATACGGCGCACTTCGGCTATTCCCACCTCCCCACCTGGCGCAACACGTCGGCCATCAAGCAGTATTTCACCGAGGAATTCCGCGGGGCTATCGGCGCCTACGACCCGGTGGACGAGCTGGCCGGCATGATGCCCGAGGCGTTTCCCTCGTGGCACCCCCTCAACCAGGCCCAGTACCTCGAGATCAAGCTCCTGCTGGCCGGGTACCTCCTCTCGTCCCAGGGCGAGCGCATGACCATGGCCCACGGTGTGGAGGGCAGATACCCCTTCCTGAGCCACCGCCTTGCGGAGTATGCCTCGCGCCTGGACCCGCGGCTCAAGCTCAGGGGGCTCAAGGAGAAGTACATCCTGAAGAGGGCGTTCAGGCATGAGCTGCCCGGTGAGATCTTCTCCCGGGTCAAGCAGCCCTACGGCGCCCCCAACAAGGAGGCCTTCTTCAGCAGGGGCTCCCTGAGGCCTGAAGTGGCGCCGTACCTCGCACGGGACGCCGTGGCGACCGGTGGTATCTTCGACCCGGACCGCGTGGACGCCCTCATCGCGAAGTGCTCCCGCCTCGACCGCGCCGGGTTCAGGGACAACAGCGCGCTGATGGGGGTGCTGTCGACCCAGATGATCATGAAGCAGTTCTGCTGAGAAGGGGCTGGCTTCCCTCCCGCACCTTGAGGTATCCCGTGGGTGTGGTATGATGTCCCCATAATTCCGGTCACGCCTTCCCGCCGAGGCGGGACGGTTTTTGCACGATCGAATAGGGGAGGTTTCATGGTCATTGACTGTCATTATCACCTGGAAGAGAGGGTCTTCTCCGTGGATACGCTGCTCAGGGAGATGGACGCATGCGGGATAGAGAAGAACGCGCTCATGGGGAGCATGATCGCACCCTTCCGTGAGCCGCCCAGGTTCCTTCTTGCCATCCTGCAGGCCCTCATCGAGAACCCCTATACCAGGGCCGTGGCCCGGGTGCTGGTGTCCGACTTCACGGACAAGGGGGATATCAAGATACTGGGTAAACCGTATGCCATCGATCCGGACCCGGACAACGGCAAGGTTTTCGAGACCGTGGACAGGTTTCCGGACCGCTTCCTCGGTTGGATCTTCGTGAACCCCCGGGGCCGGAAGGACCAGGTGGCCGAGTTCGAGAAGTACCGGGAGAGACCCGGCTTCATCGGGGTGAAGGCGCATCCCTTCTGGCACCATTTCTCTCCCGTGGAGCTCGCGCCCGTGGCCGAGCGGCTGGCCCGGACCGGCAAGCCACTGCTCATCCATGCGGGGTTCGGCGAGGAAGGGAACTACGAGGCCCTGCTGGAGAGGGTGCCCGACCTCAAGCTCATCCTCGCCCATGCGGGCTTTCCGGAATATTCCCTCGGGTGGTCCAGGATCAAGGGGCGCAGGAACGTCTTCCTCGACCTCTCCCAGACGAGCTACACGAGCGAGCGGGCCACTCGCGATGCGGCGGCGTTTCTCGGTCCGGAACGGCTCTTCTTCGGAACCGACGGACCCTACGGCTTCCACGGGCCCGACGGCAGGTACGACTACGGCTTCATCAAGCGACGCATCGAGCGGATGTTCCCGGATACGGGCATACGTTCGAGGCTGCTGGGAGACAACTTCGCAGAGGTGGCGGGCCTGGCTTAG
>DAITOA010000074.1:0-7928 GCA_036834365.1 Thermodesulfobacteriota bacterium | reverse complement strand
GACAGCGTCTGTTCTTTATGCATGAGACAACGACCACGATAAAAAGTTCCGGATTACAATCATGCCCCCTATACTATGCCTGTGCGGCAGGACACAAACCGGAAAACAGGACATGGCCTGCGATCTAGTCGGGTTCGATGACGGCGCCACACTCCTCGCACTGGTATCGGGTCTTTTCCCGGCCAGCTTCCCTGACCTCCTCGAAGTCGTCCCGCCTCTCGCCCTGCACGGCGAGACATTCCGGGCAGTACCCTCCCTGCAGCTCGTCGGCGGTGAGGGTCAGGTGGCAGTGCCGGCAGCGCAGCCTGCTCTTCCGCGGGGGCAGGAGGACCAGGTGGAGATGTCTGCAGGATGATTCCTCAGGTGTCATGATACTACCTGACTTCACCCGGCGAGCTTCGCACTTGCCAGACGATTCAGGCTGATTCCGCTCTCGGCCGCCTCGACGGCAAGTCTCCTATGAACGGAAGGCGGCACGCGGACCATGAACCTGCCGCTGAACCGGCGGGATGCCAGGGGCTCAGGCACCTGATCACCGGACGCTTTCATATCCCTCACCACCTCTGCAACAACGTTGCGTATGCCCTTCAGGGCATCTTCCGGGGTCCGCGCAAGCCAGCTCAAGCTTGGAAACTCTGCACACAGACCCACATGCTCCCCGTCTTCCTCCGACCAGGTAACCCGATAGGTATAACGATCATTTTTCAGCGTCATCGTGTTTGCCCTCCATCTTCCTGATCGCCTTCAGTACCTGCCTGACTTGGTACGCCTTTGCCTTTCCTCTCTCGTTCTGAATGTTCACCCTGGGATCTCCGGGCCAGGGCGTCTTGTATACCCTGTGACTGCCCGATTCCTGCCTCGCCTTGCCGAAGTAATGGTCGCATATCATGCATAGGTCTGAAAACCTTACATTGGCCGGAGACCTCATCATGTGCTCGACGATGTCAGGTATGTCGCCCATGGATATATAGTATCAATATTGATATCGTCAGTCAATGAGAAGGACATGAGATGAACCGGCCGGTACAATGAAGAACAGGGTCGGGATCATCGTCGATCCCGACCGCTTTAGTGATGCTGTCGCAGTGACGCCCTACTATATGTCCGGGAACTCCGGCTTCCTCTTTTCCAGGAACGCACCCACGCCGTGGACGCACTCGCCCGAGGCGATGAGGGCCGTGGCTAGTTCCTCCTCCCTGTCGAGCAGGGCGCCGTACGGGATGTCCTGCGCCTGCCTGAACAGGCTCAGCGCTGCCCTGACCGCCCGGGGCCCGTTCTCGGCGATGGCATCAGCCAGTGCAAGGGCCTCTTCCAGTGCTTTGCCCTTGCCGCTCACTCGGCTCACCAGGCCCATGGCAAGGGCCTCGTCCGCAGCCACCTTCCGGGCCGTGAGGACCAGGTCCGCGGCCCGCGACGGGCCGACCAGGCGTGCCAGGGCAGGGCCGCCGCCCCAGTCGGGCATGAGGCCCAGCCGCGTCTCGGAGAAGCAGATCACGGCAGACGGGTCCATGACCCGCAGGTCGCACCTGACCGCGAGCTCGGCGCCCCCGCCGTAGGTGCTGCCGTTCAGGGCCGCGACGAGCGGGACCGGGACGGTCACGAAGGCGTCGATGGCCCTGCGGATGTCCCGGATGAGCTTCTTCGAGGGTTCGGTGTCCCCTGTGGACATGGCCTTGACGATGTTGTCCACCATGGGGTTGTCCGGGTTCACGTCGAACCCGGCACTAAACGCGCTGTCGCCCGCACCGGTGACCACCACGGCACGCGGGGGCCTTGTCCTGAGCTCCTGTGCGATGAGGCCGATCCTGCTGAACATGGCCTCGTTGAAGGCGTTCTTCCTCTCGGGTCGATTGATGGTGAGAACGGCCACATGGCCCTTGCGTTCCAGATGCATGAGTTCACTGTCCACTGCAGCCTCCTCGATCGGTCTCAATCCCACAGGTTCACGATGAAGCGCCCCTGATGGCCGCCGGCCTTAATGGTGTCGATGGCCCCATTCACGCCGCCGAGTGGGATCTCGGAGGCAAGGCTCTCGAGCCAGGGGAACTTCCACGCCCCGGCGAGCATGTCCCAGGCCCGGATGCGCCGGGACATGGGGCAGTTCTGCGAGTCGATGCCGAAGAGCGTCACCCCGCGCAGGATAAACGGGTACACAGTGAGGTGGATATCGCCGGACACCACGTTGCCGCAGCACGTAATAGCTCCATCGGCCCGGATCGAGCGTATGGCCGAGGTGAGCACGCTTCCGCCCAGGGTCTCCACGCACCCGGCCCACCGGTCCTTGAGCATGGGCCGGGGGCTCTCGTCGATGAACTCGGCGGGCTCGATCACCTGTGCGGCGCCGATCTTGGCCAAATACGCCTTCCTGTCCGTGAGGTCGTTCAGGGCGGTCACGTTGACCCCCGTGTGTGAGAGCATGGAGACCGCCACGCTGCCCACCCCGCCGCAGGCACCGGTCACGAGGACATCATCCTTGGCCTTGATGCCGAAGTCGGTCAGGCGCAGCACGGACAGCGCGGCCGTGAACCCCGCGGTGCCGAAGATCATGCTCTCGCGCAGCGTCAGGCCCTTGGGCTTCTTCACCACCCATCCTGCCGGGACCCGGATGTACTGCCCCAGGCCGCCCGAGGTGTTCATGCCCAGGTCGTAGCTCGTCACGATCACCTCGTCGCCCGGCCTGAAGTCCGCAGAGCCGCTCTCCTCGACGATGCCCGCCGCATCGATGCCCGGCGTATGGGGGTACTTCCTCGTCACCCCCTTGTTCCCGTTTGCCGAGAGCATGTCCTTGTAGTTGAGCGACGAGTAGAGCACCTTGACCAGGATGTCCCCGGCGGGGAGACCGTCCACGGACAGCTCCTCCACGGCCCTCTTATACGTCTTGTCCTCCGATTCCCGTACCACCAGCCCCAGGTATGTCTTCTTTCCCATGGTCATCCTCCTGTATCCAGATTCTGTAGGTATGCAATGAGCGACGAGATCGCCGCGTTCAGGTTGTGCACCGACTTGTCGGAGGTGTACATCACGCATGCGCCGAGCAGGCCGGTGAAGACGAGGTTCGTGACCGCCTCCGAGTCCGTGGAGGCGGGGATGCCGCCGGATGTCTTCTCCTCGTCGAGGAGGCGGCGGATCATGCCCTTGAGCCTGACGAAGCCCTCGTTCACCTCGGAGGCCAGGTCCGGAGCCTGGTCGGAGAGCTCGATGGCCAGGTTGACGAAGATGCACCCGCCCGGGAAGTTGTGCGAGTCGGCCAGATAGCGGTCGCGGTAGTTCTCCAGGATGACCCTGATCTTCTCCAGGGGCCGGGCGGTTCCTTCGAGGCCGTGGAGGTTCTTCTCCCTCCAGATCTTCCGGGCCGCGCTGAGCGTCTCGAGGAAGAGCTGCTCCTTGGACCTGAAGTGGTTGTAGAACCCGCCCTTGGACGTGCCCGCGGCCTGGATGATGTCCGTGGTGGAGGTGCTCATGTAGCCCTTCACGGAGAAGAGCTTCAGCGACTCCTCGATGATGCGCCCTTTGAGCGGTATGGGTTCCTTCATAGACAGACCGACCGGTCTGTCTTATATCTGAAAACCTTTCCCCCTGTCCAGAGGCATGTGAAGGCCCGGGTTCTTTACCTAGCTAAGCACCACCACGCCGTCCACCGCTACGAGACCGTTCTCTGTGGCCATGAGCGGGTTGATGTCGATCTCGGCGATGCGTTCGTTGCCCGCCCCGAGGGCCCCGACCTTCACGATGATGTCGGCAAGCTCGTCCCGGTCAACCGCGGGCATACCGCGGAAGCCATCCAGCAGAGACCTGCCCCTGATCCTGCCGATGAGCCCGAGGGCCTCGGCGTGGGTCAGCGGTGCCACCGCGAAGGCCACGTCCCGGAAGGCCTCGGCCATGACCCCACCAAGCCCGACCATCACGCACGTGCCGAACTGCGGGTCCCGGAACATGCCCGCGATGATCTCAACGGACCTGGGCAGCTGCCTCTGCACGCACACGTCACCACTGCCATCCATGACGGTCGTGAGCGATTCGTATGCCCGAACCAGCGTGTCCGGGTCCTCGATGTTCAGCCGCACGAGCCCGCGCTCGGTCTTGTGGGTGACGCCCGGTGCCATGCCCTTGAGCGCCACGGGAAAGCCGAGCCGCCGTGCCGCAGCCATGCACTCATCCAGATTTTGGGCCTGTACCTCCTCCACCACAGGGATGCCGGCGGTGCGGAGCAGATCCTTGGCTTCCTGCTCGTCCATGGGTCCTGGACCGTTATGGCCGATCTCCACCACCTTCGGCTCGGGCGGCGCCATGCCTGGGCCATGCCCGTCGGCTCTGTTCCTGAACACGGCCGCCATGCACTCCACGGCGCGGGAAAGCTCCTGGAACACGGGGATACCGTACTGCCTGGCCTCGTCGAACACGGAGAAAACGGCGTCCCGCCGGCCCAGGAGCCAGATGAAGACCGGCTTGCCGCTGCGGTGCGACAGCCCGGCAAGGTCCTTGAGGTCCATGCGTATCCGTGCGCTGCCCGCCATGACGAGCATGAGCACGCCGTCCACCCCCGGGTCTGCCAGGAGGCTCCGCATGGAGGAGCCGTACACGTCCACGTCCGTGCCCAGGTGCCGTTCGATGGCCGGCCACACATCCACCGGGTTGCCCACGGGCATCCACGACGGGTAGAGCCGCCCGAGTTCATCCCTGCACTGCTTCGACAGGTCGGCCACGCTCAGCCCGTGGGCCTCGAGGAAGTCCGCACTCACGATCCCGGCCCCACCGCTGAAGGTCAGCACCGCGATGCGGCCCGGCCCGGAGGACTTCTTCGGGTACGCGGCCAGGGAACGGCACAAGTCCATCATCTGCTTGAAGTCCTGTGCCTCGTGGACCCCGGTCTGGGCGAGCACCCCCTCCACCACGCGGTGGTTTGCCGCCAGGGAAGCGGTGTGGCTCATGGCTGCCTCGGCCCCCTTCCTGGTCTTGCCGCTCTTGAGCACCACCACGGGCTTGGTGCTGCCCCGACAGAGCTCGGCGAAGCGCCGGGCCTCGGGGAGCGACTCGAGGTACATCCCCACCGCCGCGGTGTCCGGGTCGTCCAGGAGATAGGGCAGCAGGTCGCACTCGTTCACGTCGATCTTGTTGCCCACACTGCATACCTTGCTGATGCCCATGATGCCGTTGCTCATGATGTCCACCAGGAAGCCGGCGGAGAGCATGCCGCTCTGCACGACGAGGGACACGTTCCCGGGCGTAAGGCCGGCCGTGAGGTAGGAGGGGTCCATGAAGGAGAAGACGTGCCGGTTCACTGCGTCCACCAGACCCATGCAGTTGGGGCCCCAGATGCGGATTCCCGTCTCCCGCGCGATCGCAACGAGCTCCTCCTGGACCCTGCGGCCGTCCGCCCCGATCTCGGCGAACCCTCCGGTCTCGATGATGACCCCCTTGACCCCCGAAGCGGCGCAGTCCCTGACCGCGGCCGGCACCTGCGCGGCCGGGACGAAGACGATGGCCAGGTCAACGGGCCTGCCGATGGCCCCCACCGAGGCATGGCAGGCGAGCCCCTCGACCTCGGGGTAGTTGGGATTGACCGGGTAGACATCGCCCCGGTAGCCGATGATCAGGTTCCTGACGATGGAGTTCCCGCCCTTTTTCCTGTTCGGCGTGGCGCCGACGACGGCTATTCCCTGCGGTTTGAAGAAGAAATCCATGCTGCCTCCTGATGCGGTTAGGGTATGAGCAGACGGCGTATCTGGCTGACGGCTGCATCGAACGTAGAGGAGTCCATGACCCTGCTCATCTGCAGGGCGCCCTGCATGACAGCGAGCACCACGATGGCCTGGTCCCGGGGGGTGCCGGGAAACGAGAACGACCCCCTGGCCCTGCCCTCGTCCAGGAACCTCTCCAGCCAGGCCAGCAGGTCCGCGACGAGCGCCCTGGCCTCTTCCTGCATGGGCTCGGGAAGGGTGGTGAAGTCCGTCTCCAGGGCCCCGCTCAGGCACACCGAGTCGCTCCGGGTGAGGTAGTGGCGGTAGATCTCGAAGAAGCCGTCGAGCTTGGCCGGGTCCGCCATCTCCTCGGTCCTCCTGCTGGCGGCCCACCGGTCGAAGCGCTGCCTGGCACGTTCGATGACGGCCAGGCCGAGGTCGCACTTGGAGGGGAAGTGGTAGTGGATGGCCGCGTTTTTTATCCCCATGGAGGAGGCGATATCGGCGTAGCTGAAGCCGTTGAAGCCCTGCACGAGGAGCAGCTTCTCCCCCAGGTCCATGATCTTCTTCTTCGTGTCTCCCGGCAGCCTGCCCATGCAGATATCCTCTCCTGATACTTACTTACTAGTAAGTATATCGGATGTCAAGCATGTCCCCTTGAGAGCCCCCGCTGCATTCCTTCAGGTCATGAACCGCATCCCCGTCCCTGCATGGCCTTGATTTCTCCAAACTCGCCAGTATTATGGTGAGGTCTCACGATGAGGCTTATGTCTAAAGTCTGATGCCATGGCATGTTCTTTTTCCATGATCCCTTGATTACCTTCAGATCCTCACGACACCAGGAAGATCGACCATGACCGAAGGTCTACCGGCATGGGAAAGGGGGTGGTTCAGCCTGGGCAGGCATCAGCCACGGGGAAACAGGTTTCTTATCCGATGGAGGGCGTATGCGGAAGGTACGCTGAAAGGAGGGAAATGGTATGCCGAGATTTCACAGGAGCATCGAGATCAAGGCGCCTATACACAAGGTGTTTTCCTTTATCGAAGACCCCAGGAACGGACCCGAGGTAATCACGAACCTGATCGAGGTGAAAAACGTGTCCGGCAAAGGGCAAGGAAGCCATTACGACTGGACGTGGAAGATGGCGGGTATGAGACTGAAGGGTGAATCCACCTTTGTCGAGGACGTCCCGGACAAGCGTCTCGTCATGAAGGGCAAGGGAGACATAGAGAGCACCTGGACCTACGACATGGAATCCCGCGGGGAGGTGACCGTCCTTGACCTGGACATCGACTACAAGATCCCGATCCCGCTTGTGGGGAAGCTGGCGGAGAAGGTGCTCCTGAAGCGAAACGAACGGGAGGGGGAAATGAACCTCCAGAACCTCAAGGAGAGGCTGGAAGTATAGGGATTATGAAAGACAGGAAGGGTACGCTTCTCTTTTCCTGAAAGCTCCTGAAGTGAAAAAATAGAAACGTCCCCTTCCTTGCCTCACACCTCGATGGCATCCCCGGAGATGAGCTCCTCTGCCGTGATGGCCTCGGCCATGAGGGAGCCGATGGTCCGGGAGAAGCGGGCCGGGTCGTCCACCTTGCCGCCCTCGACAATGAGTGCAAGGTCGTAGAGGAGGCCGGCATAGTCCTTCAGGGCCGGGTCGTGGCTGTCCTTCTCAAAGAGGAACCTGATGTTGGCTACGGCCGGGTGGTCGATGTTGAGCTCGAGGATCCTTTTGACCGGCTCCGCCTTCTGCCCGGTGGCCTTCATGATCCTCTCCAGGTACGGGCTCATGTCGTAGGTCTCGCCGGACAGGCAGGCCAGGGAATCCTTGAGGTGCGTGGAGGCCTTCACGTCCTTGATCCTGTCCTTGAGCTCCTCCTTCACGAACTCGAAGAAGCCGTCGAACTCGTGCTTCTTCTTGTCGTCCACCTTGCCGAGATCGAGGTCCCCTTTTTCCGCGCTCACGAACCTCTTCCCGTCGAAGGTGTGCAGGACCTGCACCACGAACTCGTCCACCGGGTCGGTCATGAGCACCACCTCGATGTCCTTTTCCTTCAGCCGCTCCAGATGGGGGCTGTTCAGCAGGACTGCAGCGTTCTCCCCGGTGATGTAGTAGATTGTTTCCTGGTCCGGCTGCATGCGGGCCGTGTACTCGGAGAGCGGGACGAACCCGCCATCGGACTTCGTGGTCTGGTACCGCAGGAGCTTCGCGATCCTGTCCCGGTTCTCGTGGTCTGTGGGGATGCCGATCT
>DAITOA010000073.1:4106-8184 GCA_036834365.1 Thermodesulfobacteriota bacterium | reverse complement strand
ATCGTCAAGAGGATGCTCCGGGACAGGCTCGACCTGATCAGGGCCTCCATCGGCAGGGGCGCAATCGGGAAGAGTCCCGGCGCACCCGAGCTGGCGCGGGAGATTGCCGCCGAGGTCCGCGCGGTCATGGAGACCGGCCTGGTGCGGGTCATTAACGCCGCAGGGGTGGTGGTGTTCACCAATCTCGGCAGGGCCCCATTGGCAGGGGAGGCCGTTCAGGCGGCCATGGACGCGACCCTGGGCTACACCGACCTCGAGTTCGACCTCGACCGGGGATCCAGGGGATCGCGGCAGGATCACATCAGGCCCGTCACGAAGGCCTTCTTCGGGGCCGAGGATGCCCTGGTGGTGAACAATAATGCCGCCGCGGTCATGCTCGTCCTGGCGAGCCTGGCCAGGGGCAAGGAGGTCATCGTCTCCCGGGGCGAGCTCGTGGAGATCGGCGGTTCCTTCCGCATGCCCGACGTCATGACCTTGAGCGGGGCGATCATGCGGGAGGTGGGCACCACCAACAAGACCAGGATCTCCGATTACCGCAATGCCGTCTCCGACAACACGGGACTCATCATGAAGGTGCACCGGAGCAACTTCTCGGTGGTGGGTTTCACCGACGAGGCACAGATCGATGAACTCGCCGCACTGGGAAGGGAGTTCGGCATCCCGGTCTTCGTGGACATGGGATCGGGCACCCCCTTCGACCTTGCCGTACACGGGATACCCGGCGAGTGGACCGTGCCCTTGTGCCTGCAGCAGGGGGCCGACGTGTTGTGCTTCAGTGGGGACAAGGTTCTGGGAGGGCCCCAGGCAGGCATTATCCTGGGAAAGGCCGACCTGGTTGAAAGAATGGCCCGCCACCCGCTCCACCGGGCGGTGCGTGTGGACAAGTTCACCATCGCCTCCCTGGGGGCTACCCTGAGATTGCTGGCCCAGGGGAGGATCGGAAGCATCCCGGTCCTGAGGATGATCACCGAGCCCGAAATGGACGTGAAGAAGCGGTGCAGGAAACTTTTGAGGCTCATCGGAATCAAAGGCGCCCGCGTCGTTCCCACCCGCGCGGTCATTGGGGGCGGTTCGGCACCCACCAAGAGCTTCGGATCCTTCGGAGTGCTCGTCAGGACGCCGGAGGCCGTAGAGATCCATGCACGCCTCAGGTCCTGCCGGCCCGCAGTACTCTGTCGTATCGAGGAAGACACCCTCGTCTTCGATCTCAAGGCCGTGGACATGCAGGAGGTGTCGATACTTGCCCGGAAGATCAAAGAGGTGACGGGAAGTGACGCGTAAGGTCGGGGTCATCCTGTTAGGAAATGGAGTCAGAGTCGTTTCCCCTTCACCTCCTTGGGATTGACGGCAAAGGGTGTAGATAATCGACCCTGGATCTATTCATCATTTCGCCGATACTGGGTACGGGGGGGGTAATGCATGTGTGCCCGCAGTCGATCATCAGGAGGGGAACAAGGTTCTTCCCGATATTATCGGAAATGGTTTTATTCAATCTGATTCTCATTCGTCCTTTCACAACATTGTGAAGGATCAGGACGAGAAGCTTACGAGGGTGAATGTCGCGATCACATAGGGTTCAGGTGATATGTAAAGGAGAGAAGCGCGATGGTACCGGCATCAGACCTTGTTGTTTCAAAGCGTGACACAAGGGGTATGTTTTTCTTTGTATCGATATGCATTGGCCTTGTCTTAATGACGGCAGTGGTCTACGCGCAGATGGGAGGACATGGGTTCATAAACTTTGATGACGGCCTGTATGTCTTTGATAATCCACATGTGAAGGAAGGGATCACGAGAGACAACCTCATATGGGCCTTCAGCCTTGATAGTATGCAGGGGACATACTGGCACCCCCTGACATGGCTTTCCCATCTGGCTGATGTTGAGTTGTTCGGGCTTAATCCGGGCAGGCATCACCTCATAAGCCTCCTCTTCCATGTCTGCAACGTGCTGTTGCTTTTTATCGTACTCTACAGGATGACAGGAGCCATCTGGAGGAGTGCATTTGTATCGGCACTGTTCGCCCTGCACCCGGTCAATGTGGATGCAGTGGCGTGGCTGGCGGAGAGAAAGACCTTAGTGAGCAGTTTTTTCTGGATGATGACACTGCTGGCCTACACGTTTTATGTGACAAAAATGAATGTCCTGAGATACTGCGCTGTTCTATCGTGCTATGTCCTAGGACTCCTGGCCAAGCCGATGCTGGTGACCCTGCCCTTTGTCCTTCTTCTGCTGGATTTCTGGCCCCTGAAACGGTTCTCTCTCCCATTCTCTACCACTGGCACACGTATGGAAGAGGAGGATGCGAAAACAGCACGCGATACCCGCTACACGATGAAACCCATGCGGCTCGTCATGGAAAAAATACCACTCCTTGTTCTTGCCCTTGCCTCTGTTGCCATGTCCATCCTTTCCTACCGGGCTGTGGAGGCATCCGAAACGTCTCGCAACGTCCCCTTTCTTCTGCGCATGGAGAACGCCGTCGTTTCATATCTGAAATACTTCGAGAAGATGGTCTGGCCGCATGACCTGACTTTCTACTATCCATTCCCCCATTCCATCCCCGCCTGGAAGCTGTTCCTGGCCATGGTGTTCCTTGCCGCGATCTCCCTTGCGGCGCTCCGGATGGTCCGGAGGGCCCCTTATATAATGGTCGGGTGGCTCTGGTACCTCGGCACGCTGGTCCCTGTCCTCGGTCTCATGCGGGCAGGTTTATGGCCCGAGATCGGAGAGAGGTGGGCCTACGTGCCGTACATAGGGTTGTTCATAGCGGCTGCCTGGGGTATCCCTGAGGGACTCAGCTCCCTGGGCGTCAGAAAACCGGTTATTGCAACTGTCTCGTGCATGGTTCTGGGTGTCTGTATGTTTCTTTCCTGGATACAGGTCGGTTACTGGAAGACGAGCCAGGAGCTGTATGCCCATGCCATCAAGGTGAATCCGAACAATTTCATCGCACTGAACAACATGGGGAATCTCAAGGTCAGAGGAAAGGATTATAAGAATTATAAGGAAGGCATGATGTACTATCGTGAGGCTATCAGGGTGAATCCGAACTATATCCTTGCATATGTGAATCTGGGGACTGCCCTGTACATGGAGGGACAAAAGAAAGAGGCCGCAGAAGTAATGCACGATGCCATAAAAATGGCCCCGCGTAATTATAATGCGCTTTCCGTCCTTGGCGATATGTTCGCCGAGGATGGAAGGTATGATCAGGCAAAGGAGATGTACATTAAAGCCCTGAAGATCAAACCTTCACTGCATAGAGTCCAGGTGAATCTGGGCAATGTCCTTCTGTCACAGGGAGATACGAAGGGAGCGGATTTTCGTTATAGGGAAGCACTCAGGATCAATCCTTATTCTGCTGAGGCTTATTATTATCTGGGATGTCTGGAGCTTTCCCTATCGAATTTTACCGGGGCCATAGAGCATCTTACCAAGGCACTCAAGATCGATGGTTCTCTTGCTGATGCAAACCTGAAACTCCGCATGGCCTATGCTCATATGAATAAAAAAGATAAAGTGATGGATCACCACTAGAGGACGACAAAGATTCAACCAGGCACACGGGTGACTTTGAGGGAGCGGCCGTGTCCTGTTCAATCCTGACAGCTTGACTCTATGTTGTGATATGGCATAGTTGCAGATGTCATGAGGATGAAATCGATCTGTTGTGCATGATCGCGATCGTCATGGGAAAGGAAGAATGGCCATGGACGTGCAGGAGGTGAAGGTGCTCGTACGGAAGATCAACGAGGTGACGGGAAGTGGCTCTTAAGGTCGGGTTCGCCCTGGGCGGCGGCGGCGTGAGGGGCCTGGCCAACATCGGCGCCATGAAGGCCCTCCTCCGGTCCGGCATCGTGCCCGATGTCATCGCGGGCACCAGCATGGGGGCCATCGTGGGCGCCATGTACGCAGACACCCTGGACGTCGAGCAGGTGGAGCGTGCCGTAAGGGTCCTGTTGAACTCGGAAGAGTTTAGGCAGAAGGTCCAGATGTTTTCTGGATCGTCCGACATGGACCACGGGTTTTTCGAGAAGGTCTTCGACACGGCCAAGAAAGGCTACTTCTTCTACCG
>DAITOA010000073.1:0-4006 GCA_036834365.1 Thermodesulfobacteriota bacterium | reverse complement strand
TCCCGCGACATGGAACTCATCAGATACGGGGACGACATCAGGAACAGCATGGACGTCCTCATGCGAGCCGGCGACGTCACGAGGTTCCTCATGAACACCCTGCGGGTACGAGACGCGGACTTCGTGATCCACCCGGACGTGGGAGATGCCGACTGGTCAGAGTTCGAGGACATCGACAACTACATCGCCGCGGGCTACCGAGCCGCCCTGCTGTCGGTTCCGGCCCTGAAACGTGCCATGAGGCTCCACCGCATCAGGGCGCTCCTGCCGTGGAAGAGAAGATAGACCTCACCGTGTCCGGCCCGGAATCGGGGACCCGGCTCGACGCATTCCTCGCCAGGCACCTCGCTCTCAGCCGCTCCCATGCCGCCCGCCTCGTCGAGGGCGG
The DNA here is from genome assembly GCA_036834365.1 of Thermodesulfobacteriota bacterium. Classification (GTDB taxonomy): domain Bacteria; phylum Desulfobacterota; class Desulfomonilia; order UBA1062; family UBA1062; genus MWEI01. The sequence goes on along the minus strand of DAITOA010000073.1, from coordinate 3,618 downwards.
CTGCGTGCAGGTGGATGGCGGTGCGAAAAGGTCCGCCTTCAGGCTCAGGACCGGCATGCATGTGCAGGGGGCCTGGAGGAGGGAGGAGGAAAGGCGCACCATTACGGCCTGCGAGGCCCCCCTGGATGTCGTTTACGAGGACCCGTGGATAGCGGTCATCAACAAGCCTGCCGGCATGACGGTCCATCCGGGCGCCGGTACTGCGGGAACGACCCTGGTGAATGCACTGCTGGCCAGATATCCCGGGATCGACAGGGTGGGTGACCCGGACAGGCCCGGTATCGTCCATCGCCTGGATAAGCTGACCTCCGGAGTGATGGTCGTGGCAAGGACTGCCGAGGCCCACAGGGTCCTGTCCGCAGCCTTCAAGACCCACGGACATGCCCGGGAGTACCTTGCCGTATGCTATGGGCACATGACGCAGAAGACGGGCACCATCGAGAACTTCATGGAGAGGAATCCCAAGGACCGCAAGCGCATGACCTCGCGTACGGGAGAGGGGAGGAGGGCGGTGACCAGATGGGAGGTCCTTGAGGATTGGAAGGAGTTCTCCCTGCTCCGCCTGAGCCTGGAAACCGGGCGGACGCACCAGATCAGGGTGCACCTATCCGACATGGGTCATCCTGTGGCCGGGGACCCAGTTTACGGAGGAAGGCGTCGGGCCGATATCCTCGCGGACACCCGCATACGGTCCTATGTGAAGGGACTCGGGAGGCAGATGCTTCACGCCGCGCTGCTCGGGATCAGGCACCCGCACACGGGTGAGTACATGGAGTTCACCAGTGACATGCCGGAGGACATGAAGGGGTTCATATCCATACTAGAAGAGTGTGGGTAAGGAGATATCGACCTCTTCAGATGGGACATCTCGATGGTTTTATGTCGAGATGTCCCATCTGAAGAGGCCAGGGGACACCGCTGCCCTATGCAGCGGCGTCCCCTGCAACAGGATCAATGTAATTGTAGGAAAGTTGCCGATGGAAGGACGAACATAATAACCTCTGGCCTGCCATGACGAGTTGTTAGCCTGCTCAAAAAATCAACATCACCGGTGAAGACGGTGCTGTTGATTTTTTGAGCAGGTCATTGAAAAACATAAAGATAAAAGAAGAAGGATATACCATCGAACACCTTGACAATTCACCCCCTATCCCTGATCATTAGCTCATGCGCAGGATCGGCGAAATTATCGCTGGCCAGAACAGGCAGATAGGCCAGGTCATGATGATCCGCAGCAGGTGGGCGGATATCGCGGGCGAGGTGCTGGCAGCCCACAGCGAACCGGTGGTCATCAGGAACAAGGTCCTCCAGGTTCTGTGCGATTCGCCCGCGTGGGCACAGCAGGTGGGCATGCTTTCAGAGGCCCTGGAGAAACAGTTGAAGAAGGTCGCCGGAGTAAGGGTGCAGAAGGTTGAAGGGAAGTTCGGCATGGTGCGCAAGAGTCCGTCCAGGATGAAGACGATTCGTCCCGTATGCAGGCCAGCCATCGATCCGGTGGATATCGAGAAGCTGAAGGATCCCAGGCTTGCCAAGGTAGTCCGCGAACTTGCTTCAGAAGCAGGGATCTGTGATGACTGAGGGAAGAAAGGCGCTGAACGTCGTTCTGGTATTGGCGGGATTCGCCCTGGCCGTTTTTTTTCTCCTTCGCATCGCCTCCTCCAATGGGGCCTTCCCCTTTGCTGTTACTGAGGCTCGGACCCCCCGTGAGTTGATGACTTTTCTCGAGTCAGAGACTGCACAAGTCAAGGGCATCAAGGTCAACGGCCACCTCCTGGAGATCGGCAAGAGGCCGTCGCTTCAGATCGTCAGGGGATACAATCAGGTCATGTACCAGATGAGGCCGTACCATCAGGTGAACTACAAGTACAGGAACTTTACCAAGGCAGAGGTTGTGGACTTCTGCATCCATACAACCGGCAGTGCATTTGATGACTTGAGAAAGCTCATTGAGTCAGGCGGGGGATACACACCTGCATGGAAGGGGAAGATCAGGGGTAAAGAAACAACCATTGTCCCTGTTACCATGTTCACGTACTTCATCATAGGTCTTGCTGAAAAACCTCTTTTTTGGGGGCAGGTAGAACTAGCAAAGCGGCTTGGGATGAATGATATAGCTGTCTTGAAAATGATAATTCCAGATCAGGAGAGATGGCTTGATGAATTTAGAGAAAACAAGACAATGAAAAGAGCATTTTCTGAAAAGTCTAGCGCTGAATGGAAGGACGTACTAATAGAGTGGCTTCAAAACAATACGTAAATAGTTTGATGATATCAGAGAGCAATAATATTACTATCTGAAGCTTGAAACACTATGAGAGTATAATCCATGAAAAAGACAATTATATTTGATAGCATCAAACGTATTCGAGAAGATTCATATATACCAGTATCGTTCACAATAGATAACTTCAATGAATTATAGGAGGATGTTATGAAACGATCTAATGTGCTGGAGATCATAATATGCTGCCTGATATTCGCATATGGTTGTGATTCTGACAAAGGTGAACATGCTGGTATTGGGTACCTACCCAGTATTAGTCAGGTTGTCTCATACAATTATAATGATACGGAGAACCCAGTATCAGCTTCAGTTTTCAATGTTGGCGACAGTATGAGTTTCACTATCGATGCTAGCGATGATGATCTCAACATGAAAATATTATGGATTACGATATATGATGAGGCTGATGATGAAACTCCATATATGGGGCCTCTTGAGATATCTCTGCCAGATCAAGCCGCTTCCGATGTAATTTATTACTATCCCTTCACGATTGTTCTGGATGATCCCTCAGGACAGTACACTATAGATTTTCAGATAGAGGATGAGAGGGGAAACCTCACAGACATATATACAGTAAATTATACTATAACCGATTGATTTGCTTGATTTGAAAGGGAAATTAAAGAGCGTTTATTTGCCCTCATCATACCCCAGCACAAAATTGATGATCATGTGCCCCCATTTGTTATTGAACATCCATTGAATGAACTTACATCTTTCATCATATGAAAGTCTGATGAAGAATTTGCTGCGTTCCAGGAAGATGATATTCATGCCGCCGTGTTCCATCAGATCGGTCCAAACCTTTTGGGCATCCTTGAAGTTGGAGGCCATGCATTCAAGGGCTATGGGCGTATACCATGTCAGGAATTTCCTGAATTCCGCCTCGTCACCGCCATAGTTTTTGGTGAACACGACACGTTCCGGTTTCATGGAAACATAGGGAACGATGGTGATGAGCTTGTCCTTTTCCAATCCCGAGATCCAGTCGGCTATATCTTTTGCCGAGCGGTCATCCCTCGTGAACAGGGTGAGCCTCACCGCATGGGGATGGTACTTCGATCTGCTCAGGTAGTACCCGTTCGACCCCGGTATGGAGCCTTTGCCCCTGCTCAGGATCGTTCCGAGAGAGTACACGGATTCGTGGTAGTCCCTGTTGTGCGGGCCGGATGGAATGATGTGATACACGGTATAGAGGTCGTCGGGACGGGGATCCGGTCTGTAGGCGGAGAGGTCGAACCGGGCGCTGTTGAAGAGTTTTTCGGCAGTCATCTCATCGGCATTGTCGGCATTGGCCGTCAGGGGCAGGATGATCCAGAAAAGGAATGCCA
>DAITOA010000072.1:0-8628 GCA_036834365.1 Thermodesulfobacteriota bacterium | reverse complement strand
CATTCATTCTTATATCCCTTCTCGAAATGCATGTCAACAGATCATCTTGATTTTCTCGGCGGGATTATGCATAGGTGAAATCTTCCACGACAATCCGGTTGTCCCGCATGGTCAGGTGTGTCATAGAATGAATCTGAATCATTGATCATGCACCCATGACAGTTCAATCTCAGGAGGTCACTTGTCCATGAAAACACTGAACGGAACTTTTACTGCCCAGGATGGGACACCCCTGTACTGGAAGGCCTGGCTGCCCGAGGGGAGCCCGAAGGCGGTCGTTCATGTCATCCATGGGTATGCCGAGCACATCGAACGCTACGGCAACGTGGTGAACGAGCTGGTTCCCGCCGGCTGCGCCGTGTTCGGCGACGACCACCGGGGCCACGGCAGGAGCCCGGGCAGGCGCGGCCACGTGAAGAGCTTCCAGGACTTCATCGATGACGAGCGACAGTTCTATGCAGAGGTCATTCGGAAAGAGTTCCCCAATACCCCGTACTTTGTGCTCGGGCACTCCATGGGGAGCCTCATTGCCCTCAACTATGCCGAGCAGGCCGGGGATGGAATCACGGGGCTCGTTCTGTCCGGCACGGGTTTGCGACCGAGCCCCGACGTCCCGAAGATCCTCATCACCGTATCCAAGGTCCTCTCGCGAATCCTGCCCGCCGTGCACGTGAAGTCCCCGCTCCCCCCGGAATTCATATCCCGGGACCCTGAAACGGTGAAGGCGTACGTGAACGACCCCCTGGTCTACAACGTCATAACGCCCCGGCTCGCCCACGAGATGAACAGGTACCAGGCCCTGGGTGCGGAGAATGCCTTCAAGGTCACGGTCCCTGTCCTCGTTCAGCATGGATCGCTGGACACCGCCTTTTCCGGACAGCAGGAGCTCTTCGAGAAGATCGGGGCCAAAGACAAGACCTTCAGGCTCTACGAAGGGCTCAGGCACGAGGTCTACAACGAGCTCCCCGCGGATCGCGCCAGGGTGCTGGCCGACCTGAGGACCTGGATTGACAGCCACATATAGGGAATGAGCCTTACAGGGGACGAATAAGAACCTGCCCGATCAGTGCCTCTCGCGTCCACAGAAGGCTCCTTACTCAGACGCGAGATGCCCCGATCGGGCAGGTCTGTTTTTTCTCCCTGGTCTTTAATACCGGTAGTGATCCGCCTTGTAGGGGCCTTCCACCGGCACGCCGATATAGTCGGCCTGCTCCTTGGTCAGCGTGGTCAGCTTCACTCCCAGCTTGCCCAGGTGGAGCCGCGCCACTTCCTCGTCGAGGTTCTTGGGCAGGGTCTTCACGCTCACCCCCCGCGGGTTGGTCCACAGGTCGATCTGGGCCAGCACCTGATTGGTGAACGAGTTGGACATGACGAAAGACGGGTGACCCGTGGCGCACCCCAGGTTCACGAGGCGCCCCTCGGCCAGGAGATAGATGCAGTGGCCGTCTGGGAAGACGTACTTGTCCACCTGGGGCTTGATGTTGACCCGCTGAATACCCGGGTATTCCTCGAGCCTGCTCACATCGATCTCATGGTCGAAGTGACCGATGTTGCAGACGATGGACTGGTCCAGCATCTTTGCCATGTGCTCGATACGGATCACGTGGCAGTTGCCCGTGGCGGTCACGAAGATGTTCGCCTCGGCGAGCGCCTCCTCCACGGTGGTAACCTGGTAGCCCTCCATGGCGGCCTGCAGGGCGCAGATGGGGTCGACCTCTGTAACCAGCACCCGGGCACCGAATCCTCGCATGGATTGGGCGCAGCCCTTGCCCACGTCGCCGTAGCCGCACACGCAGACGACCTTGCCCGCTACCATCACGTCGGTGGCCCGTTTGATGCCGTCGGCCAGAGATTCCCGGCAGCCGTAGAGGTTGTCGAACTTGCTCTTGGTGACCGAGTCGTTCACGTTCATGGCCGGGAAGAGCAGGGTCTTCTTTTCCAGCATCTGGTAGAGCCGGTGCACGCCTGTGGTGGTCTCCTCGGACACGCCTTTGATCTCCTTGACCATGCGGTGCCAGAACGTGGGATCCTCGGCGAGCTTCTTTTTCAGGACCGCGTTGATGATGGCCAGCTCCTTGTTGTCCGTGGGTGCATCGAGCAGAGCCGGATCATCCTCGGCCTGGTAGCCGCGGTGCACCATGAGCGTCGCATCGCCGCCGTCGTCCACGATGAGGTTCGGGCCCGTGCCTCCGGGGAAGGTCAGGGCCGCCAGGGTGCAGGCCCAGTAGTCCTCGAGGCTCTCGCCCTTCCAGGCATACACCGGAGTCCCGCTCTGGGCGATGGCCGCGGCGGCATGGTCCTGGGTGGAGAAGATGTTGCATGACGCCCAGCGCACATCTGCTCCGAGCTCCCTGAGGGTCTCGATGAGCACGGCGGTCTGGATGGTCATGTGCAGGGACCCGGTGATCCGGGCGCCTGAGAGAGGTTTGGCGGCCGCATACTTTTTACGGACCGCCATGAGACCGGGCATCTCGTGCTCCGAGATGGCGATCTCCTTGCGGCCGAACTCGGCCTGGGATGCATCCGCGACCTTACAGTTCAGGCCGCAGTAATCGGGCAGGCCGGTCACGTCCTGTTTCTTCGCTTTTTCAGCCATTATTTCCCTGCCTTTTCCTTGAGCTTGTCGACCATGTCGGTCAGCTCCCACGTAAATTCGGGCTCGGGCCTGCCGAAATGTCCGTAGGCAGCAGTCTTCTTGTAGATGGGCCTCAGCAGGTCGAGGTGGTCGATGATCCCCTTCGGCTTGAGCGGGAACACCTCCCGGACGAGCTTGCCGAGCTTGTCGTCCGACATGGCGCCCGTACCCCCGGTCTCGATCATGACGGAAATGGGATCGGCCACGCCAATGGCATAGGCGAGCTGCACGGTGCACTTCTTCGCCAGACCAGCTGCCACGATGTTCTTGGCCACCTTGCGGGCCATGTAGGCGGCGGAGCGGTCCACCTTGGAGGGATCCTTGCCGGAGAAGGCGCCGCCGCCGTGGCTTGCGAACCCGCCGTAGGTGTCCACGATGATCTTGCGGCCGGTGAGCCCGGTGTCGGCATGGGGGCCGCCCAGGACGAACCTGCCCGTGGCATTGATGTAGTACTTGGTGTCCTTGTCGAGGAGGTTCGCCGGGATCTGCTTTTTAACGACCTCTTCCATGATGCCGTCGCGCACGGTCTCGTAGCTCGCATCCTCATCGTGCTGGGCCGCGATCACGATGCCGTCGATCCGCTTCGGGATTCCGCCCTCGTACTGCACCGAGACCTGGGACTTCCCGTCGGGCCTGAGAAACTCGAGGATGCCGTTCTTACGGGTATCCGCGAGACCCTTGGTGAGCTTGTGGGCATAGTAGATGGGGGCCGGCATGAGCATGTCCGTCTCGTCACAGGCAAAGCCGAACATCATGCCCTGGTCGCCGGCGCCCTGCTCCGTGAAGAGTCCTTCTCCCTCGGTGACTCCCTGGTTGATGTCCGGGGACTGCTTGTCCAGGGTCACCATGACGCCGCAGGTGTTCCAGCTGAACCCCATGACGGCTTCCGTGTAGCCGATCTCCTTTACGGTCTGCCGCGCGATGCGCTGCACGTCGAACTGATGCGTGGTGGTGATCTCGCCGGATACGATCACCAGTCCGGTGGTTACCAGGGTCTCGCATGCCACGTGGGCCTGCTTATCATTGGCGATGATCTCATCCAGGATCGCGTCCGAGATGTTGTCTGCAACCTTGTCGGGGTGTCCTTCCGTCACGGACTCGGATGAGAAGATGAAATTCCTGTCAGCCATTCAATAATCCTCCTGTTTCTTGATTATTCGCGTCATCCGGGGATGACCTCCAGACATATCTTGCCGTCTGTCTTCTTTGCTTATGGCAGGGTCTTTTTGCAAGCATAAAATACCTCACCGGCCCGACTCATCACGGACGACCCTGATCGCCGCGGCCCCTAGGCCTTCCTCCGGAGCTCCAGGAATGCGGCTATGGTCGCCGCCTTCCCTTCCAGGGTCACGGGCGCGTTCTTCAGCTCGTCCCGGGTGGTGATACCGTACTCGGGCTCAAAGGCGTCCTCGAAATACTTCTCCTGGAAGGAGGCGAACTTGAGGTGGTGGGAGGTCGAGTCCACCACATAGTTCCTGCCCCTGGGGATGAGTCCTTCGGCCAGAGCCTTCTTAAGACCGGCGACCGACTCGCCGCCCTGGGTGCAGACCACGTGCCCGTGCCGGTTAGCCGTGAGCATGCCTTCCATGATCTCGTCTTCGGTCACCGAGATGACGAAGAACCGGTCGCTGAAATGCTTCTGCACGTTCTGGCTCACCTTGGGAAAGGACACCGGGTCGCCGATCATGGCGGCCTGTGCCACCGAGGGTCGCACCTTCATGGGGACGAACGTTCCGGTGGCCCTCCAGCGCGATACCGGGTCGGCGTGCTCACTCTGGACGCCGAGGATCACCGGCAGCTCCTCGATGATGCCCAGTTCGTGGAGGTCGATGAACCCGTCCATGACCGCTGTGATGTTCCCTGCATTGCCAATGGGCACCACCACGGTGAGGCCCTTCGTATCCCACCCGAGCTGCTGGGCCGTCTCGTAGGCATAGCTCTTCTGCCCCAGGATCCGCACCGGGTTCTTCGAGTTCAGGAGGAACACGTGGTAGTCCTGGGCAAGCTCCTCCACCACGCGCATACAGTCGTCGAACACACCTGGCATCTCGATGACCCTGGCCCCCGAACCTAGGGGCTGGGAGAGCTGCTGCGGCGTCACCCTGCCCTTGGGCAGCAGTACCACGGCACGCACCTTGTCCTTGGGCAGATAGCTCAGGTACAGGGCGGCGGCGGCCGAGGTGTCTCCCGTGGAGGCGCAGATGCCGAGCACACTCTCAAGGTCCTTGACCCGGATCGCATGGTTCAGGAACGAGATGGCCGAGGCCATGCCCCGGTCCTTGAAGCTCGCAGACGGATTGAACCCGTCGTTCTTTACATAGAACGGCACGCCCACCCAGTCGGTCAGGTCACGGTTGGCCCTTACGATGGGGGTATTGCCTTCGCCGAGATAGATGATATCGGCCAGGGGAATAATGGGCAGGATGAGTTCATGGAACCGGAACACGCCCTGTATCTCCAGCACATTGCTGTTCCTGCGGGCGTCGAAGATTTCCCGCCAGGTCTCCGGAGGCGTTGCCTTCATGCCTTCGAATGCCGTGTTCTCGATCTTCAGGAGCGATCTGCAGGCAGGGCAGGTATAGATGAAGTCGAAGATGTCATACCGTTGTCCGCACCCGATGCACGAATAGACCAGCTTGCCCCTGACCTCGGGCATGAAAGGATCAGCCTTATCCGACATCACCGCCTCGCCACCTGTTTTCCCCTCTTGTCTTAATGCAGGTGAGCGGTAAAACTCAAGGCCCATGTTCCCGGGTCCATGATCATCGGCATCGGCATACGCCGAGACAGCCTGCAGGAAAGGACGGGAACACCGGAAAACCGCACCGCATCACCTCTCAAAGGCTCCCCACTCTATAACAGCCTCTTGACTTTTTCAACAGTTTTTTGGCATGTTAGCTGCTTATTTCTCACTGCTGGGGGAGAGCATGGACACCATCTACGACATCGACGTGGCACAGGGGAAAAAGGTGAACAGCGGCAAGGTCAGGGAGATCTTCGATGCGGGACCTGACCACCTCGTCCTGGTCACCACCGACCGTCTCTCGGCCTTCGACGTGGTCCTTCCCGACCCGATCCCGGCCAAAGGCCATGTCCTGAACCAGCTCTCCCTGTTCTGGTTCGGCAAGGGCACCTCCCTCATCAGGAACCACGTGGTCTCCTCCGATGTGAACGACTACCCCGAGCCCTTCCGGGGCAATGCCCGCCTGGCCGGAAGATCCATGCTCGTACGGAAGACGAAGCCGCTGCCTGTGGAGTGCATCGTCAGGGGATACATCTCCGGCTCCGGGTGGAAGGAGTACCGGGCATCGGGCGCGGTCTCCGGGGTGAAGCTTCCTGAAGGTCTGAAGGAGTCCGACCGCCTTCCCGAGCCCATCTTCACCCCCTCCACCAAGGCCGAGATCGGGCATCACGACCTTAACATCGACATCAGGACCGCCGGTGACCTGGTGGGTCACGAGCTCATCAACAGGGTCATGGACCTTTCTCTCAAAATCTACCAGATGGCGGCGGCTCATGCCTTGAAGAAAGGCATCATCATCGCGGACACCAAGTTCGAGTTCGGCCTTCTGGATGGGGAGCTCATCTGGATCGACGAGGCCCTGACCCCCGACTCCTCCCGTTTCTGGCCCTTGGACAGGTACTGTCCCGGAGGTGCCCAGCCGAGCTTCGACAAGCAGTTCGTGCGCGACTACCTGGAAACCCTGGACTGGGGAAAGACCGCTCCCGGTCCCCAGCTGCCCGATGAGATCATCCGCAAGACCTCGGAGAAGTACATCGCCGCCTACGAGCTGCTGACGGGAAAGCCGTTCGGGTGGACATAGGGAAGGTGGTGTCCAAGGCATCCGGAGAAGGGGAGAGGGGTTCTGCAGCGCCTTCGGCGCTGGCAAGTAAAATCCGAGTACCGGAGACTCGTCGGTCGAGGGGAGGTCGAGGAAAAAATCCTAATCTGATAAGGTGAGCAGAGGAACCTGGGAACAAAAGAAAAAGGAGACGCCGGAGGTACCGGTGACACAGCCCGGCGGAACGCTCTAGTGAAAGGATGACCTTTCTCTTTGTTTGGTTGGTCCGCCTCGGAGTCCGGTCTGTCGAATACCCCAGCTTTTCTCCCTGTTGTAACGTATCGGCACGGGACGGGATACCTTAATCTATTAGGAGAGGAGTTTTTATCGACCTCTGGGTTTCATACATCTCGGGTCTTTTTCCGAGATGTATGAAACCCAGAGGCCAGCGCGGTAGCGCTGCAGATCATCTCCCAATGTTATCTACCTGAACTTCTTGTACCCACCCTGGGAGTCGAGGATGTTCTTCACCCAGACCCTGGCGGAGTCGGATACGGCGCCGAACGGGATGGGCTGCCCCGCCAGGAGGTCAACGAAGTGCTTGAGCATGCGGGCGGTGGCACCCCAGACCACCCCGCCGTCGATCTCGAGGAAGTAGATGTTGATGCCTTTGCCCCGGAAGAACGACCGTTCGGCCATCCAGGCATCCTCCCTGAACGCCTGCCGCAGGGAAACCATGAGCAGGCTCTCGGATTCACTGTTGATGCGGAAGTCATAGGGGAAGGGGATAGCGCCTACCACGGGGGTGATGTGGTACCCCACGATGGAGACATGGTCGTCCAGCAGGCCGAGGACGTCCACGTCGGAGGGGCAGAGCCCGATCTCCTCCTCGGCCTCCCGCAGGGCAGTGTTCACGAGGCCGTTGTCGCTCGATTCCACCCTGCCCCCGGGGAACGAGATCTCACCCTTGTGGTGCTCCACATCCATGGACCGCTTGGTCACCACCACCTGGGGTTCGCCGTCCTTCCAGCACAGGGGGACCAGCACGGCCGACTCCTTGAGGTCCTCCCGGGGGATGATGCGCCTCCGATGGGCGGCAAGTGTGCTGCGGATGTAGTCCCTGAGGGCCTGTTCATCGCGGAGGATCCCGACTATCCTGCTCTCCTGCATGGGTGGCCATGATACCACAAAGGCCCTGCCATGAACAGGCTTGACCATGAAAGGTCTTGCTGTATATTATACCCGCCATGAGAAGCAGAAGTGCCATCAAGAACTACATCGTGCTCATCAGGGACCTGGTGGGCGATGTGGAGGATCTCCTGGACGAGAGCATCGAGCAGGACTCGTCCCTGCAGTGGAAGGACCGGGCCACCGACATCCTGGGCAGGATCCTCGGCAAGGACCACACCTATGTGCGGGAGTTCCACGGGATAGAGTTCAGCACCCCCTTCTTCGACGACTTCGACGAGCTCCTCGAGGAGGAGACCTTCCGGATCGGCCTCGAGGATGCCCGGTCGTTCCTGATCTCGCTCATCGACGAGCTCGAGAGCGAACACAACTGCACGCCCGGGCTCATGGACATGGAGAGCCTGTTCGCCGAGATGAATCGGTACGTGGTCGCTCACGTGGGCGATGCCATGGCCCGCAGCAGCCTACACAACCGGATCATGCGCCTTCGCAACGGCATGATGTCGGGCGAGATCTCGGGCGACGAGGTGCGCTATCACATGGAGCACATCGGGTATCTGGACACCGGGCTCTACAAGCGCATGGTGCCGCTTCTCACATGGTATTACATTCAAGGGGCAGGTTTTAAAGGGGCACATAACAATTAGTCCGCTGCACACCTTCCTCATACATTCATATTCCCACAGAAAGGAGTTCACATGGCGAAGATCACACGGGCCCTGGTGAGCGTCACGGACAAGAAGGGCGTCACGGATTTTGTCCGCGAGCTCGCCGCGTTCGGGGTGGAGATCATCTCCACCGGCGGCACGGCAAAGGCTCTGAAGGACGCAGGCATCAAGGTCATCGACATCTCCGAGTTCACCGGCTTTCCCGAGATGATGGACGGCAGGCTCAAGACCCTGCATCCCCTGGTCCACGGCGGCATGCTCGCCATCCGCGACAACAAAGATCATGTCGAGGCCATGAAAAAGCACGGCATCAGGCCCATCGACATGCTCATCGTCAACCTCTACCGCTTCGAGG
>DAITOA010000071.1:0-8748 GCA_036834365.1 Thermodesulfobacteriota bacterium | reverse complement strand
GCAACGACAAAATCAGCTGTCCAACCGGGAATGAATGCCCAGGCACGGTTACCCTTATGCGTCTTTCCGAGGTCCAGACTTCCGATGAGCCACACCTTTGATCTGTACATAACGCTGGCGCCACATGACTGCAGGCTCCCGGCAAAAGACAGGATTCCGGGTTTCTTCATCAAGCCACCTTCCCCTATGCTGTAGCCTGCACTATGTCCCTCAGAACCGGGCCATGCAGTGACGTAATGTGCAGCCAATGCAGGGGCCAGGGCCATGGTTCTGACAAAATCAGCTGTTGTCTTGCATTGTAATCCATACCGGAGTGACAACCACGAAGCGATAATTCGAGGCAGTGGCGTATATTCATCTTGAGGGTCCGGCACACCATGCACGGTTCTCAGGTATTCTCTTCCCCACCTGTTGGTATCTCTCAAGAAGTCGTCCAACCTCCACATGGGTGAAGAAAAATCAACCGCATAAATCTTAGCGCATTGGTTGAATATCTCACGAGCCATGGCTTGGGCATAGGTAGTCACATCCTGGGCCGATTGAATATCAAGGGCGCCGACCGTGTATGCGGTCATGCCCAGATAAACAGTTTGATCATTGTCTTTGATTCCGAACTTGTCATGAATGCTTTTCAGGTGGTGTTCACCCAACGGCCTTGTAACATCACCCTTCAGAAAAATGATTCTGTCATTGATTCCTTGCAGGTCCGGTTTGTTGCCCATCACCTCGAACCTCTTTCGTCCTGCTTCAAGCTGGTCTTCCTCGAGGTCAATGATCACCGCATGCACCCTGTCCATGAGGTTCGTCCGCAACTCATTGTCTTCGAGAGAATACACCATCTTCAGCAATACCTCGGAAAGGTTCCCCACTCCCCCGGCATAATCCAGTACCACTATGGATGAAGAAGGGTCTCTGTGCATTATGTCCGTGATGTCACCGAGTATCCTTCGGACAAGCGCCCTCCTCCCGATCTGGTCCTGGGAAACGAATGGCGAGTCCAGGGTGACGTGCTCTTCAGGCACCTCTGCAACCGGGTATAACCCGAGGAACCTGCTTTTATCATCCACAAGAAACCTGCCGATTCCACGAACAGCCTTCCTGTCGACATGTCGATCCAATAAACACCCCAGGTTCTCTGCGATATAATGAGGAATCTGTCCGGTAATGCGCGCATGGAAGGCTGGATATAAGTCCTTCAGTACTCCATAGAGATCAATCCCTGCAGGCCAGAGGGTGCCGAAGCATTGCCAGGCAACGCTTACCTCTACGGGGGTCCCCATAATCGTCTGTATCTTATTGGATCTAAAGATGTTACCAATCCTTCTTAACAGATATAAGATAAGAATGGTCTCTTTGATGAGTCGTTTCTGATCATAGAATTCATGTACATGCCTGGTCTCGGGATGCGTCTGTATCGCCTTGAAGAATGGTGCCTTGCAGATCAGTTCAGCTTGTCTTATCAACTGCCTGCCCGTTAATTCCTGGTGTGATAATTCTTCTGGAACATACCCACTGCGAATCTTCATGCGGTTGAGGGCGGCAATAGAGTCCGGTATGCTTCCTTCATGTTCATATTTTTTTATGGTTCTGCTGTATGTCAGCAGATCTTCCCAGGTACTCTGATCACGAAAGATCTGACGTGCTGCGACAGTTTCCCTTTCCGTCTTGAGAGGATACATGGACGAAGGATCCGCGAGATCCCTATCCGTTACAGCATAGTTTCGGTTTGGATCCTTGATATTGAAACTCATTTGCGCCCTTCTTTCGTCGATGCACTTGGGGATACCACTGCACATTCATCATGGGGTTCGGATGATAACGGGAAACGTTCACGTAAGCCATATGCAAAACGATCCATGCCGGATGATTGAAGCCGAGTCCCCTGGTTGTGTGTCCCCTGGTTTCTCGGGTGCCGGCATCAGGCCATCATAACCGGCAACCTGACACATCAGGATGATTGTTGCAGGGATGAAACCCACATATCTGGTTATCATTCTTCCCAAAACCATACATGTATTTCGGAAACCTATGTTTTCTTCTTGAAAAACCCCTCATCTAATCCTTTACGCCTCACTTGAGCACCTCTATGTAATCCACATAGGACACCGACTTCTCCCCCGTGTTGTCCGAGTCGTTCATGATGCCGATGGTGGCCATGCGCGGGGGGCTGACCCCGAACGCCTTCCGGTAGTCGGCCAGGATGTCGACCTCCTCGTCCACCCACTGCCCTGCCTTTGCTGCCCCTGCTTCCAGGAGGATCATCATGCTCCGGTCCGTGTAGCTGCTCACGATCATGCGGTCCTTCTCCGGCCTGCTCGCCCAGACATAGTTCAAGGACTTGAGCGGCGGGTACTCGCCGTAGACGAGTCTGGCGGCGTTATACATTGCTTTTTCCAGAATGCCCGCTTTTTCAGGTTCATACTGAAAGGCAATATAAATCCTTATGGGATAGTCGTCGCCCTTCTTGCTCCGGGGGTCGGCCTTGGCATAGACATTGGAGATCTTCCACCTCCAGCGCATCCTGGTGTATTCGTACACATCGAAGGGATTCCGGTACACGAGCAGGGAGGCGGAAGCATCGCTCGTTGCCATGAGGTACGAATCCGATCCGGACTTTTCGATGCCGTAGACCGTGTGTCTTGGAATCTTGGGGAAAAAGACTTCCTTCCAGTCTGACAGATCACGGAAGTCCTCCCTGAACAGGGTCGCATCCCCTGCGCTGAGTGGAGAAAAGCAGGCAACTCCGGCCAGGACGACAAGAATGGCCATGATTCTTACCGGCATCACGTGGATCTCCTTTCATTCCATGCATCCGCTATGACCTTCACCCACGCCCGTATGGACGGCTCCCTGCCGCGATAAAGCCGTGCCAGCCCTTCGAGAGGCATGCCCAGGGAATATCCGGCCATGGCAAGCTGGTTGAACATCCAGGTCCTTACGGGTCCGAGCTCGCGATAGCGCCTTGCGGAGGTTGTGACGTGTTGCGGAAGAATCACCACACCGCCCAGCTTCTTCACCGACCCCATGAACATGACGTCCTCCATGATGGGCACCTCCCGGAATCCTCCCACCCGCCGGAAGGCATCCCTTTTCACAAAGAACGCCTGGTCGCCGTAGGGCAGCCCGAGGAGCCGGGACCTCAGGTTGGCGCCGAAGGCGATCATGTCCAGGGCACGCCCTCCCGTGTCGAAGGACAGCCCGAAGGCCCCGGCAACGGCCTCCCCGTCCTCCATGGCGGCCCGTACCATGTCGTCGTACCGGGCAGGCAGCAGGGTGTCGGCGTGGAGAAAGAGCAGGACCTCCCCGTGGGAGGCGGCGGCCCCGACATTCATCTGCAGGGCCCTTCCGGGACCTGACGGAACGGTGCGTATCCCGGTCCGGCGGACGTGGGCTTCCGTGTCGTCCGTGCTTCCTCCGTCCACGACGATGACCTCCACGTTCCTTCCCGCCAGTGCCTTCCGGATGGTTACGCCCACGGCAGCGCCCTCATTGAGCACAGGGACGACCACCGAGATCATGGGCAAGGCCAGGGCCCTTTCCATCTCTTCCCACACATGCAGGTCTTCGGGCCGATCCACGTCGGGGAGCTCGTCCAGAAGCACCACCTTCAATCCCATCCGTCTCAGGACATCCAGGGTGCGTGCACGCACCTCACCGGTGCCCCACGGCACGGAAGAGAAAACTTCGGGGATATCCCTCTTCATGCCGATGAGGTAGTACCCGCCGTCAGAGGCAGGACCGAGCACGCAATCGGATTCTTCCAGGGCGGCATAAGCCTGCCCGATGAGAGCCCCAGTGATGCCCGGACAGTCGGTGCCGATGAGGACCGCCGCCTCGGCTCCGTCATGGAGGACGGCTCCGATGGCCGTACGCATGCGATCGCCCAGGTCGTTTCCGGACTGAGGGATGTAGGGTATCTCATCGCCAAAGAACGTACGCATGCCGTTGCGATCTCCTCCGTCGAAATGAACCTCCAGGGAGAACTCGTGCACTGCCATGGCGTTCGCTGCGGTCCGAACGGCATGGCGGGTCATGGCTGCATGAACATCCGCTGCCCCCTGTGCACCCAGCACCGGCACCAGCCTGGTCTTGACCGCACCTGGAGCAGGGTATCGGGTAAAAACGATGAAGATTCTCCGGTGACTCACATGAACCGGCAGGACACTGTTCATTGAGCCTCGAACCGCCTTCTGATCTCCTCCATGCGTCTGCGGTTCACCCCGAGGTCCGAGTAACCGAGACGGGAGGCGGAGCGGAAGTGTATGAGCTTCTCTGCATCGTCGAAGACGAATTCCACGTCATCCACGAACCTGAAGATCCGGGAGGCGAACTCGGCATGGATATAATCGCCGGAATCGGTGACGATCTTCACCCGGGGCATGCCTCCGATCACCTGCAGAAGCTTCTGCCGGGCGTTTTCCTTTGTCCCGGTGTACCGCAGGGGCTCGATGCGGTGTCCTTCGGACCGTTCCTGGGTGGAAACGCAGTTGGGACTGTCGGGGCAGGGGAAAAGCCTGCCGTCCTTGAGCCCCAAGGTGGAGGGCCTGGGGCCCGAGCAGCCCATGAGCAGCATGCAGAGCATGAGCGTACCGCCGATCTTCAGCATACATCCTCCCCTGGAACACCTTAGCCGGTGCCCGTCAGATTATTGAATAAGGCCGGAACCTGTCGAAGTCAAAGCTATTCCGGCTCATCCGGCCAAAGGTTCCTTGCTTTTTCCCCCCCCATGCCCTAGATGAGGATCTTGAGCGGCATGAAGATGAGCATACTGCGTACTGCCCTTACGTTACTCATTCCCATGGCGGTGATGATGACCCTGTACAGAACCGATGGCCCTGCCGAGTCGGCATTACCGCATGCCGGAACCATGAGCCTGAGGGAGATCGTGCAGAACAGGATCCATCACGGCCAGGGCGTCTTCCTCAACCCCTTTTCCGCAACGGGCATCCACCGGCGGAACACCATGGAGCTCATCAGGTGGAAGTTCTTTTCGGAGAACCGGTTCGAACAGGACTATGCCTACGAAAAGGTCGAGCCCGTGCGGATCGACTGGAACGCCGTGAAGTCCCACCATTCCGTGAGCATCACGTGGATCAACCATGCCAGCGTGCTCATCAGGGAGAACGATGCCGGCATCATCGTCGACCCTGTCCTCTTCGGCCTGTTCTGGCCCGTCAGGGACTTCAGCCCCATCGCCTTTCCGGTTGCCGACCTCCCCCGCGTCGATGCCGTGCTCGTCACCCACGGCCACTATGACCACCTCGATCTCGACAGCCTGAAGGTCTTCGCCGATCGGGCCGGATACATCGTCCCCTTGGGGTATGGAGGACTTCTCAGGGAGAACGGGATGAAACGGGTCCGGGAGATGGACTGGCTCGACGGTACGAAGGCCGGGCCCTTCGATGTCACCTTCCTGCCGAGCAATCACTGGACCATGCGGAACCCCTTCACCGGACCCAACACGGCCCTGTGGGGATCGTACCTCGTCGGTACCCCCTCAGGCCGCACCATCTACCTCTCGGGCGACACCGCCTACTTCGACAGGTTTGAAGAGATCGGCAGGATGCACAAGATAGACCTCGCCGTGTTCAATCTCGGCGCCTACGAGCCGCGCTGGTTCATGAGAAAGTCCCATATCAATCCCGAAGAGACCGTGAGGGCCTTCCGGGAGCTCGGAGCGGACAAACTCCTCGTGGTCCACTGGGGGACATTCAGGCTCGGCGACGAGCCCGTCTACCAGCCGATCCTGGACATCCGGAAGGAGATGGACAAGGCGGGTATGCGGGACAGGCTCGTGGAGCTCAGGCACGGACAGACGCTGTATCTCGAGTAGACGGATTTCCCGACCTCCGTTTGCGGCTCGACCATCCTCACAGGAACTCATCGCCGCACTGCCGAACTGAACAATCATCCTTATCCCGCCGCGCCATCGGCCGTCATTATTGAGATTATCAACATTATTATTATTATCATTTTTATTTTTATTATTGTATTTATCATCATTATTGTGATAATCTGCCTCCCGGGTTCGACAGGACCCGCCGGAGCCTCTTGTGATCTGCGGATGGATTGGCAGGTAACAATGAATCTTACCCAAGGAGGAGCATGCATGATCGTTCTCGACTCGATTGAACACGACAGTGACCGCTATCGCCAGTACGTCATCGGCATCCAGACCTGCCTGTTTGGAGGGGTGTACCTGACCACCAGTTGGGGTCGAGCGGACGGCAGCCGCCTCCAGAGGAAGGAATACTGGTTCGCCACCGAGGATGAGGCGTTCGTCAAGGCACGTTCGGTCCTGAAGACCAGGATCCGGCACAACTACCAGGTCGTCAGCGAGGGGCGCCTGCTCGAAAGGATACAGGCCCAGTAGGGAACTGAACGGCGCCGTCCGGCGGCAAATCCCTTGGGCGGCGTCGGACGTGCCCTGTGGACGGGGAAGGATACCCGTATGGCAAGGCAACCTGCACAGAAAAGTCAGACCGCGAAGGTTCAGGGCGGCAAGGTTACGAAGTACCTCCTGAGCATCCCCGAGGACCTCAGGATGGAGATCCGTATCGAGGCCATAACCCGGGGCATCGACATGAGCACCTATATCTGCTCGATCCTCAGGAAGAGATCTCCGTCATGACGGGAACATCTCAAAAGGAATAGTCGACCCCGAGGGCCAGTGCCGTGGAGGAGGTGTTCTCGATGTCCACGTCGCCCGTGGCCGTCCGGACGGTCCCGTCCCGGTAGATGATATACCCGGTGCCGAAGTTCACCCTGCAGCCCGAAACGACTTCATAGCCGAACCCGAGCCCGACCATCAGATCGTCTGCATAATAGACCTCGATGGCCCCGAGGTTGTTGTTGTAGTACCCGTCGAAGTCGGGAAACTCATACCATGTGTACAGCAACCCCCCGCTCACCTCGAGGCGGGTCGTGAGCATGTAGGCCCCTGCGACACCGACGCTCCAGGAGTCTCCTGCCAGGCTGGAGTTATCCTGGCCTTCAGCGGTCGTCCCCCAGTCCGCCGCCTCCTGGAACCAGTAGTTGAAGTCCACCTCGCCCCGTAACCTCGGAGTGAACCGGTACGACGCACCGAGGCCGATCATGGCGGGAAAGTCCCTCGGGCTCTCCTGCCCGTCCACGAACAGCCCCGCATCTTCGCTGATATTGTCCCCGCTCCTGATATCCGTCTTGAGGTCCAGCCTCACCGGGGACTCGTAATGGACCGCCAGATTCAGGTCTGCCGATGGTTTCGCCTGAAGGCCCAGGACGATGCCCCAGCCCCGTCCCTCTTCCTTCACATCCACCCTCAGGGGTACATCCTGAGTCAGCGGGCCGAGGAGGCCGTCGGTGAGCGTCAGGCCGCCCTCGATCTCGTTGGTCACGGAAATGGTGCGGATACCGCAAGCCAGGGAGACCGTCTCGGTCACCCTGCAGGCCGCGCCCAGGCTCATCGCGAGATAGAGGGAACTCCCCTTGAGATATTCATCCTTGATGTCGTTGTAGACGATCTCCAGAGGACCATCCTGACCGATGATCCCTGCCCCGAGGGCACGGGTGGTGTAGGAGCCGTCGGGATAGTCAACCGACGCCCCGCCGCCGGGGATGTAGACGGCACCGAACACGGACCAGTCACCCTTCGCGTAGGCGGCGTGGAGGTTCGGCACGAACCAGTCGGTGCCCTCCTGCTCATGGGTGATCCTGCCGGTGCCCAGGGGATCGTCGAAGGTGTGGCTCGGCCGGCGGAACCATATCTGGTTCGATACGTTGAGGTGGAAACCCTCCGACAGATCCACCAGTCCCGCAGGGTTGTACACGATGATGTCCGTTGCGTCCGTAGCGGCATTCCGATTGACCGTACGGGCGTACTCGGCGCTCTGGCAGGTCTGGTTGTAGATCTGAGCGCTACCCGTCCCCCAGGCCAGGGAAAGGCATGTGATAAGTGCTGCAATGAAGAGGTTCCGTTTCATAGAACAGGTCGGGGCATACCGTGCCCGTCCATCCGGATGTCTGGCGATCGATGACGCCCTACTTCTTCCGTGCCCGTTTGAAACCCCGGTCCAGGTCGGCGATAATATCGTCCTCATCCTCCAGGCCCACTGCCAGGCGGAACAGTGTGTCGATGATGCCGAGCTCATAGCGCTGCTCGCGGGTGTAGTCGTAGTAGCTCACCGTGGCGGGGTGCGTGATGAGCGTCTCCGCTCCGCCGAAGCTCGGACCGATGAAGATCATGTCCAGAGAGTCGAGGAAGCGATTGGCCGCCGCCAGGTCGCCCTTCATGACAAAGGTCACCACGCAGCCTCCGCCGGTCATCTGCTCTTTGGCGATGGCATGGTGCTGGTGGCTCTCCAGGAACGGGTAATACACGCGCTCCACATCGGGGTGCGATTCCAGGTACCTGGCGACCTTCAATGCCGTCTGGTTCATGTGCCTCACCCTCATGGGGAAGGTCTTGAGCCCTCGCAGGAGAAGGTAGCAGCAGTGGGCGTCGATGAGGCCGCCCATGGACTTGTGGAGGCTGCGGATGGGGGCGATGAGCTCCCTGCTGCCGAGCACCACGCCTGCTAGGATATCGTTGTGCCCGGACATATACTTGGTTGCGCTGTGGGTGACGAGGTCGATGCCGAACTCCAGGGGTCTCTGGTTGATGGGTGTCGCTATGGTGCTGTCGATGAGCGTCATGACGCCGTGCTTTTCGGCGATCTTCTTGAGGAGCACCAGGTCGAACACGTTGAGGTACGGGTTGGTGGGCGACTC
>DAITOA010000070.1:0-9039 GCA_036834365.1 Thermodesulfobacteriota bacterium | reverse complement strand
ATCTTCCTCCTGAGGTTCTTGATGTGGGAGTCGATGGTGCGGTCGTATCCCTCGAATTCGTACCCCTGCACCTGGTTGACCAGGTCGTTGCGGGAGAACACCCGGTTCGGGTGGGAGATCAGCACCTTGAGGAGCCTGAATTCACTGGGCGTCAACCTGATCTCCTCGCCCCGGACCAACACCCGGCGGGTCTCGTCGTCCAGCTCGATGTCGCCGGCAACGATCCTCCTGACCTCGGGTTCGGCATGGACCCGACGCAGGACGGCCCTGACCCGGGCGACGACCTCCCGGGGGGAAAACGGCTTGCAGACATAGTCATCGGCACCGAGCTCCAGGCCGAGGAGGCGGTCGATCTCTTCGACCCGCGCGGTGATCATGATGACAGGGACCCGGGAAGTCTTCCTTACCTCGCGGCACACCTCCATACCGTCCATGCCGGGCAGCATGATGTCCAGCAGGATAAGATCCGGCGACCTCTGCTTCACGAAGCCCACCACGGCATCACCCCTGTCGAGCATCGATGCCCGGTAGCCGGCCTTCTCGAGATAGTCCCTGAGAAGGGAAGCGATCTTTTCTTCGTCTTCGACAATGAGAATATGTTCCGATGCCATATGGGGGAACCTCCGTGCGTCATGCCTTCCTGAGAAGGGGCAGGGTCATCTCTATCCGCAGCCCCCCCAGGGTCGAATGGGCCGCGTGGATCTCACCGCCGGACGATTCGACGATGCTCTTGCAGATGGCCAGGCCGAGGCCGCTCCCTCCGTTCCTGCGCGACCGCGAGGGATCGATGCGGTACAGCCTGTCGAAGAGCTTGTCGAGTGAACTGTCCGGCACACCGGGTTTCGAGTCCTCGAAGTTGAGGCGCACGGCATTCTCCGAGAGTTCCCACCAGATCCTCATCTCCCCCGGGGACTCGGTGTATCGCAGGGTATTCTCGAAGATGTTGGAGAACACCTGTGCCAGCCGGTCACGGTCGCCCATGACGACCGGTCGAATCCTGACGGCCCTGTCATAGCTGAAGGACAGAGCCGCCTGGGTGAATCTCGTCGCGAACAGGTCCAAGGTCTCCTCCAGGACATCGAGCACATCCACCGGCTCCCTGATGATCGACAGGGAGCCCGCATCGGCAACGGACAGATCGTGGAGGTCTCTGACGAGCTTCTCGAGGTGCATGACCTCGGCATGGAGCGACTCGAGGCTCTTCGCGGTCACTCCGCGGACCCCGTCCTGTATGGACTCGATCTCGCCGCGGAGGATGGCCAGAGGGGTCCTCAGCTCGTGCGAGATGTCCGATATCCACTGCTTTCTCAGGGTCTCGTAACGGTCAAGGGTCTGTGCCATCCTGTTGAAATCCTCCGCCAGCTCTCCGAGTTCGTCGGCCGTATCCACCGCGATCCTCGTATCGAACTTCCGCGATGCCAGGGCATGCGCCCCCTGGGCGATCTGCCCGACAGGCCGCAGGAGGTGCCGGGAGAGGAGGTATGAGACGAGGGCGGCCAGGACCAGCGTGGCGCACCCGGTGAGGGAAAAGACCAGGGTCATGCGGGAGAGGAAGCGTGCCTCCAGGGGACCCGACGGTTCTTTTCTCTTGAGCAGGCCGAGCCACCCCACCGTCCTTCCGTCCACCGTGATGGCCCGCATGATGTGCCCTTCCGGGGTATCCGACCTTCCCGCCACCACTCGCTCCTGCTCGTCGAAAAGCGAGATCCTTCCGTCCATGTGCGGGATATAGGGGTGGGCGGGCAGGGAAGGAGGCGGGACTTCCCGGTCCGGTCCGAACCCCATGTCCGGCCTTCCTCCGGGATCACGGGGCTCAGGGAACGGCCTTTCAATCCTCCGGAAATCGGGGCGCACGATCTCGCGGAACGCATCCGGGTCGGCCTTGAGGAATCCCCAGCCCTGGTGCTCCTGATAGACCTGCCCCAGTTTCTCCACAAGCTCCCCGAGTCTTTCCATCTCTTCCCGGTTCACGAATTCCCGGAAGTCCCTCTCGACGAAATAGCGCATGATCCCCACCATGAGGACGATGCTGACCACACTCGTGATCAGGAATGTCAGGAACAGCTTGTAGGCCAGCCTGACTCTCATCCGTCCTCCTTCGGACGGGGTTTCCTGAGGGGGATCTCCACCATGGACAACAGGGTAATACACGCACGGCCCCATTTCAAACCAATTTGAGAAACCTCACAGACTTTCTACAGTTCCTCCATAGTTTCTCCACATTCGGCTGGTAGCCTTCAACGCAACGAAGAACATGGAAAGGAACCCTCCCATGAAAGGAAAATCTCTTCTGTACCTTTTCATGGTCTGTGTCTTCCTCTGTGGGTGCGGCTCGGAAATCCTCACGGAAGAAGAAGAGGACTATGAGGACATGATCGCCACCTACGATACCTATACGGTCTCGGGTCTCTGGGATGCACTGGAAAACGACGAGGACATCAACGGCACCTACATCCTCCTCCAGGGCGTCCTTTTCAGCGTCGGTGATGACGAGGTGGTCCTCATCGACAGCGAGACGTCAAAGACCGCCCAGTGCGAGTTCAACGGCAGCGTCGACCTCACGGAGCTTGAAACTGCCCTGGAAAACAACGAAGGCGACGATGAAGACACGGTCACGATCGGGGGCATATGCCTCTTCTACAGCGATACGACCTACTATCCGTACCTGGACAGCTGCGATTACTATTATGTGAACGACGACGAGTGACGGGGGATTTCCCATGGTGAAAGGTCCATGCAGTGCCTGGGCTGCAGGATATCATCGAACAGCATATCTGATCCTGCTGTGCATCCTCCTGGCAGGCGTCTTTTCCGGAGGGTGCGGATCAAGCAGCGAGGACGACGACTCCGACGAGTATGACCTGATGACCTCCACCTACCCGACCTTCAAGGTCTCGGATATCTGGAAGGCGTTCAGGGAGGGGGAAGACTACGACGGGCAGTACATCCTCGTCCAGGGTATCCTGACCGGTGTTGAGGGCAGCCAGGTGACGATCTACACCGTGGGGTACACGTTCTCCTGCACGTTCAGGACGGATGTGGACATCACCGAGCTGCAGGAAGCCCTCGATGATGAAGACTATGACTACGGGGCGCTCATAGGCGGGACATGCCGCTATTATCAGGGCACGACCAATTATCCATGTCTCGAAGAGTGTGATTACTACTACCTTTATTGACATGAAGGCCGGCTAGACGTTCCATGGAGCGGACCAGACCCGAGGGCGACGTATGCAGAGCAGAATGACGGTTCTCTATGTGGGTTCCACGATCCCCTTCAGATCCCGGATCCAGGAACACCTCGAAAGAGAGGGGCATTTCTTTCACCATACGGATGCATGGTCGTCCGGAGTCGTCATGAAGAGCAGCCCCAGCCCCGATCTGGTGCTGCTGGAGGTCTCCGTCTCCGACAGGTCCGGATTCGACAGGTGCAGGGATATACGCCACCACCATGACGGAATGCTGATCGTGATCATGGACCATGACGACGACCTGGACAAGATGCTGGCCCTGGAATTCGGCGCGGATGATGTCCTGGCGATGCAGGCCTTCCCGCGCTTTGTCATGGCCCGTATCGACGCCTCTCTCAGGGGCCTCCGCCGCATACGCCACCACGGGAGGAACAGGTGCATCACCGTCGGGGACCTGAAGGTGGACGCATCGAGGCGCGAGGCGTTCATGAAAGACAACCCTCTGGAGCTCACCACCATTCAGTTCGACCTGCTGTGGTATCTGGCTGAAAACGCGGGCGTGGTCGTGACTCGGGACAACCTATGTCGTGTGCTTTTCGATGCGGAATACAACGGTGTGGACCGCTCGGTGGATGTCTACATCTCAAGGATCCGCCACAAGATGGGTGACGACCCCGCGAACCCTTCCTACCTGAAGACGGTCCGGGGGGTGGGATACCTCCTTGCGGGCAATCTCGGCTAGGCACCGTCCGTTACAATCAGTAACACGATTCCAACACAATTTCTCTATATCACGCTGCATTCCGCGACGAAAACGTGAATGAAAGGCAACGGACGCCATCACATCCTCAGGGAAGGAGAAAGCCATGAGCGGAATCAGCGGATCATTCCTCCGTCATTACGGCACCGGGACAGGATACCATCCCTGATCCACGAGACCCCGCATCCTGCCCGGTGATCCTGGGAAGGGGCCCGTGCACTGGGCACGGGCCCCTTCCCTATTCTCAATTCTCGCGATCCCACCCCAGGCTGCAGCCGGCACAAAGGAGCCCCCGACCATGATCGCCCCTTGGCAGCCCGGCCGGTATCGTCTATAACGATGCCGGTCACATGCACCTCTTTGCATGATTCAAGGACCAGGGGCGGCGATACCATGACCGCCCATGAAAGGAGGTTACCGTATGGTCGAGGGAAATCCCATTGGGTCGAGGGCGGGTATCATCGGTGTTCTCGTGGCGATCATAGTGGTTCTGGCCGTTGCCAATCCGTTCACTACCATCCCTGCGGGACATGTCGGCGTGAAGGACTTCTTCGGCCTGGTCTCACCGACAACCCTGAGCCCGGGTATGCGGATCGTGATCCCCTTCACCAAGATCATCAAGATGTCGGTGCAGACGCAGGAGGTCATGGAGCAGGCGGACACACCGTCGAGGGAGGGCCTCATCATAAACCTCGAGGTATCCCTGCTGTACCGGCTCGACCCGGGCAAGGCGGCGGACATCTACAAGAAGGTGGGAAGGAACTATGCTCAGGTGGTGGTGGAGCCTCAGCTCCGGAGCGCCATACGGGAGATCACCGCTTCCTATGACGCCAAGTCGCTCTATTCGTCGGAGAGGAATAGGATCGCCAGGGAGATCCAGAGCATGTTCGTCCAGCTCACCAGGGAACGGGGCATCATCACCGACCAGGTGCTCCTCCGCAAGATCGGCCTGCCCGCCACCGTGGCGAACGCCATCCAGGAGAAGCTCAAGAGGGAGCAGGAGGCCGAGCAGATGAAGTTCGTCCTCCAGAAGGAGCAGCAGGAAGCCGAGCGCAAGCGCATCGAGGCCCAGGGCGTTGCCGACTTCCAGCGCATCGTGGCCCAGGGCATCAGCGACCAGCTCCTGGAATGGAAGGGGATCGAGGCCACCGAGAAGCTCGCGAACAGCCAGAACACGAAGATCGTGGTCATCGGCAACCCCAAGAGCGGGTTGCCCATCATCTTAAGCGGCGACAAATGAACCCGGCAGGTCCGGTCGCGAAACGGACCGGCCCCTTGCAAACGTACGGGTTGAACCCTAGTATCAATGCAACCCATTGAGGAGAGGGTCGGGAACGACCCGACTTTCGCGGTATGGCAAACTCTCGGGGCGCCAGTCAGGTGAAGGCCTTCCTGCGGTCATTACGATCCAGGAACTACCGGCTCTTCTTCAGCGGCCAGAGTGTCTCCCTGATCGGGACATGGATGCAGCAGACCGCCATGAGCTGGCTGGTGTACAGGCTCACCGGGTCCGCCATGTTCCTGGGTGCCATAGGATTCGCCAGTCAGATCCCCATGTTCCTGTTAACGCCCATAGCAGGTGTCTATGCGGATCGCATGAATCGTTATCATCTCCTCATCGCCACCCAGTTCCTGGCAATGCTGCAGGCCTTCATCCTTGCGGCCCTCACCTTGACGGGCACGATCAAGGTCTGGCATCTCTTTGTTCTGACGGCCCTTCTCGGCTTTGTCTACGCGTTCGATATGCCGGTGAGGCAATCCTTTGTGGTGGAGATGCTCGAAGACAAAACGGATCTGGGGAACGCCATTGCGCTGAACTCCTTTCTATTCAACGGCGCACGGCTCGTCGGTCCGTCTCTTGCCGGGATTCTCATAGGCTTGAGCGACGAGGGGATCTGCTTCCTGATCAACGGCCTCAGCTTCCTGGCCGTACTTGTGGCGCTGCTGCTCATGAAGGTCAAGACGCGCGATCTCCCCCCTGTCGGGAAAAGCCTCATGGAAGAGCTCCGGAACGGCCTGCGCTATGTCGCAGCGTTCGAGCCCCTGAAGTACATCCTGTTCAATCTGGGCCTCATGAGCTTCATGGGCATGCCCTATACCGTTCTCATGCCCGTTTTTGCGAAGGATATTCTCAAGGGCGGCCCCGAGACCCTCGGGTTCCTCATAGCCAGCTCCGGCGTGGGGGCTATCATCGGGGCGGGATTCCTCGCATCAAGGCAGAGCATCCTGGGCCTCGACCGTCTCATAGGCATCACCTCGGCATTGTTCGGTGCGGGCATCATCCTGTTCGGGCTGTCGAGATCTCTCCCCCTTTCCATGCTGCTGATCGCCGTCGCCGGATTCGGCATCATGATACAGATGGTTGCCAGCAACACCATCGTACAGACCATCATCGAGGAAGATATGCGGGGGCGGGTCATGAGCTTCTATGCCATGGCCTTTGCGGGGACCATGCCCTTCGGCAGCCTCTACGCGGGATCGCTTGCTTCTGCCGTCGGGGCGCCCCTGACGCTCACGATCAGCGGCATCGTGTGCATCGCCGGTGCGTTGTTGTTTTTCTTCCGGCTTCCCCAGATGCGCAAGGTGGTCCGGCCGATCTACCATAAGTTGGGCATCATGCCGGGACACCATCTGCTGTGACTGCCCGCCGCGACAAGGATCGCCCGGGATCAGTGCGATCCTTTTGCCACGGATCCTACACCTGATTTTCCCTCTTGCCTGCCCTCCGATTTGCCGATAATGAATTGATCATGGAAAACACGTTCCGGATTGATGATCTCCCCTTCCCCCTGGTCATGATGGATGTCTTCGACACCAGGTATTCCGGGATCATCTTCGTTTCCTCCGACCAATGGAAAAAAGGCCTCATTTTCAAGGAAGGCAGGCTCTGTGCCATCCAGTCCAACAGGACCGACGAGCTGCTCGGGAACATCCTGGTGGGCATGGGGATCATTTCCGAAGACGAGAATGCGCAGGCCCTGGCGACGTCCCGCCTGGAGAGACGCAAACAGGGCGTCATCCTGCTGGAGATGGGGCTCGTGCAGCCCCGGGAGATCAACGAGGCGCTCAGGCTTCAGATCGAGAAGCGTTTCATCGATATCTTCTCCTGGGAGAGCGGGACCATCCAGAAGGTGCCCAAGGACGAGATCAACAAACAGCCGGAGCTCAGCAAGAACGAGATGGCCCGGCTCATACGCAAAGGCATCATGGAGAACGCACCGTTTTCCAGCGTCATCACCGCGCTCTCCCCCTTTGCGGATGCAACACCCAAGGTCATGGTGGACAAGCTTCCCGGGGACCTGGGGATCGACCTCGGTGAGATTGGTACATACAAGGTCTCGGAGATCCTCCTGCTGGGGCAGGACCCTTCACGGGCACTGCTCAGCCTGTTCTGCACGGGCGAAATAAGCTTCGAGGAAAGCAAGTACAAGGCCCTCATCGATACGCTCAGGCAGAAGCTCAAGACCATCAAGGACCAGGATCCCTTCGATGCTCTGGGAGTGGACAGACAGATCTCAGATGGTGGCCTGAAACGGGCCTACATCAGGGTCGTCAAGGCCAATCACCCGGACACCTACGCCTATGCGGACGACCCCGAGGTCAAGCGCCTTGCCAACGAGATATTCACCGAGATCCAGAAGGCCTATACCGGCATCAACAAGCTTCGCGAGGGTAAACCCATCGAAGAGCCCCAGGGAATCGACGACAGTCTCCAGGCGGAGATCCTGTACAGCAAAGGCACCGAATACCTCAAGGCCAGGGACTACCAGAACGCCATCGACTGCTTCAAGATCTGCATGAAGCTCAGACCCGACGAGAGGCTCTTCGCGGAGACATTCGCGAGGACCCTGTTCCTCAGGCTGCAGAACACCAACTCGGGCAACACGATGGAGGTCAAGTCGGCCATTCGCGAAGGCCTGAATGCCTTTCCGAACTCGGACACCCTCTGGGTCATCTACGGCTGGGTCCTCAAGAAGGAAGGGTCGAAGAAGGCGGTGGAAGCCTTCCGGAAGGCCGTGGAGATCAACCGGAACAACGTCGATGCCCAGCGGGAAATCAGACTGCACAACATGAGAGGGAACAGGTAACCCAAAGAACGGGGCCGGCGCCCCACGAACAGACACCCCTAGCCCGCCTGTCGGGTCTTGCCCTCCTCGGGCGTCTGCGCCATGGACTCTTCCGCTTGGGCCATCATCTCCTGTCTTTCATCCAGGATGTTCCTGACCTTGGGCGGCAGATACGCGGCATCGAGGTCCATCTTCCCGATGCCTTCGATGATCAGCCTGTTCTTCTCCCGCCAGGGCGCCTGCTCGTCGAAGATAACGTGCACCCGGCCGTCCACCCTGCAGACGCCGCCCCTGCGGTTGAGGCGGTCCTCGATGACCTCGATGCCGGCCGTAGAGGCCGTCTCATAGAGTAGGGCAAAGAGCTCCCGGTTCCTGCGGTCATCCATGCACCGACTCCCTCATGTCCTGCCGAAGTCGTCCTCGATGCGGACGATATCGTCTTCCCCGAAATACTCCCCCTGCTGGATCTCGATGAAGACCAGCGGCTCATCCCCGATGTTCTCGATGCGGTGAGGCGCCTGGCGGGGTATGTCGACGGATTCTCCCGGGCCGAGGCCCAGCTCTCTCCCATCCACGGTCACGAGCCCCGTGCCCGACACCACAATCCAGTGTTCTGCGCGCTTCCGGTGATACTGCAGGCTCAGGCGCTTCCCCGGCCGGACCGTGATCCTCTTGACCTTATGGCCGGCCATCTCGTCCGACAGCACCTCATAAAAACCCCAGGGACGGTGTTCCCCTCGATCAGAGTTCCCCATGAATACCCCTCTTTGGCGGCAAAGATAACTTCAGACAGATCGGTTATCAAGAAAAAAAGAGGGGGCGTTCTCACGCCCCCTCCTGAGAGGATTCAGGGTTTGAGCACAGGGATCCTCAGGCCTCTCCCTCGGTCTTTTTCGCCTTGAGGTCGATGCCTGCAGCCCGGGCCACCAGGATGGCGATGTCTGCAGACTGCAGCTGTTCGCCCATCTCGAGCTCCTTGATGCCGTCGGAGAGCATGGTGAAGCAGAACGGACATGCCGTG
>DAITOA010000069.1:7559-9868 GCA_036834365.1 Thermodesulfobacteriota bacterium | reverse complement strand
TCAGGTCGAGGATGGGTTTCATCTCCGGCTTGAAGATGTATTCCATCATGTCGGTACGGAAGAAACCCGGTGCGATGCAGTTGATCATGATGTTGTAGCGCGCGAGCTTCACGGCTAGGTTTTTGGTGAGCACCTCGATGGCGGCCTTGGAGGGATTGTAGGCCACCGCCGGGTGACCTTCCTCGATGGAGCCCCTTGACCCGAAGATGGACGAGACGTTGATGACCTTGCCGCCGCCCTTGTCCTTCATGACGTTGGCGACCTTCTGGGTGAGGATCCACACGCCGCGCACATTCACGGCAAAGATCTTGTCCCACTTGTCCAGGGGGAATTCCAGGGTCGGGGCGCCCCAGGTGATGCCCGCGTTGTTCACCAGGATGTCGATGGTTCCGAATTCCTTCATGACGGCATCCACCAGGTTATTGATATCCTCCTCGGACGCGGTGTCGCACTTGACGGCCAGTGTCTTCACGCCGAGCTTGGCGAGTTCCTGGGCAGCCTTCTCGCAGTTCGCCAGCTTCCGGGATGCGATGACAACGTTGGCCCCGGCCTCCGCCAGACCTTCCGCGATGAACCGGCCTATACCCCTGCCTCCTCCGGTGACGATGGCAACCTTGCCCTTGAGGTCGTACAGCTCCTTCACGTTCATGGAATATCCTCCTTGTGGTGGTTAGTTTCGCTCATGTGCGGCGGCCTTCATCGAAGCGCCGATCGAGCAGGGTGTTCAGCCTGTTCAGCGACTCCCTCCGGATGCTGCCGTGGAGGGACCCTCCATGGGAGTCCATGGTCACCAGGGCCGGCAGGTCCTGAACGGTCAGCACCCACATGGATTCAGGCTGGCCGAAATCCTTAAGATACACGGATTCGACGCGCACGATGCGGTCGGCAATGTACTGGGCTGCTCCCCCTGTGACATGGAGGTACACGCACCCGTGGTCCTTGAGGGCACTGAGGGTGTTCTCTCCCATGCCCCCCTTTCCCATAATGGCGCCGGGCCTGAAGCGCTCGATGACATCCGCCTCGTAGGGCTCCTCACGCATGGAGGTGGTGGGCCCGGCGGCGGTGATCTTCCAATGCCGGCCCTCTTCGACCACCAGCGGGCCGCAGTGATAGATCACCAGGCCGCTCAGGTCGATGGGCGGTGTGCCGCCGGAGGCCAGGTACCTGTGGACCCGGTCACGGCCCGTCACGATCCTGCCGGACAGGCTCACCATGTCGCCGACGGCGAGATCCCGTATGACCCCGGGTGCAATCGGGGAGATGATGCGCCTCATATCCACCGTCCGATGTCCCCCTTCTCATCGAGCTCCACCTGGTACCGCCGGGTGGCCCAGCAGGAGTAGCTCACGGTGACGAAATAGCTGGCCGGGTGCCTTCCTGCGGTGCAGATTTTGCAACCCAGCAGGGTTGATTTTCCACCCAGACCCATGGGACCGATGCCGAGCTCGTTCGCCTGGTTCACGATGGTTTCTTCCAGGGACGCCAGGACAGGGACGGGATTGAGATCCTGCAGGTTCCGGAAGAGCTGCCCCTTGGACAGTCGATACCCCGATGCCCGGTCACCCCCGATGCACACGCCGAGTATCCCGGGTGCACATCCCCGGCCTTGGGCCTGGTGGACGGCATCGAGGATGCATCGCCGTACCCCGTCGAGATCTCTGCCCGCAGAGATGCCGGTCACGGGGAGGCTGTACTGGGCGCTCATGTTCTCCGAACCTCCCCCCTTGAGCATGATGCCCACCCTTGTAGGACCGTGCGCAGGTTCGAAGTGGATCTGGGGGACATGGTCTCCCGTGTTGTCCCCTGTATTTTTTTCTGTCAGCGGGTCCACGCAGTTCTGCCTGAGAATGCCTTCCCGGGTGAGGGCCCTGACTGCTTCTACGATGGCTTCTTCCACGAGGAAGAATCCCTCATCCGGCCTGGAGTGGATGACTGCCAGCAGCGCACCGGTATCCTGGCAGACGGGCAGGGTGTTCTCCAGAGACAGCGATATGCTCTTGATGATTATGTTCAGGGTCTCATATGCGATGGACCCGGGCAGCTCCTCTTTGCAGGCGTTTTCAAGGGCGGCGATGATGTCTCCGGGCATTTCGGTGCAGGTGCGGCGGATGAGTTCATACATGCTTCTCTGCAGCCGGCTGCCGTCCATGTGGGTTTGTATAGCACAGGGGATGAAGGATTTTCAAAGGGTACGGAGCATGATGGGTTTTTAAAGCGGAAATTAAAGAGTTAGGGCTTCATGCGCTCCATGTCGTCCATGGTGTTGATATTGGAGAACATGACCCCGGGGTCGCCGTACCGTCTGATGG
>DAITOA010000069.1:0-7459 GCA_036834365.1 Thermodesulfobacteriota bacterium | reverse complement strand
CAAAGCCGTATAGATGCCCCCGAGCGGACCACACCCCGGCCTGATGTCTTCAACCACCCGGTATTGCTCCAATCCCTTGCGCCTGTGCCCGACGAGGACGATCTCGTCGCAGAGCGGTCGCAGTGTGTTGGCGACATGTTCTACGAGGGGGATGCCGTTGAACTCGATGAGCACCTTGTCTTCGCCGAAACGCCGGGATTTCCCTCCGATGAGGACCACTCCTGTCATGATGTCTTCTTGTAGGGGGAATACCCCCGTGCAGTCAATGGTGAACTCGCCCGGGTTCATGGCCGGGATCACGAACCCGTGGCAAGGGAACGGGAAGACTTTGGGGTATGCACCCTAATCGGTTATGGTGTGTCATGCTCATCTCTCGGGTGGTCAGACCAAAACGGAGAGACGGGTAGGGTTTTCCGTTACGCAGGGGGGTGAACGTTTCTCGGCATAATCCGGCCATAATCAGGGCGAACCTGTCACCCGGAGAGGGGAATGAGAGGAGGAATTCTTTCCTGAATATGCCGATAGAATGTCCTCTCACTCCCCGGAATTGCTTGGAACAGAACTTGCTTTATGCTTGCAAATGGGAGGGAGAGTTGACAACGGTCGAAAGGTCATTAATAATAATTATTCCTGTTTATGTCGGGGTGTGCAGAATGACCGGTTCGCCAGATCTCCGTTGCAGCATGTCCGGCTCCCGGATAGAAACAGAGGTGCGAGACATTCCTGCGCTTGGAGACGAGCCGGGAGGTCTGTGACGACGGTGAAGCCGGCCGGTTCCTCAAGCGGGATCCGGACCCGGTCGTTGGAAAGAGGAGAGGCGGTAGTGTGCTGTGCAGTGTAGGCGGTTAAGGGAGGCATGTCATCTACAGAGGACCCGATGAAGACATTTGACAGGAGAAGAGAGATGCTCACAATCAGAATCAATGACAAGGCATGCACTGCGGAAGACACCATGACCATCATCGATGCGGCCCGCGCCAACGGCATCCACATCCCTGCCCTGGGCTACGACCCGAGGGTCAGTCCCCCGAGCACCACGGAAGTGGCCTTTGTGGAGGTCAGGGAAGGAGAAAAGAGGAGGTTCGTCTCCGCAACGTCGACCGCCGTCATCGACGGCATGGAGATCTTCACGGACTCCGATGCCCTGAGCAGTTACCGAAAGATATACCTCCAGGCCCTGCTCAGGAATCACTACGGCGATTGTGTCGCACCCTGTGTCCTGCGCTGCCCCGCCCATATCGATATCCAGAAGTACATCTACCACGTGGCGTCGGGCAACTTCTCCGAGGCGCTGGAGATCATAAAGGAAAGCAACCCTCTGCCTGCTGTCTGCGGGCGTGTATGTCCTCACCCCTGTGAGTCCGACTGCCGGCGGAACGCCCTGGACGGAGCGGTGAACATCAACGGGATCAAACGCTTTGTCGCCGACTGGGACCAGTACCAGCTGTCGCCCTATAAGCCGGAATGCCTTCCTGACACGGGGTTCAAGGTCGCCATAGTCGGCGCGGGACCTGCAGGACTGACCGCGGCATGGTTCCTGAGGAGACAGGGGCACCAGGTAACGATCTTCGAGATGCAGGAGGCCGCCGGCGGCATGCTCCGTTGGGGCATCCCCTACTACCGCCTGCCGGAAAAGCAGCTCGACGCTGAGATCCAGGTCATCCTCGACCTCGGGGTCGAGATCCGGTACAACAGGAAGCTCGGGCGCGACTTCTCACTGGATTCGCTCAAGAGGGACGGTTTCGCAGCGGTCTTCGTCGGGCTGGGCGCACAGAAGGCCACGGCCATCGGCGTGGAGGGAGAGGACCTGCCGGGAGTCATGTCGGGTCTTGATTTTCTCGCCATGCTGGCAAGAGGAAAGCGCCCGCCCGTGGGAGAACGGGTCCTGGTCATAGGGGGTGGAAACACGGCCATGGATGCCGCCCGCAGCGCCGTCCGGCTGGGTGCAAAGGACGTCACCATCGCCTATCGCAGGACTCGACAGGAAATGCCGGCCCAGGACATGGAGATCGAAGAGGCCGTCGAGGAAGGCGTCAACATCCAGTACCTGACAGCACCCGTGTCCATCAAGGCGGCTGGCGGCATGCTCCAGATGACCTGCAACCGCATGGTCCTGGGCGAGCCGGACAAGAGCGGCAGGCGCCGTCCCGTGCCCGTTCCCGATTCCGAATTCACCCTTGCGGCCAACACCATCATTTCCGCCATCGGCCAGGCGGTGGACGGGGACTGCGTCGGCGACGAGAGCCTCATCAGCAAATGGGGGAACATCAAGGTCGACCCTGCAACCATGCAGACCGCCGTCCCCTGGATCTTCTCGGGGGGTGACTGCGTCACCGGCCCTGATATCGCCATTGCAGCCATTGGTGCGGGACAGCGGGCAGCGGCCGCCATCGACCGGTATGTCCGGACCGGCCGAGTGGCCCCGTCACCTGAGCCCTACACGTGCACCAAGGGCGACTGGCGCGACCTGCCTGCTGAAACCTTCAAGGGCGTCAGGCAAGCCGAGCGCACCGAGATCCATGTCCTCGAACCGGAGGATAGGAAGACTACCTTCGACGAATCAAGCGCCACCTGGGACACGGAGACGGCCATGATCGAGGCGATGAGGTGCCTGGCGTGCGGCTGCACCGAACGGTACGGCTGTGACCTGAGGAACTATGCCAGCCAGTACGAGATCCGCTGCGACTGTACGCAACCGGCACGGCCGCTGCCCATCGACGACAACCATCCCATCCTCACGCGGGATGCCGGCAAGTGCATCCTGTGCGGGCTGTGCCTGAAGGTCTGCCGCGAGATGGAGGGTGTCTCGGCGCTGAGCTTCTATGAGACCAACAATGTCCTGACCATCGGTCCCAACGATCACCGCCCCCTGGATCTCACCACATGCGTGGCCTGCGGCCACTGCGCCACGGTCTGTCCCACCGGCGCCCTGACCCTGAAGCCCGTGCTTCCCCAGGTGTACCGGGCCCTCCAGAACCCCGAGCTCACCGTGGTGGCCCAGATCGCTCCTGCGGTGCGGGCCGCGTTCAGACAGCACTACGGTCTGACCGACGAGGATATCATGCCGGTCCTGGCCGCGGGCCTCAAGCAGCTGGGCTTCAACTTCGTCTTCGACACCTGCTGGGCCGCCGACCTGACCATCATGGAGGAGGGCACCGAGTTTCTGAGCCGGCTCGCGGAAGGTGGAGTCCTTCCGCAGATCACCTCCTGCTGCCCCGCCTGGATCAACTACTGTGAGAAGGTGGCCCCGGATATCCTGCCTCACCTGTCTTCCTGCAAGTCGCCCCAGCAGATGTTCGGCGCGGTCATGAAGCAGTACTTCGCCAAGCAGATGAAGGTCAGGCCGGAGCTGCTCTACTTTGCCTCCATCATGCCCTGCAACGCCAAGAAGTACGAGGCGAGGCGTCCCGAGTTCAGCAACGACGGCATCCCGGACGTGGACGCGGTGCTGACCACCAACGACATCATCGAGATGTTCACCGAGCGGCACGTCGATCCTCTCACCATCAAACCCGTACCGGTGGACGCCTTCTTCGGCAAGGTGAGCGGCGCCGGCATCATCTTCGGAGCCAGCGGCGGCGTCGCAGAAGCGGCACTGCGTCTGGCGGCCGAGCGTGTCACCGGGAAACGTCTTGACAGCTTCAATTACGACGGGGTCAGGGGTCTGCAGGGGGTGAAGGAAACCACCGTCACCCTGGGGGATTCACAGGTGCGCCTGGCCGTGGTCAGCGGACTCCAGAACGCCCAGGGTCTCATCGACCGTATCCGGCAGGGTGATGCCCCGTATGATCTCATCGAGGTCATGGCATGCCCAGGCGGATGCATCAACGGGTCCGGCAACCCGGCCCCGGAGCTCGTCAGCGACACGGCGGACCGGCTCCAGGTGCTGTACCGTCTGGACCAGGATGCGCCCATCAGGACGAGCCAGGACAATCCCACCGTCCAGGCCATCTATACGAACTGGCTGGGCCGGCCCGACAGCGAGACCTCCCACCACGCCCTGCACACGAGTTACCGGCGACGTTCCATGCGCCTCGAGGAAACGAAGGCGGAAGAAACCCTCAGGGAACTGCCGGTCATCGATGTGGGTGTGTGCATCGGAACGAACTGCTACCTCAAGGGTTCGTGGAGGCTCCTCGAGGGTCTGTCCGCCGATCTGAAGCGCAGGGGCCTGTCCGAGCGGTTCCGGATCAAGGCCAGATTCTGCACCGGCCAGTGTGCCGGGGGGCCCAACGTGGTGGTGGGCGGAAAGATCATCGGCCCGGTGGATACGGGAGACGTGGCCGGCTTCATCGACACCCATCTCGTGCAGCTGCTCGGAGCGCTGAAGCGCTAGGGGGGAACAGAGGAGATGCTCATCATCACCATATGTGTCGGCAGCTCGTGCAGCATCCGCGGCTCGGATGAGCTCGCCTCGGAGATCCAGAGACTGATCGAGAAGGAGAACCTGGAGGGCCTGGTGGACATCGTGGGCGCCTTCTGCATGGACACCTGTTCCAAGGGCGTGTCCGTGCGGGTCGGTGACAAGGCGTACAGCGGAATCAGGCCCGAGGACGCCGAAACCTTTTTCTACAAGGAAATCATGGGAAAGGTGAATACCGGCTTACTGAAACGATGAGGTGATCCATGAACGAACCGGTCATCATGACGAACCCCGCACGCTGCCGCGACTGCTACCGCTGCGTGCGCAACTGCGACGTCAAGGCCATACGGGTCAAGGAAGGGCAGGCCCAGGTGGTGCAGGAGCTCTGCATCCTGTGCGGGACCTGCGTGCGCATCTGTCCCCAGAAGGCCAAGAGCATACGCAGCGCCCGGCAGGACATCATCAACGCCCAGAAGGAGGGACGCAGGATCGTCGCCTCGGTGGCGCCGTCCGCCCCTGCCTTTTTCGACATGGGCAGCTTCGAGGACCTCGAGAAGGCGCTGAAGGACCTCGGGTTTTTTGCCGCCGAGGAGACCGCCGTGGGTGCCCAGATCGTGGCCGAGGCTCACCGGGAATACGTGGAAAGGTCCCGAGACCGCTGGCCCGTCATCGCCTCCGCCTGTCCGGTGGTGGTCAACCTCATCGAGCAGTACCACCCCGACCTCATCGGCCACCTGGCGCCCATCGTTTCGCCCATGGTCGCCCACGGCCGGATCCTTGCACGGAAGTACGGGCCGGAGGCGTACATCGTCTTCATCGGCCCGTGCATTGCGAAGAAGATGGAGATGCACGACGAGGCGGTCTCCGGGGACATCCATGCCGTCATGACCTTCCTCGGCCTCCACGAGTGGCTGAGCGAGGCGGGCATCACATGCACCCCGGCCCCGGAGATCGTGGAGGGGGAAACGCCCGAGAAGGCCCGGCTGTTCCCCATCGAGGGAGGCCTCGTGGGCACCGCCAGGATGAATACGGACATCCTGGAGAGCTCCATGATCATGGCCTCGGGCCTCGAGGCATGCCATGACGTCTTCGCCGACATCCGTGCCGGCCGGCTCAAGGCAAGCCTGGTGGAGCTCCTGGCATGCAAGGGCGGGTGCGTCAACGGACCGGCCATGGCGGATGTGTCGGGGGGGATCTACCTGGCACGTCAGAAGGTCATCGAATTTTATGCCCGCAACAAGAAAGACCTCCACATAACCAGGGACGAGTGGCCATCCATGGAGCGGACCTATCGGGACAGGAAGGTGCACGTCCCGGAGTTCAGCGAGGAGGATATCCAGGCGGTCCTGCACCGTGTGAACAAGTTCACCCCGGAAGACGAGCTGAACTGCGGTGCCTGCGGATATTCCACCTGCCGGGAAAAGGCCGTGGCGACGCTGAGGGGCATGGCGGAGGCCACCATGTGCATCCCCTACATGAGGAGCAGGTCCGAGTCGTTACGCCAGGTGGTCATGGAGGTAACGCCCAACTCCATCATCATCTTCGACAACGACCTCATCATCCACGACATATCGCCCTCGGCCGAGAGGCTCTTCGGGTGCACGCAGGCGGACATGGAGGGCAAGCACCTCTCCGAGCTCATATCGGTCATGGACGACTTCATCGCGGTGCGCGACACGGGCAAACCAGTCATGGGAAAGGCCCGCAGGCTCAGAGAAGACATCATGGCCGAGGAGAACATCGTGAGGGTCGAGGGGCAGCCCCTGATGGTGGCGATCATCCGCGACATGACCAAGCGGGAGAAGGAACGGGAAAAGTACAAGGCCATCCGGAAGGAAACCCTGGAACGCACCCGCGAGGTGGTGGGAAAGCAGATGCGGGTTGCCCACGAGATCGCCCACCTCCTGGGGGAGACCACGGCCGAGAGCAAGGCCTCGTTCATCCATCTGGCCAAGCTGCTCGAGGAGGAATGAGGGGTGTGAGGCAGATCGTCGAATTCTCATGGGCGAGCCTGAATAAATACGGCGAAGAACTGTGCGGCGACTCGGTCATGATCAGGTCCAAGCCAGATTCCTTCGTGGCGGTCCTGTCCGACGGGCTTGGGAGCGGTGTGAAGGCGCACATCCTCTCCACGCTCACCTCGGAGATTGCCTCCCGGATGTTCGAGTCCGGCTCATCCATCGAAGACGTCATGCAGACCCTTGCGGAGACCCTGCCCGAGTGCAGCGTCCGGAAGCTCGCCTATGCCACCTTCGCGGTCCTCACGGTATCCGAGGGTAAGGAAGCCCACCTCGTGCTGTTCGACTCCGCACCCCTGATCCTCGTACGGAACGGGGCCATCGTGAACCTTCCCCTGGAAGAGCGCATGGTGGGAGACCGGATGATCCGGGAGGTGAGGTTCCCGCTGCAGCAGAACGACTTCATGGTCCTCATCAGCGACGGCTATGAACACGCAGGCCTCGGCGGCATCTACCGGCTGGGGTGGAGGTGGCCCAACATCGCGAGCTCGGTCCAGCGCTTCGTGCAGGCGGGCATCGTGGACACCTTCAAGCTGACCCAGGCGCTCTCCAACACCTGTCTCAAGCTGTACGAGGACAAGCCCGGCGACGATGCCACGGCCATCTGCATGAAGGTGCGCCCGGCCATATCCGCAACCGTGCTGACAGGCCCCCCGGCGAACAAGGACCTCGACGATTTCGCCGTGAAGAGGTTCATGAGCGCGCCCGGGGAGAAGATCATCTGCGGCGGCAGCACGGCCCAGATGGTCGCCCGCGTCCTCAAGGAAGATCTCGTGGTGGACTGGATCCCCCCTGCGAAGAGGAAGAAGGGGTCGCCCAGGCAGAAGAAGGGGTCTCCTCCCATGGCCTTCCTCAAGGGTGTGGACCTGGTGACCGAGGGAATCCTCACCCTCGGCCAGGCGGCTGAGATCCTCCGCGTTTCGAAGACGGTCTACGACCTGCCCAAGGATGACGACGCCTCGACGCGTCTCGCGCGGTCCCTGCTCAGGGCGGACGACATCCACTTCATCGTGGGCTCGGCCATCAATCCGAACCAGGTGGCGGACATCATCCGGGGCGAACCCATGCGCATGGTCTA
>DAITOA010000068.1:0-10221 GCA_036834365.1 Thermodesulfobacteriota bacterium | reverse complement strand
ACTGCCTGCTGATGAGGTGCGATTCGATCTGGCTCATGGTGTCGAGCGAGACGCCGATGACGATGAGCAGTGAGGTCCCGCCGAAATAGAACGGCGCGTTGGTCCACGATATGAGGATCATGGGCAGCACGCAGACGACGCTCAGGTAGATGGCGCCGATGAAGGTGAGCCTGGAAAGCACCCGGTCGAGATAATCGGCGGTGGCCTTGCCCGGCCTGATGCCCGGGATGTACCCGCCGTTCTTCTTGAGGTTCTCCGCCACATCCAGCGGATTGAAGATGACTGCGGTGTAGAAATACGTGAAGAATATGATGGCTATGACGTAGATGACGTTGTACCAGATGCCCCTCGGCGAGAACGCGTTCGCCAGCGTCTTCATGACAGCCACGTCCGGGAAGAACTGGGCGATGGTGGCCGGGAACACGATGATGGACGAGGCGAAGATGGGCGGGATGACACCCGAGATGTTGATCTTGAGCGGCAGGTGCGTGCTCTGGCCGCCGTAGACCTTGCGCCCCCTGATCTGCTTGGGGTACTGGATGGGCACCCGTCTCTGGGAGGTCTCGAAATAGACGATCCCCGCCACGACGATGGCCACCAGGGCGATGACCAGGATGAGCGCGATGATGGACATCTCGCCCGTACGGGCAAGCCTGAAGGTGTTGAAGATGGCCAGCGGCAGCCTCGCCACGATGCCTGCGAAGATGATGAGCGAGATGCCGTTACCGATGCCCCGCTCCGTGATCTGCTCACCGAGCCACATGAGGAAGCAGGTGCCGGTGGTCATGGTGGTCATGGCCACGAGCCGGAAGCCCCAACCCGGCATGAGCACGACGGACTGGCCCGCCACGGTCATCTGCTCCACGCCGAAGGCCATGAAGTAGCTCTGGATGAGACAGAGGAAGACCGTGAGGTAACGGGTATACACGGTGAGCTTGTGCTTTCCCGCAGCCCCTTCCTTCTGGAGCTGCTCGAAGGGGGGGTAGATCATGCACAGGAGCTGCACGATGATGGAGGCGCTGATGTAGGGCATGACGCCCAGGGCGAAGATGGACAGACCCCTCAGGCCGCCGCCCGAGAACATGTCGAACATGCCCAGCAGCGTCCCCTGCTGCTGGTCGAACCACTCCTTCATGATGGCGGAGTCGATCCCCGGGGTGGGGATATGGATGCCCAGGCGGTAGACGAGGAGCATCGCCAGCGTGAAGAGTATCCGGTTCCAGAGCTCAGGCACCTTGGTGATGTTGCCGAATCCGTAGTTCACGTTCTACCCCTTAGATCGGTTCGAATGTTCCGCCGGCCTTGGTTATCTTGTCGATGGCGGTCTGTGACGCCTTCTCCAGCTTCACGGTCAGGGGGATCGAGATGTCCCCGTCGCCGAGGAGCTTCACGGAAACGCTCAGGGACGGGATCTTCCCCTTCTCCCTGAGGGATGCACGGTCGACGGTGGATCCCTGCTCGAAGGCGGCAAGGTCCTTGATGTTCACCACGGCATATTCGGTGCGGAACGGGTTCTTGAATCCCCTCTTGGGCAGCCTGCGGTAGATGGGCATCTGCCCGCCTTCAAACCACTGGGGAACGCTGCCGCCGGAACGGGCCTTCTGTCCCTTGGCCCCGCGGCCGCTCGTGGTGCCCATGCCCGAGGCATTGCCCCGGCCGACCCGCTGCCTCTTCTTCCTCGATCCGGCCGCAGGTTTCAGATTCGATAGATCGATCATGTTACGCCTCCTCCCAGGTCAGCAGGTGGGGTACCTTGTTGATGGCGCCTCGTGTGGCCTGGTTATCGGGGAGAATCCTCGACCTGCCGCGCCGCTTCAGTCCCAGAGCGGCGACGACCGCCCTCTGCTTTTCCGTGCAGCCGATCACTGAACGGTTCAATGTCACCTTGATCTTGCCAGCCATGATATCAATCCATCCTCTTTTGCTTTTACGAAGCCGCATCCAGGGACTTGCCCCGTTTGGCCTCGACGTGCTCCTTGGTCTCCAGACGCTCCAGTGCATCGAAGGTAGCGCGGATGACGTTGTTGTGGTTGCGCGAGCCCAGCGTCTTGGCCACCACGTTCCGGTACCCGGCAGCCTCCATGACTGCACGGACGGCGTTGCCGGCGATGATGCCGGTCCCCTCGGGCGCAGGCTTCACATACACCTTTGATGAACCGAACTCACCGGTTATGGCGTGGGGGATCGTACCGGAAACGATGGGCACGTCCTGCATGGACTTCTTGGCGGCCTCGAATCCCTTGCGGATACTGATCGAGACTTCCTTGGCCTTGCCGAGCCCATGACCGACCTTGCCGTTCCCGTCGCCGACCACGACCAGCGCGCTGAAGCGGAAGCGCTTGCCGCCCTTGACGACCTTGGCGACACGGTTGATGTAGACAACCTTGTCGATCAACTGTTCCTGATTATCGTCGATCTGTTCGAATCTAGCCAATGCTCATCTCCTTGCTCTTAGAACTTCAGTCCGCCTTCCCGGGCGGCATCGGACAGGGCCTTGATCCTGCCGTGATACCGGTAACCCGAGCGGTCGAAAACCACCATCTCGATCCCCTTTTCCTTGGCCTTTGCGGCCAGCAGGGCGCCCACCTGCCTGGCGGTCTCGACGCTGGAGCCCTTGGCCTTGCCCTTGAGCTCGGGGCTCAGGGTCGAGGCCGCCACCAGCGTGACGCCTTTGGTGTCGTCGATGATCTGGGTGTAGATGTGCCTGATGCCACGATACACGCTCAGACGGGGGCGCTCCGGGGTACCGGAGATGTTCTTGCGGATCCGGTCCTTCCTGAGCCTCCAGGCTTCCTTCTCGGTCTTCTTGCTCACCTTGCGCTACTCCTTATCAATCAGTGGCATTTAGCCTTTCGCTGCGCTCTTGCCGGGCTTGATCCTCACCTGCTCGCCGTCGTAGCGGATACCTTTGCCCGCATAGGAATCCGGCTTGCGGACCTTGCGGATGCGTGCCGCCACATCACCCAGGATCTCGTTGTCGATCCCGGCGATCTCGATGACTCCGTCCTTGCTCACCGTACCGCTGATCCCGGCAGGCAGGGGGAATTCCACCGGGTGGGAGTAGCCGACGCTCAGCACGAGGGTGTTGCCCTTGGCCTCTCCGCGGTATCCTACGCCCACGATCCTGAGCCTCCTGGTGAACCCTTCGGTGACGCCCTTGACCATGTTGTTGGCCAGCGCCCGCATGAGGCCGTGGAATGCCTTGGTCTGCCGCTCGTCATCGAGCGTTATGAAACGCAGCTCATCGCCTTCGATCTTCACTTCGATATTGCCCACGCACTTCTTCTTCAGCTCTCCCTTGGGTCCCTTGACCTTGAGGGTGTCCCCTTCAAGGGTCACGTTCACGCCCTTGGGTATGGAGATGGGCAGTTTTCCAATCCTCGACATCGACATGGCTGACTCCTTACCAGACCTTCATCAGGACTTCGCCGCCCACGTTGCTGGCCCGTGCCTTGAGGTCGGTCATGAGCCCGGCGGACGTACTGACGATGGATATGCCCATCCCGTCACGAATCTTCGCGATATCGCCGGAGCCCTTGTATATCCTCCTGCCGGGCCGCGACACCCTCTGGATACCGCTGATGACGTGGCGGGCGTTGAAATACTTCAGGTTCACGCGCAGGGTCCCCTGCTTGCCGTCGTCGATGACCCGGTACGCCTTGATATACCCTTCCTTCTGGAGGATATCGGCGATCTCTATCTTGAGCTTGGATGCCGGGATGTCGACGCTTTCCTTCATGGCCTGAGCAGCGTTGCGAATCCTGGTGATCATGTCCGCAATGGGATCGGTATGCATTCGTATTCCCCTCTTACCAGCTTGATTTCTTCAGCCCCGGGATCTCGCCCTTCATGGCAAAGTTCCTCAGGCATATCCTGCAGATGCCGAACTTGCGGTAGTAACCGTGCGGCCTTCCGCACAGCAGGCACCGGTTGTACTGCCTCACCTTGAACTTGGGCGATCTCTTCTGCTTTGCGATCAATGATTTCTTTGCCATAATATCCCCTTACCTACTTCCGAAATGGCATGCCGAAGGCTGCGAGCAGGCTCCTGCCCTCGTCATCGCTCTCAGCCGTGGTCACAATGGTTATATTCATACCCCTGAGCTTGTCAATCGCGTCGAAGTTGATCTCAGGGAACACGGACTGGTCCGTCAACCCCATGGTGTAGTTGCCCCTGCCGTCGAAACCCTTGGGCGACACGCCGCGGAAGTCTCGGACACGGGGAAGCACCGCGTTGATGAGCCGGTCGAGGAACTCGTACATCCGGTCCCCCCGCAATGTCACGGTACATCCCACCGGCATGCCCTCCCTGAGCTTGAACGCGGCGATGGACTTGCGGGCCTTCCTGACGATGGGCTTCTGGCCGGTGATGAGTGTGAGCTCCTCAGCGGCCTTGTCGATGATCTTGACGTCGGCCACGGCCTCACCCAGCCCCATGTTCAGGACGATCTTGACGATCTTGGGGATCTGGTGGACGTTTGTGTACCCGAACTCCGACTTCAGGCCGGGTACGATCTCCTTCGTGTAGTGTTCCTTGAGCCTTGTCATCTCTTACGACCTCACTTATCCAGTTCCGCGCTGCAGCTTCTGCAGTACCTCACCTTGGCGCCGTCCTCATGGATCTTGAACCCGATGCGTACGGCCTTCTTGCACTTGGGGCAGACGAGCGCCACGTTGGATGCATGAATGCTCGCCTCCTTCTCCACGATGCCTCCCTGGGAGGTCTGCGTGGCCCTGGTATGCCGCTTGATGAGGTTCACACGCTCCACGAGCACCCGGTCCTTCTTGTGGATAACCCGGATCACCTGTCCCTGCTTGCCCTTGTTCTTGCCCGCAAGGACAACCACGGTGTCGCCCTTCTTGACCCTGCCGGTCTCATGCCTTACCACTGCCATCTGTTCACTCCTACAGCACCTCTGGTGCCAGCGAGACTATCTTCATGAAATTCTTGGTCCTGAGCTCCCTCGCAACGGGTCCGAAGATGCGCGTGCCCACGGGCTCCATCTGGTTGTTGAGGATCACGGCGGAGTTCTCGTCGAACCGGATGCTCGTCCCGTCGGCACGTTTGTGCGTCCGTTTCGTCCTCACCACCACGGCCTTGACCACGTCGCCCTTCTTCACCTT
This sequence comes from Thermodesulfobacteriota bacterium, assembly GCA_036834365.1. Classification (GTDB taxonomy): domain Bacteria; phylum Desulfobacterota; class Desulfomonilia; order UBA1062; family UBA1062; genus MWEI01. Next base: position 5,097 of record DAITOA010000068.1, on the reverse strand, counting down.
GGAGCGGGGTATGGCCTCCTTCACGCTTACGACGATCACGTCGCCCAGCGAGGCGTATCTTCTCCTGGTCCCGCCCAGGACCTTGATGCACTGGACCTCTTTCGCCCCTGAATTGTCCGCAACCTTGAGTCTTGTCTGCTGTTGGATCATGATCGGCCTCCGCCACTACAACCTTATCTATTCCTGCCTCTCGAGGATCTTCACAACCCTCCAGCTCTTGTCCTTGCTCAACGGGCGGCACTCACGGATGAGAACCTTGTCGCCCGGCCTGCACTCGTTCCGCTCGTCGTGAGCCTTGAACCTGGCGCGCCTGCGGATGTACTTCTCGAACACGGGATGCTTCTCCATCCGCTCCACGGTGACCACCACGGTCTTGTCCATCTTGTCGCTCGTGACAACTCCCAGCAACTCCAGCTTCCTCGATTTCTCTGCCATCACTGTTTCTCCCGGGTGATCGTATTGATCCGCGCGATGTCACGACGCAGCTTAGCTATGCGGGTCTTGTCCTTGAGCTGTCCCGTGGCCTTCTGGAACCGTGCGTCCATCAGTTCCCGATCGAGCTTCGCCCTGAGCTGGGAAACCTCTGCGATACTCTTTTCACGGATTTCCTTTGCCTTCATTGGGCTCCCTCCCTGGCTACGAACCTCGTCTTGACGGGCAGCTTGTGCGACGCAAGCCGGAATGCTTCCTTGGCCTGCTCCTCGGTCACGCCGTCGATCTCGAAGAGAATCCTGCCCGGCCTCACCGGTGCGACCCACTCTTCCGGGGCGCCCTTGCCCTTGCCCATACGGGTTTCAGCGGGTTTCTTGGTGATGGGCTTGTCCGGGAACAACCTGATCCATACCTTGCCGCCCCTCTTGATGAACCGGGTGATGGCGATACGTGCCGCCTCGATCTGCCTGGAGGTGATCCAGTGCGGCTCAAGGGTCTGGAGTCCGAACTTTCCGAAGGATACCCGGGAGCCCCGCTCAGGGCTGCCCATCATGCGTCCCCGCATCTGTTTCCTGTGTTTTACCTTGTTTGGCATCAACATGGCCTGATACTCCCTTTAAGCGCTCGCCTCTTCCTGCTTCTTTATGATGTCGCCATGGTAGATCCATACCTTGACGCCGATGACCCCGTAGATGGTGAAGGCCTCCTTGAACCCGTAGTCCACGTCGCTGCGCAGCGTGTGGAGGGGTACGCGGCCTTCGCGGTACCACTCGCTCCGTGCGATCTCGGCGCCGGCCAGCCTTCCCGCACAGGCGACCTTGATGCCCTGCGCGCCCATACGAAGCGCCTGGCTCACGGCCCGCTTCATGGCCCTGCGGTATGCGACCCTGCGCTCGAGCTGGCTCGCGATGCCCTCTGCCACGATCTGGGCATCGGTCTCGGGACGTCTGACTTCCTTGATCTCCAGCATGATGTCCTTGTTCACGAACCGGGACAGGTCGTTCTTGATCGTCTCCGCCCCCTGTCCCTTCCTGCCGATCACGAGACCCGGCCGGCCGGTGTAGATCACCAGCTTCACCTTGTTGGCGGCCCGCTCGATGACGATGTTGGAGATACCGGCATGGCTCAGGTTTTTGTTGATGAAGTTGCGGATCTTGCGGTCCTCCACGAACAGCTGTCCGAAGCTCCTGTCAGCATACCACTTGGCCTTCCAGTCCTTGGTGACCCCAAGCCGAAAACCGTACGGATGAATCTTCTGTCCCACCTTCGACCCCTTTCCTAGAGCTCTTCAAGAACGACTGCGATATGGGAAGTCCGCTTCAGGATGCGGTTCGCCCGCCCCTGCGCCCTCGGCCTCCACCGTTTCATCATGGGGCCTTCATCCACCTGGATGGACTTCACATAGAGATTGTCAACGTCCACCATGCCCGTCTGCATGGCATTGGCCACCGCCGAGTTGAGCACCTTGGCGATGATACGGGCACGCTTCGTGCCGAGCAGATTGAGCATCCGCAGGGCATCGGCGATCTGCCGGCTCCGGACCTGGTCGGCCAGCAGCCTCGTCTTCTGGGGTGAGACCCGTGAGTGTTTGAGTATGGCTTTTGCTTCCATGGTCTATCCCTTCCTCTGCGCCTTTCTGTCGGCCGCATGGCCGAAGAAGGTACGTGTGGGCGAAAACTCACCGAGCTTGTGCCCCACCATCTCCTCGGTGCAGTAGACAGGGACGAACTTCTTGCCGTTGTGCACGGCGAAGGTCAGTCCCACGAACTCGGGGAGGATAACCGAGCGCCTGGACCACGTCTTGATCACCTTGCGGCTGCCGGACTCCTGTGCCACGAGCACCTTGCCCAGCAGATGGTCGTCCACGAACGGCCCTTTCTTCATTGAACGGGACACGGCTTACTTCCTCCTCTTCACGATGTACTTGTTGGAGTCCTTGGTGCGCTTCCTGGTCTTGTGGCCCTTGGTCGAGACGCCCCACGGCGTGACGGGATGGTTGCCCTTCACGCGCCCTTCTCCGCCGCCGTGCGGATGGTCCACGGGGTTCATGGCCACGCCTCTCACCGTCGGCCTGATGCCGAGCCAGCGCTTCCTGCCGGCCTTGCCGAAGGTGATGTTGGAATGGCTGACATTGCCGACCTGGCCGATGGTGGCCTTGCATTCGGCATAGACCTTGCGGACCTCGCCGGAGGGCATCTTGATCTGGACGTAGTCGCCTTCCTTGGCCAGGACCTGTCCCGCAGTACCTGCCGACCTGATGAGCTGGCCGCCCCTGCCCGGTTTGAACTCCACGTTATGGACGCTGGTACCCAGGGGCATCATCTTCAGACTCAGGACGTTGCCCGTCCTGATCTCCGCCTCTTCCGAGGTGATGATCGTGCTGCCCACCTGCAGTCCTTCGGGCCAGATGATATAGCGCTTCTCCCCGTCGGCATACTGCACCAGGGATATCCTCGCCGAACGGTTGGGATCGTACTCCACCGTCATCACCTTTCCCGGCACGCCGACCTTGTCGCGCCTGAAGTCGATGATGCGATAGAGCCGGGTGCTGCCCCCGCCCTGATGACGGACGGTAACGCGGCCCAGGTTGTTGCGGCCGCTGTTCTTCTTGAGTCGATACGTAAGCGATTTTTCCGGTACGGCGGCGGTGATCTCCTCGAAGGTGGAGACCGTCATGGTCCTCCTGCCGGCCGATGTCGGTTTAAAGCCTCGAATGCTCATCGGTTATACCCCTTCATAGAACTCGATGGTCTCACCCGCTTTGAGCGTGACGATCGCCTTCTTCCAGTCGGAGCGCTCGAAGTGCCTGAATCCCCAGCGCTTGGTCTTTCCCTTGATATTCATGGTCCGCACGTCCTCGACGTGCACACCGAACAGCTCTTCCACGGCCTTCTTGATCTCGATCTTGTTGGCGTCCTTCGCCACGGAGAAGATCACCTTGTTGCCCTTTTCCTTGAGCATGGTGCCCTTTTCGGTGACCAGGGGCCGCTTGAGTATGCTACTTGCGGTCTTCATGGCTTCAGCCTCTCTACAATGAGCTCCACGGCCTTCAGGTCTATGACCAGCCCCTTGTACTTGAGGATGTCGTAGACGTTCAGACCGTTTACGTTCAGCAGCTTGCTCTTGGGATGGTTCCGGGAAGCCAGGGCCGTGTTCGCGCTCGCATCCCCCACGACCACCAGGGAGTTCTGCATGCCCAGAGCGCCCAGCGCCTTGACGTACTCCTTGGTCTTGGGCTCGGTGAAGTCCATGGCGTCCACGACCTTGAGCATGTTCTCGCCGGCCTTCATGCTCAGGGCCGAGCACAGGGCCAGCCTCCGCACCTTCTTGGGCAGATCCGTCTTGTAGTTCCTGCCGTTCGGTCCGAACACCACGCCGCCGTGCCTCCATATGGGCGACCGGTTGGTTCCTGCCCGGGCCCGGCCCGTCCCCTTCTGGCGCCACGGCTTCTTGCCGCCCCCGGAAACCTCGGAACGGCTCTTGGTCTTGGCCGTGGCGGCTCTGCGGTTGGCCATCTGCCATACCACCACGTCGTGGAGCAGATGAGGCCTCACCTCGGTGCCGAACACGCTCTCGTCGAGCTGGATCTCTTTTACCTTCTCGCCTGCAATGTTGAATACATCAACGACCGGCATGGCTTAACCCTCTTGCTTCCGCAATATGACGAGCTGACCCTTGTTGCCGGGCACGGCACCGCGGATAGCGATCATATTCCTGTCTTCGAAAATGTCCACGACCTTCAATCCCTTGACCGTAACCTGTTTGTTGCCCAGCTGGCCGGACATCTTCTTTCCCTTGATGACCTTTCCGGGAGAGGTGTTCGTGCCGATGGACCCGGTTTCGTTCAGGATGAGCGAGCCGTGACTTGCCGGCAGGCCGCCGAAGTTGTGCCTGCGGACCACGCCTGCATAGCCCTTTCCCTTCGAGACGCCGGTGATCTTGACGGTCTCACCCTTGGCGAACACCTCGGATGCCTTGATCTCCTGGCCCACTTCCACGGCGCTCATGTCATCGCACGAGACCTCGCGGAGGTGGTAGAAATATCCCTTGCCCGCCCTGTCCTGATGGCCCTTGACGGGCTTGCTGACGCGCGCCTCCTTCTTCTCGCCGAAGCCGAGCTGCAGCGCATCGTAGCCGTCGCGATCCTGAATCTTCTTCTGGATCACGTAGCAGGGACCCACCTGTATGAGCGTGACGGGAACAATCTCGCCGTTCTCGTTGAATATCTGGCTCATGCCGAGCTTTTTTCCGATTATACCCTTGATCATGACTGTCTCCGATGTAAACTAAAGCTTGATCTCCACATCCACCCCGGCCGAGAGGTCCAGCTTCATGAGGGAATCCACGGTCTGCTGGGTGGGGTCGAGGATGTCGAGGAGCCGCTTGAAGGTGCGGATCTCGAACTGATCCCGGGATTTCTTATCCACGTGAGGAGACCTCAAAACGCAGAAGCGCTCGATCTTCGTGGGCAGGGGAATGGGCCCGGCAACCCTGGCACCGGTCCTGCGTGCCGCATCGACGATCTCCTGAACCGACTGGTCGATGAGCTTGTGGTCGTATCCTTTCAGTCGTATGCGTATCCTTTGGGTCTCCATTGCTCTTTGCTCCTGTTAATCTTCTATGATCTTGACGATGACGCCGGAAGCTACGGTCCTGCCTCCCTCC
>DAITOA010000067.1:0-10267 GCA_036834365.1 Thermodesulfobacteriota bacterium | reverse complement strand
CCATGAGACGGTCCATCTCGTCGTCGCCCATGGGCTCGGCGAACTTCATGCTGATATCGTTGTACTCCCTGACCAGGTCCACGGTCTCCTGGAGGCCTTCCTCGACGACCTCCCTGACGGTCTTGTCCGGGTCGAGAAGCGGCTCCTGCTCGAGGAGGCCCAGGGTGTACCCCGGGGAGAGGACCGCCTTGCCTTCGTACTCCCGGTCGACGCCCGCCATGATGCGCAGCAGGGTGCTCTTGCCCGAGCCGTTCAACCCCAGCACCCCGATCTTGGCGCCATAGAAGTAGGACAGCGAGATGTCCTTGATGACCTGCCTTGTCTGGTAGGTCCTGCTGACCCTCATCATGGTGTAGATGATCTTTTCCGCTCCGTTGCTCATGGGGAATGCTCCTGTAAGCCCTATCGAGTCCGAGGGCCATGCTGTGACCACTATTATCACATCGTTCAGGAAAGAGAAAATGTATCCACGTCACAGGGCATGATCATGCATACCGCCTTGCACTGATATGACTGCATGGTGAAGCAGGAAAACAGTCAGGCTTAAGTTACAGCAAGGGAGGGAAAGGATCCATCGGCATACTTTGCTATAATAATCATGCAATGTATTACCTTATTTTCTTTTTGGTCCATAAGCACTGTATTTTCAGAAAGATGGAAAGTGGAAAGGCGGTACTCAGCCAAGGGTAAATTATTTCCGTTTGTATTCTGCTTGGCGTTGAATAATAACCATGTAACTCTTTGAATGTAAAGGATCCAAGTGCTGGCCCGGGTATTGCAAAAATAAACCAGACTACAACATTGCACAGGGCCGGAGGGCTACAACATGAAAAGAATAATTATTACTTCCATGACTCTCTGTTTTCTCCTCGTATTCACCAGTTCGGCGTGGTGTCTCTACATCTATGACAATGGTTGGGTCGATGTGGGGTTGCTGGATACGTATATTACCGGAACCACTCTTAAGAACAGTGGTGAACAGACAGAAATTAACTGGATCAATTCGGTGCTGGACACTTCTTTTACTGCCGAAGATTATGAACAGATAGGTACACCGAATACTTTTACGCAGGTTTATACGGGTATGTCGCTTGATGATGAGGACGATAATACCTTCGCGTATGACTTCGGGACATTATACCCTACCTATTTTCTCATCAAGACAGGGGATATCAATAATACCACCTATCGCTGGTTCCTGTTCGAGAACAACGAGCTCCTCAACTGGGCAGTGATCAACCTCTATGATGCAACCGGGTATAATCTCCTTGAGATAGGCAAGATCAGCCATGTCGGTGCAACTTCCACCGCCCCCGTCCCCGAGCCCGCGACCATGCTCCTTTTGGGTGCAGGCCTTATCGGTCTTGCAGGGTTCCGGAAGAGGTTTACGAAATAAAGCCGTTACGAAGAGAGTGTGATGCGGAAGGCCCGGGTCTCGACCCGGGCCTTTCTTGTTTTCAGGAGGTGAAAGACAGGCTACGGGACATATGCCCAGGCGTCCTCCAGGCATTCATCCCCGAACAGCACCAGTGAATCCGTTTCCATGACCTGCCTCACGAAGTCCCTCATGTCGGATGCCCCCTCGTTCTTCCAGTACATGACGCAGTCCTGGTTCGTGCAGTGCCGGACATGGTCATAATCGGCGTGGTCCGATACCATGGGAAGGCCGTTGTCCACCAGGCCCAGGACATGACCGGTCTCATGGACAAGGGTCGCCTGCTCCACGAACCAGGCTATGGCTGTGGAGGAGCTTGAATTGACGATGACATCCTTGAAGATCGCGATCAGTGAGGTCCCAACGAAGGACACGCCGAGGATCTGTGGATTGACGGTACCCTCGTCCTCGTAGTTGCCGTTCAGAAAGAGGATACGGATGGATACGGCGGATTCCGTCATGGGCGTGTCCCAGATGCCTCGGGCCAGTTCCACGATCTCCGAGGAGGTCCAGGCCTCCTCGTCCTGCCCGGATATGGGATCCATCCCTTCGAGGTCCCAGGGGACATGCAAGGAAATGCCACGATCCTGGAGGAGCGCCTCGATATTGTTCTGCAGTATCCACCAGGTGGGGACCTCATCATGGATCGTCCCTGTATACGGTTCGGCGTTGGGTTCGTATGCCACCTCCACCGCGAGTGACGTCACCGTGGAGTAGACCTGGGCAAGGCTCAGGGTCAGTGGATCCTGTCCGGTACCGGTGCTGCTCTCCTCCTCCGACGAGCAGGCCGAAAAGGCATGGATGAGGGCCATGAAGAGAACGGTGAGGATCGCCCTCGATGGCGGGAACCTCCATATCATGGTGATGTATGTAGCCGGTCCATGGGTTTTCGGCAAGAAGAAACCCCGCACGGGTTCAGCAGGCCGGTCAATCCGGGTCCTAGGTGTTGAACCGTATGGACAGGATGTCGCCGTCCTGGACCAGGTAGGTCTTACCCTCCAGCCTGAAAAGGCCTTTATCCTTCAAGGCCTTCTCCGATCCGTGCCCCATGAGGTCATCATAGGTGAAGCACTCGGCGCGGATGAAGCCCCTGGCCAGGTCGGAATGGATGGCTCCGGCGGCATCCACTGCGGTATCACCGCGCCGGATGGTCCATGCCCGCACCTCGTCCGCCCCCACGGTGAAGAAGGAGATGTATCCGAGCAGGTCGTATGCAGCCATGGTGAGCCTGTCCTTTGCTGATGCAGTGATGCCCATGTCTTCCATGAAGGCCTGTGCCTCCTGATCATCGAGACGGGAGAGCTCTGTCTCGAATCTTCCGGCGAACTCGATAGCCTTGTTGTCAGCCAACATTCTTTTAAGCAGCTCTGTGTTGCGGCCAAAGGTGTCCTCGTCGGAGTTGAGGACCACCAGCATGGGCTTGAGCGTCAGAAACCGGAAGCCGCGCATGGCCTTTTCCTCGTCCGGCGTAAGTCCGGGGGAGGCCTTGAGGTCTCCCTTGTCGAGGAAGGCCGCAATCTTTGACAGGGCATCTCGTTCCATCTCCAGGGCAGGGGTCTTCGCCCCGCGCTGGATCTGGTGATTAACCCGTTCGAGCCTCGTCTCGGCCAGGATGAGATCCGCCAGCACGAGTTCGGAGATGATGGTGTCGATGTCCGAAAGGGCGTCCGGTTCGCCCAGGACGCTGTCGATGTACTGGTCGTGGAAGTTCCTCACCACCAGGGCCAGGGCATCGGCGGTCTTGATGAGCCCGAGCTCGGATGCGCCGAAGATCTCCTTCTTCTCGCCTCCGCTGTTCTTCAATCCCCCGAAGTCCATGCATTCGAGGGTGGCGTAGGTGGTCTTCTTCGGCCGGTACAGTTCCACGAGTGCCCCTATGCGCGGGTCCGTAACCTGCACGACCGCTATGTTGGGCTCGTCCTTGGATGCACTGTACTGGTCCGTTGCGATGTCCATGCCCGTCAGCGCATTGAATATGGTGGTCTTGCCCGATTTCGTCAGCCCGATGAGTCCGATCTTCATGGTCGCCTCTTTCGTGTCGGCAGTGTATAGCACCATGCGCCTCCCAGGGCAATGCCTAACAGAGATCCCCTTGCACGGGACGGGCGGCATGGTATTATTGAAGGTGCGGTAAGGAAAGGAGTGCGTGATGAGGAAAAACACTGTTTATGTCCTGGCTGTGGTTCTGGTTCTCCTCCTGACCCTGGGAGCCTGCACGAATGAGAAAGAGAAGGGGGTTCAGGAACAGGGAAAGCAGGATGCGGTGGTGTCCGTACCGAAGGCCGGCATCATCCAGACCGCCGAGACGACATCGAAGCCACCCATAACCAGCGAGCGGGACTTCCGGAACATCATCGTCGAGGTCGCCGGGAGGAATATCCCTGCAGTGGTCCATATCGAGGTAACCCAGAGCCAGGAGGTCACCAATCCGTTTTCATCCTTTGAGAATGACCCGTTCTTCCGGCGCTTCTTTGACGTTCCCCAGGGATCCAGGAAGTTCAAGAGGGAGCTCAAGGGGATCGGCACAGGGATGATCATGAACAGCGACGGGTATATCCTCACGAACAACCATGTGGTGGGCGGCGCCACCCAGCTCCAGGTGATCCTCTCCGACGGCAAGCAGTACGGCGCGAAGATCGTGGGCACCGATCCCAAGACGGACCTCGCCGTGATCAAGGTCTCGGCGGATGAAAAGTTGCCTAGCGTCACCTTCGGCGATTCCGACAGGGTGGAGGTGGGTGAATGGGTGGTGGCCATCGGCCACCCGAGGGGCCTCGACCAGACCGTGACCCAGGGCATCATCAGCGCCAAGCACCGCAAGGGCATCACCGACCCGAACAACTACCAGGACTTCCTCCAGACCGATGCCGCCATCAACCCGGGCAACAGCGGGGGGCCGCTGCTCAATCTCGATGGCCAGGTCATAGGGGTCAACTCGGTCATAGCCTCGCAGTCGGGCGGTTCCGAGGGACTCGGGTTCGCCATACCGAGCAACATGGCCGTCCATATCGCCAAATCCCTCATCGAGACGGGCAAGGTGCAGCGGGGCTGGCTCGGGGTATCCATCCAGGATATCCAGTTCCCCAAGATGAAGGCCCTCAAGCTCGATACCCCCAAGGGCGCCTACGTGGCGGATGTGATGAAGGGCGGTCCGGCCGCCAAGGCGGGGATCAAGACCGATGATGTCATCCTCTCCGTGGACGGAAAGGAGGTGGAGGATTCCAGTACCCTGAGAAACCTCATCGCCGGCATCCCGGTGGGTACCGAGGTGAAGATCGGCATCGTTCGTGACGGGAAGAAGCTCACGATCCCCGTAAAGGTCGGGAACCTCGACGATGCGACGAAGATCATGGCCTCGGCCCTGCGGGACAGACTGGGCATCGACGTGAGGCCGCTCTCCGAAAAGGAACTGAACAAGTACGGCCTCGACCCGGACCAGGGTGTGGCCATCAACTGGATCAACCCGAAGGGCTCTCTGGGCATGGAGGGCTTCGAGGTGGATGACGTGATCCTCGGCGTCAACGGACAGCAGATCGGCGGCGTCGACGACCTCGTGAACCTCGCCCAAACAATGCAGGCAGGGCAGAAGATAACCCTGTTCGCCCTGGACCACCGGACCGGCCGCACCGGGAACATACAGGTGGAGGTGCGGTAGGGGCAGGTTGGATCCTGGCGGGCATGAGCGGGACGTGATCAGGAGATCCCGAGCTTCCTCATCCGGGCCTGCAGGGTTGTGCGCTTCATGCCGAGGATTTCCGCTGCCCCGCCCGGGCCTCCGATGCGACCGCCCGTCAGCTCGAGGATGCGGGAGATGTACCGGCGCTGGATCTCGTCCAAGGTAGGCGTGTCCGTGAATAACGATCCTTCGGCCTGACCGGAAGGTACGGGCAGGTTCAGTCTGAGACTGTCCGATGATGAGAGGATCGCCGTTCGCTCCATGACATTCTTCAGTTCCCGTACGTTGCCCGGCCATGGATAGGTCAGGAGCGCGGTCATGTCTTCCTTTGTCGGTTCGGGCAGTACCCGGTGGTACTTCCGTGCATACTGTCCGAGAAATTCCCTTGCCAGGAGGATGACGTCGTTTCCCCGTTCCCTCAGGGGGGGCAGGACCAGCGGCACCACGTTCAACCGGTAGAAGAGGTCCTGACGGAACCTGCCCTCGGCGACATCCCTGGCCAGGTCGCGGTTGGTGGCCGCTACGAGCCTGAAGTCCGATGCCATGGTGCGGGTCCCTCCCACACGCGCGAAGCTCTTTTCCTGGAGAACCCGCAGGAGCTTCACCTGGGCCGAGAGGGAGACGTCGCCGATCTCGTCGATGAAGAGCGTGCCCGTGTGAGCGAGCTCCACGCGGCCGGCCTTCTGGCGGTCTGCTCCCGTGAAGGAACCCTTCTCGTGGCCGAAGAGCTCGCTTTCCCCGAGCGTCTCCGGAACCGCCGCCAGATCGACGATCACGAAAGGCCCGGATTTCCGCCTGCTCATGTCGTGAATCCTGCGGGCAAGGAGCTCCTTGCCCACCCCGGTCTCTCCGGTGATGAGCACCGTCGCGTCCGTGACGGCCGCCTGGTCCACCTGGGTAAGCAGCGCCGTCATGGCCGGGCTCTTCCCGAGGATGCTCCCGTCCGTCTCGGCCCTCCCGTCCAGCAGCTGGGCCGATGAGCGCCGGGACCTGTCGGCCTCGAGCATCCCGGTATAGTGGAAGATGCGTTCCATGGAAATGCTGATATGGCGGGCTACCCTGACCACCACGTCCCGGTCGATAACCTCGCTGCCCGGGTCAATATAGGAATTGTCCAGATAGAGCACCCCGCTCACCTGTCCCCCCAGTGAGACCGGCAGGCAGATGACGGCGAGGGTCTGATGCCGGTCTCCCCCTTCGGCTCCAGGTTCGTCCGATCTCATGACAAGGGGCTCGCCGTTGCGGAAAACCCTGAATACCAGGCCGAGCGTGGAGCGGAACGATTCAGAAAAGACCTCCGACCTGTCGAGGTTGCAGGAAGACCTCAGCACCGGCCTGGCCGTTTCGCGCGGACCCGAAAACCAGAACAGCCCGCCGCGCTCGGCACCGAAGAACCTGGTGGCGGCCGATACGATCCTGGTGAGAATCTCCTCTCGGTCTGCGCTCGGGACGAACTCATCGAGGATGTCCATGAACCTGTCGATGAGGTCCTGCCTGGGATTCCCGATCCTTGCCGGTGCGCCGACACGCAGGAGGGGAACGAGGTCGTCAGGGAAAAATTCCTGGCCGTAGCCTCCCAGGCCTTCCCATGCCATGAGCGTGAGGTTGCGGGCGGAGGAACGGTCGTGCTGGGCGAGCTTCACGCGGGCCATCTCGGCCCTGGTCTTGGCAAGCTCGATGGGATCGCCGGTCTTGAGCAGGTCGGTCTCGCTCGCCTCCAGGAGCGAGAGGATCACGTCGGCGTGTTCGCCCCTGCCGCGGGCCTGCAGTGCCCGAAGCCGCAGGGCGACGCCCCTCAGGTGGAGGTTGGGGCCGGCAAGGACACGCTCCATCTCATCTTCGAGCCTGAAGGAAGGAATGGGGGGAAAGCCCTTGAGCTCGAAGGCGTAGAGCATCTCCAGGGTGACGGGCCAGTTGTACTGGGGGCCGATGGCCTCGGTGAACGCGGTATCCCTGGTGATGCGGTAGGCCTCCTCCAGGTCGCCCTCGAAGTAACTGTAGTAGGCCAGCCCCTTCATGACCACGTGCATGGCCGCCCTGTTGCCGTTCTCCCGGGCCTCCTTGCGGGCCGATTCAAGGTGTGCGTGGGCCTCTTTCCTGCGGCCCATGATGATGAGCACGATGCCCAGCAAAGCCTCGAAGAAGCAGCTGTTGCGGTTGCCCTTGACCAGGCGCGATCTCCTCCAATGCGAGTCGAGCACCCCGATGGCCCGGTGATGCTGGCCCAGCAGGGCGCTGCAGTAGCCGAGCGCGGAAGACGAGGCGAGATGCTCGGGGAGAAAGGTCGGCACGGCATGTCCGGATTTCAGGCTGCTCTGGCGGACCACGGTCTCGCAGCTGTCCACCGCCTCCTTGTACGTGCCCTGGAGGTAGTAGTAGACACCGCGGAATTCAGCGGAGATGGCCAAGATATCGTCGTCGCCCAGGGCATCCGCCCGGCTCAGGCCGGATCCTATGAGCCTGAAACCTTCTGCCGTCTGGCCGATAACATATTTGTAGAGGCCCATGACCAGATCGCAGCGGGTGAGCGTCCGGAGATCACCGATGCGCTCCGCCACCGGGTAGGCCTGCTCGAGCAGGGCAGGGATATCGTGGATGTCCCGGATCAGGTTGAGCCGGAGCCTGCAGATCTCGTTGACTGTCTGGAGAAAGAGCGGTGCCCATTCGGAGCTTCCGGTGTAGGGGCTGCTCAGGGCCAGGGCGGTTTCAAGGAGGGCGAGGGCGGCTTGTTTGTTGTCGGCTCGGAGGGCCCTGCGCGACGCCTCCTCGGCCAGAAGGGCTGCATCGTGGCCGCGTCCCGCCTTCATGAGGAGCCTTATGCGCACGTTCTCGCTCATCGAGTCCTGCAGGCCGAGCCTCCGTATCGTGTCGACCAGGGTGCCGAGACGTTCCTTCGTGTTTATTCGCTCCAGCTGACTCGAGAGCTCCGCAGGCAGGTCTTTTGTCAGGGCGATGTCTCCCTCCGTGTTGATCACGATGAGGCCTGCATCGAACCCTGTGCGCAGGAAACCCTGCAGCTCCAGGGGGCTCAACGGGACCAGGGCGGCGAGGAGATCCGGTCCGGCCGGCTCATCGAAGGCCCTGAGCACGGCCAGGGTCTGCCAGTCTTTTCTCGATAGGTCGCTCATGGTGTGTCTCTCGTGGTGCCCATGCCTGTGTACTTTCCCTGCACGATCAAGTCAAGACCATATTTGGGCGGACACTGCCGATATATGGGCAGACTGCCGGGCTGATGAGGAAATTCATTATTGATACCGAAGCGATGGAAGGGGAAGGGATGTGGCACAACTCCTGCTCATGCCCATGGTACCATCACAAGCATCAAGGAGGACATCACATGGCAGGAAACGCAGCATTGAAGGGATGGAGGGAAGACTACAGAAACAAGCTCGTGACGGCAGAGGAGGCCGCTGCCCAGGTCAAATCGGGCGACTGGATCATCGTGCCGCCGGTCAACAGCGCACCCATAGACATCCTGAACGCGCTGGCCGCCCGCAAGGACGATATCCAGAAGGTGAAGATCGCCAGCAACCTCATTATTTACCCCTTTGCATTCCTGGGGGGCGACTATGTCGGGAAGATCACGTACTACTCCGGATACTGCGGACCGCTGGAGAGGATGTTCATGCCCCAGGGAAACGTGGTGCCTTTCCCCATGCACCTTTCCAAGGCCTATATCGCGCTTGACCGGGCCCAGGCGCACGACGTGGCCATGATCGAGGTGACCCCGCCCGACGAGCGCGGCTACATGAACTACGGCCCCTGCGGCGTGGTCTACGGGAGGTATGCCACGAAAAGGTGCAGGAAGGTCATCGCCCAGGTGAACGGCAAGACCCCGTGGATCCACGGCATCGAGAACATGATCCACGTGAGCGAGGTGGATTATATCGTTGAAAAGGACCACGATCTCCCCGTCGTGCCCGAGATCGAGATCACTGAAGTGGAGAGGATGATCGGGGAGTATATCGCCGAACGCATCCCGGACGGGGCAACCATCCAGCTGGGCATCGGCGGCATTCCCAATGCCGTTGCCTACTTCCTCCACGAGAAGAAGGACCTGGGCGTTCATGCGGAGATCCTTTCCGACGCGGTGGCGGAGCTGGCCGAGCTCGGGGTGATCACCGGGAGGAAGAAGACCATCTTCCGGGACAAGATAGCGGTGGGCGGACTGATCATCGGAACCAAGAGGCTCCTGGACTTCTGCGACGACAACCCGACCATCCTCGCCATGCCCATCCAGATAGCGAATCACTATGACACCATCAGGCGCCACGACAACCTGTGCTCCATCAATGCCGGTCTCACCGTGGACCTCACGGGGCAGATCGCATCCGAGACCATCGGCCACACCCAGTACAGCGCCACCGGCGGCCAAGCGGACTTCGTACGCGGGGCCCTTGCCTCCAAGGGCGGCAAGTCGTTCATCGCTCTGCCGGCCACAGGAAGGAACAAGGACGGCTCCCTCATGTCCCGGATCGTGCTGAACTTGGCCCCCGGCACCGTGGTGACGACTCCGAGGTCCGATGCCATGTATGTCGTGACCGAGTACGGCGTGGCGGACCTCTACATGAAGTCCATCCCGGACAGGGTCAAGGCCATGATATCGATAGCGCATCCGGACTTCAGGGAGGAACTGGAGAGGCAGGCCTTTGAGTCGGGACTCCTGATCCCCGCAACCCTGCCGGTGAACATCTGATGGAAGGGCCGGTCTGTAAAAGAACCGTGAACGATCGTTTCACAAAAGGTTTCACATTTCGCAAGTGATCGTGTATGAGAGAAAGGTGCCCCTATCGCAGATGAAACGCTCCGATTCGGGAGCATCGCATCGCCAAAAAAGACAGCTGTCTCGAGGAAAGGAGAGTAGAGTATGAATTTTCTGATCCAGCCCAAAAAGTACAAGTGCCTCCTGGCCGACGAAGGGTCGAAGGCCATCATGGACAAGACCATAGCCTTCTTCGAAAACATGGGGAAGCAGAGGCTGCTCGACGACTACAACAAGAAAATCTGGTACCGGGAGTTCGTCGACTTCATCGCCAGGGAACGCATCTTCTTCAAGCTGCTCACCCCCAAGGCATACGCCGAGGGCGACCCCGACGTTCGATGGGACACGGCGCGCAACAGCGAGTACTCCGAGCTGCTGGCCTTCTACGGGCTGG
>DAITOA010000066.1:0-10780 GCA_036834365.1 Thermodesulfobacteriota bacterium | reverse complement strand
GCAAGGTGGAGGACAAGAAGGAGATCGAGCAGGTCGGCACCATCTCCGCCAACGGAGACAACGAAGTCGGAGCACTCATCGCCGACGCCATGGACAAGGTTGGCAAGGAAGGCGTCATCACGGTGGAAGAGGCAAAGAGCATGGACACCACCCTGGAACTGGTGGAGGGCATGCAGTTCGACCGCGGATATCTTTCCCCCTACTTCGTAACCGATGCCGAACGGATGGAGGCCCTGCTTGAGAGCCCGCTCATCCTCATCTATGACAAGAAGATCAGCAACATGAGGGACATCATCCCAATCCTCGAGCAGATCGCAAAGAAGGGCAAGTCACTGCTCATCATCTCCGAGGACATCGAGGGCGAGGCCCTGGCGACCCTGGTGGTGAACAAGCTCCGCGGGACCCTCAAGTGCGCAGCGGTGAAGGCACCCGGCTTTGGTGACCGCCGCAAGGCCATGCTGGAAGACATCGCCATCCTCACCGGAGGCGAGGTGATTTCCGAAGACCTCGGCCGAAAGCTCGAGTCGGTCGCTGTTACTGACCTCGGTACTGCAAAGAAGGTCATTATCGACAAGGACAACACCACCATCGTGGAGGGCTCCGGCAAGAAGGGAGCCATCCAGGGGCGCATCAGCCAGATCAAGGCCCAGATCGAGGAGACGACTTCGGACTATGACCGCGAGAAGCTCCAGGAGCGCCTTGCCAAGCTGGCCGGCGGTGTAGCGGTGATCAAGGTCGGCGCGGCCACAGAGCCTGAGATGAAGGAGAAGAAGGCGCGTGTGGAAGATGCCCTCCATGCCACCAGGGCAGCCGTTGAAGAAGGCTTCATCGCCGGCGGCGGAGTGGCCCTGCTGCGCTGCATCGAGAAGCTCAACAAGCTCGATGTTCCGGGCGACCAGGTTTTCGGCGTGAAGATCATCCAGAAGGCCCTGGAAGAGCCGCTCCGCCAGATCGCGGTCAATGCGGGACTGGAAGGCGGCATCGTGGTGGAGAAGGTCAAGGCGCTCAAAGGCAACACAGGATTCAATGCCGATGCGGAAGAGTACGAGGACATGGTGAAGGCGGGCATTATCGACCCCACTAAGGTTGCACGCTCGGCCCTGCAGAATGCTGCATCGGTGGCCGGACTGCTGCTCACCACCGAGGTCATGATTGCGGAACTCCCCGAGGAGAAGCCCGCAATGCCCATGCCGGGTGGACACGGTATGCCGGATATGGGCGGCATGATGTAGTCTTGATCCGTTCAGGTTCGAGTGAAGAGAGGGACGGGGTATTCCCCGTCCCTCATTCTATGTCCAGGGTAGTTCTCGGGAGATGTGTCTTTCTTCGCGGTAGGAAGAGCCGCTCAGGTTCGCCCGCGATGAGCTGAAGGGTGCGGTCAAAGGGTCGGCGATGAGGTGATGAGGGGGGCCTTCACCACATTCTTGCCCATGAGCTCGAAGATGTCGCGGATGATGTCCTTTTTGCGGATGGCGCCCTTCTGATTATGGAGTACGATGACACTGCGCAGGATGAGTTCGTTGAGCATGCCTGCCAGTATATACGGGTGGACGTTCGCCACCAGGTTCTCGTCCTGGGCGGTCTTGATCATGGCGACCAGACGTGATTCGATCTTCTTGTATGCACTGATGTTCTTGAGGGTATAGGCGGACAGATGCTGTCTCTTCTTGATCTCGTTCGTTTCGTACTCCGACATGAAGATGTTCAGGAGCTGGGAGTTGTCGATGTAGAGATCCAGAAGTCTCAGGACCAGTTCTCTGAGCTTGTCCAGCGAAGATCCTTTTTCGTTGCCGATCTCATTGAATACGGTATCGATGTCCGTGAGGATGCCCGAGATAAGGGCTGCAAAGACATCCTCCTTGTTTTTGAAGTGATTGTAAATGGTTCTCCTGTCGAAGCCCGAGTACTGGGCGATATCCTCCATAGTGGTACCGTAGAAACCCTTCTTGTGGAAGAGCTCTCTGGCCGACCGCAGGATAACGGTTCTATTCCGGAGGATCTGACGTTTTCTTCTGATCTTTTTCTGCATCGGATCTCTTGCTGTTCCGCTTTTTTTTAACAAATCACTCTTTGCTCATTTAAGTCAATAGAAATTTATTAATGGAAAAAGACCTCGATAATTCACATCGTGGGGTGAAGTCGACAAGGGGTCTTTGTCGAAGCCGTTTTACAGCTCCGAGTGTACTTCTTGACCGAAATGGGCTATGACGTGGATCAACAGGGTTCCTGGTATGAACAATGAAAAACAGGTGAGAAGCATCAGGAAAAAGGTCAGATGTCCGTCGTGTGGTAGAATCATGCCTTATGAAGGCAATCCCTACAGGCCGTTCTGCTCCAGGGGATGCAAAGGGCTTGACCTCGTTCACTGGGCCACCGAAGGATATCGCATCGAGGGGAAGCCTGACGAAGACAGAGTGAAAGATGAATAAGACGAGAAATCCGGTTATACTGAGCAGATCATCGCATGCGATCTCACGCAAAGACATTGACCCTGATGCCCTGAAGGTCCTTTACAGGCTTGCCAGGAACGGTCACAAGGCTTATCTGGTAGGGGGAGCCGTGAGAGACCTGCTCCTCGGTAAAAGGCCCAAGGACTTTGACATTGCGACGGATGCCAGACCCGGTCAGGTCAAGAAGCTTTTCGCCAACTGCTTCCTGATCGGCAGGCGATTCAGGCTTGCCCATATTCGTTTCAAGGGCGGCAAGATCATAGAGGTGGCGACCTTCAGGAGGGAGCCCGATCCGTCCGAAGAGGCGGAAAGCGACCCTCACAATACCTTCGGCAGCCCTGGTGAGGACGCCTTTCGCAGAGACATCACCATCAATGCCCTGTTTTACGATATCGAAAGTTTCTCGATCCTCGATTACGTCGGCGGGCTTGATGATATATCCAGGCGCCTGGTGCGCATCATCGGCGACCCTTCGACACGGTATGCGGAGGATCCGGTGAGGATGTGGAGGGTGCTCAGGCATTCGGCACGCCATGGGTTTTCCATAGAAGACCAGTCTGCGCAGGCTATTAGGGAAAACAGCCAGCTCCTGGCGGGGTGTTCCGGTTCACGGATGTACGAGGAGTTCAACAAGGATCTCTTTTCCGGCTATGCCGCGGCGATCTTCTCCCTGCTCATGGAATTTCCCCTTTTCCCCGTCATCCTGGGAAAAGTCGGTAGCATACTGGAGAGACATGACGGTGCAAGGGAAGAATTTCTCCGGTTGATGGAGGTTCATGATGGATTGGTGAGATCGGGAAACGCTCCATCCCCATCGGTCTCCTACAGCCTGCTCCTGTGGCCCTGGGCATGCATGGTGGTGAGGGAGAAGGGGCAACCCGGTATGGACAGGGTCAAGCTGCTCGCTGATGAGTTTGCCGTTTCAGGGATGAATATGGTCATCCCCAAAGGAATCCGGACCAATGCGATCCATGCCATCGAGATCCTTGAGCAGATGCTTACCGCCCTGGACACCGGACGCATGAGGTGGTCCCTGCTCAAGAGGGCAAGCTATGCCGACGCCGCGTCCCTGTTCTCCCTTGTTGCACTGGGCAGGCTCAACCCCGGCGAGGATGCATTCCGCACCGCCTTCAGGGAACGGTATCCAGGCAACCAGGTGAAGAGCAAACCCAGAAGGAGGCGGAAGAGGTGGAGGTCCAGAAAGAAGGGAACGGCAGCGGCAACCCAGTCGCCGGGCACTGAAATCGGTTCTCCTGCATGAAGACTCCCGCTTTTTGCCGTGGACGGCAATTATTATAGTGTGGTTTTTTCATCAGTGGTGATGAACCATACAAGTCCAGGCCCGAAGCCCTTCCGCCAGGCATAAGGAATGATTCAGCTATTGCAGATTTTCCACAGGTAGTCGCAGGGATGAATGGGAAGGAACATACAACCACTGATTAATTCATAGAAATTTAGTGATCAGCAAATTGGCATGGTAGATGCATCTATAGTGGCCAGAGAGTGACGAGGAATGGACATGAGCAGAAAAGGTAATCTTGATATCATATTGAAGAACATGGATACGACAAGGGCCACCAAGATCCTTGCAAAGAGCCTTTATAAGGAGCTTATCCGTAACGGGTTCAGCAACAAGGACATCATCAATTTTTCCAAAGAGATGCTCGACCACATGGCGCAGGAAATGCGCAAAGAGGCTACGCTGGAGGATTCCGGCCGTAAGGACCGTCTCCTAATCGGTTAACCTTTCCCTGGCAAGGGAGAGGATCTTCTCCACCACTTCATGGAAGGTCAGGTGTGTCGTATCGACCACAACAGCGTGATCAGGTATGACCAGCGGTGATTCCGTGCGTGTCATGTCACGCTGATCTCGATTCTCCATGTCCTTCAAAACTGACTCCATCCCCGTGTCCGTACCCTTGCGCAGGAGTTCTTCGTGCCTTCGACGGGCACGTTCCTCCGGTGATGCCATGAGATAGATCTTCAGGTCCGCATCCGGGAATACCACCGACCCGGTATCTCTGCCCTCGACAACCAGGGACGTCTTCTTTGAGAAGGAGCGCTGTATGGCGAGGAGCCCCCTGCGGACCGAGGGATGCACCGCGATGGAGGAGGCCAGTTCACTGATGTGCGGTGCCCTGATCTCTTCAGTGACATCCCGTCCGTCCAGGGAGACCCTGGTTGACGACATACCAATCTGAATATTTCTGAGGATGGCGCCACAGGCGTCATTGTCCCAGGCATCTACCCCAGCCTCGAGAACGGCCATAGCGGCCGTCCTGTAGAGGGCTCCGGTGTCAAGAAAGGTGAATCCCATCTTCCGGGCCACCTCCCTTGCCACCGTTGATTTTCCGCTTCCTGCAGGGCCGTCGATGGTGATGATATGGTGTCTCAACGGAACGTACCCATGTCTGAGAAGAAGCCGGGATAGGAGATGTTCACGCATGAGATGTCATCGAGGCCCACCTCGATGTTCCGTGCCCGGGCGAGAATGAAGAAGGACATGGCGATCCTGTGGTCGGAGAACGTGCTGATGTTCCCGCCCGTGAGCCGGGCCGTGCCCTTGATGACGAGGCCGTCCTCAAGCTCCTCTACCTCAGCCCCGAGCATGGTGAGGCCCTTCACCATGGCGGCGATGCGGTCAGTCTCCTTGACGCGCAGCTCTCTGGCATCGGTGACCACCGTCGTGCCGGAGGCCAGGGCAGCGGCAATGACCAGGATCGGGATCTCGTCGATGAGGGTGGGGACCTCTTCGCCCGTGATGGAGGTGCCCTGCAGTTCGGTGCCGCGGATGACGAGATCCCCGACCGGCTCCCCCGCTCGGTCCGTGCAGTTCACGATGCTGATGCTGGCCCCCATGCGCTCGAGGACCGGCAGGAACCCGGTCCTGGTGGGGTTCAGGCAGACATTGCGGACAATGATCTCCGAGCCGGGTGTCGCCGCCGCCCATACCACCGGGAATGCCGCCGAGGAGGGGTCTCCGGGCACGGTGATGTCCCTGGCCTGGAGCTTCTGGCCGCCGGAGAGGCTCACCGACTTTGCATTGATGGTCAGGTCTGCACCGAAGTAGGCCAGCATGCGTTCGGTATGGTCCCTGCTCAAGGACGGTTCGTTCACCGTGGTGGTGCCTTCCGCCCGGAGCCCTGCCAGCAGCAGGGCTGACTTGACCTGTGCCGAGGCCACCTCCATGGGGTGGAAGATCCCCTTGAGCCTGCCGCCCCTGACCGCCATGGGCAGGTATCCCCCACTGCGGGCCATGAACCGTGCACCCATCAGCTCCAGGGGTTTGATGACCCGCGCCATGGGTCTCCGCACAAGCGAACGGTCGCCTGTCATGGTGGAGATCCCGTCGATGCCGGCAAGGATGCCGGACATGAGCCGGGCCGTGGTACCCGAGTTGCCCGCATCGATGACCTGTCCGGGCTCCTTCATCCCCGACCCTTCGACCAGGTAGGCGTCTCCGTCCCTGCGTATCTCGACCCCGAGTGCGGAGAGGGCATCCCTGGTGCTCCTGATGTCATCCGATTCGAGGGCGTTCCTGACAATGGTGGTTCCTTCCGCAAGGGCGCCGAACATGAACGAGCGGTGGGAAATGGACTTGTCCGGAGGGGGGGTGATCTCACCGTGAATCGCCATACAATGTTCTCCTGATCCGTGCATAGGATGACAGCGCTTTGTGCAGGTCCTGCTTCCTGTCACCATCTATGAAGGTGCGCAGGAGTTCCAGCTCATCGATGTACGCATCGAGCAGGGGCAGGATATTCTCCTTGTTGTCGAACAAGATATCCCTCCACATGACCGGGTCCGATGCTGCGATGCGGGTGAAATCCCGGAAACCGGCCCCCAGGAGTTGCCGGTGTATGTGCAGATCATCGGCCAGTTTCATGGATGCGTAACTCAGGAGGTGGGGCATATGGCTTATGACGGCCATGAGCCGATCATGGGTGAGAGTATCCATGATGCGGGTGGAGGACCCGCATTCCTCCCACAGGCTTCGGACCCTGCCGATGCAGTCCTGTCTTGTCTTCTCCGAAGGGGTGATGATGGTCACCGCACCGCTGAAGAGGTCGGCCTGACTGTGTGCGTATCCCGGGAGCTCTTTGCCGGCGATGGGGTGCGACCCCACGAAGGAGGGAAAGATATGGTCGATGCTCTCCACGATGTGGGTCTTGGTGGATCCCGTGTCGGTGATCACGGTGTTATCCGTGACGTGTCTGATCACCCGCCATGCCGCATCCACGACGCTGCCGACAGGGACTGCGATGACGACCACGTCGCTGCCAGAGGCAACGGTCATGTCCGTGGAGCCTTCCTCTATGACGCCCTCATCCAGGGCCTGACGTACGGTCCGGCCGCCGGCATCGACACCTGCGATGTGCGCCTTGCCCTTGAGGGCCTTTGCCACGGATGCGCCGATGAGGCCGAGCCCGACGATGGTGACCTTCATAGGATCTCTTCCAGTGCGGAAGCGAACAGGGAGGTCTCCTCAGGGGTGCCGATGCTCACCCGGATGTACTCGTGGAGTCCGAAGCTGTCCATGGAACGGGTGATGATCCCTTTTTTCAGGAGTCCTTCGTAGACCCTGCGGGCGTCCTTTCCTATATGCACCAGCACGAAATTCGTCTGGGAGGGGATATATGGGAGCCCGAGACGGTCGAAGACACGTCCCAGCATATCCAGTCCCTCCCAGGTTATCCGGAGGGTCTCCCGAAGAAAGTCATCGTCGTTCAGCGCCGCTTCTCCAGCCTTCTGGGCCAGGTAATTCACGTTGAAGGGGGGCTTGATGCGCATCATGGAGGCCAGGATCGTCTCCGAGGCGATCCCGAACCCCACGCGCATGCCTGCCAGGCCGTGGGACTTGGACAGGGTGTGCACGGTTATGAGGTTCTCGTACTGCAGGACAAGCCCGGTACCGCTCAAGAAGTCGTCCCGGCGAACGAAGGCACCGTATGCCTCGTCCATGACGATGAGCACGTCGGGCGGTACCAGAGAGATCAGCTCACTCACTTCGTCCCTGTTCAGGCAGGTCCCGGTGGGGTTGTTGGGGTTGGCCACGAAGACGATCCGGGTGTTCCGGCCCAGCGAGCTTCTGACGCCCTCGACACAGATGCGGTGCGCCCGCATCGGTGAGCCCGCCACCTTTGCCCCGCAGGCCCGGGAGGCGATGCCGTAGTAGCTGAAGGTGCACTCAGGTATGACCACCTCGTCTCCCGGTCTTAAAAAAGCCCGGCAGATGAGGTCGAGAATCTCGTCGGACCCGTTTCCCGCGATGATGTTCTCCAGCATGCAGCCGAAAAAGCGTGACGCTGCCCTCCGCAGATCCCTCGAGTCGGGGTCCGGGTAGAGATGAGCCGACCCCATGGATGAGAGCATGGCCGAAAGGGCCTTCGGAGAGGGCCCCAGGGGATTCTCGTTGGATGCAAGCTTGACGGGACTGACGGCCCCGTACTCCCTGGCGATATCATCCTTGGACCTGCCGGGCACATACGCCGGGATGTCGTCGATCCAGGGTGCGGGCTCCACGGGTTTCACGGCAGGATTCTCCCCTCGGGATAGGAACCCAGGATGATGAGGTCACGGGTATGGGCTGTGATCTCCTCGATGGCTTCCTTTATATTGTTGTCCATGAGGTTGCCCTGAAAGTCGATGAAGAAGATGTATTCCCAAGGGCTCTTTCTGGATGGCCTCGATTCGATCTTGGTGAGGTTGATACCCTCGTGGGCGAATACGCCCAGGGCACTGTACAGGGCCCCGGGCCTGTTGTCGAGGGTGACGATGACGGACGACTTGGCATTCCCGGCCACCGGCAGAGAGGTGCGGGATACGACCCAGAACCTGGTGATGTTCTCGCGCAGGTCGTTGATGTTCTCGGTGAGTATGGCCAGCCCGTAGAGTTCGGCAGCCATGGAGGAGGCCACTGCTGCTCCGTCCTCATGGGATCGTGCCGCCATGGCCGCATCCGATGTGCTGGCGGTCTCGATGACCTCGGCGGTCGGCAGGTTCGAGGTGAGCCAGCCCCTGCACTGGGCAATGGCCTGGGGATGACTGAACACCTTCTTGATCCTCTCCCTGGGGATGGCTGCCAGCAGGCAGTTCCGAATGGGCAGCATGAATTCCTGAATGACTGAAAGCCTCGTTGCGGCCATCATATCCAGGGTCTGGTTGATCATGCCTTCCGTGGAATTCTCCACAGGCACCACTCCGAGATCCACGCGGGATGATGCCACGGCCTGGATGACCGATTCGATGTCCTTGAAGGGGATGAGATCGCCGTCCAGCGAGAAGACAGAAAATGCCCCCTGGTGGGAGAAGCTGCCTTCAGGACCGAGGTACGCGACCTTCTGTCGCTGCTGCAGAGATCGGGATGCGCTGAAGATCTCGCGGAAGATGCCCTCCACCATGGGTCTCGTCATGGGCGGCTGCCTCAGGCCATCGAGCCTGCCGATGATCTCCTCCTCGCGGGAGGGGTCGAACACCAGCATATGCTCTGCGCGTTTGAGCCTGCCCATCTCAACGGAGAGTCGGGAACGCTCCAGGAGGAGCTTCAAGATCTCATCGTCGATGGAGTCTATCTCGGTCCTGATATCTATGATCCGTTTTTTCATGCCCATGGTACTCGATCAATTCATTCCGGGGTTCCTGCAGCTCCTGCCTATGAATCCCCATCTGTTCATTTTCAGGAGTGATTTATGTTCCAATGAGCACGAAACACTACCAGAAGACAAGACCTTTATCAAGGGAGAGAGTTTCATTGGAGACTCTGATACAGCCATATCGCTGGAAAATGACCGATGATCGGGGATTATTTCCGGAATGCAACTGTTCACCCTTTTGAATATGTAGATTTTTGCCGATTGCAATTGATATGAAAGGCAGGCGCAGTGTTGACATATATCACCTCTCTGTGCAATATGCCGGGTTAAGATATAAGAATGATTAGACAGTTTCCGATAGATGACTTTGCCTCACAGAAGGGGAGAAGGCCGAGGCGCTTCCGTCTCCGCTATCTCCTCCTGCCGTTGCTCCTCATAGGGCTGTCCTTCTTCTTCCTCCCGGACGGAAAGGGAGGATCGGAGGTGATCCCTGAGAAGGGAGCACCTTTGATGAGAAACGATCTCGTAAGGATAGATCAGGGATCCATCAGGAGATTCAACCTTACCATAGACTGGGACCTCCAGCAGTTCATCGCCGGCAATGCAGGGAAATATAAGCTTCACTACGGGACCATCGTAGTCATGGATGCCCATAACGGCAATATCCTTGCCATGTACGGGCAGGGACCTCAGGGCGAGGACAGCACCCTGTGCCTGGACGCCAACCACGCGGCGAGTGTGTTCAAGATGGTGACCGCCGTGGCCGCCATGGACCATGGGGGATATACGGACACCAGCACGTTCTCGTACACGGGCAGTGCCCACACGCTGTACAAGAACCAGCTCGTCAATCGGAGAGACCGGTGGACCGCCGACATCACCCTTGCCGATGCCTTCGCGCATTCCAACAATGTCGTCTTCGCCAAGATCGGCACCACATATCTTGGTGAAACACCCATCCTGCTGACAGCCATGAAGATGGGTTTCTGGAAGTCACCTCTCAAAGAGATCGAATGCACCCCGAGCACGATCTTCTTCCCGGTGGATGAATACAATCTTGCAGAGCTCGCCAGCGGGTTCAACCGGCAGACCAAGATCACGCCCGTCCATGCGGCTCAGATGGCGAGCGCTGCCGTAAACGACGGGGCCATGGTCACACCTCGCATCGTCCGGGGCGGTGATGTGGAGATGATCCGTGTCATGGGCGAGGACACGGCCCGCTGCCTGGCTTCCATGATGGAACGGACAACCAGATGCGGAACACTATCAGGCGAATTCAGGAACATTTCCTCGGACAGGGTCCTGAGGAATCTCACTATAGGAGCCAAGAGCGGCAGCATCGACGGAGACGAGCCCAGGGGAAGGCGCAACTGGTTCGTCGGCTTTGCACGTAATGACGCCTCTGGCGAGGCCATCGCCATCGGATGCCTGCTTGTCCTGGACGACCGCTTCTGGATCCAGGCCGACACACTGACCCGCCTCATCATACGGCACTACTTCGCCAGGCCTGCGGACGTGGCCCAGAGAGGCTGAATATTTTCCCCCCTGATGGCTGATGGAAAAACCGTCAGTCAGTAGTTTCCCTTCCATGAGAGTATATCCGACGAAGTGCAAAATCGACAGCTGTGCCCTTGACACCCAGAATACGGCTGTGTTAGCAAGAGAGGCGGTTTCGGGACGTAGCGCAGTCTGGTAGCGCACCTGAATGGGGTTCAGGGGGTCGGAGGTTCAAATCCT
>DAITOA010000065.1:0-11588 GCA_036834365.1 Thermodesulfobacteriota bacterium | reverse complement strand
AAAACCACAACCCTACATCCTGAACACCCCGAACCCCACCGCATCGTCCCGCAGCGGCGCGTTCAGGGCGGCGGATATGGCGAGCCCCAGCACGTTCCTCGTGTCTGCCGGGTCGAGTACCCCGTCGTCCCACAGGTTCGCGGTGCTGTAGTATGCATCTCCCTGGGCCTTGGCGGCGTCCACGATGGGCTTCCTGATCAGCTCCTCTTCCTCCGGGGTCATGGGCGGCAGCCCGGCCTTGGCGTTCTGGTCGTTCTTGAGGGTGATGAGCACGCCGGCTGCCTGTTCTCCTCCCATGACACCGATCTGGGCGCCCGGCCACATCCACAGGAACCTTGGCGAATAGGCCCTGCCGCACATGCCGTAGTTGCCGGCGCCGAAGGACGCCCCCACGACGACCGTGAACTTCGGCACCGTGCAGGTGGACACGGCGTTGACCATCTTGTGGCCGTCCTTGGTGATGCCGAGGCGCTCGTACTGCCGCCCGATGATGTAGCCGTTGATGTTCTGCAGGAAGAGCAGCGGGATGCCCCGCCGGTCGCAGAGCTGGATGAACTGCGTGGCCTTGAGCGAGCTGTCCGAGAACAGGATGCCGTTGTTGCCCAGGATCCCTACAGGGTAGCCGTGGATGTAGGCGAACCCGCAGACGAGTGTGGGCCCGTAGAGCTCCTTGAACTCGAGGAACTCGCTGCCGTCCACCATGCGTGCGATGATCTCCCGGCAGTCGTAGGGCACCTTCAGGTCCCTGCTCACGATGCCGTAGATCTCCTTGGGATCGTAAATGGGCGGTTTGGGCTCGCGTATCGTGAGCCTGGCCTTTTCAGACTTCGGCAGGGCTTTGACGATCTTGCGCACGATGGAGATGGCATGGGCGTCGTCCTCGGCAAAGTAGTCGGATACACCGGACTCTATACAGTGCACCTCGGCACCGCCGAGCTGGTCAGCGGTCACCTCTTCGCCCGTGGCGGCCTTTACCAACGGCGGTCCGCCGAGGAAGATGGCACCGGTTCCCTTGACGTGGACCACCTCGTCGGACATGGCGGGCACGTAGGCGCCTCCTGCGGTGCAGAGCCCCATGACCGCAGTGACCTGAGGGATGCCCATCTTGGAGATCACGGCCTGGTTGTAGAAGATCCTGCCTCCGTCGTCGATGTCCGGGAAGATCTCGGACTGCAGGGGCAGGTAAGCCCCGGCCGAGTCGAGGAGGCTCACCATGGGAAGCCTGTTCTCCATGCAGATGGCCTGGCATCTCAGGTGCTTCTTGACCCCCATGGGATAGACCGCGCCGCCCTTTATCATGGCGTCGCTCGCCACCACGAGCACCTCATGACCCTCCACAACGCCGATGCCGGAAACCAGGCCCGCCCCGTGGACCCTGCCGTCATACATTCCCCTTGCGGCCAGCGGTGCTATTTCCAGGAAGGGCGTGTTCCTGTCCAGGAGCATGTCGAGCTTGGTGCGCACCGGCAGCTTTCCCTGGGCCTTCAGGCGATCGATGTCCTTCTGCGGCCGTTCCTCCCGGGCCTTCCTCAGCTCGTTCCGGAGGTCGGCCACAAGGACCTCCATGGCCTCGTAGTTTCTCTTATACTCGTCCGAGTCGGTGTCGATACGGGTTTCGATGACATCCATGGTTTCTATCCTTGTATTGATCTGTTATCTGAAATCTTCAGATTCTCACCCATGCATTGTTCTGGGAAATTCCTGACCCCTCGAAATCGTCATCTGCCCTTCATATAAATTCCATCATTATTGTCATCTATCGTGAAAAGGACAGATGACGATTTCGAGGGGTTCAAGTCTTTCGCCCATGACCTTTACACCGCTGCGAACCTGTCCAGCTCCTGTCTTGAGATCGACTGCCTCAGCATCTCCGAGGTGCCCTCGCAGATCTCGCCGAATTTTGCGGCGCGGTACAGGCGTTCCATGTCGCTCCCCGCGATGTACCCGTGGCCGGCGAAGATCTGCATTCCCCAGTTCACGATCCTGGTGGCCGCCTCGCTGGCAAAGAGCTTGGCGCAGGCTGCCAGGACTTCGGCCTCGCGGTCGCCGGTGTTGAAGGCCCACGCGGCGCGTAGCGCCATCATCCTGCCGAGGTCGTTGTAGGCGAACATGTCGGCGAGCTTGAAGCCCACATCCTGGAACATGCCGATCCTCCTGCCGAAGGCCTTCCTGCCCTTGGCGTGGGCGGTGGAGATCTCCATGCAGGCGGTACCGATGCCTACGCTCAGGGCCGCAATCCCGATGGAGCCCATGGACATGAGCCGTCTCACCTGATCGAGGCCCATGCCCGGTATGTCTCCCAGGATCCCTGACGACCGGCACCCGTTCAAAGATATGGAGGCGACGGGCATTCCCTTAAGTCCCATGGTCTCGACCCTGTGCCCGGTGCTCAAGCCCTGCGCTTCCTTCTCGACGATGAAGAGGCTCAAGCCGGCATCCGGTCCTGCCGACGGATCATTCCATGCGAGCACGATGAAGAGATCCGCTATGGGTGCGTTGACCACGATGTCCTTTGTCCCGCCGATCAGCCACGAACCATCCTCTTCCTTGGCCGCAGCCGTTATGGCCCCCAGGTCGGAACCGGCCTGGTCCTCGGAATAGGCGAACGACCCGATGGTGGAGCCGTCCATGAGTTTGGGAAGGTAGCGCTCCTTCTGCCCCGGGGTGCCGAACAGGCGGAGAGCCCCGGCGCACAGAAAGGCGCTCGCCCGCGCACTGACGAAGGTCGCCCCGCAGGCCTTGGCGATCTCCTCGCCCGTCAGGAATATGTCCACCAGGTCAAGCCCGTCCCCGGAGTGACCGATGGCGAGCCATCCCGCCTTTCCCAGTCGCTCGAGGTTCCTCTTCATTCGAGCATCCTTGTCCTCCGCGTCGCAGGTCTCGATGACCCCTGCACCCGGAGCGATCTCCTCCCTGCAGAATGCTGCCATGTCCTGCTGGAGCTTCATCTGTTCCGCGGAAAGCTGATAATCCATTGCAAACCCCCTTTCAGGCCCGATTACATCATCATGATCCGGGAAACGATCATGCGCATGATATCCGAGGTGCCGCCGCCGATGGCCGCGAGCTTGGAATCCCGGAAGTTCCTCTCCACCGGGTACTCGTGCATGAAACCGTACCCCCCGAAGACCTGGACAGCCTCCGAGGCCATCTCGAAGCCGCGGTCTCCCGCATAGACTTTGCTCACAGCTGCCTGCAGCGGGTTGAGCATCTGGCCGCGGTCCTTGGCCGAGGCGACCCGGTAGATGGCCAGCCTGGCCGCCTCGATGAAGACCTTCATGTCGGCGATCCGGTGCTGGATTGCCTGGAAGCTCCTGATGGGCCGGTTGAACTGGTGACGCTCGTTTGCATACCGGGCGCAGGCGTCCAGGTTGAACAGGGCTGCCCCCAGCATGGGGGACAGCAGGGTGCAGCGGTCCCACTCCACACCGGACAGGGCGATGATCCAGCCCTTGCCCTCCCCTCCCAGGACGTTGTCTGCGGGGATCTCGCAGTCCTCGAGGATGACCTCCGAGGTGGAGGAACACTTGCATCCCATTTTGTGGAAGGGCGTGCTCGTGGATAGCCCGGGAGTCCCCTTGTCGATGATGAAGGCCGTGATCCCCTCGTGCTTCCGTGCCCGGTCGACATTGGCGAACACCACGAAGACATCCGAGACCGGGGCGTTGGTAATAAAGGTCTTGGTACCGTTGAGGATGTAGCTCCCGCCCTTCTTCACCGCGGTGGTCCGCATTGATGCGGCGTCCGACCCGGAACCGGGCTCGGTGAGCCCCATGCATCCGATCCACTCACCGGAGGCCAGCTTCGGGACGTAGTGCTTTTTCTGCTCGTCGGTCCCAAAATCATAGATGTTATGGGCGCACAGGTAGGTGTGCGCGCCCCATGCGAGCAGGCTGCCCCCGTCGACACCTGCGTGTGCGAGAGCCTCACCGGCAAGACA
This sequence comes from Thermodesulfobacteriota bacterium, assembly GCA_036834365.1. Classification (GTDB taxonomy): domain Bacteria; phylum Desulfobacterota; class Desulfomonilia; order UBA1062; family UBA1062; genus MWEI01. The sequence continues at coordinate 7,648 of DAITOA010000065.1, read as the reverse complement.
GCAAGTGACGAGGTCGGCTCCCGAACCCCCAAGCTCTTCGGGAAAAGGCAGTCCGAAGATGCCGAAGGATGCGAGCCTGTCCCAGATCTCCCTGCTGAACTCGCCCCTGAGGTCGGCCTCCTCGCACAGCGGCGCCACCTCGTCGCGACCGTACCGGTAGACCGTCTCCCTGAAGAGTTTCTGTTCCTGGGTGATACTGAAATCCATAAGAACCCCCCCTTTATTCAGAACAACCATGCAACGCCGCAGGCTTTTCAAGCATCTACTTTAAGTTATTTTCCTACTATGAGTAGTTTTTAAACCAATGGTTAATACATTGTCAAGCATGGAGCTCGCACTCTGTATTCCCCGTCTCGTCGATATCTCCTTTTCTCCTTGATTTGCCTTGACAATCCCATTCTCTGATGTTCATATTATTTACTGTCAGTAGTTATTTTACTTATGGTTCATACACTATCTTTCAACCACGACAGCTGAAGGGACAGGCGATGCAGAAACATCAGGAAGTCATCCGGGAGAGGAAGAAGAGGGAAAAAGACCAGCGCATCCAGGGAATCCTCGCGGCGGCCAAGAAGGTGTTCTTCTCCAAGGGCTACCTGAGGACCACCATGGACGAGATCGCCTTCGAGGCCGAGATCAGCAAACCCACCATATACCAGTACTTCAGGACCAAGGACGAGCTCTACTCGGCCCTCATGCTCCCCTTCCTGGAGGAATTCGGCTCCCAGTTCGAGAAGATCGAGAAAAAGCTTGACGCCCGCCGGTACACGAACGGCAAGTCCCTGGTGAAGGACTTCTTCAGGGCCTTCCTGAAAAGCTACGAGGTCTCCCCGGACTCTCTGAGGGTCGCGAACTCGTTCTTCCAGCAGTCCGACCTCATCAACGAGCTCAACGCCGACTCGAGGCTCACCATCAGCACCCGGGGCAAGTACGACTTCGAGCTGGCGAGGGATCTCCTGGAGAAGGCCATGGACCAGGGACTCCTCAGGAAGATGAGCTCCTACGCCCTTTCCGACATCATCTGGGGCCTCCTCCTGGGCATCACCCAGGTCATGGACATGAAGGCGACCCGGCTCACCAACACGGACAAGTACCTGCGGACTACCCTGGCCGAGGCGGAAAAGCTCCTGGCAAGCGCCATCGTCCCGAGATAACCCCCTTACCCGAAAATAGACTCAATGGTTCAGTGGGTCTGTCTGCAGCAGCCTTTCACCGTACATCACCCTGAACTCTCCGGCCTGTCGATCATGTTCCAGGGCATACTCCCTGAACGAGGGGTCCAGGGTTTCGAGGAAGACTTCCCTCTCCTGGAGCGCCTGGAGCCAGGTGAGGAACTGGAGCGCTTTGATCTCGGCGAGCATCACGAGACCACGCTCCGGGATACGGACCGACTCCCATGCATGCTTGAGAAGGATCACCCTACGCTGCACCTCATCGACATCAGCCTTCAGTCTCTTTCTCAACGCCTTGAGCTCCTTTTTCTTTCCGGGCTGCTTCCTGAGCTCTTCGACCTCGCCGATCGCCCCGGCCAGAGCCCTGTCCTGCTCGACGATCTCCCCCTCCCTTTCCGCCAGCATGGACAGATTGGCGAAGAATCGATGGATGGTATCACGGTGAAGTCCTGCTTCGAGGTCGGTCATGGTCCCGGCATCGATGGCGCTGATCTTTGATAGAGGGATCGGGCCGGTTCCGTCGCAGAGGTAGAGCATGGACCGCTCGATCCAGTAGCAGGGCGTGGTGTCCGTCGTGCCGCCGTGCGTGATCAGGTACTCGGCATGAGCCGCCAGCGGCAAGGCCAGAAGCACGGCCATCAAGAGCACGACTACGTGTATCTTGCCGGGCGTAAGGCTGTATTCCTTGGGAGATCGCCGTCTTTTCCCGGCTGAATGCATGTCCTTGCAGGCTGTATCCATGCCGGGCAGTGTACCGGACGTGCGTGGAGGAGTCCACAGCCTTTTCGGGGAGATTACTGACGCAGCGCGATCCCGAGGTCGTTCTCGAGCGAGGCGACGATCTTTTCCTGCCACTTGCCAATCATGGCCTCCTCCAGGGTTCGTTCCCCGGACTGGTAGGTGATGCGGATGGTAATGCCCTTCTTCCCTGCAGGAAGCTTGTCGCCCAGGTACACGTCCACGGCCGCGACCTGCCGGATCTCCCTGATCCCCTTGGCGGTGATGTTCCGCACGATGTCCGCATACCCTACATGCTCGTCCACCACCAGGGAGATGTCCCTCCAGGTGGACGGGAACTTGGGGATCTCCGCCAGGCCCTTCCATTGCTTTTTCAGCAGGGGCTCCAACTCGATCTCGAGGACGAACACTTCGTCACCGATGTCCATGCGTGTAAGGACGTCGGGATGGACGCCCCCCAGGGAACCGATGACCCTTCCGTCCAGTGAGATGTCCGCCTGAGATCCCGGCGCCAGGTGCGGGAGTTGCGAGGGCTTCAGATCGGCGCCTCCGATGAGCGTCTCGGCCATGCCCTTTATGTCGTAGAAGTCAACGGCCCTTCCCTTCTCGGACCAGTGGGCGTTGAACCGCTGTCCCGTCAGGGCGATGCCGAGGCGCCTGACCTCGTCGGGCAGCTTCCTGCCGGTCGACGGGTGGAAGGTCTTGCCGATCTCGAAGATGGAGATGTCGCGGGTCTGGAGCTTCCTGTTCCGCTCCACGGCGGTGAGCAGGCCGGGGAGCAGCGAGGTCCGCATGATCTTCATCTCGTCCGAGATGGGGTTCAGCAGCTCCAGTGTCTCTCCGGGGAAGGATTCCTTCCAGCGCCCAGCGATGAAGGAATAGGTGACGATCTCGTTGAGACCGACTGCCGCCAGCGACACCCTCAGATCCTTCAGCCCCTTCTCCTCCACCACGCCCGCCAGGGGTCTGAAGGTCGGCAGGACAGGCGGCACCTTGTCCATGCCGTACACCCTGATGAACTCCTCCACCAGGTCGATCTCGCGGGTGAGGTCGTGCCGGAATGCAGGGATGCCGACGCTCCAGCCCCCGTCTTCGGCCCTGACATCGCATCCGAGCCCGGAGAGGATGCGCTCCACATCGTCTCCCTTGATGCCGGTGATGCCGAGCACCCGTTCCAGGAACGACAGCCTGAGCCTCACCTCGCGCTTGGCCAGCGACAGGTGGTTCGCATCGATGACGCCCCTGTATACCCGTGCACCGGCGTAGCTGGCCATGAGGTACGCGGCCCTGTTCGCCGCGTCCGCCTGGACCGCGGGGTCTATGCCCCGCTCGAAGCGGTACGACGCCTCGGTGGAGAGCCCCAGGCCCTTGGAGGTCTTCCTGATCCCCTCCGGGTCGAAGAAGGCGCTCTCCAGCACGACGCTCGTGGTGGTGGGGAGCACTTCCGAGTTCTCTCCGCCCATGACGCCCGCCAGGGCCACTGCCTTCTCCTTGTCGCAGATGAGCAGGTCATCGGCCCTGAGCTGCCGCTGCACCGAGTCCAGGGTGACGAAGATCTCGCCTTCGGCCGCCCTGCGGACCACGATACCTCCCCCGGCGATGAGGGTGGAGTCGAAGGCGTGCAGGGGCTGCCCGTACTCCAGCATGACGTAGTTGGTGATGTCCACCACGTTGCTGATGGCCCTCACCCCCGACTGGAACAGCCTCCTGCGCATGGTGAACGGGCTCTTGCCGATCTTCACGTCGTTCAGAAACCTGGCCGCATACCGCGGGCATCCCCTGGTATCCACGATCTCCACGGTCAGGACCGAATCCACGGACGTCGGGTCTTCGACAATGGGATTATCAGGCATCTTCATCCGCTTCCCGAAGAGCGCCGCCAGTTCCCTCGCCACGCCGATGACCGAGAGACAGTCGCCGCGGTTGGGGGTGACGTTCACGTCCAGGGCCCAGTCCTCGAGCCCCAGGGCATCGACCAGGATGTCGCCGGGCTTCGTCTCTACATCGAACTCCATGATGCCCGTGTGGTCGTCCGTGAGCCCGAGCTCCCGCTCGGACAGCAGCACTCCGAAGGACTCCTCGCCGCGGATCTTGGCCTTCTTCACGAGCATGCCCGGTCCCAGGTCGCATCCCACCGGGGCGAAGGCGCTCATCATGCCGGAGCGGGTATTTGGGGCACCGCAGACGACCTGTAAGGTCTCTTTCCCGGTGTCCACCGTGCATACGAAGAGCTTGTCCGCATTGGGATGCTTTTTCGCTTCCACGATTCGGGCACTGATAACCTCACGCGGTACGCTCTGGTGGGTGATGTCCTCCACCTCGGTGCCGCTCATGGTCAGCGCGGCCGCCGCCTCATGCACATCGACATCGAGGTCCACGAAATCCCTGATCCAGTTGTAGCTGATCTTCATGGCGTGCCCTTTTTACGCGAACTGGCTCAAGAACCGCAGGTCCGAGTCGTAGAAGAGCCGGATGTCGTCTATGCCATACTTGAGCATGGCGACCCGCTCTACGCCCATGCCGAAGGCGAAGCCGGTGACCTTCTCCGGATCGATGCCCACGAAGCCGTAGACCGCCGGATCCACCATGCCGCTGCCCAGGATCTCGAGCCACCCGGTGTTCTTGCAGACCCTGCACCCCTTGCCGCCGCAGATGATGCAGCCCATGTCAACTTCAGCCGACGGTTCGGTGAACGGGAAAAAGGATGCCCGGAACCGAAGCGGTATGTCGGGTCCGAAGTAGGTATGGATGAACTCGTAGAGCACGCCCTTGAGGTGGGCGAACGTGATGCCCTCCTCCACCCAGAGCCCCTCCACCTGGTGAAACATGGGGCTGTGGCTTACATCGAAGTCGCACCGATAGGCCTTGCCCGGGGCGATGATCCGTACCGGGAGACCCTGGGACTCCATGACCCGGATCTGCACCGGCGAGGTATGCGTCCTCAGCAGGACCCCCTTGTCGAAGTAGAAGGTGTCCTGCATGTCCCGGGTGGGGTGGTTTTCAGGCAGGTTCAGGGCTTCGAAGTTGTGGTAGTCGTCCTCCACCTCGGGCCCGGATGCGATGGTGAAGCCGAGGTTCCGGAACACGGCCTCGATCTCGCCGATGACCTGGTTGATGACATGGATGGAGCCCCTATGCAGGCCCCGGCCCGGCAGGGTGACGTCGATGCCGGTGGCGATCTGTACGGAGGCCAGGGCAGCCGCCTTGTCGTCCAGTGCCTGTTCCATGAAGGACTTAAGCTTGTTGGAAAGGGCACCCATGCGTGGGCGCTCCTCGGCACTGAGCGTCCCCATCTGGCGCAGGACGGCCGTGAGCCTCCCCTTGCGGCCCAGGTACTGAATCCTCAGAGGCTCGATCTCTTCGGGCTTATGGATTGCTTCCAGGTCCTGTGTGAACTGCTTTTGGAGTTCTTCGAGCTGCTTTTCCATTATGCCTTGGAAACTGATTCGACGATGGCGGAGAATCCCTTGGGGTCGGTGACTGCGAGATCCGCCAGCACCTTCCTGTCGAGATCCACACTCGCGACCTTCAAGGCATGGATAAACTTCGAATACGTCGTGCCCCGCGCCCTGAGCGCGGCGCTGATCCTGGCGATCCACAGGCGACGGAATTCCCTCTTGCGGTTTCGCCTGTCACGATACGCAAAGGCAAGACCCCTGTGCATCGCCTCCTGGGCGACCCTGACCAGGTTCCTCCTGCCCCCGTAATAACCCTTCGTGAGCTTGTGGACCCTTACTCTCTTCCTCTTTCCCACTACACCACGTTTTACTCGCATGATCCTTACCTCTTACAGATACGGCAGCATCTGCCTGACGCCGGCAATGTTCGCGGAGTCGACCAGGCCCGACCTCCTCAGCTTCCTCTTCTGCTTGGTGGTCTTGCAGGAAAGGAGGTGGCGCGCATACGCCTTGTTCCTCTTCACCTTCCCCGTGCCGGTCGCCTTGAACCTCTTGGCTGCACTCCGATTGGTCTTCAGTTTCATGTGTAAGCTCCTCGTATCTACTTCGGGGCCAGCATCATCACCATGGTACGGCCTTCCGACTTTGGTTCGGATTCCGTGACCGCCAGGTCCCCCAGGTCGGCCCGGACCCGGTTGAGCATCGCCAAGCCCTTATCCATATGGATGATCTCCCTGCCCCTGAATCGCATCACGACCTTGACCTTGTTCTTCTCTTCCAGGAACCGTGTAATGTGCTTGAGCTTGAACTGGTAATCATGCTCGTCGGTCTTGGGTCGGAACTTGATCTCCTTGATGACGATGACCGTCTGCTTCTTTCTGGCCTGGGCCTCCCTCTTGGACTTCTCGTACTTGTACTTGCCGTATTCCATGATACGGCATACCGGAGGAGTCGCCTGCGGTGCCACTTCAACCAGGTCCATACCGTGTTCCCGGGCGGCATTCACCGCAGCAGGGACAGTCATGATTCCAAGCTGTTCGCCGTCGGGTGCAATGACCCTCACGCTATCGGCAACGATGCGTTCGTTAACCCGGATCCTGTCCTTATCTTCTTGTCGAAAGCCGAACTTGCCTATGCGACCCTCCCCGAAAATATTTTATGCGCTTATCTAACCTGCATCTATTCCGTTGTCAACACGTTTAGATAAAAGGTTCCATAGAATCGGTACCGTTATACTGCAGGCTCGAATGACTTCACCAGAGCGATAAACTCGTCCACCTTCATGGTCCTCTGCTCGCCCGAGCGTTCGCGCACGGCAATGGTGCCCTCTTCCTTCTCCCGGTCGCCCACCACCACCATGTACGGGACCTTCTGCATCCTGGCCTCTCTGATCTTGAAGCCGATTTTCTCGTTGCGCAGGTCGGACTCGATCCGCACCTCGCGGTCGTTCAGGGCCGCCGTCACCTGCTTCGCGTAGTCGGCCTGAGCGTCGGTGATGTTCATGACCACGGCCTGGACCGGCGCGAGCCACACCGGGAAGGCTCCGGCATAGTGCTCGATGAGCACGCCGATGAACCGCTCTATGGACCCCAGGATCACCCGGTGGAGCATGACCGGCCGGTGCTTCTCGCCGTCGGCCCCGATGAAGTGCGTGTCGAAACGCATGGGCAGCGAGAAGTCGCACTGGATGGTGGCGCACTGCCACTGGCGCCCGATGGCGTCCTTGATCTTCACGTCTATCTTGGGTCCGTAGAAGGCGCCGTCGCCCTCGTTGATGTCATAGGGCAGCCCCTTCTTGTTCAGGGAATCGATGAGCGCCTTGGTGGCCATCTCCCAGTCCTCGTCGCTCCCGATGGACTTCTCGGGCCGCGTGCTGATCTCCATGGTGTACTCGAAGCCGAACACGGCCATGACGTCTTCGACCATGTCGATGATGGCCGTGATCTCCTCGATGAGCTGGTCAGGCCTGCAGAAGATGTGGGCGTCGTCCTGGGTGAACTGCCGGGTGCGCAACAGCCCGTGGATCACGCCGGACTTCTCGTGCCGGGTGACGTTGCCCAGCTCGAAGTACCGTAGCGGCAGATCCCGGTAACTCCTCACCTTGGACTTGTAGATCATGATATGGGAAAGGCAGTTCATGGGCTTGATGCCGTAGAGCTGGCTGTCCACCTCGGTGAAGTACATGTTCTCCTTATAATTATCCATGTGGCCGGAGGTCTCCCACATCTTGCCCCGCAGGATGGCCGGTCCGTAGACGATGTCGTATCCGCGCTTGAAGTGGACCCTCTTCTCGTACTCCTCGAGGATGGTCCTGAGCCTGCCGCCCTTGGGCATGTAGAT
>DAITOA010000064.1:0-13481 GCA_036834365.1 Thermodesulfobacteriota bacterium | reverse complement strand
GAAAATCAAGATGATCTGTTGACATGCATTTCGAGAAGGGATATAAGAATGAATGCTCATTCATGCGACAAGGCAAAGACAATCAAACGATAATCTTGTAAGGAGGGTAATATGGCAAGTCAATGGGTAGACGTGAGGGATCTCCAGTTCATACTGCACGAGGTCTTCAAGATCGGCGACACGCTCCTCGGCAAGGGCAAATTCGCAGACCACGACGCCGATATGGTGAACATGGTCCTTGAGCAGGCCGCAAAATTCACAGAGAACGACATCGCTCCCACGTATCCGGACGAAGTACAGAGAAAGCCGGTTGAGGCTGTCTTCAAGGAGGGCAAGGTGTATGCCCCCGAGGCATACAAGAACCTCTGGAGGCTCTATGCCGAAGGCGGCTGGTTCGGCGTATCGGACAATCCCGAGGTGGGCGGCCAGGGTTTCCCGGCCATCATCGCCGCTGCCTGTGCCCAGATGTTCCTCGCCGGCAACCAGGCGTTCCTCATGTACCCCGGTCTTACCCACGGCGCTGCCAGACTTATTGAAGACTTCTTCCAGCACTCCCTGAGAGATACCATCCTTGAGAAGATGTACAACGGGACATGGGCAGGCACCATGTGCCTCACCGAGCCGGGTGCGGGCTCCGACGTTGGCGCCCTGAAGACCACGGCCAAGAAGCTCCCCGACGGCAGCTACCTGATCACCGGCACCAAGTGCTTCATCTCCGCCGGCGACCATGACCTGGCCGAGAACATCATCCACCCGGTCCTTGCCAGGATCGAGGGCGACCCGGCCGGCACCAAGGGCATCTCCATCTTCGTCGTCCCCAAGTTCAAGATCAATCCGGACGGCTCCAGCGGCGAGCCCAATGACGTCAACTGCGGCGGCATCGAGAGCAAGATGGGCATCCACGGCAACGCCACCTGTACGCTCAACTTCGGCGAGGCCGGGAAGTGCATCGGCTGGCTCATGGGCGAGGAGCGCCAGGGCATGGAGATCATGTTCCACATGATGAACGAAGAGCGCCAGGGCGTGGGCACCATGGGCGTGGCCCTGTCCACCACCGCGTACCTCCACGCGCTGTCCTATGCCAAGGAGAGGCTGCAGGGCGTGAACATCATGCAGATGAAGGACCCCAACGCCAAGCAGTGCCCCATCATCCAGCACCCCGATGTCCGCAGGATGCTGCTCAAGATGAAGTCCATGACCGAAGGCATCAAGGCCCTGGCTCTGTACTGCTACTACGCCATGGACTGCAAGGCCAATGCGGCGGACGATGCAGAGAAGGAGAAGTGGAACGGCATGATCGAGATGTTCACCCCGATGGTCAAGTCCTACTGCACCGACGTGGGCGACATCGTCACCAACCTGGCAGTCCAGACCTACGGCGGCTACGGCTTCTGCCGTGAGTACCCGGTCGAGCAGATGATGCGCGACAACAAGATCAACACCATCTACGAGGGCACCAACGGCATCCAGGCCCTGGACCTCCTGGGCAGGAAGCTCGGCATGAAGAAGGGCCTGTACTTCATGAACCTGCTGGGCGAGACCCAGGCGGAAATCGGCAAGGCCAAGGCGAACGACGCACTGAAGGCCGAGGCCGAGATTGTGGAGAAGGCCCTGAACGCATGCGCAGGAACGGCCATGCAGTTCAGCCAGCTCATCAGGAAGAACCCCTTCATCCCGCTCATCGCTGCATGCGACTTCCTCAATTGCCTGTCCGAGGCGCTGTGCGGCTGGTTCCATGTCTGGATGGCCAACGTTGCACTCGAGAAGCTGGCCGCCAACCCCATCGAGAAGGAGAAGATGTTCTACACGGGCAAGGTCGAAGGCGCCAGGTTCTTCATCAACAGGATCACGGCCCTTGTCCCTGCGAAGCTCGAGAACCTCACCCAGGACGAGGTCAGCTGCTGCAGGATCCCGGACGAGGCATTCGCCGTCTAAGCAGACTTTATTGCGAAACACCGAGGGAGGGAACCACAGGTTCCCTCCCTTTTCTTTTCATCCTGGGAAGACAAAACAAGAACGGGGGAGTGCATGACTGGCCTGCCCGATCCGTGCATCCCGCGCACCTGCATACCATGAACAGTCGCCTGGGCAAGGTGCACGGATCGGGCAGGGTATAGCCTTTTTCCCCCTGATCTGTGCCGAAGATACGATCGTGATTCTCTCCAGGTACGAGCCCGGCAGCTGCCGCCTACCTGTCCCCCCGATACCTCCCCGGGTACTGGGCAGTGGTAAGCGCCTCGCCTTCCCTTTTCAGGGCTCCTCCTGTCACCCGGCCAATGAACAGGGTGTGGTCGCCGGCATCGATGACCCGCTCCACCACGCAGTCGAGGTACCCCAGGGAATCTTTTATGACAGGATTCCCCGTTGGGGAAAGATCGTACTCGATCCCGTCGAACTTGCGCCTCCAGTCCGGGATCTTGAACTGCTTGAGCAGGCCCAGGGCATCCCTGGGCAGGAGATTGAAGGTGAACTTCCCGGCCTGCTTGATCTGGTCATGCGACAGCCGGTTCTTCCTGATGGCAAGGGTTATGAGCGGCGGTGTATGCGAGCACTGGGCCACCCATGAAGCGATCATGCCGTTGTAGAGCCCGTCCGCTGCAATCGTTACGAGGTAAATCCCGTAATGAAACCGGTCAAGTACATCCTGCCATGATTTTTCCATGGTGATCCTCCTTGTAGATTCCTGCCTCTCCAGTAGGGTCGGAGATGGGGAAAGGAAAGGCCCTCCGCAAACGGGAGGAACGTTCAGCGCAGACCCAGCCTGCCCCTGCCCAGAAGGTCGTGGAGGTGGATGACGCCCTTGAGGGTTCCCGATTCATCGATGACGGCCAGCGATGTGATCAGGTGCTTCTCCATCATATCCAGGGCGTCGATGGCGAGCATGTCGGTCCCGATGGTCTTGGGCCTGGGGGACATTATGTCCACGGCACGGAGCCCTGACAGCCGGTCTCCGTGTTTCAGCAGGCCCCTCCTCAGATCACCGTCAGTGATCATACCCTCGACCATGAGGTCCGCCCCAACCAGGGTGAAGCCCAGCTTCTTGCCGGTCATCTCCACCACCACATCGCCCAACGGCGTCTCAGGTGCCACCATGGGGATACGGTCCCCGGTGATCATCAGCTCGGAGATGCGCACCATGAGCTGTTTGCCCAGTTCCCCTGCCGGATGGAGGACCAGGAAGGCCTGCCGGTCGAAGCCCTTGATCCGGGATACCACCACGGCGATGGCGTCTCCGAGGGCAAGCTGGGCCGTGGTGGATGTGGTGGGGGCAAGGCCGAGGGTGCACGCCTCCCTGCTCACGCTGCACCTGAGGATGACGTCCGAGGCGCGGGCAAGGGGTGACTCAGGGTCGGAGGTAATGGCCATGACCGGGACCTTCAAGGCCTTCAGCGACGGAATGAGGTCGAGGACCTCCTTGGTCTTTCCGCTGTTGGAAAAGATGAGGACCGCGTCGTGGGCCATGATGGAGCCGAGGTCCCCATGGAGACCGTCCACCGGGTGCATGAAGATCGCGGGCGTTCCTATGCTCATCATGGTGGATGCCACCTTCCGGGCGATGATGCCGGACTTGCCCACGCCCGTGAGCACCACCCTGCCCTTGAGGTCCGCTATGATCCGGACGGCCCGGGCGAAATCCTCGCCGATCTGGGAGGAGAGCTCTTCAAGCCCTTCGATCTCGATGCGTACCGCCTCTCTGCCGAGCTCGATGATCCGGGATGCGTTCATACGATCCTTCCGATGAGGTCATATTCCCACGAACCGGTGATCTCCGCCTCGGCAATGACCCCTGCATCGGCACCGCCTTCGTTGATGACCACCATGCCGTCGATCTCCGGGGCCATGAACGGTGCCCTGCCCTTGAGGAGGAGGTCGGTTTCCGGGTGATACCCCTCGATGAGTACTTGTATCCTTTCACCCTTCATCTTGTGAAGCCTTTTTTTCGACAGGCGCTGCTGGAGTGACATGATGGCGCGCTTCCTCCTCAGCGCGGTTCGCCCCGGGGGGATATCCTTCCTGGCTGCGCTCCTTGTGCCGGCCTCAGGGGAATAGACGAAGATCCCGAGATGATGAATGCGGCCAAGTGCGACAAAGGCCTCGAGCTCGGCATAGGCCTTTTCGTCCTCACCGGGGTGGCCCACCATGAGGCTCGTCCTGACCCAGATCTCCCGGGATGCCCCCCCGATAAGGTCGAAGGCATGCCTGACCGCCCTTGCCCCGCCGCGCCTGCCCATGGAACGGAGCACCTTTTCCGACACGTGCTGTATGGGCAGGTCGATGTAGGGGCACACCTTGGGGTTCTCGTCGATCTGCCTGACGAGCCGTGCGTTCAGGGAGGCGGGGTGCACGTACATGATGCGTATCCATTCGACGGCATCGATGGCGGAGATCCTGTCCACAAGGCGGACAAGGCCGTCTTTGATGCCAAGATCCCTGCCATAGCTTCCCAGATCCTGAGCCACCAGGATGATCTCCCTGGCCCCTGATGCCGCGAGGGTCCGGCATTCCTCGAGGATGCCGCCCGGCGGCTTGCTGACGAGCTCCCCTCTGATGGAGGGTATGAGGCAGTAGTGGCAGTGGTTCGAGCATCCTTCGCTCACCTTGACGTAGGCGCTGGCCGTCCCCGAGAAGTAGGACCTGCTCACCACGGATGAAAAGGCGGGCTCGAGGTATCTATCCCCGGACTCGTATGCCTGAACGATCCCGTCGTAACTCCCCGGCCCTGCGCAGAGACCGACCTCGGGAATCTCTTCCAGGATATCACGGTGGTACCTGCTCACCAGACACCCCGCGCAGATGACCTCCTTGCCTGCACCTGCCAGTTCCAGGATGGTGTCTATGGATTCCTGCACCGCGGAGGTGAGGAAGGAACAGGTGTTCACCACGACGAGGTCTGCGGCCCGGGCATCGTGGACGAGGATGTACCCGGCATCCATGAACCGTTCACAGATATACTCCGAGTCTACGAGATTCTTCGGACAGCCGAGGCTTACCAGGGCGAAACGCTTCATGGGGAAGATCAGTCGAATATGGTGTTCTTGGAGACGACGACGATACCTTCCGGAGAGATATCGAATCTCTTGGAGTCCTCCTCGGGGTCATAGCCGATGGTCATACGTGCAGGCACCTTCACCCGCTTGTCGATGATGGTCCTCTTTATCCTGCAGTGCCTGCCGATCTCAACATCCTCCATGAGGATGGAATCCTCGATCTCGGCATAACTGTTCACCCGGACATTGGGGGAGATAATGGAGCGTTCGACCTTCCCACCGGAAACGATGGAGCCGCCACAGATGATGGAATCGAGGACCTGGCCGATCCGCTTGCCGTCCTGGCCGCCGGCGAAGACCATCTTTGAAGGCGGATAGGGGCTGTATACGGTGTGCACCGGCCAGTGGGGATGATAGAGGTTGCATTCGGGGCTGACGGACACCAGGTCCATGTTGGCATCATAGTAGGCATCGAGAGTGCCGATGTCCCGCCAGTACGACTTGCCCATGATGTCCTTGAAGGGATAGGCAAGGACCTTGTTGTTTTTCACCATCTTGGGGATGATGTCCTTGCCGAAGTCATGGTTGCTCGTCTTGAGCTTGGCGTCTTCGACGAGCTTCCTGATGAGCGTCTTCGTAGGGAACACGTAGATCCCCATGGAGACGAGGACACAATCTGGGTTTCCCGGCATGGTGACCGGGTCCTTCTTGGGCTTTTCCTGGAATCCCACCACGTTCATGTCCCTGTCGGCCTTGACGATGCCGAACTGCGAGGCGGTCTCCACAGGCATGGGGACGACCCCCAGGGTGACGTCCGCCTCGTTGTCCACATGGAATTGCACCATGTCCATGTAGTTCATCTGATAGACGTGGTCGCCCGAGAGGATCAGCGTGAACGGGGTCATGTTCTGCTGGAGCGAGTATATGTTCTGGAACACCGCATCCGCCGTCCCCTCGTACCAACTGCTCCCTATGCGCTGCTGAGCAGGGATGTCGTAGATGAACTCCCCCATGGGGTAGGAGAAGAACGAAAGCCAGCCCCTCTGGATATGGCGGTTCAGGGAGTGGGACTTGTACTGGGAGAGCACATAGATTCTCTTGAGGCCGGAATTCACGCAGTTGGAAAGGGTGAAGTCGATGATGCGGTACATGCCGCCGAACGGCACCGCAGGCTTCGCCCGGTCCTTGGTCAGGGGATAGAGCCGCTCGCCCTTGCCTCCTGCAAGGATGACCGTTTCAATATCGTTCGGGTTGACGAATGGCATTATTTTCCAATCAGCTGAAAGATCGCATTCTTCAATGCACTGAGGTCGTGAGATTTCACCACAAAGGCATCAGCGGCCATGGCCAGTGCATCATCCTTGTAGCTCGGGTAGGCCGTGTGGATGACCACCGGTGTTTCATTCTTCAATTTCAGGATATGCCCCATGGTCTCGAATCCGTCCATGGCCGGCATCCTCAAGTCAAGGATGATGAGATCAGGCTTGTCATTGTTCTTCAGGATGGACAGGGCCTCCTTCCCGTTGGAGGCGATGGATGTCGAATACCCTTCGTCATTGAGCTCCTGCCTGAGGAGTTCCTGTATGTTCCGGTCATCTTCGATGATGAGGATCTGTTTCATTTTCAATAATATTAATGGGATGACACAGGCAAGTCAATTCATATTCTCAATTGTGCACCGGTCGCGTAGCAAGGGAGAGCCGTGAGTGGCCCGATGTCCTCAAGGCATCCAGGACATCCATGATCTTGAAGTAGGGGATTTCCCGTGAGGCCATGATGACGATCTCCCTGTCCCTGGGGAGTGCGGCTATGGTCTGCGAGTCGGCCTGCCTGCCGTCGATGATGACCTCCTCGGGCAGGACGATCACCGTGACGGTATCCGACACAACGCTCTTCCCGCTGATGGTGGCGGGCAGGTTCACCTCACTGAGCATCAGCGGGCTTCCGATGGTGAGCAGGAAAAATATCTGGAGCAGGAAGACAACGTCGACCAGGGGGGTGACGTCAAGAACCGAAGTCCTCCTGTCCTTTCTTGTCTTTTGGAACTTCATGTTCATCCCCTTTGAGATATTCCAGGATCCTTGCCGAGGTCTTTTCCATCTCCATGACAAGGTAATCGCTTCGGGCGATGAGGAGTCTGTAGCATACATAGACCGGTATGCCGATGGAGAGGCCGACCACGGTGGTGATGAGGGCCTCTGAAATTCCTGCGGCAAGCAGCTGACTCGAGTGAGTCCCGGTGATGCTCACGGCCTGGAAGGAGGTGAGCATGCCCGTGACCGTGCCGAGAAAGCCGAGCAGGGGGGCGATGGCGGCGATGATGCCCAGGATGTCTATATATCGTTCGATGGAGTATGCCTCGCTTGCACCGGCCTCCTCCATGTAGTCCTTGATGATCTCCCGGCGCATGCCGGCATTCTTGATGGCCATCATGATGACGGGGCAGATGGGTGAGGTGCTCCGCTTCAGCAGCTGCTCAATATCACTGAGTCTGCCCATGCGGGTGAGCCGCTCCACTTCTTCGATGAGGTCCTTGGGGATGATCCTGCTCTGACGGAGGGCGAAGAGCCGTTCGATGATGATGGCCATGGCCACGACTGAACAGGCGAGCAATGGCCACATCAGGGGACCGCCTTTTACGAAAAACTCCCAGAGTGTCATACTGCCTCCCGGATTCTCTAGCGAATACTTGTCCTCTTATCACACAAATAACCGCAATGATCAATGTCTGAGAGTACCATTTTGCATTCCCCCGGGACAGGAGAGAATCATACATGACTTTTCTGCACGGGCATGGGAGAAGTGAACAACCCTGCTCAGACCCGACATCCCTTATACGGCATGTTCCAGGAAGAGGTGCGAGATGTCAGAATCCGGGCAGGCGGATGCTCTCTGTCCCATGGATGTGAAGGCATCAACGGAGGATTCCCTTAAAGATAGACTTGATAAATATGTTGCATGGTTGCTAACATGACAATGATGGAAAATGCAGAAAAACCCAACAGACTCGTTTGCGTGAGATTCGAGAGCATACCGACGCCCTACATCTTCGATGCCCAGGACCTGGAGCTACGCCAGGGGGACAGGGTCATCGTCGGGACGGAGGCCGGGCAGTGCGCAGCCATGGTCATCGGATATCCGAGGGAAGAAGAGGCGGCGGGCCTGGAGGACATCAAGCCGGTCGTCCGCAAGGTGACCGAGGAAGACGAGGCCCGCCTCGATCGGATACACGCCAAGGAGAAGGACTGTTATGCGTTCTGCCATGAACGCATCAGGGCCCGCGGCCTGTCCATGAAACTCATCAGGGTGGAGCAGCTCTTCGACGAGAACAAGATCACCTTCTACTTCGTTGCCGAAGGGAGGGTCGATTTCCGGGAGCTGCTCAAGGACCTGGTGGAACGCTACCGCACCCGCATCGAGCTGCGCCAGGTAGGCACACGCCAGGAGTCCGCAATGCTCGGAGGCATCGGGAGCTGCGGAAGGGAGCTGTGCTGCGCCACCTTTCTCACGAATTTCCAGCGGATCTCGGTGAAGATGGCCAAGAACCAGAACATGACGCTGAACCCCACCAAGATTTCAGGACTCTGTGGTAAGCTTAAATGCTGCCTGGCCTATGAGAAGGAGTCATATGCGAACCTGATCGAGAACCTGCCGAAACCCGGTAAGAAGGTCTTCCTGGCTGAGGGGGAGGCCATGGTGGTGAGCATCAACGTCATCAATCAGACCGTCGTTGCCAAGCTCACGGACAGACGTTTCGTCAAGGCACATGTCTCGGATATCCTGTCCGAGGAGGAATATCAGCAGCTTCCGGAGCAGAAAGGCCCCCCCCAGGATCGGGGAAAGCCGGCGCCCACAGAAGAGCGTCCAGAGGATGAATTGCCCATGGTGCCCATGATAGCCACATCGCCCAAGCCGAAGAAGAAACGCTCGAGAAGCCGCAACGCGAGGAAGAAAAGGAGCAAGCGCCCATGAAGCAGTACTTCTATGTGACCACCCCCATCTACTATGTCAATGCCAGACCCCATCTGGGCCATGTCTACACGACGGTCATCGCCGATGTGCTGGCACGTTTCCACAAGCTCCTGGGCGAAGAGGTCTACTTCCTCACCGGCACCGACGAGCATGGCGACAAGATCATGGAGACCGCCAAGGACCTCGGCACCACACCCAAGGCGCTCTCTGACGAGAACAGCCAGCGTTTCCGGGACCTCTGGCCCCTCATCCAGGTGGAAAACGACCGCTTCATCCGCACCACTGAACCCGACCATGTGAAGACCGTACAGCGTATCCTCCAGGAGGTGTATGATCGGGGGGATATCTATTTCGGGGAATACGGAGGCCATTACTGCACCGGGTGCGAGCGGTTCATGACCGAGACCGAGATGGTGGACGGCAACTGCCCCATCCATCAGAAGCCGCTCACCTTCGTCCAGGAACAGAACTACTTTTTCCGCATGGAGAAGTACCGCCCATGGCTCATCGACTATATCAGGAGCAATCCCGACTTCATCCGGCCCGAGCGGTACAAGAACGAGGTGCTCGGCATGCTCCGGGAGCCCATTGACGACCTGTGCATCTCGCGGCCTAAGAAGAGGCTCTCATGGGGGATCGAGCTCCCCTTCGACACAGGGTATGTCTGCTATGTCTGGTTCGATGCCCTCATCAACTATCTCACCGGTATCGGATATCCTGACGGGGAGCACTTCCGCGAGTTCTGGGGGCAGGCCCAGCACCTGGTGGGCAAGGACATCCTCAAACCCCATGCCGTGTACTGGCCCACCATGCTCAAGGCCATGGGTGTGGAGCCGTACCGGAACCTGAACGTGCACGGATTCTGGAACGTGGACGCCACCAAGATGTCCAAGAGTCTGGGGAACGTCGTGGACCCGCTGGAGATGAAGGACAAGTACGGGGTGGACGCATTCCGGTACTTCCTGGTCCGCGACATGGTCTTCGGGCTTGACTCCAACTTTTCGGAGGAGGCCCTCATCGAGCGGTACAATGCGGATCTGGCCAATGACCTCGGCAATCTGGTGAGCAGGAGCACGAGAATGGTGGCCAAGTATTTCGACGGACGCCTACCGGCGCCGACCGATCAGGTGCAGGATATGGACCGCGACCTCAGCGACCTGGCAGCGAAGGTGGTGGGCGATTTCAAGGTGCGGATGAACGCCCTGGAGCTGCACACGGCGCTCATCGCCGTATGGTCGCTGATCTCCGCCCTGAACAAGTACATCGACAGGACCGCCCCGTGGGAGCTGGCCAAGAACGACACGGCGAGACTCGCCACGGTCATGTATAACGTCATGGAGACCATCCGCATCGTTGCTGCGCTCATCCATCCGGTCATGCCGGGTGTTTCACACAGGATCCTGGAGCTCATCGGGGCTTCGAGCGATGTCTCCCATGCCGGCATCCTCCCCTTCGGACAACTCAAGCCGGGCGCTGTCATCACCCAGGCCCAGGCACTCTTCCCCCGGGTGGAGAGGATGGGTGAACCGAAGGTGCAGCCCCAGACAAAGGATGGGACAGGGACAGAAAAGGAGTCTAAGCCTGACAACATCATTGACATCAGCGAATTCGGCCGTATTGAGATAAAGGCGGGAAAGATTCTCGAGGCAAAGGCCGTGGAGAAGTCCGACAAGCTCCTGATTCTGCAGGTAGACGTGGGCAGAACCATCCAGATCGTAGCGGGCATCGGCAAGGCCTACCGACCGGAAGACCTCCCCGGGAGGCATATCGCCGTGGTGACGAACCTCAAGCCGGCCAAGCTCATGGGGTTGCCCAGTGAGGGGATGCTACTTGCAACAGACACAGCCGAGGGCCCGCTCACTCTGGTGGGTTTCGACCGGCCGCCCAGGGTGGGTGCACGGATCAGGTGAGGAGGTTCTCATGCAGAAGGTCCCCATCGAGCTGGTGAAGCCCGGAATGGTCCTGGCAAAGACCATAAACAACGAGACGGGCATGGCCCTGTGCGGAGAAGGTACGGAGCTGACGGACATCATCATCGAACGGCTCAAGCGGATGAACATCACACACCTGACCCTGAAGGGGCACCCTGTAGATCTGGGTGAGACGAAGACCAAAGAGCAGGTCATCGAGGAGCTCAGAGCCAGGTTTGTCAGGGTTCAGCACGACTCCCTCATGCAGAAGATCATGGCCGCAGCCGAGGGTGCCATCACGGACCTGGACCAGGAGAGGCAGGCCCATGAGGCAGCTGAAGGAGGCGAGAAATGAGCAACAAGGTCCAGCACCTCAAGGTTCTTGCCCGGAAGATCCAGAGCCTTCCCACCCTGCCCAAGGTGGTGGAGAAGCTGATGACCATGGTGGAGAGCCCTGATGTCTCTCCCAAGGATGTGGGGAAGCTGATATCCTCCGACCAGGTCCTGGGGGCCCGGGTGCTCCGTCTTGTGAACTCCCCCTTCTACGGGTTCCCGGGCAGGATCTCGTCCATCAGCCACGCCATCATCCTCCTGGGGTTCAACGTGATCAAGGGCGTGGTGCTGTCCGCATCGGTCTTCGACCTCATGGAACGCTCCATGGTGGGCCTGTGGGAACACTCCCTGGGAAGCGCCATCGTATCGGGGACCATCAGCAGGGCCCTGGGAATGAGCGAACCCGAAGAGATCTCGACCGCCGCGCTCCTTCACGATATCGGCAAGGTCCTGGTGAGGGTTTCTCTGACTGCCGACTTCGACAGGATCGTGGGCGTCGTGAACACCAAGCAGGTCTCCTTCAGAGAGGCTGAGCTTGAGGTTCTTGAAGTTGACCATGCCGAGATAGGCCAGTGGCTCTCCCGGGAGTGGAACCTCCCGGAAAAGCTTTCGGTGCCCATTGCGGACCACCATGACCCGGACGGGGCAGTAAGGTTCAAGGATCGGGTGGCGGTGGTCCACATTGCCGATGCCATTGTCCGGGCCTGCGGCGTGGGCAACGGAGGCGATCCATGGGTCGGCCAGGTCTCACGCAAGGCCTGGGATTCCATCGGCATGGACCGCCTGGACCTGAGGTCGCTCATGAAGACCATCATGGAAAACCTGGAAGAGGTTGAGATGTACCAGCAGGCGCCGGCGGGGGGATGATGTGAGGGCGATCCTTATCGTGCAAGACAGGGCGGAGAGACGCATCAGCGACCTCGTCGGCTCCCTGTTCGATTCGTTCGAGGTCTTTACGGGCAATCAGGACATCATCTCGCTGATCTATATGGAACCCCCCGACATCATCCTCATCGACGGCGGATTCCTCATGACCAAGGGCGATGGGATCGTGCGTGAATTCCGGAGCAACACCATATTCGGGAATGTCCCTATCGTGGCCCTTCTCGACAGGGACACCATCGACTCGTCATCATGGCAGGATGCCTCCATAGACGATTACCTTTCCACGGGTGAGGAGGCTTCCTCCATCGCCACCCGCCTCCGGTTCATTGCGAAGAGGTCCGTGCGGGAGCTGGACATGAATCCGCTGACCAGGCTGCCCGGGAACGAGTCCATTATCCGCGCCATCCAGGGTATGCTCGATACGGGGGAAGACATCGCCATTGCCTGGGTGGACATCGACAACTTCAAGCCCTTCAATGACCGGTACGGCTTTTCCCGGGGGGACGAGATCATCATGGCCACCGGCAGAATCATCACGAACGCCGTGCGGGAGATCAACCAGGAAAAGACCTTCGTTGGCCACATCGGCGGAGACGATTTCGTGTTCATGTGCCCGACCGGCCATGTGCGGCAGCTCTGCGAGGAGGTGCTCTCCCGCTTTGACACGATCATGAAGAACTTCTACAACGACGAGGAGCTGGATCAGGGCGGCATCGTGTCCACCGGCCGGGACGGGACCGAGAGGAAGTACCCCTTCATGACCTTGACCATAGCCGTGGTGCTCAACGAAGCGGGGCACTATACCCACTGCGGCCAGGCCGCCCAGGACGCCACGGACATCAAGAAATACCTCAAGGCACTGGACGGCAGCAACTATATGATAGACCGGAGGGCGTTGAAGACGTGATACAACGATATACCAGGAAACGTTTCCAGGAGATATGGTCGGACGAGAACCGCTACCGCAAATGGCTCGATGTGGAGGTCGCCGCCTGCGAGGCGTGGGCGAAGCTCGGGAAGATCCCGAAGAAGAGCCTGGAGACCATCAGAAAAAGGGCCCGCTTCACCGTGGAACGCATCGAGGAGATCGAGGCCGTTACCCGCCATGACGTGATCGCCTTCGTGAGTTGCGTGGCGGAATATGTGGGCGAGGACGCCCGGTTCATCCACATGGGGCTCACCTCCTCCGATGTGCTGGACACGGCGTATGCCCTGCTGCTCAAGGAGAGCAGCGAGGCGCTCGTTGAAGATATCCGCGGCCTCATGGCCTCGCTGAAGGTCAGGGCATACGAGTTCAAGGACACTCCGGCCATGGGCAGGTCCCACGGTATTCATGCGGAGCCCATCACCTTCGGGCTCAAGTTCGCCCTGTGGTATGCGGAGATGGAGCGGA
>DAITOA010000063.1:0-13776 GCA_036834365.1 Thermodesulfobacteriota bacterium | reverse complement strand
CGCCAGCCCGACGGCACCTTCAAGATCCAGGGCACCAAGATGTTCATCACGGGCGGCGACCAGGACCTTACCGAGAACATCATCCACCCGGTGCTCGCCCGCATCGAGGGGGACCCTGCAGGCACCAAGGGCATCTCCATTTTCATCGTGCCCAAGTACCTGGTCAACGGGGACGGTTCGCTCGGCAGGCGAAACGACTTCGAGATCGGCAAGATCGAGGAGAAGATGGGTATCCACGGCAGCGCCACCTGCCTCATTAACTTCGGCGACAACAACGACTGCTACGGCGAACTTCTTGGCAACGAGCGCGACGGCATGAAGATCATGTTCCAGATGATGAACGAGGCCAGGATCGCCACCGGCCTGCAGGGCCTCGGAAGCGCCGGCATCGCCTACCTCCATGCGTTGCAGTACACCAAGGAGCGGCTCCAGGGCTCGTCGCTGCTCGAATTCAAGAACCCCGAGGCACCGCGTGTTCCCATCATACAGCACCCGGACGTCCGCCGCATGCTGCTGTGGATGAAGTCCAACGTGGAAGGCATGCGGGCGCTCATGTACTACGCCACCATCTGCGGCGACAAGGCCGCCGGCATCAAGGACCCGGTGGAGGCGGAGAAGTGGCTCGGCATCGTGGAGGTTCTCACCCCCATCGTGAAGGCTTACTGCACGGATGTCGGCTTCCGGGTCACCGAGACCGCCATGCAGTGTTACGGCGGTTACGGCTACTGCAGCGAGTACCCGGTCGAGCAGTTCCTGCGGGACGAGAAGATCGCGTCCATTTACGAGGGCACCAACGGCATCCAGGCCCTGGACCTGGTGGGAAGGAAGATGGGCATGAAGAAAGGTGCCTACTTCATGACCCTGCTCGGCGAAATGGGTGCCACCGTGGCCAGGTACCAGGGCAGTGAGGCACTGAAGGACCTTGCGGCCGATGTCCAGGGCGGCGTGAATGCGCTGGCGGATGTGGGCATGTTCTTTGCCTCCTGCGGCAAGAAAGGCAAGTACCTCGTACCCGTGGGTAACGCCTACCCGTTCCTCATGATGATGGGCAAGATCGTCTGTGCCTGGCTCCTCCTCTGGCAGGCGGGCATCGCCCAGGAAAAGCTCGAGTCCCTCTGTGCATCCAAGGGTGTGAACCCGTCCGACCCCACTACCCTGGCCCCACTCCTGAAGGAAAACAAGGACGCCGCCTTCTACGACGGCAAGGTGAAATCGGCACGATACTTCATCAAGAACGTGCTGCCCGAGGTGGATGCAACCGTTAAAGCGATCAAGAGCGAGGACCTCTCCATGATGGAGATCACGGTCGAGGGCTTCTAGCCTCCCTACCTTCGAACCCATGCCCGGGTGCGGCCGCGGGGTGATATTCTGCCCCCGGCCGCGCTGTTTTATTGCTGGTGCAAGGGGGGGAAATTGTTCATTGGTTGCAGAGCCAGCCTGCCTGTTCAGGGGATCTTCACCGGTGAGGCTGGTGAGGATCCCCTGAATGTGCAGGTCATGAAAAGACCTGGGTCGCCACACACCTTCCGGACCCACATTCCCCTGGAATTCTCCTTTGTTTTATCTTATGAACTCCTATCATGCTCAGCAAACGCATCATTATCTGCCTCGACGTGAGGAACGGTAGGACCACCAAGGGGATCAAGTTTCTCGACAACATCGACATCGGCGACCCTGTGGTGATGGCTCGGGAATACTACGAACAGGGCGTGGACGAGCTCGTTTTCTACGACATCACCGCCTCGTCGGACAAGAGGGACATCATGATCGACGTGGTGCGCGGCGTGGCAGCGAACATCTTCATCCCCTTCTCCGTGGGAGGCGGCATCCGCACGCTCGACGACATGTACCGGGTCCTGGATGCGGGAGCCGAAAAGATCAGCGTCAACAGCGCAGCCGTTTTGAATCCCGACATCATATCGGAAGGCGCCAGGCACTTCGGCAACCAGTGCATCGTCCTCGGCATGGATGCCAGAAAGGTCGCCCCAAGCGAGAAGATCCCCTGCGGCTACGAGGTGGTGATCAACGGAGGCAGAACCCCCATGGGCATGGACGCCCTGGCATGGGCGAAACAGGCTGAGGGCCTCGGCGCCGGGGAGATCTGCCTGAACTCCATCGATGCCGACGGCACCACGGAAGGCTACGAGCTCACCGTCACCTCCCTCATCTCCCGGAACGTCACCATCCCGGTCATCGCCTCCGGAGGCGCCGGCAGGCCCGAGCACATCCGCGACGTGTTCATCGAGGCGGATGCGGACGCGGCGCTCATCGCCTCCATGGTCCACTACCGGGAATACACCGTCGCCGGGATCAAGGCCTTTCTGAAGACCAGCGGCATCCCGGTGCGGGAAACGGCCTGAGCGCGGGACATCATACTTGGAACCCTGACCTCCCCGATCCTGCAATCTCACCAGAGGTGAGATTGCAGGATCGGGGAGGATAACTGCCGGAGCGCAGCTCTGGCAGTTACTGTCTTTTCTCCCCCACCACCAATTCCTCGACAGTGCCCTCATTCTCGGTTACAATTCCATTCAAGGATATTCGGACGTGAAGGACGCACGAAAGACCAAGCAACAGCTCATAGCCGAGCTCGAGGAACTCCGGGAGCGTACCCTGCGGTACCTCCAGATCGAATCAGAGCTCACCCACTCCGAAAACTTCTACCGCACCCTGTTCGAGAACTCTGGAACCGCCACCATCGTCATCGAGGAAGACACCACCATCTCCATGATGAACTCGGATTTTGCCAACTTCACCGGATACTCCCGGGACGATATCATCAACCAGACCTGGACCAGGTATGTGGTCGACGAGGATATCCCCAGGCTGCTCGAATATCATATGAAGCGGAGGCAGGACCCTGCCGCCGCCCCGCGCAACTACGAGTTCAAGATCCGGAACAAGGACGGCGGGGTACTCTCCGTGTTCATGACCATCGCCATGATCCCGGGAACCAGGCAGAGCATCGCCTCCATGGTGGACATCACAGAGCGGGTCAAGGCGGAAAAGGCCCTTCGCGACAGCGAGGAGCGTTTCCGCCAGCTCGTGGAGACCATGAACGAGGGGCTGGGCATCCAGGACAGAAAGGGCATCATCACCTATATCAATGACAAGGGCTGCAAGATCCTCAGGCTCCCCCGCGAGGAGATCATCGGCCACCCGAGTAGCGACTTCATCAGCGAGCGCGACCTCGAGACGTGGATGCGAAACATCCAGATCCGGGATGCGCCCGAATCCTATGAAGTGACCTGGAGGGCAAAAGACGGGGCTCCCATCTACACCCTTGTTTCACCCCGTGCCATGTATGACTCCCAGGGCCGCTTCATAGGAGGCTTCGGCGTCATCACGGACATCTCCGCCATCAAGCAGCTGGAAAAGGAGGTCCTCGACATCTCCGAGCGCGAACGCCAGAAGATCGGCTACGAGCTCCACGACGACCTGGGGCAGCACCTCATCGGCATCGACGTCATGACCAAGGTGCTCAGGACCAAGCTCGAGTCGATCACTCCCGAGGAGGCCCGCTACGCCTCCGAGATAAACCTGCTCGTCAAGGAGGCCATCGAGAAGACCAGGAGGCTCGCCCGGGGGCTGTGCCCCGTGCACCTCACTTCCCACGGCCTGGAATCGTCCCTAGAGGAGCTCGCTGCGAGCACCTCGACCATCTTCGATATCCCCTGTACCTTCAACTGTCCCCGGCATATACCCATCAGGGACAACTCGCTGGCCACCCACCTCTACTACATCGCCAAGGAATCCATCCACAATGCCATCGAGCACGGGAAGTCCTCCAAGATCTGGATCGAGCTCCTGGACAACAGCGGAAACATCTCGCTGTCCGTCCTCGACAACGGCATCGGGATCAAGGACACCAGCAGGGCGACCGGTATCGGCCTGAGGATCATGAACTACCGTGCCCGCATGATCGGGGCATCCCTAAGGATCGAATCGGACCCGGGCGGGGGGACCCTTGTGACATGCACCTTCAACCAGGAAAGGGAACGCGCTCATGACGACAGGTAAGGCCGGAGGCAAACACAGGATCCTCGTCGTGGACGACCACCCCATCTTCCGTCACGGGCTGGGGCAGCTCATCGGGCAGGAGGATGACCTCGAAGTCTGCGGCGAGGCCGAGGACTACCACGGGGCCCTCAAGGCCGTCGAGGTCCTGAACCCGGACATGATCGTCGTGGACATCACGCTCAAGGACATGAGCGGCATAGACCTCATCAAGGAGGTCCACAGGTCCCGCAAGGGGATGCCCATGCTCGTCATCTCCATGCATGACGAATCGCTCTATGCCGAGCGGGCCTTCAGGGCCGGGGCCAGAGGCTACGTGATGAAACAGGAGGCCTCTGACTCCGTGGTCCAGGCCATCCGTCTTGTCCTCTCCGGCGGCATCTATGCCAGCAGAAAGGTCACGGAAAACATCCTGACCAGGTTCATCGAGGGCTCTGGCGAGCCGTCCGAATCCCCCTTAAAGGAGCTCACCGACCGTGAGATCGAGGTGTTCCAGCTCATCGGGGAGGGCCTGAGCATCAGCGAGATCGGCCACCGGCTGCACCTGAGCGTCAAGACCATCGGCACCTACCGGGAGCGCATCAAGGAAAAGCTGAACCTGAAAAACGCCACCGAGCTCCTCCGCTACGCACTGAACTGGGTTGAAAAGGAACGCCAGTCAAAGGAATAACCACGACCCTCTAGGTCATCGACCTACCCTTTTTTTCATCCACCTCCGCACACGAGAAACAGTCGCTAACTGATTGTTACAAGGCCTGTTTTGGCCGATCATACAGATGGCACCCACAATGACTCAAAGGAGGTCAGTATGGCGACGAAATCGTTGAACGGAAGTCCCTACCGGTTCCAGCTCACCATAAAGGATCTGCTCAACAGCCCAAGGATCTCGGCAGGGAATCAGGAGATCGTGTACCGGGACAGGATGCGGTATACTTACAATGACCTCTTCGAGCGGATCAACCGGCTCGGCAGCGCCTTGACGGACCTGGGCGTACGGCAGGGCGATACGGTGGCCGTCTTCGACTACGATTCCCACCGCTACCTGGAGAGCTTTTTTGCAGTACCCATGCTGGGCGCCGTGCTCTTCATGGTGAACTGGCGGCTCTCCCCGGACCAGATCGAGTACACCATGAACCATGCCCAGGCCGACGTCGTGCTCATCAACTCGGATTTCCTTCCGCTGCTTGCATCCATCCGGAACAGGCTCAAGACCGTCAAGAAGGTCGTGGCCTTTACCGATGCCGCCGAGATGCCGCAGACCGACATAACCATCAATGCCGAGTATGAACGGATGCTTGCCGATGCCTCGCCTGACCACGACTTCCCGGACCTCGACGAGAACACCAAGGCGACGACCTTCTACACCACCGGCACCACCGGTATGCCCAAGGGGGTGTTCTTCACCCACCGTCAGATCGTGCTGCACACCATGAGCGTATGCCTCACGGTCAGCTGCCACGACACCCCCCTGCGGTTCTCCACCTCGGATGTCTACATGCCCATCACCCCCATGTTCCATGTCCATGCATGGGGCTTCCCCTACATCGCCACCCTGATGGGCATCAAGCAGGTCTACCCGGGCAAGTATGAGCCTGAGATGCTCATCAAGCTCATCCTGGAGCAAAGGGTCACCTACTCGCACTGCGTGCCCACCATCCTCCAGATGCTGGTGAACAGCCCCATATCCAAGAAGTTCGACCTCTCGTTCTGGAAGGTGGTCATCGGCGGTGCCAGGCTCCCCAAGGGGCTCGCCAAGGCGGCCCTCGACCTGGGTATCCAGGTCATGGCCGGGTACGGCATGTCGGAAACCTGCCCGGTGATCAGTGTCTCTACCCTGAAGCCGTCCATGAAGGGCCTGGACAACGAGAAGAAGAGCGATATCGTCATCAAGACCGGCATACCCATTCCGCTGGTGGATGTGAAGATCGCCGATCCCACAGGAAAATTCCTGCCCAACGACGGAGAGGCCACGGGCGAGATCGTGGTCCGAGCACCCTGGTTCACCCATGGATACTTCCGGGACCCGGAGAAGACCGAAGAGCTCTGGAGCGGCGGCTGGCTCCACACCGGGGATGTGGGATATATGGACGCCGACGGATACCTGCAGATCACGGACCGGCTCAAGGACGTCATCAAGACGGGTGGCGAGTGGATATCGTCTCTGGACCTCGAGAATGCCATCAGCACGCACGAGGCGGTTCTGGAAGCGGCGGCCATCGGCGTGCCCGATCCCAAGTGGGGCGAGCGCCCGGTGCTGCTGGTGACCCTGAAACCCCCGTTCAGGGGCGACGGCGTCACCGAGGAGGTCCTCAAGAACTTCATGAAGGAATGCGCTGCAAAGGGGACGATCCCGAAATACGGCATCCCCGACCGGTGCATCATCACCGAAGAGATCCCCAAGACGAGCGTGGGCAAGACCGACAAGAAGCTTATCAGAGCAAGGTACGCACAGGAGCAGCCCTCTTCATAACAGGCAATCGCATCACATACACCACCAACGACCTCCGGTGTGTATGGGGCGGGCCCGAAAGGGCCCGCTTTTTTCATCCACTGTTTCACCAGCAAGAATACCCGATTGAATGCATAGCATTCTTGTTGTAATATGATATAACTATATTACGTTGAATCGGCACCTTTGATATCGTTCGGGGGTTTATGGCATGTCGCTGCTCGATCGCTGCTACACCCAGGAGCATGCCCTGTTCCGGGAATCCATCAGGAGGTTCTTCGCCAGGGAGGTGACCCCGTTCGTCGATGAGTGGGAAGAAGCCGGGATCGTTCCCAGGGACGTCTGGTCCAGATTCGGCTCCCAGGGCTTCCTCTGCCCGTGGCTACCCGAGGAGTACGGAGGAACCGGGGCAGACTTCCTCTACACCCTCATCGCCATCGAGGAGGCCAGTCGGACCCACTGCAGCGGTTTCGCCTTCCCCCTCCACTCGGACATCATCGTGCCCTATATCCACAATTTCGCCGACGAGGAGCAGAAGCGGCGTTGGCTTCCCGGATGCGCCAGCGGCAATATCGTCACGGCCATCGCCATGACCGAGCCCGGTGCAGGTTCCGACCTGGCATCCATCCGCACTACCGCAGTTAGGGAAAGAGACACCTACATCCTCAATGGACAGAAGACCTTCATTTCCAACGGTCTGCTCTGCGACCTCGCGATCGTGGCGGCCAGAACCGACCCCAAGGCCACCCCCCCGTACACCGGGATCTCGCTCATCGCCGTAGAGAACGGCACCCCCGGCTTCGAGAAGGGCAGAAAGCTGGACAAGGTCGGGCTCAAGTCCCAGGACACCGCGGAGATGACTTTCACGGACTGCAGGGTGCCAGCGGCCAATCTCATCGGCAAGGAAGGACAGGGATTCTTCTACCTCATGGAGGAGCTCCAGCAGGAGCGCATCGTGTGCGCCGTCATCTGCCAGGCGGCTGCGGAAGAGGCCTTGCGGCTTACCCTCGACTACACCAGGACGCGCGAGGCCTTCGGCAGGCCCATCAGCCGGTTCCAGTACGTCTCCTTCGAGCTGGCCAAGATGGCATGCGAGGTGGAGGTGGGCAGGGCCTTCCTGGAAAGCCTGCTCATCGACCACATGGCAGGGGCAAAGATCGTGAAGAAGGCCTCCATGGCCAAGTACTGGATCGCGGAGATGCTCAACAGAGTCGTGCCCCAATGCGTCCAGTTCCACGGCGGGTACGGATACATGGAGGAATATCCCATCGCGCGCATGTTCCGCGATGCACGAGTCCAGACCATCTATGCAGGCACCTCGGAGATCATGCTCCTGATCATCTCCCGGTGCCTTGATCTGTAAACCGGGGAGTGACTGTACCATGACAGAACAAGGTATCAAACCACGGAAGAGTTTCGGCGAGGTGCTCGCCATGACGGCCCGCTTCAACCCCAAGGGCGCGGCGATCACCTGTGGAGGGGAAACCATCTCCTGGGGGGAGCTGAATGATCGGGTGAACAGGATTGCGAACGCCCTGAAAGACCTGGGAGTGAAAAAGGGCGACCATGCGTCCATCCTGTTCCACGACTGCCCGGAATTCATCGAGACCAACTACGCCCTCCAGAAGCTCGGAGCCGTTCCCATCCCGGTGAACTTCCGCTTCATGGCCAGGGAGATAGCATACCAGCTCAACAATTCGGATTCGAACATCCTCATCTTCGAGGATCTGTACCTTGCGGAGGTGACCAGGGCACTCGGTGAGACCCCACGGGTCGCACGCGTGGTATGCCTGGCCCGTCAGGGACGAAGCACTCCTGAGGGCATGAGCGACTACCTCTCCCTCCTCCGTTCAGGAAAGGCCCTTGAGCCTCAGCCTGTCACTACAGAGGACGACGTCTGCACCATCTGCTATACCGGAGGCACTACGGGCCTGCCCAAGGGCGTGGTGCTCACCTACGCCAACTTCTGGAACCTCGCCCGGTCCCTCTTTCCCGACCTGCTAGGCAGGCTGGCCTCGGACACGAAGGTGAACTTCGGCAGGATCGTCGCCAGGATACTGCCGGTTCCCGGCATGGAGAAGGGGCTCAACCGGCTCATGGGCTTCCCAAAGGTCCGGACCTTGCTCTCCGATACCCTGCCGAAGGTCGTCTCGGATACAGCCGGCACCGCCTTCGGCCCTATCCTCGGCCGCGTCACGGGCAGCATCTCCCTGTTCATGAACATGCCGCTCTTCCACATGGCCAACTACCAGCTCCTCCTCATCGGCCCCATGTCAGGCCTCCTCCGGTTCATCCTGAGGGAAGGCATCCACTTCGAACCCGGGGAGGTACTGGCCACCATCGAGAGGGAAAAGCCCATGGTGATACTGCTCGTGCCCACCCAGTGGAACATGCTCCTCGATTTCCCCGACCTGGAGCGATACGATCGCCGCAGCCTCCTGGTGGCCATGACCGGGGCGGGGGCGAATCCGGCCCACCGGAAGCGGCAGATCCTGGAGAAGTTCCCCAACGCCCTGGTCGTGGACGTGTTCGGACAGACCGAGATGACCCCGGACACCGCCCTGCGCATCGACGCATCGCCCGAGACCCTCAAGAACAAATCAGTGGGCAAGCCCCTGTCCGGCATTGAGACACGCATCGTGGACGAGGCAGGCAATGAGGTCCCCCCGGGCCAGGTGGGTGAGATCATCTACCGCAGCGGCACCATCATGAAGGGCTACTACGGGGAGGAGCAGAAGACCTCCGAGGTGATCAGGGACGGGTGGTTCCATTCCGGCGACCTGGGCTACATCGATCCGGACGGCGAGATCATCGTGGTGGACAGGAAGAACGAGTGCATCTCCACCGGCGCCGAGAAGGTCTTCCCCCACGAGGTGGAGGAAATCCTCGCCAGGCACGCCAAGATAGACTCTGCCTGCGTTATCGGCGTGCCCGACGATACCTGGGGACATGCCGTCAAGGCCGTCGTGGTGCTCAAGCAGGGAGCACAGGCGACGGAGGACGAGATCATCTTGTGGTGCAGGGACAAGATGACCGGTTTCAAGCGCCCGAAGCAGGTGGTCTTCGCGGAGGCCCTGCCCCTGAGCCCGGTGGGCAAGGTTCTCAGGAAACAGGTGAAGGAACTCTATGGGGGAGTACAGGTCTGATCTTTTGAATACTCTGCATAACCACTGAAAAGGGGGAAAACATAACCTGCCAGATCCATGCATCTCGTGCCCCATGCGAAGAAGTTTGCTCTGCACGAGATGCACGGATCGGGCAGGCCAAGTTTTTATGCAGACATATCATTGCACAGTGACAAGGGGGCATGCATGGGTAACAAGAATTTCATGAGCTTCGCCCGGGCCATTCCCGTGCTGGCGGGCATGGAGCAGACATCGGGCCTGTTGAAGACCTTCTACACCCAGTGGGGCGGGCTCAACGCCCTGCGCATCCTGCTGGGAACCGGATCAAAGACCGGCCACCTCAAGACCCTCAAGGATCTGGCCAATTTCAGACTCGGGGATATTACGCCCAATTTCCTCGTCACCATGTGGGAGGTATTCGGGGAGAGGGAGGCAATCATTTCCGAAGGCAGGCGCTTTACCTATGCCGACCTGAAAGACCGGGCCCTCAGGCTCGCCAATGCCCTTCAGGGTCTCGGCCTGAAACCGAAGGACCGGTGCGCCGAGCTGCTCTATAACTGCAGCGAGTTCTTCGAAGCCTTCTTCGCGTGCTCGCTCATCGGCTGCCCCATGCCTTTTCTCAACTGGCACCTCAGGACAGAGGAGCTCGTTGACGCAGTCAACCGGGTCAGGCCGAAGGTCCTCATCCTCCACGCCGAATTCGCCCCCGAGATCTCCGCTCTCAGAGAGAGGCTGCCGAGCATCGAGCATTACATCGTTGTAGGCGACACTGTCCCCGGGGGAATGCTTGCCTATGAAGGGCTCCTTTCACTATCACCGGACGCCATGCCCGAGACCCACCTCGTTGTGGCACTCAATCCGTACACCGGGGGCACCACGGGCACACCCAAGAACGTGAACTACTACGACAGCATCGGTTACGCCTTCAGCGACCTGGCAGAAACTCCCAGGATATCCCTTGGTGAGTACCTGCGCTACCTCATCCTCCAGTTCAGCTTCCTGTACTGGTTCGGAGGCACCGAGATCAAGGACCCTGTCACGAAGAACATCAGGTGCCTCATCCCGGGCCCTCTCTACCATGCAGGATCCATAGCGGGCTGGGTACCCTTCATCCTCCTGGGGGGCACGGGTGTGCCCATGAAAGTCTTCGATCCGGGGGAGTTCCTGCGGCTCATAGAGTTCGAACGCATCAACTGGGTCTTCGTGGTACCCACCATGCTCGAGCGCATCCTGGCTCTTCCGGAGGAAATAAAGTGTCGATATGACCTGAGTTCCATGCACACCATCATCTGCGCCGCCGCCCCCGCCACCCCCGAGCTCAAGATGGCCACCAACGCCTTCTTCCGGCAGCAGGGCTGCAGACGCAACGTATTCACAGAGTTCTACGGGTCATCGGAAACCGCCGTGTCCTCGGTACTGCTGCCTGGAGACTACGAGGAGAAGCCGGAACGCTATGCCAGCGTCGGTAAGGTGAGGTGCGCCGACACGAGGGTCTTCGACGAGGAGTCGGGGACCTGGTGCCCTCCGGGCAAGGACGGCAGGGTGCTGACCAGGAGCCTCACCACCATCGGCCTCGACTACGTCGGGTCTCCTGAAAAGGTCGAGAGCGCCTTCAAGCGCATAGACGGAGAGCTCTGGTTCGACGACGGCCTGCTCGGCCACATGGACGAGGACGGATTCCTCTACCTCACCGGCCGCGAAAAGGAGATGATCATCACCGGAGGGGTGAACATCTTCCCCAACGAGATCGAGTCCGCCATCAAACGCCACGACAAGGTCATGGATGTGGCGGTGGTCCGCTACCCCCATGCGGAGCTCGGCGAGGTGCCTGCAGCGGTCATCCAGCCCAAGGACGGCCAGACCCTCGGGAAGGATGAGATCATCGACCACCTCAAGGCTCTCAACCTAACGAGCTTCAAGATTCCCCGGCATGTCGAGTTCGTGGAATCCCTGCCCCGCCACATCGACGGCAAGATGCGCAAGAAGGAGATCGAGGACCGGTTCTGGGAGGGAGTGGAACGGAGGGGGTGAGATATCCTCTCAATATGTATGATATGAACCAATGCATCTGGTTCCCGCTCTGATCATGTTCCGGGATCATTGGGTGGACCGATTCAGTCTCGGGATGGTCATGGTTCTATGCATAACCATTATGCTCAAGCCCCCAGTATCGCCCTGGTCCGACCGAAGAATTTGGGGAATTCCGACAGGAGAAAGAACCGGGAAGCCATGACCTTGCCATGGTAGAAAGCGGCCTCCCCATCTTCCTTCACGATGCTTCCCGGCTCTTTACAACGGGTGAAATCCTCAAGTCTGTGCAGGGTCAGGGTGAGGCTCCAGAGGTGCATCCAGGCAAGAACGAGCATGAACATGGCTTGCTGGACCGGTGTGGTCAGCATGAGCAGGTCCTCCATACGGCCCGAGATTAGGTGGCCATTCAAGACCGAAATGACCTCATCCATCTTCTCCATACCCTCTGCTACAATGTCCACACAGGGGGAATCCACCTTGTGCAGGGCCGATTCGACGGTCTTCATCACACAGCTTCTGAAGAAGGAATAGTTATACCGGTCTGGGTTCAGGAGGATCTTTCTCAGCACGACATCCATGGACTGGATGCCGTTGGTCCCTTCCACGATGGACAGGGCCTTGCACGACCGGGCAAGACGCTCTACGGGGTAGTCGCGGCAGAATCCGTACCCGCCGAAGACCTGCATGGCCTCTGCCGTGACGAGCCATACCGTGTCCGTATTGCCGGCCTTGCACAGCGGGGTGAGCAGATCCACCATGGCACGTGCCTGCCGAGCGGCATCCCCATCGTACAGCTCGCCCATGTCGATGTTCCATGCCAGGTAGTAAGTGAACATGCGCATACCATCCACGTATGCCTTCATCCAGAGGAGCATCCTCTTCACATCCGGATGTTCTATGATGGGCACCGCAGGGGCCGTCGGATCGAGGATCCGCGAGTAATGAACGCCTTGGAGCCTCTCTCGGGCATAGGTCAACGCGTGATGATAGGCTGCCGATGAGCTGGCGAGACCCTGGAGGCCGCAGAAGATCCGCTCTTCGTTCATCATCTCGAACATGATCCTCATGCCCTGGCCGATACCGCCCAGGAGATAGCCCATGCAGGGATCATCATCGCCGAAGGAGAGCGCACAGGTGGGCCCTGCATGGAATCCCATCTTCTTCTCTATGCCGGTGCAGAACACGCCGTTCCGGCGGCCGAGGGATCCATCGGTGCCGACGAGGAACTTGGGCACGATGAACAGGGAGAGCCCCTTGGTCCCGGGAGGTGCGTCCTCGGTCCTGGCAAGGACGAGGTGGATGATGTTCCGGGTCAAGTCATGCTCTCCGGCCGATATGAACATCTTGCGGCCTGATATCCGGTACGTGCCGTCGGGAAGGGCAACCGCCCGTGTCGCGACCCGACCCACATCCGATCCAGCGCCCGGTTCTGTCAGGCACATGGTTCCACTCCAGGTGCCGGTGAGCATCTTTTCAAGGTAGAGGTCCTTCTGCTCGGTGGTTCCGAACCTCCTGATGAGTCCGGCAGCGCTGCCGGTCAGCAGGGTCAGGAAGGCAAGAGCCGCACTGGCGGAACAGAAAAGCTCCTTGCATGCAATGGAGACGCTCATGGGCAGTCCCCGGGGGTCATCTCGGTCGGAAACGGCGATAAAGCCTGCATCCACCATGGTCCGATACGGGCCACGAACATAGGACGGCACCGTTACCGTCCCGGCAGAAGGGTCGAAAGACAGCCCATCCTCATCGGCTTTCCCGTCTATTGGGTACCATTCTCCCAGGGAAATCCTCTCCGCGAGGCTGATCGTATCTCCCATGAGATCTCTGTCGAGTATTCCATACCGGGGAAAAGCACACAGCTTGTCCACCTGGAGCATCTCGAAGAGAACAAAGTAAAGATCGCGCATGTCAACGAGTGGTGATTGTGCC
The DNA here is from genome assembly GCA_036834365.1 of Thermodesulfobacteriota bacterium. Classification (GTDB taxonomy): domain Bacteria; phylum Desulfobacterota; class Desulfomonilia; order UBA1062; family UBA1062; genus MWEI01. The sequence goes on along the minus strand of DAITOA010000063.1, from coordinate 228 downwards.
ATTACAGATTCTCCTTGTTCCTACTCCCTTATCCCGGCTCTGTTTTCTCAGCATGCAAACAATGCCCGGCAGGTATCGATGCTACCAGATAACTTCGGATACCTCCACCTGATACCCATTCCATAGAGTAAAGGAAAGCGGAGGAGATACGGCATGCACTGACAATGACATTGAGAAGAAGTGCGCCCAGCAAGACTCGAACTTGCGACCTTTGGATTCGTAGTCCAA
>DAITOA010000062.1:0-15010 GCA_036834365.1 Thermodesulfobacteriota bacterium | reverse complement strand
AATCGTCCCCACATTCACATGCGGCTTCGTCCTCTTGAATGTCTCCTTAGCCATGGATCTGTCCTCCTCTGGAAACTTTTAAGGTCTCGGAGATGCCGGCAGGCACCGGTTCATAGTGGGAGACCTGCATGGTAAAGGTTGCCCGGCCCTGGGAAAGCGAGCGCAACGTCGTCGCATAGCCGAACATCTCTGCCAGGGGCACCTGTGCTGCAACCACCCTGACGTCCGACCTGGTGTCCATCCCGAGCACCTTGCCTCTTCGGGACGATAGGTCGCTGATCACGTCTCCGATATAATCCGCAGGGCAGACCGCCTCGACGTCCATGATGGGCTCGAGCATGATGGGGCCTGCCTTCTTCATCGCGTTCTTCATGGCCATGGACCCCGCGATCTTGAAGGCGAGCTCCGATGAATCCACCTCGTGGAACGAACCGTCCAGCAGCGAAATCCGGATGTCCTGAACAGGATATCCGGCTATGGGACCGATCTCCAGGGATTCCTCCACTCCCTTCTTCACAGCGGGTATGTACTCCCTGGGGATCACACCGCCCACGATCTTGTTGACGAATTCGAAGCCGCTCGCGGCTTCCAGCGGCTCCATGGATATGACCACATGGGCGTACTGGCCGTGGCCGCCGGTCTGCTTGACGTACTTGCAGGTCTCCTGCACGGTCTTGGTGATGGTCTCCCGGTAGGCGACCTGGGGCTTGCCCACGTTGGCTTCGACGCTGAATTCGCGGCGGAGCCTGTCCACGATGATCTCCAGGTGAAGCTCGCCCATGCCGGAGATCAGGGTGTCTCCGGTTTCCCGGTCCGACTGCACGCGGAAGGAAGGGTCCTCCATGGCGAGCCGGGAGAGCGCAAAACCGAGCCGCTCCTGATCGCCCTTGCTCCTGGGCTCGATGGCAATGGAGATGACCGGCTCGGGGAAGTCCATGGACTCCAGGACGATGGGCTCGGCCGGATCGCTCAGGCTGTGGCCGGTGATGGTATTCTTGAGACCCAGCACAGCGGCTATCTCACCGGCGAAGAGCTCCTTGATCTCCTCACGCTTGTCCGCGAACATGCGTACGAGGCGGCCGATGCGCTCCTTCTTGCCCGTGCTGCAGTTGTATACGGCATCGCCCGAGTTCAGCGTGCCCGAATAGACGCGGATAAAGGTGAGCTGGCCCACGTAAGGGTCGTTCATGACCTTGAAGGCCAGGGCGGCAAACGGCTCGTCGTCGCGCGGGTTGCGGCTCGCATCGTCGCCGGATTCGGTCTTCCCCTTCACGGCCCCGATCTCCACCGGCGAGGGCAGGAAGTCCACCACGGCATCCAGCAGCGGCTGGACGCCCTTGTTCTTGAAGGCGGTCCCGCAGAGCACCGGCGTAACGGCGCCGATGAGGGTGCCCTTCTTGACGGCCTTCCTGATGGCATCATTCCCGATGACCTCGCCCGCCAGATAGGCGCCCATGACCTCATCGTCCACGTCGCAGAGCGACTCGATGAGGCGCTCGCGGTATTCCTCGGCCTTGTCCCGGTACTCGGGGGGGATGTCGATGAAGGAATAGCTGGACCCTTTGGTGGATTCGTCGAAGATGACGGCCTTCATCTCGAGGAGGTCCACAACGCCCGTGAACCGTTCCTCCTGCCCCATGGGGATCTGGAGCGCCACGGCATTGGCCCCGAGCTTGTTCCTGATCTGCTCCACCACGCTGAAGTAGTTGGCGCCCACGCGGTCCATCTTGTTCACGAAGGCCAGCCTGGGAACGTGGTACCGTTCGGCCTGCCTCCAGACCGTCTCGCTCTGGGGCTCCACGCCGCCCACGGCGCAGAATACCGCCACGGCGCCGTCGAGAACCCTCAGGGAGCGCTCCACCTCGATGGTGAAGTCCACGTGCCCGGGGGTGTCGATGATGTTGATGATGTGATCTTTCCAGGAACAGGTGGTGGCCGCCGACGTGATGGTGATGCCGCGTTCCTTCTCCTGATCCATCCAGTCCATGGTGGCCTGGCCGTCATGCACCTCGCCGATCTTGTAGCTCCGTCCCGTGTAGTAGAGAATACGCTCGGTAGTCGTGGTCTTGCCCGCATCGATGTGGGCCATGATACCGATGTTTCTGAGTCTCTCTATGGGGACAGAACGTTTCACTGCCGTATTCCTTATTCTTATTAGTGGTCTTGTTACCAGCGATAGTGCGCAAACGCCTTGTTGGCCTCCGCCATCTTGTGCGTGTCTTCTTTCTTCTTGATGGATGTTCCGCGGTTGTTGTAGGCATCGAGGAGTTCCGCCGCCAGTCGTTCGCTCATGGTGTGTTCCGAGCGCTCACGGGCGGCGTTGATGATCCATCTCCTGGCAAGCATGTCTCTCCGGTCCGGCCGGACTTCCTGGGGAACCTGGTAGGTGGCGCCGCCGATCCTGCGGGAGCGTACTTCCAGGGACGGCTTCACGTTGTCGAAGCCCTTGAGAAAGACCTGCAGCGGGTCTTCCTTGGTCCTGTTGGCAAGGATGTCCAGCATGTCATAGAAGATCATCTCGCTGACCGACTTCTTGCCGTCCCACATGAGACAGTTGATGAACTTGGCAACATTCAGGTCCCCGAACTTGGGATCCAGGGCGATATCTCTCTTCAGGCTTCCTCTGTTTTTCCTCGGCATGGCGAATCCTCTACTTCGGTCTCTTGGTGCCGTACTTGGACCGGCTCTTGCGGCGTTCAGAGACCCCTTCCGAGTCCATGACGCCGCGTATGATATGATAGCGGACACCGGGAAGATCCTTGACGCGGCCGCCCCTGATCATCACCACCGAGTGCTCCTGCAGATTGTGTCCCTCACCCGGAATATAGGACGTCACCTCATATCCGTTGGTCAGCCGCACACGGGCGACCTTCCTCAGGGCCGAGTTGGGCTTCTTGGGGGTGGTGGTGTACACCCTCACGCAGACGCCCCGCTTCTGGGGGCATGCCTGCAGGGCCCTCGTCTTCTGTCTCTTCTCGACAGTCTTCCTGCCTTTTCTCACGAGCTGGTTCAGTGTGGGCATTGCGTATCTTCCTTCTCACGTAATCGCTAGAGATAACTTACCTGAATCCATGATCAGATAGCCGCAGTCTTCTATCAATGTGCGCCTTGTTCTGTCAAGGACTTTCTATACGAAATCCTCCTCGAAGATATCGTCCTCGCCAAGCTCGATGTCCACCTTGCGGTAGACCGGGAACCCGGTACCCGCAGGGATGAGTCGGCCCATGATGACATTCTCCTTGAGCCCCACGAGGTGGTCGACCTTGCCCTCCACGCTGGCCTCGGTGAGCACCCTCGTGGTTTCCTGGAAGGATGCCGCAGAGATGAAGCTCTCGGTGTTCAGGCTCGCCTTGGTGATGCCGAGCAGGTACGGCTCGGCAACGGCGGGTCTGAGACTCTGGCTCACCATGCGCTGGTTCTCCTCCTCGAAGATGAACTTGTCCACATATTCGCCTTCGATCATGTCCGTGTCGCCCGGGTCCTTGATCTTGACCCGTTTCAGCATCTGGCGGACGATGACCTCGATGTGCTTGTCGTTGATGCGCACGCCCTGGAGCCGGTACACCTCCTGGACCTCGTTCACCAGGTACTTGGCCAGATCCTTTTCGCCCCTGATACGCAGGATGTCGTGGGGATCCACGGCGCCGTCCATGAGGGGCTCGCCGGCACGGACCACATCGCCTTCATGCACCGAGATGTGCTTGTTCTTGGGGATCATGTAGTCCTTGGCCGAGCCGATCTCCGGGGTGATGGTGACCTTGCGCTTGCCCTTGGTGTCCTTGCCGTAGGCCACCTCGCCGTCGATCTCGGTGACCACGGAGCACTCCTTGGGGCGTCTCGCCTCGAAGAGCTCGACCACCCGGGGCAGTCCGCCCGTGATGTCCTTGGTCTTGGTGGTCTCCCGGGGGATCTTCACGAGCACGTCACCCGGGAACACCTCGTCCCCTTCCTTTATAAAGATATGGGCACCCACCGGCAGGTTGTACCTGGCCTGGTTCTTGGTACCCGGGATCTTGGCTATCTTGCCTGCATCGTCGGTGACATAGATGCGGGGCCTCAGCTCCGGGTCCTTGGGCTCTATGATGACCGCCCGGGACAGGCCCGTGACCTCGTCGATGTGCTCCATGACCGTGATCTCTTCCACCATGTCCTGGAACTTGGCCTTGCCGGCCACGTCGGTAAGGATGGGGATGGTGTAGGGGTCCCATTCGGCCAGCAGGTTTCCTGCCTCGACCTTCTGCCCGTCGGCCACCTTGACCTTGGCGCCGTACACGATGGAGTACGTCTCACGCTCGCGGCCGCCCTCATCCACCAGTGCCACCATACCGTTGCGGTTCATGGCCACGAGTTCGCCTTCCCTGCCCATGGAGACTTTCAGATCCTTGTACCTGGCCGTTCCTGCATGGTTGAACTTGATGCTCGACTGTTCCACGACCATGGCCGTACCGCCCACGTGGAAGGTTCTCATGGTGAGCTGGGTGCCGGGTTCGCCGATGGACTGGGCCGCGATGATGCCCACGGCCTCGCCGATGTTGACCATCCTGCCCCTGGCCAGGTCCTTGCCGTAGCACTTCGCACAGATACCGTGCTTGGACCGGCAGGCCAGTGCGGATCTCGCCACGACCTTCTCGATGCCCGCATCGTCCAGGAGCTTCACGTGCACTTCCGTGACCATGGTGTTGGCCGGTACCAGGATATCTCCGGTATACGGGTCGCGGATGTCGTCCAGGGTGACCCGGCCGAGGATCCTTTCACCCAGGTTCTGGATGATCTCGCCGCCTTCGATGAGGGCCTCCAGCTCGATGCCGTCCAGGGTACCGCAGTCCTCCTCGGTGACGATGACGTCATGCGCCACGTCCACCAGGCGGCGCGTGAGGTAACCGGAGTTGGCCGTCTTGAGCGCCGTGTCCGCCAGACCCTTGCGGGCGCCGTGGGTGGAGATGAAGTACTCGAGGACATCGAGGCCTTCCCTGAAGTTCGACTCGATGGGGGTCTCGATGATCTCGCCGGAGGGCTTGGTCATGAGTCCGCGGATGCCGGCCAGCTGCCTGATCTGCTGTGCCGAGCCTCTCGCGCCCGAGTCGGCCATCATGAAGATGGGGTTGAAGGATGGGAACTCCATGGTGGTGCCGTCCTTGAGCTTGATGGTATCGCTCTTGATGGTCTCCATCATGTCTCCGGCGATGTGATCGGTGACCTTGGTCCAGATGTCCACGATCTTGTTGTACCGCTCGCCGTCGGTGATGAGGCCTTCATTGTACTGGTTGATGATCTGGGCCACGTCGTCCTTGGCCTTGTCGATGATCACGCTCTTGGACTCCGGGATCTTCATATCATCGATGCCGATGGATATGCCGGCCTTGGTGGCGAACTGGTAGCCCAGGTCCTTGATGCGGTCTGCCAGCAGCACCGTATTCTTGTCGCCCGACATGGAGAAGCAGAGGTCAACGAGCTCTCCCAGGGCTTTCTTGGTCATGGGCCTGTTGATGGACTCGAAGGGGATCTCCTTGGGCACGATCTCCCGGAACAGCACCCTGCCCACCGTGGTGTCCAGGGTCCTTCCTTCCATGCGCACCTTGATGCGTGCATGAATGGAGACCACCCCGGCATCGAAGGCCGCACGGACCTCCTCGGGTCCGAAGAACGACATGCCCTGACCCACCGCATCCGGTTTCTCCCGGGTGAGGTAGTACATGCCGAGCACGATATCCTGGGTGGGGCCGATGATGGGCTTGCCGTGGGCCGGGGAGAGGATGTTGTTGGTGGACATCATGAGCACCCGGGCCTCGACCTGCGCCTCGATGGACAGCGGCACGTGCACGGCCATCTGGTCCCCGTCGAAATCGGCGTTGAAGGCCGGGCAGACCAGGGGGTGGAGCTGGATGGCCTTGCCTTCGATGAGGATGGGCTCGAAGGCCTGCATGCCGAGCCGGTGCAGCGTGGGGGCTCGGTTCAGGATGACGGGATACTCCTGGACCACCTCTGCCAGGCACTCCCAGACCTCGGGGGTCTCGTTCTCCACCATGCGCTTGGCGCTCTTGATGGTGCTGACATATCCCTTGTATTCCAGCTTGTTGTAGATGAAGGGCTTGAAGAGCTCGATGGCCATCTTCTTGGGCAGGCCGCACTGGTGGAGCCTGAGGTCCGGGCCTGCGGTGATGACCGAGCGGCCGGAGTAGTCCACGCGTTTGCCCAGCAGGTTCTGGCGGAAGCGGCCCTGCTTGCCCTTGAGCATGTCGGAAAGGCTCTTTAAGGGCCTGCGGTTTGCGCCGGTGATGACGCGGCCCCGCCTGCCGTTGTCGAACAGGACGTCCACGGCCTCCTGGAGCATGCGCTTTTCGTTGCGCAGGATGATGTCCGGCGCGTTGAGCTCGATGAGCCTCTTGAGGCGGTTGTTCCGGTTGATGACCCTGCGGTAGAGGTCGTTCAGGTCGGACGTGGCGAACCTGCCGCCGTCCAGGGGGACCAGCGGCCTGAGGTCCGGAGGCAGCACCGGGACGACCTTCAGGATCATCCAGGACGGGTCCTGCCAGGGCTTGAGGTAGTCGATCTCGTCATGGGAGAGCTTCCGGGAGTCCACGAGCCGGTCGATCACCTCGTTGATCTTGGGGATGACGGCCTTCTTCTCCTCGTAGGTCGTGGTCTCCTCCCAGCGTTTTACCACCTTGCGGCATTCGGTGAGCAGCTCGCCGAGCGCCCTCCTGAACTGCTCGTCCTTCTCCAGGTGGAAGCGGTCCTCGATGAAGGCCATGAGCTCGGCCGGCTCGATGCCCCTGAAGACATTGACCATCCGCAGGCGCCTGCTGAGCTTCTTCTTCTTGGCCTCGCTCTTGGTCTTGGAGGTCTCCTCCTTGAGCTTGTTGGAGATGTCCAGAATATCGAGGTCCCTGATGAGCTCGTCCACCGCCTCGGCCCCCATTTTGGCGGAGAAGCTGCCGATGCCGTACTTGTCCACGGCCTGGCGGAACTTGTCCTCGGTGAGCAGCTCGCCCTTGCGGAACGGGGCATCCTTGGGATCGGTGATGATGTAGCTCTCGAAGTAGAGAACCCGCTCCAGTTCCTTTATGGAGAGGTCAAGCAGCGCCCCGATCTTGCTGGGCAGGCTCTTGAGGAACCAGATATGCGCCACGGGCGTGGCGAGCTCGATGTGTCCCATGCGCTCGCGCCGTACCCGCGAATCGATGACTTCAACCCCGCACTTCTCGCAGACCACGCCCCGGTGCTTCATCCGCTTGTACTTGCCGCAGATGCACTCGTAGCTCTTGATGGGCCCGAAGATGCGCGCGCAGAACAGACCGTCCCGCTCCGGCTTGAAGGTCCGGTAGTTGATGGTCTCCGGCTTCTTCACCTCGCCGTAGGACCATGCCAGGATCTTCTCGGGCGACGCCAGCCCGATGCGGACGGCCATGTAATTGGAAGGATCCTTGGGTTTCTCGAAATAGCTGTATAAATCTTCCAATGTTATCCCCCCTTAGTGTTGTCCCTGGCCCTCGATGAGCGAGATGTCCAGGCCTAAGCTCTTGAGCTCTCTGGTGAGAACGTTGAATGACTCGGGTATGCCGGGTTCCAGCTCGTGCTGGCCCTTGACGATGGACTCGTACATCCGGGTCCTGCCCGCCACGTCGTCGGACTTGACCGTGAGGAACTCCTGCAGCGCATAGGCGGCGCCGTAGGCCTCGATGGCCCAGACCTCCATCTCGCCGAGACGCTGGCCGCCGAACTGGGCCTTGCCCCCCAGCGGCTGCTGGGTGACCAGCGAGTACGGGCCGATGGACCGGGCATGGATCTTGTCATCCACCAGGTGGTGCAGCTTGAGCATGTACATGATGCCCACCGTGACCTTGCTGTCGAATGGCTCGCCGGTCCTTCCGTCGAAGAGGGTGACGCGACCCTTGTCCGTCGAACCTGCCACCTTGAGCATGTTCGAGATCTCATCCTCGGTGGCGGAGTCGAACACGGGCACCGCCACGGTGAGACCTTCTTCCTTGATCTTTGCGGCCAGGTCGAGCAGCTCCTCGCGGGAGGCCTTTTCCAGGATCCTGCTGATCTTCTTGGAGGCGTAGACCTTCTTGAGCATGCCCTTGAGGTCGTCGTCGGAGAACTCCTCCTCTATCATCCTGTTGATCATCTCGCCGATGCCGTGCATGGCCCAGCCGAGGTGGGTCTCCAGGATCTGACCCACGTTCATGCGCGAAGGCACGCCCAGAGGGTTGAGCACGATGTCCACGGGCCTGCCGTCTTCGAAGAACGGCATGTCCTCCTCGGGCAGGATGCGGGAGATGACGCCCTTGTTGCCGTGGCGTCCGGCCATCTTGTCGCCCACTGAGAGCTTGCGCTTGATGGCCACGTAGACCTTGACCATCTTGTTCACGCCCGGGGGCAGGTCGTCGCCGGCGGAGAGCTTTTCGATCTTGGTGTCATAGAAGTCGAGAATGAGCTTCTTCTGATGGTCGACCCTGCCGATGACCTTCTCGATCTCACGCTCGATCTCATCGCCCTCGGTGATGCGGATGTCCTTGAAGTCGTCGATCCTGAGCTGGTCGAGCATGTCCTTGGTGATGAGGTTGCCCTTCTTGGCGATGATGGTGTCACCCAGGTGGGACAGCATGGGCCCGGAGAGCTTCTTGCCCACGAGCAGGTCTTCCAGCCTCGCCCTGGCGCCGTCGCCCAGGATGGCCATCTCGTCGTCCTGGTCCTTGCGGAGCTGCTCGATCTCCCCCTGCTCGATCTGCAGGGTGCGTTCGTCCTTCTCCTGACCTCGCCGGTTGAAGACCCGCGCGTCGATGATGGTGCCTTCGATACCGGGCGGTACGCGCAGCGACGTGTCCTTCACCTCGCTGGCCTTCTCGCCGAAGATGGCCCGCAGGAGCTTCTCCTCGGGGGAGAGCTGGGTTTCGCCCTTGGGCGTGACCTTGCCTACGAGAATATCGCCCGGCTTGACCTCGGCACCGATGCGGATGATGCCCGAATCGTCGAGGTCCTTGAGCGCCTCTTCTCCGGCATTGGGGATGTCGCGGGTGATCTCTTCGCTGCCGAGCTTCACGTCGCGGGCCATGACCTCGAATTCCTCGATGTGCACCGAGGTGTAGAAGTCCTCCTTCACCACGCGCTCGGAAATGAGGATGGCGTCTTCATAGTTATAGCCGCCCCACGGCATGAAGGCGACCACGAGGTTCCTGCCGAGGGCCAGCTCGCCGTTCTTGGTGGCCGGGCCGTCGGCGATGATCTCGTTCCTGCCCACGTGCTGGCCCTTGCGCACGATGGGCTTCTGGTTGAAGGAGGTGTTCTGGTTGGCCCGTTTGAACTTGGTGAGCCGGTAGATGTCGATGCCGGTATCCTCGTGATGCTTGCCCAGGGAATCGGCCTTGATGACGATGCGCTGGCTGTCAACATCCTGTACGGTCCCGGCGCGGTGCGAGACGACGCACACGCCCGAGTCCCTTGCCACGAGCTGTTCGATGCCGGTTCCCACCACGGGCGGGACGGAGAAGAGCAGCGGAACGGCCTGGCGCTGCATGTTGGAGCCCATGAGCGCCCGGTTGGCGTCGTCGTGCTCGAGGAACGGGATGAGGTTCGCGGACACGGAGAAGAGCTGGTTCGTCGCCACGTCCATGTAGGTGACCTGGTCCCGGGTGACGGTGGAGTACTGGCCGTTGCGCACGCGGACGCGCACCATGTCGGCGATGATCCTGCCGTCGTCGTCCAGCGGCTCGGTGGCCTGGACGATGACCTGCTCGTCCTCCTCGATGGCGGAGAGGTAGTGCATCTCATCGGTGACCACCCCTTCCTTCACCACGTAGTAGGGGGTCTCGATGAACCCGAACTCGTTGACGCGGCCGTAGGTCGACAGGGAGACGATGAGACCGATGTTCGGCCCTTCCGGCGTCTCGATGGGGCACACCCGGCCGTAGTGGGACGGGTGCACGTCACGCACCTCGAACACGGCGCGTTCGCGCGTGAGGCCGCCGGGCCCGAGCGCCGAGAGTCTGCGCTTGTGGGTGATGGCTGACAGCGGGTTGGTCTGGTCCATGAACTGGCTCAGCTGGCCTGAGCCGAAGAATTCCCTGATCACCGCGGTGACCGGCTTGGGATTGATGAGGTTGTTGGGCATCATGGTCTCCACGTCCTGGAGGCTCATGCGCTCCTTGATGGCGCGTTCCATCCTCACCAGTCCGATGCGGTACTGGTTCTCCAGCAGCTCGCCCACGGAGCGGACCCTGCGGTTGGACATGTGGTCGATGTCGTCCACTGTTCTTCCAGGGGCACCGTCCCGGAGCTCCAGGAGGTACTTCACGGTGAAGAGGATGTCTTCCTTGCGGAGCACGGTGAGGTCCAGGGAGGCCTCCTCCTCGCTGATGTGGAGCTTCTGGTTGATCTTCATCCTGCCCACCCGGGAAAGGTCATAGTAGGAAGGATTGAAGAACAGGTTGTCGAAGAAGTGGGTAGCGATCTCGAGGGTGGGGGGGTTGCTCGGCCTCAGGCGGCGGTATATTTCGATGAGCGCCTCCTCGGGGGTGTCCACCTTGTCCAGGGCCAGGGTCTTGCTAAGCGACGAGCTGTACATGATCTCGTCGTAGTAGATGGCCTTGATCTCGGTGATGCCCATCGTATGGAGCTTCTCGAGCAGCTCGTCGGTGATCTCCTCGTTGGCGTCGGCGATGATCTCGCCGGTGGCCATGTCCACGATATCGTCGGCCAGGACCTTGCCGAGGAGATCGCTCTCCTCAAGGATGACGGGCTCGAAGACCTTGCCCTTGTACTTGCTCGCCGTCTTGGCGGTAATCTTGCGGCCCGCCTTGACGACGGCCTCGTCGGAGTCCTTGAGCTTGAGGTCGAAGTCCACCTTGAGGCCGACCAGGTTCTCGATGTCGATGTGCTTGTGGACCGCCTCGCCCTCGAAGGTATAGCGCTCCTTGGGGTAGTAGATGGCCAGGACGTCCTGGTTGGAAAACCCCATGGCCTTCATGAGGGTGGTCACTGGCATCTTCCTGCGCCGGTCGATCCTGAGGTAGAGGATGTTCTTCGCATCGAAATCCAGGTCGAGCCAGGAGCCGCGCGCCGGGATGATGCGCGCGGAGAAGAGTACGCGGCCGCCGGTCGCGGCCCGTGCCGTGGTCTTGTCGAAGAAGATGCCCGGCGAACGGTGGAGCTGGTTCACGATGACCCGCTCCGTTCCGTTGATGATGAAGGTGGAACTCGGGGTCATGAGCGGGATCTCGCCGAAATAGACCTCCTGCTCCTTGATGTCCCTGATGCTCTGGGTTCCGGACTCCTCGTCGCGGTCATAGACCACGAGCCTCACCTTGAGGTTCACAGGCGCGGAAAAGGTGAGCCCCTTCTGGAGGCACTCGTCCATGTCGTACTTCGATTCACCCAGCCGGTATTCCACAAATTCCAGAGATGCGTCCTCATTGAAATCCTTGATGGGGAATACGGATTTGAACACCTGCTGAAGACCGATGTTCTTCCTTTTCTCCGGCGGCACGTCCTTCTGCAGAAAGGTACTGTAGGACGACTTCGGGAGCTCGACCAGGTCGGGGATCTCCAAGGTGGTCTGCCTTTTGCCGAAGTTTTTCCGCCTCAACTGAGGATTTAAAAGGATGCTTTCTATCATCTTTCGGGTCTTCCTCTTTTCACGGATTATGGTGCATGTTCAAGGTAAGAAAGGGGGTCAGGCGCCGCCTTTCCCCCTCCCAGCGGTGTCCGTTCCTTGTGCTACTTGATCTCGACGACGGCGCCGACTTCCTCGAGCTTCTTCTTGGCATCTTCGGCCTCGTCCTTGTTGACGCCCTCCTTCAGGGTCTTGGGAGCGCCTTCAACCACGTCCTTGGCCTCTTTCAGGCCGAGGTCGGTCAGGGCGCGCACTACCTTGATGACCTGGATCTTCTGGGGTCCCACATCCTTGAGCACCACGTCGAAGGTGGTCTTCTCTTCGGCTGCGGCGGCGGGTGCGCCGCCGGCTGCGGGCATGGCGGCAACGGCCGCAACTGGTGCGGCGGCGGTGACACCGAACTTGTCTTCAAGCTCCTTGACGAATTCTGCCAGCTCGAGAACGGTCATGCTCTCGATGAACTTTATGACATCTTCACGGGTAATCTGTGACATTCTTACTCTCCTTGTGCTTTCTTGTTTTCAATGGCTTTGAGTACGTAGACCAGCTGCGAAAGTATTGCCGCCAGCACGCCCACGAAGTTGGAAACCGGGGCGTTGAGCGACCCGAGCATGCGAGCAAGCAGCACTTCCCTGGGCGGCATCTTTGCCAGCTCCTGGATGTCTGCCTGGCTCATGGCCCGCTTACCCAGCATGCCGCCCTGGATCTCGAGCTTCTCGTTGTCCTTGGCAAAGTTCACCAGGGCCTTGGCCACGGCCACCGGATCGCTGTGCGCGATGGCGATCGCCGTGGGGCCCACGAAGAACTGACCGATGCCCGCTGCAGGCGTCCCTTCGGAAGCCCTTCTGAGAAGGGTGTTCTTCACGACCTGATAGGACCCGTCTGCGCCTGTAATGTCCCTCCTGAGCTTGGTGATCCTCTCCACGTTCAGACCCATATAGTCCGTGATGAAGACCGCCTGGGACCTGTCCAGCTCATCGTGCAGGACCTGCACCAATTGTTCTTTTTCTTCCCTTTTCAATGAAACACCTCACCCCTTTCTTTTTTGGATTCATCCTGTCAAAGGGTGCATCGGGGATATCCTACCCGGATCTCGGCGGGAATGATTAAGCGCGTGCGAGCCGCTCCCGCTGTCTTTGACCAGGATTTGTTTACTTCAGTATGCTCGATACTTCGGACGGATCGATCCTCACGCCCGGACCCATGGTGCTGGATACGGCCAGGCCCTTGACGTAGGTCCCCTTGGAACCGGAGGGCTTGAGCTTCATGATCATCTCGAGCAGCACCTTGAAATTGTCCAGGATCTTGTCCCTGCCGAAGGACACCTTTCCCACGCTGCAGTGCACGATGCCGACCTTGTCCACACGGAAGTCCACCCGTCCGGCCTTCATGTCGGTGACGGCCTTGGCCACATCGAAGGTCACCGTGCCGAGCTTGGGGTTCGGCATCAATCCGCGGGGGCCCAGCACCTTGCCCAGTTTGCCCACGGTCCCCATAAGGTCCGGGGTGGCGATGACCTTGTCGAACTCCAGCCAGCCGCCCTGGATCTTCTCTGCCAGGTCCTCGGCGCCCACATGATCGGCCCCTGCGTCCCTGGCTTCCTTTTCCTTCTCACCTTTCGCGAACACCAGGACCCTGGTGGTCTTGCCCGTTCCGTGGGGAAGGACCACCGATCCGCGGACCATCTGGTCGGCATGCCGGGGGTCGACCCCGAGCCTCAGGGCCACGTCGACGCTCTCGTCGAACTTGGCATAGGCGTTCTCCACCACGAGCGTGAGCGCGTCAGGAAGCGCGTATTTTTTCTGAGGGTCGACCTTGTTCCTCGCCTCAGTGTATTTCTTGCCACTCCTCGCCATAACGTGCATCTCCTTCAGTCAACGATCTCGATCCCCATGCTCCGGGCGGTGCCCGCGATGATGTTCACGGCATTGTCCATGTCCTGTGCATTGAGGTCATTCATCTTCTGTTTCGCGATCTCCATCACCTGGGAGCGCGTCACCTTCCCCACCTTGTCCTTGTTGGGGACCGACGACCCCTTTTCGAGCCCCGCAGCCTTGAGCAGCAGGGTGGAAGCCGGCGGGCTCTTGGTGATGAAGGTAAACGAACGGTCCTGGTAAACGGAGATCTCCACGGGGATCTTGAACCCGCGCTGCTTGTCCGTGGCGGCGTTAAACGCCTTGCAGAACTCCATGATGTTCACGCCGTGCTGACCCAGAGCCGGGCCGACGGGGGGCGACGGCTTGGCCTCGCCTGCAGGGATATGAATCTTTATCTTTGCCAGTATTTTCTTAGCCATGTGCTACCTCTAACGGATCTATTTCTTGGTTATCTGGTCGAAGTTGAGTTCCACGGGTGTCGAGCGTCCGAAGATGCTCACGAGCACGCGCACCTTTCCCTTGTCGGGCTTGCAGTCATCCACGACGCCGCTGAAGTTCTGGAACGGGCCTTCATTGACGATCACGGCGTCACCCACGGCGAATTCGCACTTGAAGGACTGAGCCTCCATGCCGTCTTCGAGCTGTGCCTTAAGGGTCTCCACCTCGATATCGGGGATGGTGGACGGCGACGTCTTCCCTCCCACGAAACCGGTGACCTTGGGCGTGCTCATGACCACATGCCAGGTCTTGTCGGTCAGGGCCATCCTGACCAGTATATAGCCGGGGAAGTACTTCCTGGCAGCGGCCTTCTTCTTGCCCTGGGTAGCCTTCTTGATCTGCTCCGAAGGCACGAGGATGCCGGAGAAATGATCCTCTACATTATAGGCCTTGATGCGCTCTTCCAAGGACTTCTTGGCCTTGTGCTCGTAGTTGGAGTGGGTGTGGACCACGTACCACTTGTGTTCCTGATTCTCATCCATGGTTTCTTACCCGACACGCAAGACGAGTTTGACTGCCTGAGACAGGCTCGCATCGATGAACCAGAGGAACAGCGAGATGATCACGCTGATGATGACCACGGCGATCGTCCCGTTCATGACCTCTTTCCTGCCCGTCCAGGTTACCTTGTTCCATTCGGCCCTGATCTCCTTGAAGAACTGCTGGACCTTCAGAAACACCGCTAGCTTTTCATTTTCCATACGTTTCCTGCCAACCAAACTGGCAGGCCAGGAGGGACTCGAACCCCCAGCATCCGGATTTGGAGTCCGGCGCTCTGCCATTAGAGCTACTGGCCTGCACTTATTTTATTTCGTCTCTTTGTGGAGCGTATGAGTCCTGCAGCTCGGGCAGTACTTCTTCTGCTCCAGCTTATCCGTGGATTTCTTCTTGTTCCGTGTCGAGTTGTAGTTGCGCCTCTTGCAGTCGGAACATGCCAGCGTAATCAAGTCTCTCATGGATCTGTCCTAATTAATCTTCTATGATCTTGACGATGACGCCGGAAGCTACGGTCCTGCCTCCCTCC
>DAITOA010000061.1:0-15141 GCA_036834365.1 Thermodesulfobacteriota bacterium | reverse complement strand
CCCAGTTCCTCGACCTGGGGCAGCAGCCCAGGGGCGACTACAGCGAGGCCACGGCAGAGGCCATCGACTCCGAGGTGAAGGAGATCATCTCCGCCCAGTACAAGGTCGCCCTGGATATCCTGGGGGCCAGGAAAGACGTGCTCGCCGAAGGCGCCAGGATCCTCCTGGAGAAGGAGAAGATCGACGGCGAGGAGATCCGGGCTCTCCTGCAGGCATGAAAGCCGGCGGCAAGCTTACCTTCAGGACCACGAGCGCAGGCTATGAGCCGGAGGAGGCCTGCTCCCTCCTGTCCCGTGAAACGGGGCTGTCCAAGGTCCGGATCAAGGACGCCATGAACAAGGGCGCGGTATGGCTCCGCAGGAGGGGCAGGGCCCGGGAGCGCCTGCGCAGGGCCACCTGGGAACTCAGGCGGGGGGACACGGTGGAGCTCTTCTACGATCCCGGCCTTCTGGCAGTGGAGCCTCCTGAAGCCTTGTGCGTCGCAGACAGTAAGCATTTCTCCGTCTGGCGCAAACCGGCTGGTCTCCTCACCCAGGGCACCGACTGGGGCGACCACTGCTCACTGATGCGGCAGGTCGAGACCGCCTTCAGTCCCCGCCGACCGGCACTGCCCGTGCACCGGCTCGACCGGGAGGTGGAGGGGCTCGTGGTGGTCGCCCATACGAGTCGGGCCGCCTCCGAGCTGTCTCGGCTCTTCCAGAAAAACGAGGTGCGCAAGACCTATCGGGTCGAGGTGCGCGGCGAGATGGAGCCGAGGGACGGGATCGTCGAGGAGCCCCTGGACGGAAAGCCTGCCCGGACGAGGTACTCCGTGATCGGGTTCGACCCCGGAGCGAACGTCTCGATCCTTACCGTTCACATCGACACCGGCAGGCTCCACCAGATCCGCCGCCACTTGGCATTCATCGGTCACCCGGTCATGGGTGATCCCCGGTACGGCAGGGGGAACAGGGACGGCAGGCCCATGCGGCTGCTGGCCTGCGGCATTGCGTTCACCTGCCCGTTCACCGGGGAGAGGCTCGAGTGCGGCTTCGACGCCCCCCGGGATCCTCGCGGTTGACATTAGTGTAAACAGTGTTTACAGTAATGATTGAAGAGAGATCCGCTCCCAAGGAGGACAGCCCATGTCTTTGCCGAACAGGAATAATCCGTACTCTTTCGATGACTATCTTGAGTGGAGGAAGGGCTTCAACTACTATCTTGACGATGCCTTCTTCCAGCAGGTGGTCCGGTATTTCACCGGGGCCGGATGGGAGGATGTCGACAAGGAGCTTTCCAGGATGTCCGGGCTCGTCTCCTACCGGTGGAGGGACTTCGCCGAAGCCATAGCCTGGCCCGAGAAGCGGCCGTACATGATGCACTTCGACGGGCACAACCACCGGATAGACAGGATCGTCAGGCCCGCACAGACAGAGATCATGGAGAAGGAGATCTTCTCCCAGGCGCTGTTTTCCCGCAGGACTTCACCCTGGCTTAGGCTTGCCAAGATGTATCTCATCTATCAGAACGGCGAGGCCTGCATCGCCTGCCCCATGACATGCACCGAGGGACTGGTGGCCCTGCTTGATCAGTTCGCCGATACCAGGGAGACGAAGGACATCCTCGAGCACTGCAAGGAGGGAAAAGACGGCGACTTCGCCATCGGTGCTCAATACCTGTCCGAGATCCAGGGCGGCTCCGACGTCCCGTCGAACGTTCTGGAGGCTGTCCGGGAGGGTGATACATGGCGCCTGTTCGGCAAGAAATTCTTCTGTTCGGCAACCCATGCCGACTATGCGGTCGTTACCGCGAAACCCACCGGATCAGAGGACGTCGCCCTTTTCGTGGTTCCCTCGTGGCTTCCCGGAAACAAGGAGAAGGAGATACGCAACGGCTATACCATCGACCGGATCAAGTGGAAGATGGGGACCAGCGAACTCACCACGGCCGAGATCACGTTCGACGGGGCGACGGCTTACCCTGTCGGGCCTCTCAACAGGGGAGTCGCTAATGTGGTGGGCATCGTGCTCACCTACTCACGGCTCACCGTGGGCCTTTCCGCAGCGGCGTTCATGACCAGGGCCGTTAGGGAAGCGAAGAAATATGCCGAATTCAGGGATGCCTTCGGACTCAGGATCGCCCAGTTCCCCATGCTGGCCGGCCAGATCCGGGACATCGAGAAGAGCGCAAGACGCACCACGGCTGCGGCATTCAGGCTCTATCGGGACTTCCTCGGCCTCGAAGGCGGACTCAAGGGCGGCCTGATCACGAACGAGCAAGAGGACATGAAGAAGAAGCGCTTTGCCGTGAGGGAGCTCATCATGCTCCAGAAGATGGCAACCTCATGGGACTGCACGGATGTCATAAGGACCGCCATGTCGGTCTTCGGCGGCCACGGCGTGATGGAAGACTTCTCGTGCCTGCCGAGGCTGTTCAGGGATTCCGCCATCAACGAGCTCTGGGAGGGTCCGAGAAACGTTCTCCTGACCCAGATCCACCGTGATTTCCAACGCGCACGGAGCTGGTACGCTCCGGGGACGTTCGTCCGGGACATCCTCGCGGGTGCCGATGACGCCCTCATCGCTTCCTTGGGTGCCGAGATGGAGGAACTGGTCGCGTACCCGAGCCTGTTCGGCATGGATGATGCGACCATGGACGTATGCGGACGGTGGGACGGCTTCTGCCACAGGCTCTACCATGTCTATCAGGACTGCGCCCTCAGGGAGGTGCAAGGGCGGGAGTAATCGGTTGCGGCCGTTCGGCATCAGCCGAACAGGTCGGGATCTTTGCATCTGATGGCGTTGATGAACAGGCGGGCCATGACCCGGCCGATGTCGTCCATGTGCCTCTTCAGCTCCTCCGGGCTCCTGCCGGGATGCCTCCGGAAGGTGATGAGTATCCCGTTGAGGGCTGCAAAGAAACAGTACGAGAGCATCCTGGTGTTCGATGGTGCGCATTGCGTCGAGAAGAGGCTATCAAACTGGTCCAGCAGCGACCTCTCGGCGCTGTTGATCTTGTCCAGAAGCGTTTCCTGCAGGTTGCCTTCGAGCATGAAGTGCGTCATCATCTTGAAGTAGTTCTCGTGCTCCGTGAGATACGTGATGAAGATGTCCGTCGTTTCTTCCAGCGATGCCTTGTGATGTTCCGTGCCGAGCTCCCTGAAGCGGCGGATGAGCCGCTGCGAGCCCCGCAGGAAGGCCTCGGCAAAGAGGTGCTGCTGGTCCGGGAAATGGCGGTATATGAGGGCGGGGGAGATGCCCGCCTCTTTCGCGACGTCCCGCATGCTCACCCTGGGGAAGGGCTTTGTCGCAAACACCCTCTCGGCGGCGTCGATGATCGTCATTCTTCTGGCCAGGCGCTGCTCATCCCTTGCCTCCGCAGATATCTTCTTTTTCCGGGTTCCGGCCATAATGTTTCCCCTGTCGTGAACGGCCCGGCACGACGCCGGTGCCAGACGGGTCCTCTCAGGTCTCATTGATACTCCTATCTGTCAGGGCATTGCAAGACAACAAGGCCGGAGAACGGGGCATGTACACCGCATGGAACGCTGCCCTGAGAAGGGCGGAGTGAAGTCGGATCCGCGCACGGCTGTTTTCGTGCGGTGAAGCAAGCATTCCACTCGCGGCGCGTTATCCCTCATCGTCGACGTGATCAGACACTGTTTACGGGATGCCCCGCCTTCAAGGCATGGATCACGCCGGCTCGATCCTGCAGCGCACATACCTGTGCATGGGCGTCCCCAGCCAGTCGCGATTCGTGTTCTTCGTAAGGCGGTTCACGTTCACCCCGTACTCCCTGCCGTCATAGAGGAGGCCGAATCCGTGCGGGATGACCACATGACCCCGATGGGCCATGTCCGTCACTTCCACTTCGATCTCCACGGCGCCGGCTTCGGTCGTAACCCTCACCGTCTGTCCATCCTCGATTCCCAGGGATCGTGCATCTTCTGCGTGCATCATGCAGGTGCAGTCCCTCTTTCCCTCGTTCCACGCAGGGTTCCGCATGAGGGTGTTGGCGTTCATGTTGAAGTGACGGCCCGCCATGAGCACGAAGGGGTATTCGGGATCCGGCCTCAATGCCGCCTCCTCGTGTTCCGGGTCGAGGACTTCCAGCTCGGCCCTGATCTCAGGGATCACGAGATTGATCCTGCCGTCCTCCGTTCTGACATTGGCGAGATTCTCCCCAGGTTCCACCAGCCCGATCCAGAGCCCCTCGGGATGGTCCATGATCTTCTGGAACAGTTCCTCGCCCATGTCCAGGCCCGGCGTGAATCCTGCGCGGGCGGCGTTCTTGCGGAAGGGCTTGGGAACGGTCTGCATCATGCCCCACAGGGCCGCCAGGTGAACGGATCCCATGGCCTTGCCTAGCGTCTTTCCGAGGATGAACGGCATGGCCCCCATGGCAGCAGGCTCCTTCATGGCGTAGTCCATGAGGGCGGCGCCGAAGGCTGCATGGCCTTCTTCGGCAGCCTTGTACAGGCTGTCGGGTATGGGCGGTATCATGCCGAGCTTTTCGGCAATCCTGAGGTGGATCTCTCCCAGCTCCAGCGGTTCCCCCTCCGGTTCGATGATGGGGCGCCGCATCTGGAAGAAGATTCCGGGAAAGGTCATGGGGAAGAAGGTCCCGTCCCACGATTCATAGCCCGACCGGGACGGCAAGACATAGTGCGACAGGGCAGCCGTCTCCGTCATGGCGAGCTCCGCCGTCACGAGAAGGTCCAGGCGTTTGAAGGCATTCTCGTAGGCGGTTGTATCCGCATAGGACCTCAGCGGATGGGCACCGGCAACGAAGACCGCCCTGAGACGCTCGGGATGCTCCGAAAGGATCTCCTCCGGCATGGCATTGGGCGGGAAGCAGCCCATGATGGCCGGGAAGTCGGTGGCCTTTGTCCTCCAGGTCTTGGGATCACGCTCATCGCAGTGGGTTCCCAGGGGCATCAACATGCCGTGGAAGACATTGCCGCCACGGACGCCGATCCGCCCGCAGATGGCCAGGAGCGTAATCGCAAGGCTGGATGACACGGCGCTGTGGCGGTTCATCAGGATGCCCAGGTCATAGCGCAGGCACGACCTTCTCGTTGCGAACTGGCGGCATATTTCGCGGACCTGTGCATGATCGAGACCGCAGGTTTCTACCGCGGCCCGTGCGTTGAAATGCATGAACAGGTCTTTCATGTCATCCATGCCCGAGGTGTGCTTCTCGATGTATTCCCTGTTCTCCCAGCCTTCCTGGAGGATGACGGCGATCATGGCGCGCATGAGAAGGGCATCCGTGCCGGGACGGATGCGAAGGTGGATGTTGGCGATCCTGGCCGTTTCGGAAAGACGCGGATCGATGACGACGAGCGTCTTGTCGGGGTCTTTGGCGATACGCAGGAGGTGTCTGGGCGCCTGGGGTATCTGGTGGCTCTGCATGCCGTTCCAGCCGAAGGTCAGGAGAAAGTCCGTCTCGTCCACATCGATCTCCGGGACGACGGGCTGGCGGCCGAACATGCGGCCGAAGACCCAGAACATGCCCGAGAATTCCTGGCAAAGGGGGCTGTAGTGGTAACGTGAACCAAGGCCCCTCATCAAACGGACCCCGAAGGCCGCCTCAAAGTGGCAGCCCTGGCCTCCACCGCCCATGTAGGCGAAGCTGCGCGGGCCGTAGGTGTCCACGATGGATCTCAGTTTCCCTGCGATCTCGTCGACGGCCTGATCCCAGGAGATGCGTTCAAAGGTGTTGCCGACCCGTTTCAGCGGGTACTTCAGGCGGTCTGCGTTGTGCTGGTGATTGGCGATGTTCATGCCCTTCCGACAGACATACCCCTCGCTCTTGACATTACCCTTGTCGCCCCTCACCTTCACGATGCGGTTGTCCTCGACTTCGACCTCGAGTCCGCAGTTCTGGGCGCACAGCACACATCCCGTCTTATGCCACTGACCCATATCAGCACCTCTCTTGCGTGTTAGTGTAGTATCCGCTCAAAGACCATCTGTTTGAAGAGCCTCAGCGGCTCGTTGCTCTTGGTGAGCTTCATGTGCATGATTGCACCCTCCCAGCTGTTGAGGATGAACTGGGCCGTCTGGTCGGGGTCGATCGCCTTGGAAAGATCCCCCCTGTCATACGCTTCGACCAGCAGTTGTGCGATGAATCCCTTCATGCTCGCATAAACGTCTCCGACCTTGACCCGGAAGTCTTCACTGAGATCGCTCATCTCCTGCATGAGATTGCCGATGGGACAGCCCCCCTTGAGCCCCATGGCGTCAAAGAGTCTGTGATAGGCATCCATGAAGCCTGCAAGCCTCTCTAGGGGTGGTATGCCGCTCTCGGAGCAGTGGGTTTCGGCCATACTCCGGATGAATTCCCAGTAATAGTCCACGAGTGCCAGGCCGAAGTCGTCCTTGCTCTTGAAATAGAAGTAGAACGAACCCTTGGGCACACCTGCCGCCTTGAGTATATCGGAGAGGCCCGTGTTGTTGTATCCCCTGGAATGAACCAGAAGGGCGCCGTGCCTGATGATGGATTCCCGCGAGGTGAATTTTGACATGGGGAATATAGTAGACCAGTCGTCTATAATAATCAATCACAATCCCTCTGTGGCGGTGAAGAGCTGCATGGGTTTTCAGCCTGCAGGGGATGTTCTTCAAAAAAGGTCCGTCCGAGGGGAATCATCGACTCTCATGCTCACCTTTTCCCGGACCGGTGAGCAACGAATTCGTGGGGTTTGCACACTTCAGGAAGGTGCTGGGGCGTTTGAATGCAAGGGGTTCATGGAACTTCTTGACGACCACCCCGATGTGTACCTTGATACGGCCTTCACCTTCGATCCCGGCGTGACCGGCGCATTCGACCTGGATCCGGCCTGGACCGGCAACCCTGCGGATGAAGGGGATGTCACTTCACGAGTCGGTCTTCCTGTTCAGCACGTCGATGACGGTCTTAAGCAGCAGGAAGAGGTAGCCGATGTCCTCGTCGCTTAAGGGGTCCAGCTCGTCGTCCTCGGGGACCTCGAAGAACGCGTCCACCACATACTTGATCACGTAGGGCTGGCTGGCGAGCTGAACCTCGGCTGCCCGCTCCAGGAACCGGTAATGGGCCGACTCCAGGCTCTCCATGAGATCCGCGTTCGCCTCGTAGCACTCGACGATCTCCTCGGCCGTTACCTGGCCGATCTTCCCGGCATAGCCCTTCTCGAAGATCCGATACACGACGAAGAACAGGTATATGCCCATGTCTATGGACGCAGGCTCGAGGTCCTGGGTGAACTCCACCATGAACGCCAGGAGCTCGGGCTGATCCTCCCCTATCTTCTTCATCTCGTCGGTGGCCTGGTCCGGGCTGTAATCAGCCACCTCATGCCAGGTCCGTTCCACGAGACTCTCCGGAATAGGTTCCATGCCGTCCTCTCAGGCCTTTGCGGAAAGCATAGCACTTGGGGGAAAAGAATGCCATGGCCTGCTTGTGGATCTGATCCTTTTTATGGCACATTCAAGGTCATGGAACTGTTTCAGGTGGGGAGGATGGTTCATGGAAGAGGCCTTTCACAGAAAGATACGGGATGCATTCGGGCAGGAGCCCTTTGCCCGGATGCTGGGTCTGAATGCCCTGGAGGTGGGACCCGGGCATGCCGTGGTGGAGCTCGCGGTTCTGGATGAGCACCTCAATCTCCACGGGACGGCCCACGGGGGCATCGTGTTCGCCGTCGTCGACGCAGCCTTCGAACTGGCCAGCAACTCCCACGGCACCGCGGCCATGGCGCTGTCCATCACGCTGAATTTTCTCAGGGCGGTCAAGGCGGGGGACACCCTCGTCGCGGAGGCCGGTGAGGTTGATCTGACGAAACGCACCGGGAATTACCGCTTTCTCGTAAAGGATCAGAACGGAGACCTTGTCGCCCACGGCCAGGGGCTGGTGCACCGCACGGGCAGGCCTCTTGATCTTTAGTCGGACCCTTCATCGGGAAAAGAAGTAGATGAGCACGGTGCCGAGCAGGAGGCCGAGGGCCCCCGAGGCGACGCTTTTGGGATCGGCAGTGCCCTTCATGGCGATGCCCTTCGTATTGAGCCAGGCGATGCCGAGCATGGCGAGGCCTGCGCTGAGCGTGCCGAGGGCGAGATAAGGCCACCTGTCCACGGGCAGGAACATGGCGAACACCCATGTGCCTGCCAGGGACAGGCCGAAGAATTTCAGATGTGATCTGTCTGACGGATTCATGGACCTATCCTACAGGATAACGCCTCCTCTTGGCTAGTTCCGCCAAGAGGATCCACCCGATACCCGGATGGATCTTGACAATCGGTGCGACAAGGGGTACGTGTAATTTAATATAATAGAATCAATATGTTCTGGGAGGTTAAATGAGAAGGGGATATATCTTTTCACAGACGACATCTTCCTCCATACTGGTTATTCTGCTCCTTGTCCTCATAGGTTGTTCCTCAGGTGGCGGCGGATCCTCTCAAGAGCCCGAGTACCCTTCGGTCGACATACCCGCGCTGTACTCGGCCGTGGACATCGTCACCGTGCATACGGGGTATGAACCCGGGGCCGAGCCTTTTGCCGGGTACACCCAGGATGCCTTCCATTTCCCCTACTGGTCCGTGACCGAGACGAACCTGCAGGCCCTGTTTCAGGGGCGTGTCATTGAGCCCGACATCGTTGTCCCTTACGAGCTTTCCGACATGGAAACGATCCCCGAGGCGGACAGGGAAGCCTGGACGGTATCCCAGATTATGGACACAGCCGACGAACTCTGGGACATGACGGAGGTCCCGGGAACCACTGACTTCTATGTGGTCTTTCTCAAAGGGTACTTCCAGGACGGCGATGAGGTGAAGGAAGACATCCTGGGTGTTTCCATCACGGGGTCACCCATCATTGCAATCTTCAAGGATGTGTTTGCCTCGTCCCCCTACTTCTCCTCATTCGACAAGGCCATCATTGAGCAGTCGACCCTTGTGCACGAGCTGGCGCACGGCATGGGGCTGGTGAATCTCGGCGTTCCCATGGTCGTCGACCATGAGGACCCTGATCATCAGCATCACTGCGTCAACGAGGCCTGTGACATGTACTGGCAGTCGGACTGGCGATCCCTTGTCGTTTTCGCCCAACAGATCATCGACACGGGCTCGACCATCATGTTCTGCGATGAATGTCTCGCCGATACCCGCAGCTATACACCATAGAACACCGTCTGACCGATCGGACGCTATTGACTGTCAGTGCTATTGCGTTATGAAAGGGAAAGAGGGCGGGAAGAACCAGTTGAGGATATCCGCTCCACCATCGAACAGGGACGCGTTTCATGACGAATAACAATGACCTCTTTTCCCAGTGCTTTCATCTCAACCCCATCCCTGCAGCCATCACCACCATCACCGAAAGCATTATCGTGGATGCCAACGATGCCTTCTGCGAACTGAGCGGTTTCAGCAGGGGGGACCTCATCGGGAGGACCCTCCGGGAGATCGGGCTGTGGGTTGATGAGGCCCAGCGGAAGAGCGTCATGGATGAGGGAGTGGAGAGAGGGGTGGTCAGGAACCGGGAGGTCAAGTTCCGCCACTCCTCGGGAGAGATCCATGACTGCCTCTTCTTCACCAAGATCTTCGATTACGAGGGCAGGCCCCACTTCCTCTCCATGGCCATCGATATCTCCGAGAGGAAGCGCGCGGAAGACGCGCTGGGCTCCGCCGAGGCCCGCTACCGCACCATGGTGGAGAACACCCTGAGCGGGGTGGCCATATTCCGGGTGGTCGGCGACTGCGAGGACTTCGAGTACCTGGCCTTCAACAGGGCGGCAGAGAGAATCGACGGCATCACCAAGGAAGAGGTCATCGGCAGGACCCTCCTCAAGGCTTTCCCCGGTTCCAGGGAATCGGGTCTCTACCAGGCCCTGTGCAGGGTATGGCGGACCGGGGAGGGCGAGTATCTCCCGATCTACTACTATCAGGACGAGAGGATATCGGGCTGGCGGGAGAGCTTTGTCTACCGGCTCCCCACGAATGAGCTCGTGGAGGTCTACTCGGACCATACGGCGCTCATCCGGATGGAGGCGGATCTCTCGGAGCGGAGCAGGGAGCTCTACACCCTCATCGGCAATCTCCCTGGGATGGTGTACCGCTGCGCCAACGACCGCGACTGGACCATGGAGGCGCTCAGCCAGGGGTGCCTCAAGCTCACGGGGTACTCCGAGGAGGAGCTCCTTGGGAACCGCAAGGTGTCCTACGGCAGGATCATCCACAGGGATGACCGGGACATGGTCTTCAACGAGGTCCACAAGGCCCTGGAGCAGAGGGATCACTACCATATCGCCTACCGCATCAACACCGCACAGAAGAAGGTCAAGTGGGTGTGGGACCACGGAACCGGCGTGTTCTCTCCCGAAGGAGAGCTCATGTTCCTCGAGGGGTTCGCCTTCGACATCACCGAGCACATGCGGATCCAGGAGGAGCTGAGACTGACCGAGGAGCGGTTCGTCAGGATCTTCCAGGCGAGTCCCGACTGGGTCTCCATCACCACGATGGACGGCGGGATCTATATCGATGTCAACGATGGGTACCTCAAGGCGTCGGGATATTCCCGGGACGAGGTGTTGGGACGGTCCTCCCTGGACATCGAGGTCTGGGAAAAGCAGGTGGACCGCAAAAGGCTCATCAAGAAGATCCGGGAACAGGGCATGGTGCGCAACGAGGAGGTCCGCTTCAGGACGAAGTCCGGGGACATGCGCCATGTCCTCTGGTCTGCGGTGCCCATTACCCTGGGGGAAAAGGAGTGTATCCTGGGGTGGGGCCGCGACATCACGGAGTACAAGTACCTCGAGGACGAGCTGCTGAGGACCCAGAAGATGGAGGCGGTGGGGAGGCTGGCCGGCACCATTGCCCACGACTTCAACAACTACCTCGCGGCCATCGAGGGGTTCTGCGAGCTCGCCCTGCTGAAGATCGGCAGTGCGGAGGCCGTCACCAGGAACATCGGCAAGATCAGGGACGTAAAGGTCACCGCCTCCTCGCTCATCAAGCAACTCCTCTCCTTCAGCAGGAAACAGCCTGCGAAACCGGCCCCGGTGGACCTCAACGACGTGATCACGGGCATGAAGGAGCTCCTGCTGCCGGTCATGGGCGCCAAGATAGACCTCGGGATCTCCCTGGCAAAGGAGAAGTGTCTCGTGCTGGCCGACAGGAGCCAGCTTGAGCAGGTGATCATGAACCTCTCGCTCAACGCCAGGGATGCCATGCCCAAGGGAGGCAAGTTCAGGCTCACCACCGAGCTTGTCCCCATCGACGAGGAATCGGCGGGCATGCATGTGGACCTCCGGCCGGGCGATTATGTGAGACTGGTCGTGAGCGACAACGGCACGGGCATGTCCGAGGAGACCGTCTCCCACGTGTTCGACCCGTACTTCACCACCAAGTCTCTCGGCAAGGGCAGCGGGCTGGGGCTGACCATCGTATACACCATCGTGAAGCAGTCCGGCGGGTGCATCGGCCTGCAGTCCGAACCGGACAAGGGCTCCACCTTCACCATCCATCTGCCGGAATATAAGGCGAACGGGTGATGGGAGAGGCATGCTATGATCCGGGAGGAAGTTTGAGCAGGCCGGTGTAAGAACCGTCATGCCCGGGGCAGCGGCCTTGACCGCGGGGCTACCCTGCGTCCGAAAAGGTGATCCTGATCGACAGCACGCCCTCGCTGATGGTCCGCTGCACATCGAAGCCGCGCTCGCGAAACCTCTTCAGCATGCTCAGCACCGGACGGTTGTCCACGAAGACCTCGCCCGTGAACCCCAGCAGTCCCTGCTTCCGGGCCAGGAAAGTCACGTAGTCAAGGAGCTCTGAGCCCACACCCTGGTTCTGGAAGTCGTCGCGCACCACGATGGCCAGGACCGCCCGGTGGACGTCGTCCTCCATGGCGTAGCGGGCCACGCCGACGATCTCCTCCCTGTCGTCGTGCTCGACCACGGCAAGGATGGCCATGTGCCTCGTGTAGTCGATCACCACGAGCTTCTGCCTGTCCTGCCTGGGGACCTCGGTGCGGGGCACGAGGAACCGCATATAGAGGCTCCTGTCGGAAAGAGAGTAGACGAACTCCTTGTGCAGCGGCTCATCGCTGATCTTGATGGGACGCAGGAGCACCGTGAGGCCGGTCCTCGTGGTCCGGTGGGTCTCCAGGTCGCCGGGGTATTCCCCCTTGTCCCCTGGAAAGAAGGCCTGGTCGGGGAAGATGAGCCGGTGCCTCTTGGCCTCCTCGATGAGCCATGGCCGGAAATCGGGGTGGGCGATGGCGATGAGCGACATGGCCCGCTCCCGGATGTTCTTCCCGTGGAGGTAGCAGATGCCGTACTCCGTCACCACGTAATGGATGTCCGCCCGGTTGTAGGTCGCCCCCGCACCGGGGGACAGGAACGGCACGATCCTCGACACGGTGCCGCCGTGAGCCGTGGACGGCATCACGAGGATGGTCCTGCCCGTCGGCGAGGCCGCCACGGTCCTCATGAAGTCCGTGCTTCCACCGATGCCGCTGTAGAAGCGTTCGCCGATGGATTCCGCCGTGGCCTGTCCGGTCAGGTCGATCTCCAGGGCGGAATTGACGGCAACCATGTTCGCCTGCCGGTAGATGACGACAGGGTTGTTGGTGTAGTCCACGGGCATGAAGGCGACGGCCGGGTTGTCGTGGATATAGTCGTAGATGTCCTGCGTGCCCAGGCAGAGTGATGCCACGGTCCTGCCCGTGTCCGAGCTCTTCCTCGAGTTGTCCACCACGCCGCTCTTCATGAGGTCGATGATGCCGCTTCCGAGCAGTTCGGTATGGATGCCCAGGTGCTTCTTCGCGTGCAGATGGCTCAGCACAGCATTTGGGATCCGGCCATAGCCGACCTGCAGCGTGCTGCCGTCGGGGATGATTCTGGCCGCATGGGCTCCGATCCTGGCGCCCGTTTCGCCCCCGTCGGGTATCCGGTATTCCAGGAGCCGTTCATCCTGGTGAACGAAGTAATCCACCTCTTCCGGATCGATGAGGCTGTCCCCGTGGGAGTACGGCATGTGAGCGTTCACCTGGGCGATGACCAGGGGACACTGCCTGATCGCCTCCTTCATGATGTCCACGCTGATGCCGAGGCTCAGGCGGCCGCTGTCGTCCGGGGGCGAGACCTGGATGAAGGCCACGTCGATGGGCAGCAGCCTGCGCCGGATCAGGCGGGGGACCTGGGACAGCGACAGCGGGGTGTAGTCGGCCTCGCCCCTGTTGACGGCATCACGGGTGCTGTCTGCGATGTAGAAGAAGTTCTGACGGAAGTTGGGCCTGAAGGTCTCGAAAGACCTGGGTGTCAGGCCAAGGGCCAGCAGGTGGGAGAGCTCGGCGTCGAAGAAGGCCTTGGGGTTGGCCCGGGCGTACTCCATGAAGGCCCCTACCATGTGCCTCGGTTCTCCGCATCCCGTGCCGACGAAGATGCGGTCACCCCGGCGGATGCGTCGGAATATGTCCTCAGGCCCCAGGAACTTGGCCGGGTAAAGCTCTCTGAGCTGTTCGATCTTCCGGAGTGCATCGACAAAGGGCATACGGTCCTCCTGTTCTCAGTACCGGTTATTCCAGATTTGATGGCTCGAATCAAGGCGGAGGAAGTTCGCAGTCCTTGACGGGAGGTGGTCTTCCCTGTCAATAGTGGGATACCGTGCCTGTAGAGAAGATATTCTGGGAGGATCCCTATCTCACCGAGCTCACCGCCGGGGTGAGAGGAGTCGATGGTGCCGTCGTCACCCTCGACAGGACCATCTTCTATGCGGAATCAGGCGGGCAAGAGTCCGATGCCGGGACCATCGGAGGCTTCACGGTCGTCCATGCCGAGAAGAGGGGCCTGGAGATCTATTACACCCTCGAAAGCGCCCACGGGCTCAGGACCGGTGATGAGGCATCCGTCCGCATCGACTGGGACCGCCGCTACCGTCTCATGCGTCTCCACTTTGCCGCCGAGATCGTCCTGGAGCTCGTCTACCGGCTCTATGGGAGGCCTCAGAAAATCGGGGCGCATATCGCCCGGGACAAGGCGCGGCTCGACTTTGCCTGGGAGGGCAGGATCTCTGATGCCTTTCCGGGTCTGATGGAGCAGGCAAGCAAGATAATCGAGGCGGACCTGCCCATCATCAGCGGGTTCAGCAACCGGGAACAGGAGACGCGATACTGGGAGATCCAGGACTTCGCCCGTGTCCCGTGCGGAGGGACGCACCTGCGGCGGACAGGTGAGGTGGGGCGAATAAGACTCAAGCGGGACAACATAGGCAGGGGCAAAGAGAGGGTCGAGATCTCCATCCTTGAACCCTAGACCGTATGACACACTTACCCGGAAGGACATGGGTGCGGACAGGATTGAGAGGTTGTGCCGCCGGTACTTGTCCAGAAAGACAAGAATGTTATTATAGTAGTATTATTGGGGGAGGGTGGTCGTTGATGAAGCAGACATGTCTCAGATCCGTCACGATGGGTATGTTCGTAATCCTTATCCTCAGTGCGCGACTATGGGGTGATGATTATGCCTTCAGGAAGGTAAACTGGGGCATGGGCAAGGACCAGGTCAAGTCTTCCGAAAATGGAAAGCCTCTTCACGAGGATGCCGACTCCATGACCTATCAGGTCGGCTTCCTTGGTTCGGACGCCGACCTGATCTATCTGTTTTCCCAGGGAAAGCTCGTCCGGGCGAAGTATGTCTTCACCACCGTGCATCCCAATAAAGATGACTACATTAAAGACTACAAATCCCACAGAGGTGCGCTCGCAAAGCAGTACGGCGATCCCAAGCAGGATAATGTATACTGGAGGAACGATAAGTATCAGCCCCATCCATCCAAATGGGGATTCGCCGTGAGCATCGGCGAACTCGTGTATCTCTCCACCTGGGAGACTCCCGATACCATGATCACTAACATCCTCTTCGGCAAGGATTTCATTATCACCGACGGGATACAGTTCGCCGGAAAGGCGTATCAGGATGCTGACACGAGTGCCGTAAGCACAGGAGTGTATATGGATTTCAACAGCGTCATACCCGGTCCCTGACGGTTCCAACCTCCCCCCTTTGCCTGAAGTTTTTCACATCCCGGACTATCTGTGGTATGAACTACAGGAACGAAAACACATCAGAGGAGGCTACCATGGCTGTTGTGGAATGGAAAAAGGATGGGACAGTGGCCA
>DAITOA010000060.1:0-15645 GCA_036834365.1 Thermodesulfobacteriota bacterium | reverse complement strand
TTCATGACACTCCAACTTCGCGCTGCAGAATCCCATTGACATTCATACCGAGAGGCTTATCATTGGGGATTGCGAGTTCACTCATTTCTCTCGGTTGTAATGCAACTCCTGTTCAGCATCGTTGTCATGGTATCCCTTGAGCCTGGGGAGAGAGCACCTTCCCATGGCTTTGTCGCGCCACCCCACGAGCGGGAGGACAGGCTATGAAAAACCGCAGGAGAGAAAGAAGGATCCATCTCCCGGCCAAGATGGACGCCACCATCACCTACAGCGATGACCTCAAGCGGGTCCCCGGTGGCCTCATAGGAGACATCAGCGGCGGCGGCATGTTCATGTTCACCGAGGCGGTACTAAACAAGGATGCCTATGTAACCATGCGTCTCAATGCGGAGAATTACATCGGCAAGCCGGTATACATCCAGGGGCTGGTGGTCCGGAGCGACGATCGAGGCATGGCGATTCAATTCACCTATGCTAATGATGAAGACATATCCTCGCTTTTGAGCTTTTAACCCCTGCTCATCCCTTCCTTTCAGAGGTACCTTTCCGGAGGTCTTCGCTCCGGGACATAGCGGTGGGGGATCTTTCCTTCGTTCCAGTCACGAGAAACATAGAGGTTGCAGTAGCAGCTCCCGAACTCTTCCACATCAGGCCCGCGGTAGACACATGGGCAGATGATGTCCCGGTCCTTATCCCTGTCGCCGGAGGAAAGCCTGCACGGACAGCACATATAGCCGTAGCGTTTCTTGTTGACGAGCAGCGCCTCCAGGAGCTCGAACACCTGGCTCCTGTCCTTGCTGAAGAAATACCCCCTGGCCTCCTGGGTCGGCCTGAGCATCTCGAAAAGCTTCTCCGCTTCCGTCATAACCCTAGTGCCTCCCTGATCTCGCGGTCCTGAAACCCGATGATGACCTTTTCCCCATCGATGATAATAGTGGGAAAGGTCAACCTGGGGTTGTATTTCTTCACCTCCTCAATGACCGAAGCCTTTTCCTCGGCATCAAGCAAGTCCACATCCGTAAAGTCAAAGGAAACATTAAGGTCATTGAGGAATTTCTTCGCCGCCTTGCAGTGACTGCAGGTACTCAGCGTGAAAATCTTAATGGTCTTTTGCATTGTATGCCCCTTTCTTCTTATCCATAATGATTTAGTCCAACCATTTCAATCCTGTCTGTCCTTGGAAAACAGCCTCATTGTTGACAAGGAAATGATTTCAGTGGAGAATGGGGCCGATATTACATCGGAGGTTAGCCATGGAATCCCTGGAGCAGAATGTCGGCACCATCGACAGGGTCGTACGTGCCGTTGTTGCGCTGATCATCCTCTTTGTCCTGGTCAAGGGCGGGAAGGTTTCCTTCCTGGCCGCCGTCAGCCTGCTTGTGGGAGGCATGCTGTTCTCCAGCGCGACTTCGGGCATATGCCCCCTGTATACGGAGCTCGGCCTCAGCACAGCCAAGGAAGAGCCGAAGAAGGCTTAGACCACCTCATCTTGAAGCACTGTCCTGTCTCTTGAGGTTCAGGAAGCAGCCTTGGCATAACGTACGAAATAATCCACACCCGACCAGAGGGTGAAGAACAGGGCGATCCACAGGAAGAACTCCCCTGCCAGCTGAAACTGCAGGCGGTCTATGAAGGGAAGAGGAATCGTGTGGTGGACGAGCAGGGGGATCAGGGCGACACACTGGAATGCCGTCTTGTATTTGCCCACCCAGTCCGCTGCAATGATGATATTCTTCTCCGCGGCAATACTCCTGAGCCCGGTCACTGCCAGCTCCCGTGCAACGATCATGGCCACGATCCAGGCCGGGGCCCTGCCCAGGGGAATGAGCATGATGAGGACCGTTCCGATCAGGAACTTGTCTGCCAGGGGATCCAGCAGCTTTCCGAGATCTGATTCGATATGGTACTTCCTTGCAAAGTAGCCGTCAAGGTAGTCCGTGACCATGGCGGCCGAAAAGATGACCGCAGCGATGACAGACTGGATCAGGTCGTCACGAATGATCAGAAGGGCAATGACCGGGACCATGAAGATCCGCGACACGGTCAGTGCATTGGAAATGTTCATTCCCCTGCATATCCTCCCCCATAGATTCTCGCAAGGACATTCCTAACATAATCGGCTGTCTCTTGGTAGGGTGGAATTCCGCCGTAGGAATCCACTGCGGAAGGGCCGGCATTATATGCTGCAAGGGCGAGCATAAGGTTTCCGTTGTATTTCCTGATCAGCCAGGAGATGTACTTCGTGCCCCCCGTGATGTTTTCCATGGGATCCCAGGGGTCGGTCACGCCCAGATCCTGAGCCGTCTGCGGCATGAGCTGCATGAGGCCCATGGCGCCCTTGGAGGACCTGGCATAAGGGTTATATCCCGATTCCACCTCAATGATGCTCTTGATCACGGAGGGGTTCATGCCCTGGTTTCTGGCAACGGAGGTTATCAGGTTGTCGTACTGCGTCCTGGAATACTTTTTTTGCGTAGTGTACGAGGCGTATTGATATTGCCGTTTCGATTCCTTGGCATAAAGCTTCCATTCGGTGCCCATGGGGCAGTTGCTGAAATGGAGGGTGCCGTCGGGACCCCGCCGCATATAAATATCCGCATGCGAAGTTCGCGGACAGATGGCCACAGTGGCCAGCGCACACAAGAAGATGAGAATAGCCCTGTTCATATCCAACTATATCGTCAGGTGAAATATTTTTTTTAAATATTTCAATATTGTACTTTCTGTCAAGGAAGATCCCTCAGAGCTCCTGGGATTGTAGAGTCTTGAGTCCCCGCTTCCGGGAGAGGAACACCCTCATCCTCGTACCCTGGTTCACCATGCTGTTCACGGTGATGAAACCACCGTGCTCCTCGATGATCATATAGACCTTCGAAAGCCCCAGGCCGGCCCCCCTGGGCTTACTGGTGTAGAACGGGTTGAAGATGTCCTTGATCTCCTCGCTGGGAATCCCCCTGCCCGTGTCGATCACGTCGACGATGAGATAGTGGGGGTGGAGGCTCACATTCACGGTCAGCGATCCTTTCCCCTCCATGGATTCGCATGCGTTCACAAAGAGATGCCAGAAGGCCTCGACGAGAAAATCCTGGTCTGCATAGATTTCTTCCATCCCGGGGGGTACATTGACCTCATAGGCGATACCGCCGAACTTTCCGGAGCCGAAGGTCTTGATGAGGGCATTCTCGATGATGTCCTCGATGTGGGCCATGGAAAAGTCGGGCCGGTGGATCTTGGTGTAGTTCACATATTCCTCGATATCCAGGATCATGGACTCGAGCCTCTTCACGTCTTCAATGATATAATCGACATAGATCTTTTCAGCGGAGTTGCGATCCACCGATTTGCTCAGCCTCCGGGAGAACCCGCCCAAGGAGGTAAGCGAATTCCTGATCTCATGGGCCACCCCCTCCACCACCTTGCCAAGGGATGCCAGCTTCTCGGCATTGATGACCTGCCTGCGCATCATCTCGATGTCCGTGAGGTCGCGGATGACGAGCACGATGCTGCCTGAGAGCCTCTCGCTCTTGAGCAGCGATGCGCTCAGCAGGCCGGAGAATATGCCCCCGTCGGCCTTCCGGAACGTATACTCGTTCTGGAAGTATCCGTCTCCTTCCGTCGAGGCATCCCTGATATCGGCGAAGAGGTTCACATTGGGATCGGGAATCAGCACGTCCACAGGCTTGCCCCGCATGTCCTCCAGGGACCCCCAGAGTTTCCGCGCCATGTGGTTCATGAACTGGACGGTCCCCCGGGCATCGATGGTGAGGACCGCCTCCCCCATGGTCTCGGTGATGGTGACCAGATTGTCCTTGTATGCGTCCCCCCTGGCCTTGAGCCTGATGTTTTCTATCTGAAGCTCATGCTCCTTGATGAACTTCCTCGCGGTATGGACGAGGTACTGCATGGAGAAAGGCTTGGTGACATAATCTTTTGCCCCTGCCTTCATGGCCTGGACCGCCGTGTCCTCCGAACCCTCGCCGGTGATGAACACCACCAGGGCCTCGGGGTCCACGGTCATGATCTCCTCCAGAACATCCACCCCGTCCATCTTGGGCATGAGGTAATCGAGGAAGATGAGGTCGGGCTTCTCGTGGCAGTAGAGATCGAAGGACTCCTCGCCATCAAAGGCCTGCACGACATCGAAGCCATACTCGATGAGCATCTCCCGCATGGCATCGTTCAGGTCCCGGTTGTCGTCCGCGACCATGATCTTCCACTTCTTCGGTCCGGGTTCTTCCATCTTATCCGTCCAGAATCCTTATGATCTCTCCATCCCCTAGGGCTTTCCCGACCTCCGTCGCCGTCCTCCCACTAGGAAGAATAAGGTCCGGAGCGATTTCTGCAAGGGGATGGATGACGAAGGCCCTCTGCTCCATCCGGGGATGGGGTATGGCGAGGCGCTCATGAGCGACCTCCACCCCCTCCAGGAGGATGATGTCGATGTCCATGGTCCTGGGGGCATGGACATAGGGCCTGTCCCTTCCGAGGGCACGTTCGACCCCCTGACAGAGGTCGAGGAGTTCCAGAGCCCCTCCCCCGAAGGTGAACTCCGCCACCATGTTGAGGTAGCTCCCCTGCGCATCGACGACCTCCACAGGGACGGTCTCATACCTCCGCGATTTCCTGGCGATCACCAAGCCCCGACCCTCCAGAAGCCGCAGGGCCTCGCTGAGGAGGGACGCCCGATCGCCCAGGTTCGTCCCGAGAGAAAGGAAGCCTCTCATCATGCTACGGTGTTCGTCAAGGTCCCGATGCCCTGGATCTCGATGGCGATCTCGTCTCCCCTGACCATGGGGCCGATGCCCGATGGGGTGCCCGTGGCGATGATGTCGAAGGGCTCCAGGGTCATGACGGAGGAGATGAACGCGATGAGGTCAAAGACGTCGAAGATCAGATTGCGGGTATTCGACTCCTGCATGATCTGCCCGTTCAGGCGGGCCGAGATCGCAAGGTCATGTGGGTCTCCGACGGCCGTCTCGATCCACGGACCCACCGGGGCGAAGGTATCGAAGGATTTGGCCCGGGTCCACTGAGAGTCTTTTGCCTGGAGGTCCCTTGCGGTGACGTCGTTGAGGCAGGTGTAGCCCAGAATCACGTTGCGTGCATCCTCCCTGTTCACCTTCCTGCACCGCCTGCCTACGACCACCGCGAGTTCGGCCTCGAAATCCACCCGTCCGGACTGTTCCGGGTAAACGATGGCATCGCCGGGCCCGATGACGCTGGTGGAAGGCTTCATGAAGAGAATGGGCTCCGCTGGCAGAGTAAGACCCATCTCCAAGGCATGGTCTCGGTAGTTGAGCCCCACGGCGATGATCTTGCCCGGCAGCGCCGGTGCCAGGAACTTCGTGATCTCGATATCCCCGCCAGCCTCCTCCGTGGCCGGGTTCCACTCGCGGAAGGTTTGACCGTCCACGGTGCAGAACCAGCACACTCCGGTACGTGGTGAGACGCCCCTACCGACTTTCATGGCCGATCCCCAGGACATCCATCATGGTATACAGGCCGGGGGTCTTCCCCTCGAGCCACCGCGCCGCACGCACGGCCCCCCGGGCGAAATTCTCCCGGGTGTGCGCCTTGTGGGCCACCTCGATGCGCTCGCCTCCCCCGGCGAACATGACCAGGTGCTCTCCCACAATATCCCCGGCGCGGACCGTCTGGATGCCGATCTCGCCGGTGGGCCGGGCACCTATGATCCCGTGCCGCTCATAGCGGGCATGGTCGTCCAGGTCGATACCACGGCCCCTGGCCAGGGACTGGGCCAGGGCCAGGGCTGTTCCCGAGGGAGCATCCTTCTTCATGCGGTGGTGCGCCTCCACGATCTCTGCATCATAGCTCTCATCGAGCAGCCCGGCCATCATCTCTACAACCTTGAAGAGCACGTTGACCCCTATGCTCATGTTGGGCGACATGACCATGGGGATCTTCCCGCCATAGGAGGCGATCGTCTTTTTCTGGTCCTCGGTGAACCCGGTGCTCCCGATGACCATGGCCTTGCCGGCCTCGGATGCATATCGGGCGACCCTCAGCGTCACCTCGGGAAAGGTGAAGTCGATGATACAGGAACAGGGGGCAAAGGCCTCTTCGATGGCGGCTGACACCGTCAGCCCGGAGGGGTCCATGCCCAGGACCACCCCCGCATCCCTGCCGACGGCGGGATGCGTCTTGTCCTCCAGGGCTCCGGCAAGGTCCATCCCGGGGCTGTCGACAACGATACGGGCTATGAGCGAGCCCATCCTGCCGCCAAACCCGACGACTCCGGTTTTCATCATGGGGGAACCTCCAATGACCGGATCAGATGCAGCCGTAGCGCTTGAGCACTTCGGCGAGCTTCTTCCTGCCGGCATCCGCCATGGGACACAGGGGCAGCTTGAATTCCTCCTGCACCTTGCCCATCATGGCCAGCGCGGTCTTCACGGGGATGGGATTGGTCTCGATGAACAGGGTCTGGTTGATCTCCAGGAGATCAAGGTGGATCTTCCGGGCGGTGGGGATGTCTCCCCTTTCCCAGGCGGAGCAGAGCTCTGAGAGCCTTGCGGGCATGATGTTGGCCGTCACCGAGATGGCCCCTGTCCCGCCGCAGCAGAGGATGGGGTAGTTCAGGGCATCCTCGCCTGAGAGCACGCAGAAATCATCCGCTGTATCCCGCACGATCTGGGAGCACTTCACCAGATCGCCGCTGGCCTCCTTGATGCCCACGATGGTGTCGATCCGGGAGAGCTCCACCACGGTCTCGGTGGCCATGTTGACCCCGGTCCTGCCGGGAACGTTGTAGAGGATCTGGGGGATGTCGCACGCCGCGGCCACGGACCGGTAGTGCTGGACGAGTCCTCTCTGGGTGGGTTTGTTGTAGTACGGCGTAATGAGCAGCGCCGCATCCGCGCCGGCATCCTTGGCGTGCCTGGTGAGGCGTATCGCCTCCTGGGTGGAGTTGGATCCCGTGCCGGCGATGACCGGCACCCGCTTGCCCACCTCGTCCACCGTGATGTCGATGACCCTCTCGTGCTCCTCATGGGACAGTGTCGCCGACTCGCCCGTGGTGCCGCAGGGGACGATCCCCCTGACTCCGCCGGCGATGACGGCGTTAATCAAGGCCTTGTATGCCTTCTCGTCGATCTTGCCTTCCTTAAAGGGTGTCACGATGGCGACGATCGCACCTGAAAACATCTCTGTGCCCCCTCTCTAGCCCAGACCTTCGGGGACTTTTTCTCCCGCGATGAGGTCTTCATAGGATTGCCTTTTTACTACCACAGAATAACTCGCGCCATCCACCAAAACCTCCGGCGGCTTGGGCCTCGAGTTGTAGTTGGATGCCATGGTGAAGCCGTAGGCCCCGGCGCTCATGACCGCGATCAGCTCGCCCCGGGCGAGGACAGGCAGATCCCGGTCCTTGGCGATGAAGTCGCTGGACTCGCAGATGGGGCCCACCACGTCGGCCTTCTCGGCCGGGCCGTCCTTTTTGCTCACGGGCATGATCTCGTGCCAGGCCTGGTACAGCGCCGGCCTGATGAGGTCGTTCATGCCCGCGTCCACCACGATGAAGGTCTTCTTGTCCGTCTCCTTGCGGTAGAGGACCCGGGTGAGCAGCACCGCCGTGTTCCCCACGATGACCCGGCCCGGCTCGAAGATGAGCTTGAGGTTGAGGCCGCGCACCGCATCGATGATGGCCGCGCAGTACTCCCTGGGGTGCGGCGGCTGCTCGGAGGAGTACGTGATGCCCAGGCCGCCGCCTAGGTCGAGGTATTTGAACGTGATGCCCAGACCCTCGAGGTCCGCGATGAGCACCTTCAGACGGTCCACGGCATCGATGAACGGGGTGATGTCGGTGAGCTGGCTGCCGATGTGGCAGTCGATGCCCACGATCTCGGTGTGAACCATGTCCCTTGCCCGCAGGTACTGTCTCACCGAGGTCTCGATGTCTATGCCGAACTTGTTCTGCTTCATGCCCGTGGAGATGTAGGGGTGGGTCTGGGGGTCCACATCGGGGTTCACCCGGATGGAGATGGGCGCCTTCCTCCCCAGTGCCCCCGCCCGCTCGTTGATGACCTCCAGCTCCTGCTCGCTCTCGATGTTGAACATCATGATCCCCGCGCCGATGGCCATGTCGATCTCTTCGGTGGTCTTGCCCACACCCGAATAGACCACCTTGGAGGCCGGGATGCCAGCCTTCAGTGCCCGGAACAGCTCTCCTCCGGACACGACATCGGCTCCAAGGTCGTGCTTCGCCATGAGGGTGAGGATGGCCATGTTGGAGTTGGCCTTCATGGCGAAGCAGGTCTGGTGGTCGATGCCCTCCAGCGGCTCCTCGAAGGCCTGGATATGGCGCCTGAGAGTTGGCAGGCTGTAGCAGTAGACCGGCGTGCCCTGCTCCCGGGCGATCCTCTCCAGGGGCACGTCGGCGCAGCAGAGCCGCCCCTTGTCGTCATAGGTGAAATCATGCATGGATTCTTGCAGCCTCCATTCTTTATATCATGCTCCGGGCTAGTGCTTCACCACGATACGGACCGGGGTCATCCACCTGGAACCCCCATACTCGACGGCGACACGGTAGACCATGGCGTCCGCTGTCGGGGCAAGGTCTTTCAGGACCACCTCCCCCGGTTTCGTGGTGGTCCCCCTGTCCTTCACCACAAGATCGTCCGTGCAGTGGGGGCAGATCCCCTTGGGCTTGCCCAGCAGGAATACCGTGGCGTTTTCCACATTGGTCCTGACCTCGGCTTTCACTCCGGGGCCCTCGAACCGCAGGTCTCCGATCACCACCGGGTCGGGCTGCGTCGACGGCAGGGGGGGGAGCTTTCTCCCGCAGCCCAGGCACGCCAGCATCAGGATGACGCCGGCGCAGAGAACCTTACTTCTCATGCGTCAGCGCCTCCAGGAAGGCACGGGCCTCGGTGAGAGCCGAGCGCACATTGTCCCGTGCCGTGCCGCCGAGGCTCTTCCTCCGGTCCACCGAGACCGCCGGGTCCAGCGCGGCAAAGATATCCTGCTCGAACAGGACGGAAAACCCCTTCAGCTCGTCGAGTTCGAGGTCAACAAGACCCTTTCCCCGGCTCATGCAGTGGGCCACGATCTCTCCCGTGACGCGGTGGGCGTCCCGAAACGGCATGCCTTTTGCCGTCAGGTAATCCGCCATGTCGGTGGCCGTGATGAATCCGTCCCTGAGGGATCTCTCCAGGATCTCTCTGTTCGGGTTCATGCCGGATATCAGGCCGGTCATCACCCGCACCGAGGCAAGGGCAGTGTCGAGGCATTCGAAGAGAGGCTTCTTGTCCTCCTGCATGTCCCGGTTGTAGGCGAGCGGCAGGCCCTTCATCATGGCCAGCAGGGCCACGAGGTTCCCGAACACGCCGCCTGTCCTGCCGCGCACGAGCTCGGCGACGTCCGGATTCTTCTTCTGGGGCATGATGGAGCTGCCCGTGCAGAAGGCATCCGGGAGATCCACGAAGGAGAATGGCTGGGCGTTCCAGATGATGATCTCCTCGGCGAGCCTGCTCAGGTGCATCATGACCATGGAGCAGACGAAGGCCGTCTCGCACGCGAAGTCACGGTCGCTCACCGCGTCCAGGGAGTTCCTGGCCGGCATGGAGAAGCCGAGGGCATCCGCGGTAAAGCGCCTGTCGATGGGGTGCGGGGTTCCCGCCAGGGCCGCACTGCCCAGGGGCGAGACCTCGACCCGCCTGAGGGCCTCCACGATGCGCTGGTGGTCGCGCAGGGCCATCTCGAAGTAGGCCAGCAGGTGGTGAGCCAGGGAGACCGGCTGGGCGTGCTGGAGATGGGTCATGCCGGGGATGATGGTGTCCACGTGGCCGGAGGCCTTGTCCAAGAGAGCGGCCATGAACGCCCTGAGACCTGCAGCCAGATCCCGCAGGGCCTTCCCGGCATGGAGCCTCAGGTCCGTGGCCACCTGGTCGTTCCTGCTGCGGGCCGTATGGAGCTTCTTACCGGTTTCCCCGATCCTCCGGGTGAGCTCGGTTTCGATGTTCATGTGCACGTCTTCCAGGGCAGGATCGAAGGTGAACGCCCCTTCCTCGATATCCTGTCGGATGGACCGGAGCCCCTTCACGATATCGTCAGCCTCGGCCGGTGTGATGAGGCCGCACGAGGAGAGCATGCGCGCATGGGCAATGCTGCCCTCAATGTCCTCCAGGTAGAGCCTGGCGTCGACGTCCACCGATGCGGTGAACGCCTCCACCAGGGCATCGGTTCCTTCAGTG
The DNA here is from genome assembly GCA_036834365.1 of Thermodesulfobacteriota bacterium. Classification (GTDB taxonomy): domain Bacteria; phylum Desulfobacterota; class Desulfomonilia; order UBA1062; family UBA1062; genus MWEI01. Next base: position 5,434 of record DAITOA010000060.1, on the reverse strand, counting down.
AACCTGCCGGACCATGGCTTGTCCTTCATTTCCTGACCTGAGCCCTCACCTTGAGGCGCAGGGCGTTGAGCTTGATGAAGCCCCCGGCGTCCTTCTGGTCGTATACCACGTCTTCGTCGAAGGTCGCTATCTCGGGGTTGTAGAGAGACTTCTTCGCCCTCCTCCCTGTGACGAAGCAGTTGCCCTTGTAGAGCTTGACCCTCACGTCGCCGGTCACACCCTTCTGGGACTGGTCGATGAGCGTCTGGAGCGCCTCGCGCTCGGGAGAGAACCAGTAGCCGTTGTAGAGAAGCGCTGCATAGCGCGGCATGAGCTCGTCTCTGAGGTGCATGACCTCCCGGTCCATGGTGATCTGCTCCATGCCCCGGTGGGCCACCTTGAGGATGGTCCCCCCTGGCGTCTCGTACACGCCCCGGGACTTCATGCCCACGTAGCGGTTTTCCACGATGTCGATGCGGCCGATGCCGTTCTTCCCGCCCAGCTCGTTGAGCTTTGCAAGCAGCCGGGCCGGGCTCAGTTTCTTGCCGTCGATGGCCACGGGGTCACCGTCCACGAAGGAGACCACGATGGAGGTCGGTTTGTCCGGGGCCTTCTCGGGCGAGCAGGACAGCACGAACATGTCTTCTGCCGGCTCGTTCCAGAGGTCCTCAAGGATGCCGCCCTCGAAGCTGATGTGCAGGAGGTTGCGGTCCATGCTGTAGGGCTTCTTCTTGGTCACGGGCACCGGGATGCCGTGCTTCTTCGCATAGTCGATCATCTTGTCCCGGGACCTGAGCTTCCACTCGTCCATCTTCCAGGGGGCGATGACCTTGATCTCGGGGTAGAGCGCCCAGGCACCGAGCTCGAAGCGGACCTGGTCGTTGCCCTTGCCCGTCGCCCCATGGGCAACGGCAAAGGCCTTCTCCTTGCGGGCGATCTCAACCATGCGCTTGGCGATGAGCGGCCTGGCCAGGGAGGTGCCCAGGAGATAGAGGCCCTCGTAGGCCACGTCGGCCCGGTAGGCAGGAAAGACATAGTCGCGGACGAACTCCTCCCTGAGGTCTTCGATGTAGAGCTTCTTCGCCCCGGTCTTCTTCGCCTTTTCCTGCAGGCCGTCAAGCTCTTCCGCCTGGCCGACGTCGGCAGCGAAGCAGATCACCTCGTATCCGAACTCGTCGATGAGCCACTTGAGGATGACCGATGTATCGAGTCCGCCGGAATATGCCAGTACCACCTTTTTGTTCTTCATGATGTCTCCTTTCCCTGCTGAAATAGGAAATCCAGTATGGCCTCCTGGATATAGAGTCTGCCCTGCGCCTGTTCCCACACGATGGACCGCTTCCCTTCCAGGACCGCTTCGGTAACCTCCTCGCCCCGGTGCGCCGGCAGGCAGTGCATGAACACCGCCTGAGGGTCCGCCTCGGCCATGAGGGCATCGTCCACGATATAGCCGGCAAAGGCGCGTTTCCGCTTCTCTGCCTCGGCCTCCTGGCCCATGCTGGCCCAGACGTCCGTATTCACGGCAATGGCTCCCCTGGCCGCTTCGCGCGGATTGTGCACCACCAGGACGACGGCACCGTCCTTCCGGGCGGCATCCAGGATGGCGCTGTCCGGATCGAAGCCCTCGGGGCAGGCCAGGGTGAGTTCGAACCCCAGCATGGCCGCCGCATTGATCCAGGAGTTGGCCATGTTGTTGCCGTCGCCGATCCACGCCACCTTCTTCCCCTTGAGGGAGCCGAACCGCTGGCGGAGGGTGAAGCAGTCCGCCAGGACCTGACAGGGGTGGAGCAGGTCGGTGAGCGCGTTGACCACCGGGACGTCCGCCCAGTATGCCATCTCCTCGATGCGGTCGTGGCCGAAGGTCCTCATGACGATGGCGTCGCAGTATCCGGCCAGGATCCGTGCCGTGTCCTTGAGCGGCTCGCCCCGGGCGATCTGCGAGCCCTCCACACCGAGCACCACCGGGTGGGCTCCCAGACGTGCGATGCCCACCTCGAATGATACCCGGGTGCGGGTGGAGGCCTTCTCGAAGAGGAGCACCACGGATCTGCCCTCGAGCGAACGATGCGGTGCCTTTTGACTGAACCGTGCCGCCCTCTCGAAGATCTCATCGATCTCCTTTGCCAAGAGGTCGCGGATGGAGAGAAAGTCCCTGTGTCCCATTATAACCCCTTCTCTTTCAGGATAGAGCCTATCAGGTCCAGGCCCGTCTCGATCTCCCCCTCTGTGACGACGAGCGGCGGGGCGAACCTGAGGATGCGGTTCTGGATGACGTTGAGCATGATGCCGCGGCCGATCCCCTCCGCGGGTAGGAACGAGATGTCCGTATCGAACTCGGCCCCGACCATGAGTCCCCGGCCGCGGACGGCCTTGAGCGCCGGGTGGTCCTTGCCCAGCCCCTGGAGCCTCTCCATGAGGTACCGGCCCGTCTTTTCGGCCAGGGCCGGGATGTCGTCCCTGAGCATGATGGTGAGCGTGGCGAGCGATGCCGCCATGGCCAGCGGGTTGCCTCCGAAGGTGGAGGCATGGGAGCCCGGTCCCAGCACCTTCGTCACTTCGGGCCTGGCCACCACGGCCCCAACCGGGAAGCCGTTGCCCAGGGCCTTGGCCAGGGTCATGATGTCCGGGATGATGCCCTCTTGCTGGTGGGCGAAGAGCCTCCCGGTCCGCCCCATGCCGGTCTGGATCTCGTCCAGCACGAGCAGGATGCCTTCGCGGTCGCAGAGATCCCGCACCTTCCTGAAGTATCCAGCCTCAGGGATGTTGATCCCGCCTTCCCCCTGGATGGGCTCCAGCATGATGCCGCCGACCTCGGGGGTGATGGCCGCGGACAGGGCCTCGAAGTCGCCGTACGGCACGGACGTGAAGCCCTCCGGAATTGGGTCGAAGCCTGCCCGGTACTTGTCCTGTCCCGTTGCGGCCAGCGTGGCCAGGGTCCTGCCGTGGAAGGAGTTGTGCGCCGTGACGACGACCGGGCCGCGCATGCCGTTCAGGTTGGCATGTCTCCGGACCAGTTTTATCGCCCCTTCGTTGGCCTCGGCCCCGGAGTTGCAGAAGAAGACCTCGGCGTCAAAGGCTTGCTCCGAAAGGATCGTCGCCACGGCCTCCTGCTGGGGGATCTCGTAGAGGTTGGAGCAGTGGAAGAGCCTGTCCGCCTGTTCCTTCAGGGCTGAGGCCACCTCTGGATGGGAGTGGCCCAGGTTGCATACGGCGATGCCCGAGACGAAGTCCAGGTACTGCCTTCCCGCATCGTCGAACAGCAGGCATCCCCCGCCGCGCACGATCCGTACGGGCTGCCTCGCATAGGTGTTCATCACGTGTTTCACGGGTGTCACTCCTTGACGATCTGGGTGCCGATGCCCGAGTCGGTGAAGATCTCCAGCATGATGGAGTACGGGACCCTGCCGTCCACTATGTGGGCCTTCATGACTCCGCCGTCCATGGCCATCATGCAGCACTCGAGCTTGGGGATCATGCCGCCGGTCACCACCCCCTTTTTGATCATGCCGGGGATGTCCGCATACTTCAGGCTCGATATGAGGTTGCCCGCACTGTCGAGCACGCCGGTCTCGTCGGTGAGGATGATGAGCTTCTCCACCCTGAGGCGATTCGCAATTCCCGCCGCAACGGTGTCGGCGTTGATGTTGTAGGTCAGCCCGTCCTCTCCGACCCCCGAGGGTGCGATGACCGCCACGTAGCCCGCCTTCTCCACGGCGTCGATGATCTCGGGATTGATCTCCTCGACCTGTCCCACATGCCCCATGTCCAGGTCGTCGGTCACGGTGCCGTCAGGGTGCCTTCGCCTCGAGTACAGCTTCTTGGCCTTGATGAGCCCCCCGTCCTTGCCGGACAGGCCAACGGCCTTCCCGCCCTCGCTGTTGATGAGGTGCACGATCTCCTTGTTGATGCCTCCTGCCAGCACCATCTCCACCACGTCCATGGTCTTCGCGTCCGTGACGCGCTTGCCCTCGATGAAGGTGGACTGGATGCCCATCTGGTCGAGGACCGCACTGATCTGGGGCCCGCCGCCGTGGACCACCACCACCTGGATCCCGATGTACTGGAACAGGATGATCTGCCGGGCGAAGAGCTTCTTGAGCTCGGGTTCCACCATGGCGTGGCCCCCGTACTTCACCACGATCCTTTTGCCCCGGAAATCCCTGATATAGGGGAGCGCCTCCACCAGGACCTTTGCCCTCTGTATGGCCTCTTTCATCAGTGCCTGTCCTTTCACAACCCTGCGGTCCGCTTTTCAAGGAGCCCTGTCCCGGAGCGGTACCCGCCGTGATCAAAGAAGGCTGTTTTTTTACCGAAATCCTGCGGAAAATGAAAGGATAAAATATGGCAGTTTATGTCCTTATTCCGGGTTCCGGCGGCGGACCACGACCTCGGAGGATACCTTCGCCGCCTGCGCGATGAGTTCACGGCATGCGTTCGATGTATGCATGTAGGACTGGAAATCGTCCCAGCCTCTGAAGGTCGCACCGGTGATCCGGGCGCATTCCAAGGCCGGAATCGTGTCCGTGAGCCTCTTCATGATCTCCCTGCCCACGGCAAAGGTCTCACGTCCCGGCACCTTTCCCTTCCTGAGGAGATTCAGGTGCCCGCCCACGAATTCCTGCGCGCTCTTCACCCGGCCCATGGAGCGGATGTCCCAGCCGAAGGCGAGGTTCGCCGCCATGACGGCACCGGCCAGGGCCCCGCACACACCCCCGGTGAATGCAACGCCTCCGTCGAACACGAACGCGATCTTTTCCAGCACCTCGTCGCCCATGCCGCATGCCCTGCGGACCCCCCTGAGCACCTCGATGGCGCAATGTCGGGCATGGTCAGTCGAGTCTTTGCCGCCTATACACGGCCGGGCCTGCATGGCCGAGCCGTACCGCCGGAGATACGATGCGGCCCTGCCCGTGTGCCACAGGCACCTGGCCACCCGGTCTCCGGGCAGCAGGTAGCGGAGCTGGCCGGAGACCCGGTAAAAATCCACCCCCGTGCGCTCCCGGCAGGTCGTGGTGTCGAAACTGTCCCGGAACCAGTGCACATAGTCCCGCACCTCCGTCATGACCATGCGCTGAGCCCGTTCGCCAAGAGCATCGATCGCTCCTGCCCTCATGAGGGCGATCCCCAGAGCGCCCCCGGTGATAACACCGCAGGTGGATCCGCATGCCACGAGCCCGCCCTCAAGCCCGGTGGCCGCCCTCAGGGAGATGTCTTCACGTATGCCCGCCATGTCCTGGACAACCTCCAGGGTGGCAAGCGCACAGTTCAGGTCCCGCAGGAGAGACAGGCCTCCCCGCAATCCCCAGACAAGTCCGTCAAAGGTCACCACGCCATCCTTTCCTCAAGGTCCGACCGCTCATTCACCCTCACCCGGCGGACGAGGTCCTGAACTTCCGCACGTCGCCTGCCAGGACGTTCGCGACGGTGCGCAGGTTCTCCAGGGTGCTGGCCAGCT
>DAITOA010000059.1:0-16437 GCA_036834365.1 Thermodesulfobacteriota bacterium | reverse complement strand
TCTTCTTGAGGAGCACCAGGTCGAACACGTTGAGGTACGGGTTGGTGGGCGACTCGGAAAAGATGAATTTTGTGTTCTTCTTGATGGCCTTGTCCAGTGCATCGTAGTCTCCGAAGGGCACGATGGTGCACTCCACGCCGAAACGCTGGAGGTATGACTTGCAGAATTCGAGGGTCTTCTTGTAGCTGTCGTCGGTGATCACGATGTGATCGCCGGTCTTCACCAGGGACAGTATGGTGGTGGTGATGGCCATCATGCCCGAGGAGAACACCAGGCAGTCTTCGGCGCCTTCGAGGTCTGCGAGCCTCCTCTCCGCGATGAGCTCGGTGGGGTTGCCGTACCTTCCGTACTCGAACCGCGGCTTGTTCCCCCTGGTGTATTCCTCGATGTCCTTGCTGTTCTTGAACACATATGTGGAGGTCTGGAAAATGGGGGTGGTCAGCGTGTCCGCGTAGCGGTCCCTGGGCTCGCCCGCATGGATCGCCCGGGACGCCATGCCGGTTCTCTTCTTTTTCTCGCTCATACGCCTCTCCTTTGCGCGGCACTCCATGAAATGTGCAGGATTTATCGGTAATATACGGCCTTTATGCTGTCAAGGCAAAAGCAGTCCACCCCGAGCACGCAGCCCCTTGTCTTGTCGGAAGGGGTTGTGGTAACACCCCTGAGGATGAACGGCATCGTCGAGGCAATCCGGGACATCGCGAGTAGGCATTTCGCCAACGCCAAGTACAGCCACGACTGGGAGCACACCGAACGGGTGTACCGGCTCTGCATGCACATCGGCGCCATCGAGGGGGCCGACCTGGATGTGCTCGCAGCGGCCGCCTATCTTCACGACATCGGCCGGGCCCACCAGGACCGTGCCAGGGGCTCGGTCTGCCACGCCGAGATCGGCTCCTCCATCGCCGGGGATGTGCTCGAATCGTTCGCCATCCCCCCGGAGAAGAAGGAGAACATCATCCACTGCATCCTGACGCACCGCTACCGCAACAGCCATATCCCCGAAACCCTGGAGGCGAAGTGCCTCTTCGATGCGGACAAGCTCGACGCCATCGGCGCGGTGGGCATCGCCCGGGCCTTCCTCTTCGCGGGGGAGGTGGGTGCGGTGCTGCACAACCCCGATGCGGTGCCGGAGCAGACCAGGCCCTACAGCAGAGACGACACCGGTTACCGCGAATACCGGGTCAAGCTCAGCAGGATCAAGGACAAGATGCTCACCGATGAGGGGAAGCGCATGGCACGTGAGCGCCACGCCTTCATGGAGGAGTTCTTCGAGCGCTTCATCAAGGAGCACGAGGGGCTTCTCTGATGACTATCCCCTCCACGGGGTGTATAGTGTTTTCTGGGGACTGAAGCCATGCACGAACTTCCGGTCATGCAGAGCATCCTGACCATCATCCTCAAGCACGCGGCCATGCACCGCGTGAAGAAAGTGCATGCCATCGGCCTTTCCGTCGGCACTCTGAGCGATCTCGAAGAGGAATGGATGCAGAAGTACTTCGACCACCTGAGCGCAGGTACGGTGGCACAGGGTGCGAAGCTCAAGATTCAATGGGTCCCTGCAGTGCTCTCGTGCGACGAGTGCGGAAACCGCTTCGAGCTGGACAAGACCAAGCTCGACGGGATCACCTGCCCTGCCTGCGGACAGAGGAAATTCTCGCTCGTCTCGGGCAGGGAGTACCACATCAGGGACATGGAGGCCGAGTGATGGCGGAGATTAAACTGATAGAGATCAAAGAGGAGATCCTCTCGGACAACAAAAAGGAGGCGGACGAGCTCAGGGGAAAGCTCAAGGACAGGAAGACCTTTCTCCTGAATCTCATGAGCTCCCCGGGAGCGGGCAAGACGACCATCATCCTGAAGACCATCGAACACCTCCGCAAGCGGCTGCGCATCGGCGTCCTGGAGGCGGACATCGACTCCGTCGTGGATGCTCAAAAGGTCGCTGGTGCAGGCATTCCGGCGGTCCAGATCCGCACCGGCGGGTTCTGTCACCTGGATGCATCCATGGTGTCCAGGGGGCTCGATGCCTTCGACCTCTCGTCGCTGGACCTTATCATCATCGAGAACGTGGGCAATCTGGTGTGCCCGGCCGAGTTCGACACCGGGGCCGTCCGCAACGCCATGATCCTGAGCGTTCCCGAGGGCGACGACAAGCCGCTCAAGTACCCCCTCATGTTCTCGGTGTGCGACGTGCTGCTGGTGAACAAGGTGGACTACCTGGGCATGTCCGACTTCGACATGCAGGCCCTGTATGACAGGGTCCGTACCCTGAACCCGAAGATCGCCATCATGAAGACCTCGGGCAGGACCGGTCAGGGGGTCGATACATGGGCGGACTGGCTGGAAGTGGAGGTCAAACGCTTTATTGATTAGAACCTTCCCCCTGTGTATAGTGCCTCGAATGCCTTGGGGATTCATCCCGGGACAGACTATGAACCCATGCAATCAGAAGGTGTGAGATGATACGGATCAACGAAAACTACCTGAAACTGAAACCGTCCTACCTCTTCTCGGAGATATCCCGCAGGGTGGCTGCATTCCAGGAGGCCAACCCCGGCAAGGCCGTCATCCGGCTCGGCATCGGAGACGTGACCCGGGCCCTGCCCAGGGCCTGCATCGAGGCGTTCCACAGGGCCGTGGACGAGATGGCATCCGATGCCACGTTCAAGGGTTACGGTCCGGAACAGGGCTATGCCTTTTTGCGGGACCAGATCGCCCGGTTCGACTTCCGGTCCAAGGGGGCAGAGATTCAGGCGGACGAGATCTTCGTGAGCGACGGCGCCAAGAGCGACACTGCCAACATCCAGGAGATCTTCGCCGGTGATATCCGTATCGCCATACCCGACCCTGTCTACCCGGTGTACCTGGACACCAACGTCATGGCTGGCCGTGCCGGTGAGCTGTCGGATGGCCGTTATGCAAACATCGTCTATCTCGATGGTACTGCAGAGAACGGCTTTGTCCCGGATACGCCGGACAATAAAGTGGATCTCGTGTACCTGTGTTTCCCCAACAACCCCACCGGGGCCACCATCACCAGGGATCAACTCCGTGCATGGGTCGACTATGCCCGGCACAACAGGGCACTCATCCTCTACGATGCGGCCTATGAAGCCTTTATCAAGGACGGGGCGCTCCCCCGCTCCATCTACGAGATAGAGGGTGCCAGGGATGTGGCCATCGAGTTCAGGAGCTTCTCCAAAACTGCGGGATTCACCGGAACCCGCTGCGCCTTCACCGTCGTGCCCAGGTCCTGCATGGCATACGATACGGCGGGCAATGCCCATTCGCTCCATGCATTCTGGAACCGTCGCCAGTCCACCAAGATGAACGGCGTGTCCTACCCCGTGCAGAAAGCCGCCGAAGCGGTCTACTCAGACGAGGGCAGGGTCCAGGTGAGGGAGTTTGTAGATTCATACATGGCCAACGCTTTCCTGATCCGGAAGACCATGGAAGGCCTCGGGTTCTTCTGCACGGGCGGCGAAAATTCGCCCTATATCTGGGTCAGGACCGGCATGGACTCCTGGGAGTTCTTCGATATGCTGCTGACCAGGGCGAACGTGGTCTGCACCCCGGGTGCCGGGTTCGGCAGGTGCGGCGAGGGTTATATCCGTATCAGCGCATTCAACAGCCGGGAGAACGTGGAGAAGGCCCTGGAGAGGATCACCTCCGTCCTGAGGGATGAAAGAAGATCATAAGACATCACCGGCGCGTATCCGTGCCGTGATCTGTGCGGTCCTCGCGGCGATCACCTTTGCCGTCTATTTCCAGACCACCGGCTTCGACTTCATCAGCCTCGACGACCCGGGATACATCGTGGACAATGAGGCGGTGAGACAGGGTCTGACCGTCGATGGTCTGCGCTGGTCCTTTCTCTCCTTCCATGAGTCCAACTGGCACCCCCTGACGTGGATATCCCACATGCTCGATGTCAGGCTCTTCGGCCTGAACCCGGGCATGCACCACCTCACTAATGTGCTTTTCCATGTCCTCAACACGGCGCTGTTGTTTCTCGTGCTTCACCGGATGACCGGGGCGGTCTGGAAGAGCGCCGCTGTGGCCGCCCTCTTCGCCCTTCACCCTCTGCACGTGGAGTCCGTGGCATGGATCTCGGAGCGCAAGGACGTGCTCAGCACCTTTTTCTGGATGCTCACCATGGCCGCCTACCTTGGTTATGTGCAGAGGCGCACCGTGCCCCGGTATCTTCTCATGGCCCTGTTCTTCATCCTCGGTCTCATGTCCAAACCCATGCTCGTGACCCTTCCCTTTGTGCTGCTCCTCCTCGACCTCTGGCCCCTGAAGAGATGGCGGCCGTTTTCCGGAACGGAAAGCACCCCTTCCTCGGCACCGGTGACAGGCGCCGTGCCTCTGAGAATCCTCTTCCTCGAGAAGGCTCCTCTGATTGCACTGAGCGCAGCTTCGAGTCTCGTGACCGTTCTCGCCCAGAAGGCGGGTGGAGCGGTAAAGGGTCTCGAGAGCATGTCCGTCCCGGCCAGGCTTGCGAACGCAGTGGTCTCCTGCGTACGGTATCTCGGCATGACGGTATGGCCGCACGACCTCGCCGTGTACTACCCCTTCCAGGGGGATATCAGTCCTTTCATGGTGACCGGGTGTCTTCTTTTCCTCCTGCTCCTGACGGCCCTGGCCGTGTACTCGATCAAGAAAGCGCCGTATCTCACCGTTGGATGGCTCTGGTACATCGGGACCCTGCTGCCGGTCATCGGTATCGTGCAGGTCGGGTCCCAGTCCATGGCGGACCGGTATACCTATGTTCCGCTCATCGGGGTATTCATTGCGGTTACCTGGGGTCTGACCGACCTCTCCGACAGGATGCATCTCGTCAAGGCGGTCCTCCCTGCTTCGACCGTGGCCGTGCTTACCGCTCTCGCATGGGCCACCTGGGTCCAGGCCGGACTGTGGAAGGACAGCGAGACCCTGTTCCGTCATACCCTCAGCGTCACCAGCGGCAATTACCTGGTCCACTATGACCTTGGATACGCGCTCTATGAGAAGGGAGATGTCCAGGGTGCGGTACATCACTACCAGGAGGCACTCAGGATCAGGAACGACCTCCCCCAGGTTCACAACAACCTGGGCGGCATCCTGCTGAACCAGGGAGATTCGGATGGGGCCATCAGGCACTACGTCGAGGCGTTGAAGATAGATCCTCACCAGGCCAGGGTATACAACAATCTCGGCATCGCATTCATACGCAAAGGTCGGACGGGCCAGGCTGTCCGGTGCTTTGAGCGGGCCCTGCAGGAGGATCCGGGGTACCGGGATGCCCGGAACAATCTGGAGAAGGTCAAAAGGAAGCTCCAAGCAAAGACCATGAGTCCCTGAGAGCGCCGCTCGACATGAAGAAGAGAGCCCACGCGGTCATGCGCGGGCTCTCTTCGGGCCGATCACACTATTCGGGATAGGAGACACCCGGGTGATAGATGAGGGTCACCCGGAAATAGTACGGAGCAGTGTCGTATCCTCCCCAGTCCTCGTCGGGCTCGGTGTTTTCGTTGCCGTTCTGGTCGAGGAGGTAGTTGAAGTCGCTGATGCTGAAGTACGCCGGTCCCTGCCAGGGATCCCCCACCCAGAACAGGTCCTGGCCTGAGGAAGGGGTCCTGATGCTCAGCGTGTTCGCCAGGATGCTGCCGTCCCCGGCGCTGGCGATGAACCCGTCATAACCGCTGGTGCGGTCGGCCACCACCCGGTTATCGTTCCTGTCCGGATAGAACTTCCAGACGTACTCCACCTCGGATGCGGGCGCGTACATGTCCACGTATATCTCGTAGTACCAGCTCGTGGAGGAATCCAAAGGCTGGACATCGATCAGGTACCAGTCCTGGTCCCCCTGGTAATCGACATACCCGGCTATCCACGGGAAGGTGACCGTGGTGAGACCGGTGCCGGGAACATCCTGCTGGTACGTTGCTCCGGCGAAGTCCAGCAGGGTCGTGTTCACGCCGAAGGTCTTCCTCAGCACTGAGGTGTACTCGAGGGTGACCGACTGGGAAGCACTACCGGTCGCCTCGCTGAAATAGTGGATGGTGGACCCGTAGGGCGGGGTCCCGTTGGCAACGGCAGGCAGGGCATCGGGGATGTCCTTCAGGTCGGCCCGGATCGCATAGGTGACGTCGTATCCTTCGTCGTCCTGATAATCGTTCACCTTGAAGGTATAGACCGCTTGTGCGGTGCTTGCCGGTATGAGCAGGCTCGTCTTGAGATTCGTGGCAACGGATTCCGCTTCCGGATTCGACATGGTCTTGAGCAGCTGCGATCCCATGATGTTCACGCAGTACTCCACCTCGGACACCGGTGCGGTGAAGAAGACCTCCAGGATCTGGGGCCTGGTGTGGGCGGGGATGGTCACCGAGTACCAGTCCACGTCCCCGCGGTAGCTGACCTTACCGTGCGCAGCAGAGCCCGGATTCGAGGTGAGGGTGAGGGGGTCCGCGGTCTGGATGGTGTCGTTCCCGTCTGATGAGGCCTCGGCATCGTCATCCACGTCGAGCACCGTCAGAACCGCGGAGTAGGATGCGCTCTGGCTGATGCTCTGTCCCGGGACCGCCTGGACCATGAGGTAGGGATCTCCTTCGATCCTGACCTGGGTATGGTACTCCACCGACCCCCCGTAAAAGACGTGTGTCATGAGCACGGTCGCATCGGCGTCGAGGATGCTGACCTGGTACCGTACCGTCCCCGGGGCGTCGAAGCCCAGGTGCAGGACCTTGATCCCCGAGGATGACGACGGCGTATCGAGGGCATAGTAGTCCTTGTCTTCCGAATAATCGAGGGACCCGGTGATGGTTCTCTCCAGGCCGTATCCGGTCAGATCGACCCTGGTGGCACTGGCTATGGTGTCGTTTCCGTGTGCCTCGGCGCTGTCCACGGTGTTGATGCACACCTGGTAGGTGGATGCGCTGTCGAAGTGATCCTTTCCATAGTCGCTGATCAGGACATAATACTCCCCGGCGCTGAGGTAATGGATAAGGTGGTATGTCTTCGCGCCGGGACTGGACTGGGAATCCACAAGGGTTCCGTCTGCGCTGTAGAGTGCGACGCTGAGCTGGACCGGTGTTCCGTCGAATGCCGAGAAAGTAGTGCCGACGTCATAGATCCCGCCTGTGGACGTGAACCGGTAGCAGTCGGTATCGAGCACGTATCCGATGGTGCCAGTAGGACAGCTGTCTGCATCCACCGTTAATGCAGTCGCCTGGGCGAAATTGTCGTCGCCGTCGATGGCTCCCGCATAGTCAACGCTCAGGTAGAACGGCTTGTCGGATTTGTCATCATCCCTGTAATCGCGCACCGCGATGTAGATGTCCTTGGGCCTGTCGATGAAGGTGTTCAGCGTCAGGTCTGCAGGGCTTACGCTGTCTTCCGGGGCATGGTCGCCGTAGATGATCGTCCTCCTGCCCTGGCTGTCCACCTGGTACAGCGTCACGAGGAGATCCACATCGGGCCGCAGGGTCTCGCTGGTGCACCTCACCTGCAGGACATTGTTGGCCTCCACTGCCCGGTAGTGGTACCACCGCACCTCTCCTTCGCTGGATATGGTCCCGGTGGCCCTCTGCCTCAGGGTGAGCTCCTGGACCCCGGATCCGCTGCCGCCGGAGGTTCCTGAAGAGCACGAAACAGCCAGAACTGCCAGCATGAACAGCATATAGAGGGGCTTCTTCATGTCCGATCTCCTTTAGTACAGAAGTATGAAATCACCGGGAGTCAGCGTGATGACCCGGTCGCGGTCATCGATGTTCACGATGACCTCTGCCATACGGAATACCGGCGGGCTGTCCGGTCTGTCTTCGGGCACTTCGGCGAGATAGAACCGGATGAGGTTGTCGCCCTCGTTCCACTGGGTACCGTCTTCCATCACGAAGGGGAGCGTGTCCGCGAGATCGATGTTGGACACGTTGAAATTGAACTGCCTGACATGGGACTCCATGTCCGTACCCTGGTCGATGAGGACGAGCCCGCCGTCGATGATGTCGTAGACATAGCTGTTGCGCTCCCTGATCCTTGGGTCGTTGGACATGACGTTGGTATGCCGCTGCACCTCCATCCAGTCGAGGACTCCGTCGAAGTCGGTATCCGTGGTGTTCTCCTCTGCCAGGGGGTTCGTCCCGGCGAGGAATTCTATGCCGTCCGGGATGCCGTCCGAGTCCGTATCGGGATTGAGCCTTGAGGTGCCCTTGACATACTCCTCGCAGTCCGTCATGCCGTCGTTGTCCGAATCGACACCGTAGGTCCCCTCGTCGCAGATGCTGTCGGAGGGATCCAGGGGGTCGAGGACATGACCGGGTGAGCTCATCTTCACCTCGCAGAAGTCGCTGAGCCCGTCCTGGTCGGTGTCCCTGCGGGTCGGGTCCGTCCCGTAGAGCTCTTCCTCTTCATCGGAGAGACCATCCCCGTCGCTGTCCGTGTACAGGAGATCGATGCCGGGCCTGATGTTGTAATTGTAGGCGACCAGGTACTTGACGTCATACTCGACGGTCAGGCGCATATCCACGATGTTGATGAAGTCGATGGTTTCGGCGTTCTCGAAGAGCCTGAACTGGCCGTTGCCCCGTTCGGCCATCCCCTGCAGGGTCGTCTCCGCCTCCGCCTGCCTGGCCTGTCCGTAGGCGTCATTGCCGAAGTTTCCGAGGAGCAGGAAGGTATGGAAGTTGAACGAACCCACCCCGTACTCGGTCATCATGTCGTTGATCTCGTCCACCTTCTCCCAGATGTCCACGTCATCCTGGGTCTCGCCCTGGGCGTTGGGCACCCCGTCGCTCAGGAAGACGATGATGTACTTTGAGCGGACCCTCTCCTCCTCGTTGGCATTCATGATGTCGTTCCGGAGGTCCACATAGATGGCGTCGAGGGTGCCGAGGTAATCCGTGGTGGTATCATTCTGTACATCGGTGAGGATGTCCTCCAGGACGGCCGGATCCTTGGTGAAGCCCCCGGTTGTCTCGAACACCGTGTTGCTCCAGAGCATGATGTCGAAGGAGGTGTTCTCGTTGCTGTTGTACTGATCGATGAAATTCCTCGTGGCCTCGATGCGCAGGAAGTAGGGGTCGGAGCCCGCCACGATGCCCAGTTCCTCGTCTCCCATGCTCAGTGAGCAGTCGATGGCGAAGAGCACCTTGACGGGGAAGTCTATCTCGTCCGGGCTCTCGGTGAGGAAAGACCCTTCAAGGGCCACTTTGGTCTGGGCCTGTGTCCTCTCGAGGTCGGGCCCGGCCGTACATCCGCCGGCGAACGACAGGAACAAGGCAATGAGCAGGATGAGAGACCGTACCGCGTTCCTAATCATCGCACACATCCCCTTTCCCGTCCTGATCTGCATCCGCCTGATCCGGGTTGTATTCCCCGGGGCAGTTGTCGCAGGCATCACCGATACCGTCCCCGTCCGAATCGGCGTTCTCGTCGCTGTGCACCCTGGGGCACAGATCCACTGAGTCGGAGAAGCCGTCGTTGTCCCAGTCGTCGTCGCAGGCATCGCCGCTGAGATCGCTGAACATGTAGTAATCGCCGTTCTCCTGGTCGACATTGGGCTGTTTGGGACAGTTGTCCACCGTATCCGGGATGCCGTCATTGTCATCGTCGTCGTCGCAGGCATCGCCTATCCCGTCGCCGTCCGTATCCGTCTGGGAGGGGTTGCTCACTGCCGGACAGTTATCCTGCGAATTCAGCAGGCCGTCGCCGTCCCTGTCGCTGTCGCAGGCATCGCCGATGCCGTCACCGTCCGTATCCGTCTGGTCGTTGTTGGCCATAGACGGACAGTTGTCGCAGGCGTCTCCGTAATCATCGCCGTCGGCGTTGGACTGGTCGTTCTCCAGGTAGGGACAGTTGTCCCGGGTGTCCACCACGCCGTCCGCATCCGCATCCTCATCGAGGGACCAGTACGGCCCCAGGTCGTACTGCACCAGGATCGGCCCCCCGCCGGAACCGCCCCCCCCCACGCCACCTGCGGGCGGTGCGCCGCAGGTCTGATCAGGGCATTCGTCGAACCAGTCGTTGGGGTCGGTTACGGCATGCAGCTGAGGGCATGCCAGCAGAAGAACCAGGGTGCACCCGAATATCATGGTAGAGAGTTTCATGGCCGTCTCCTCTTACCGGTAGTAAAGGTAGATCGTCTGGTCAGTGTCCGAGAAGGTGCAGATGTAGGCAGTTCCGTCCTCATCGAACCAGAGAGAATTGTACATGCCGATGTCTCCTGCGGTAGCGACCGCCTCCTTGTCCCATACCGATCCACTCAACCGGGCTACTCTGAGGTCATTGAGGGTCAGGCTGCCGCTGTGGTTCTCCATGGCGTAGTAGGCGATGGCCGGGTTCCCGGACGGATCGAAGGCCAGACTGCAGTACGCACCGCACAGGCTCGTCTCGTCCACCAGGCTGGCGGCCCAGGAGGAAGCAGTCCTGGATGCATACTTCAGACACTGGCCATGGGTGACGCCGTAGGAATCCGTGTATTCGCCGTCCACATAGTATGCGACGCAGGGATTGCCGTAGCCATCGAGGGCGCAGCTGATGTCGCCCACGTCGAACCCCGTCTCGACCCACTCGCTGACCCAGGTGCCGTTGTCTCTGAAAGCCACCCGCAGCCCCTTGGTGTCGGGATCCGACGAGTTGGGGGCCAGGTCCGCTGCATAGAAGACGACGGGGCTGCCCGCTGCGTCAAGGACCATGGCGATACGCTCCCCCACCCTGTTCTGCTCGCTGGCCGTGCCGTTGTCGTTGTAGACATTCCCCTCCACCGTCTCCTCGGTCCCATCGGAACCCGGCGATGAACCGTCCTTTTCCACATAGAGCAGGTCGGGGTAGTTGAAGTTCATGGCGTCGATGCCTTCATAGAAGAACTGGTAGCAGAGGTGTATGTCCCCGAGCCCGTCCACGGCTGCCGCGACATGTTTCCCGGCAAGCCCGTCCTCGAAGACCGGATTGCGCTCGACGAAGCCTATGCCCCCGGTATATTCGGTCCATGCATCGTTCCGGAAGATGCTGACCATGACGTCCGACTGCTGTTCGGACCCTCCCGCCCTGACCGTGCCGCCCTGGTATGCCGCCACCGGACTTCCATCGGGCCCGAGCGACAGTGCAAGGGTCCTGCAGTTGTCGATGTCAACGATGGACTCGTGGGAAACCTCACTGCCGGCCGGGATATCCCAGAGGATATGGTTGATGGTATAGTCGCCGTCCGTCATCACGCTGTCGGTGAAATATGCCACATGAACCCTGCCGTTCCCGTCGGGAACGGCCTTCACGTTGGGAATCATCAGGCCGCCTCCCTCTGTATGCGCGATGCTAAAGCGCTGCCAGGTACTGTCGCGGGGGGTGTCGTCCGCATCGTCGCCGGTGTCGCCGCCTCCTCCGCCGGACCCTCCTCCGCAGCCGAAGAGCATGAGCAGGCCCAGCGTGATGAACAGGCGGAGTATCCCGGAGAGGGTGTCAGTTCTTGGAAACCTGGAGGGAAACATGGTAGAGCTCCTTTGCCCTGGGGTGTATGGCATCCTTTGTCTTCTCCGTCTCGGACAGCGCAGGGAGCCCCTCGTACAGGAGTATCGACTGCCCGGCATGTCCGTAATGGGACAAGAGTCCTGCCAGGTTGATCCTGGCGCCCGTGTTCGTTGAATCCGCGGATACGGCCTTCCGGAATGCATCGTGTGCAAGGCTGTCTTCATGCGTGTAAAGGAGTGAGACGCCGAGGCAGTTGAGGATCCTCGCCCTGATGGCCGTTTCAGGCTCCTTCTTCCCTTCGAGGGCCTTCTGGGCGATCATGATCGCATGGGGGTAGTCATCCCTGTGCATGTAGGCCTCGCAGAGTTCGAGGAGAACTTCTGCGTCATCCCTGTTCTTCAGCAGCTTCCCGTGGAGATCCCTGAGGTCCTGGTCCGCAAGGCACTGATCCGCTATCTCGACGACAGGTGCCGTCCCGGAAAAGGAAGAGAACCTCCTTGGTGCCCCTGCAGGATGATCAGAGAGGCTGAAATAACCGGCAAGCTCCGGATCGCAGACCTCCCATTTCCGACCCTGCTGGAGCGCTGCCTGCCGGTACTGATCCGCCTTGTCCGCATAGGACTGGGCCTTCTGGCCGATGATCTTGGCGTACTGCTCCTTCTGCTCGTCAGCAAGCTCCGGGGGCAGCGGCGACTCCCTCAGGAACCGTGCGAATTCACTGTTGATCAGTGACGACCGGTAGCAGGCCTTCAGGATCCACTCGGCGGACTTCAGCTGCATCACCCGCTGATATCCCTTCTCCAGCCGGTCAAGGAGGCCGGTCTTTGCCGCAACGATCTGGTTGTCTATGTCTCCCTGGAGCCGGAGTCCCATGTATTCCCGGCCCAAGGGGTCCAGTGCGGCGTAGACCATGCGTGCCATGGCCCGGTTCAGGACCGCGTCGTCCTGTGCTGCCTTCGAAGGATAGGCCTTTTCGGCCCTCTTCAGGAACGGTTCCGCGCTCTTCGCGTCCCCCGCTTCGAGGTACAGGGCGGCAATGGTCGCGTCGGCCCTGATCCGGCCGCTGTCCGAAAGCCTGTCCCTGTATGTCGACAGCACCTGGATGGCCTCTTCCTTGTCCCCTGTCTTCATGTCGTTGTCGACAACGGCAAAGACTGTCTCAGTGGAGACAGCCGCATCACTTGGCTTCAGGTCGAGGAGTCTCCGGTAATCCCTGGTGGATCGGTCATACTGGCC
The DNA here is from genome assembly GCA_036834365.1 of Thermodesulfobacteriota bacterium. Taxonomy (GTDB): domain Bacteria; phylum Desulfobacterota; class Desulfomonilia; order UBA1062; family UBA1062; genus MWEI01. The sequence goes on along the minus strand of DAITOA010000059.1, from coordinate 3,756 downwards.
GAGACCCTTCCTGATATGACCTGCCTGGAGCAGGAAATCCCTCGTGTTCTTATGGTCAGGCATCCTCTGGGCGAATGATTCGAGGTAATCTGCCACGAGCCTGAACTGTGCCATCTGCACCGCATTGTCGATCATCATGTTCAGGGTGCCTTCCACCTTGTCGGAGGCGGGATACTGCCGCACGAGCTCTGTCCCCGTAGTGAGGAGCGTCTTCACGTCGCCCCTTTCCCTGCTCGAGACCACGACGGCATGCAGCGCCTGCTCACCCATGCCTGAAGACTGGCTCCGGGAGGCGTACTCGATGAGTTCCGACTTCCCCTTGTCCCAGTCGTCCAGGGCAGCCACGGTCAGGGAAGAGATCACCTTGGACTGGGTGTTCTGCACGATGTTCAGGACCTCGTCCTTGAGCTGCCGGTCCTTGATTTGTGCGTCCCCTGCGACGGAGTTCCCGAAGGCGACGAGCCCCTCATAGTCTTCCCTGATGCTGTAGGCATCGAGGACCAGATGGACGGCCGCCTTGGCCGCCGTGCCATCCGGATAGGTCTCCACGTATTTCGTGAGTTCCCTGATGGCGGTCTCGTAGTCACCTGCATCATAGCTCACCCAGGCCACATTGAACCATACATCCGGGACGCGGGGCGATGCAGGGTAATCGGAAGCATATTGCCTGCCGGTGGCCTTGAGGCCTTCCCTGGCATAGGCAAGCTCGAAATAGTTCAGCTTCTCCTTCTCCCTGACGGCATCGTAGTAGGAGATGACGGCGCTGTAGAGCCTTTCCTCCCGCTCCGGGCCGTTGTCCTGACCCGACCCGGCAAGCTTCTCATACTGCCTGCCCGCACCGAGGTAATCATGTGCCGAGAACAGGGCCTCCGCGTAGTTGGCGCTCATTTCCGCGTACACGGGGCTGGTGTCGAAGAAATCAAGGTAGAGCTCGTAGGCGTCGGCCGCCCGCCTGAAGTCGGGCTCGGATTTCTTGTTCCGGGCCTCATCGTGCAGGTACGTCACGATGTTCCTGGCGTAGAGCTCATAATCCGCCAGGTCTTTTGCCTTCTGTTCGTCCGTGACATGGATCGAGTACTTCTCCTTCCTGAGGGCCTTGATGATGATGGCCATGTCCTGATCGGCGTTTTCGAATCCGCCCGTGGCCTGGACACTCTCGAAGATGTTCCGGGCGTATTCCAGCAGCCTCGCCGGATCCTGCTCCAGCATGGAAAGCTGCCGGTACACCACGACGGAGTGAGACCACTTCTTCTTGATGTAGTACCGGTACGCCAGCTTCTCCAGGACTGCGGTGTAGACCTGCCGGGACCATGAGTAGCTCTGGAAGTAGGCCAGGGCTTTCTCGGCGGAATCGGCACCGTTGCACTCGGTGTAGCAGTATGCCATGTCCATGAGGGCTTCCTGTTTGATGTTCACCCTCTTATAGGTGTCGATCTCCAGCTCTTTTCCACTCTCGGAGCTTCCCACGACCCCCTCGAAGAGCTTCATGGCCGAGCAGAAATCCTGCTGGTTGATGAAGCACCATCCGAGCTTGTAGCGGGCAATGGAGATGGCGGTGCTGTCCGGGTAGTTGAGGATGGCCTCGTAATGCTTCTTCGCCGTGTCGAGATCCTGTCTGCTTATGAAGTAATCGCCGAGGAGCAGGTAGGATTCCGGCACGTACTGGCTCTGGGGATATTGCTTGATGATGGTACGGTACTGAAGGACCATATCGTCGATCTGGTTGAGCTCGCGGTACTCGTGGGCCATGAAGAAATGCACCTTGTCCCTGGCTTCGAACTCGGGGAAATCGTTCAGGATGCGCTGGTAGATCTCGATGGCCTGGTTCTTCAGGGTATTGGATTCCATCTGATCCAGTGCGGAGACCGCGTCGCCGCCTTTGGTCTTCCGGATATAGAAAACGATCCGCGATTCTTCGATGTAGAGCTCGGCGAGCCGTATATACAGTTCGGGGAGGTAGGGCTTGTTCCGTGCCCTGTGGATGAGCGCCTTGGTGTTCTGGATGGCCAGCTCCACCTTCTTCTTGTCCTGGGTCAGCTTTACCATATATCTGGTCTGCTCTTCCTGCCTGTCCTTCTGCTCGAATCCGTATTCGTCGGCCAGAACGCACAGCGGAGCGAGGAAGACGAGGGAGAGGACCCCGACGACCAGGCACGTCATGAGATATTGTCCAGTGTATGTTGTCTTCATTTGAAAAAGATGTCCCATTCTTCGAGGTTTTTGCACCTGTCGGGCAGGACGACCTTCAGGACCGCCAGTTCGTCGTTCCAGAACTCTCCCTGGAACGGATAGACGACCACCCCCCGGTCTCCTTGGCCTTTGTCTTTCCGGTCTTCAAAGTAGTGGTTCACGCTCACCCGCTGATACATGTCGATGCCGATCTCGTATGCCATGAGGTGGGCCTCCTCCTCGTACTGGAGGAGCTCGTTGGCGTACTTTTCGTATTCCGTCTCGATCTGGTCCTTGAGGACCGCCGTGCTTTCGGCAAGCTGGAGCGTATACAGCTTGTCCAGGTACCCTGAGAGAGCTTCGGCCCCGGATAGCCTGAACTCTTCGATGCGGGCTTTCTCTCCTTCCAGGAGCTGCAGGTAATCCCAGGTTTCCTTGATGTTCCTTCTGGTCAGGAGGAGCAGCAGCAGGTCATCGTTCTCCTGTATCTTTCCGCGCTGATAGATGCCGCTCAAGGCCTTGCCGTAATGGCCCTTGAACTCCTGAACGACGCTAAGCGCGTTCTGATAATGACACACGTCCTTGTAGATGAACGATTTCAGCATGTAGTACTCGGGGGTGAGTTGGTTCCGGAAGCTAGGCGCCTCGAAGGCGTACAGCAGCCCCATGGCCTTCTCTGGATTTCCCATGCGGTAATGGGCCCACGCCCTTTCCATGAGGTTCTGGGACTGGGCCAGGATGTTCTGTTCAATCCGGCCGTACAGTTTGTCAGACTCCTCGAACCTTCCCTGCTCGTAGAGAAGCCTGGCCAGGGTCTTGCGTACTTCGTCCTTGAGGTTCTCGTCCGTACAGGACTCGGCGAGGATCTGGTTCAGGAGCGCGACCGCATCGTCGACCCTGTTTTCGTAGATTTTCAGGAGCGCCTTGCGGTTCAGGTACTTGTAGTAGTAATACGTTCCCGGCCGTACCTTTGCGAAATGCTCGTCCCCCCAGTCGAGAAAACCGTGCTCCCAGTCATAAACCCCCTGGTAATAATGGATGAAGTCGGCGAGATCCCCTTCCGCATACCCGAACTCCTGGTCGCAGACGGACTGGGAGATGATCATTTCCCTGTCGAATGATTGGGTCCTTGCCACCTCCTCGAAGATCTCCAAGCTGTACTCGACGATTCTCGGGTTGGGTTTGCGTGATACAAGCTCGGCGAGGATGTCCGCTGATGCATGGTTGTATCCCAGCTTCTTCAGGGAAACGCCCAGGAAGAACTCGGCCCATTCATAATCGGGGGCATCCGGGGTATAGGTGCTGACGTACCCGTAGAGATAGGGACAGGCCTCCAGGTAGTTCCGGTCCTTGAAGAGCTCGTACCCCTTGAGGAAGCCCGTCTGGTCCACCTGGACCGACCCATCCTGAGCCTTGCCCCCCGAAGAGGAGGCGTCCGGCAGAGCGGCACCGGCCGTGCCGGCAAGGCCGAGGCAGAAAATAATGAGGATGAAGACGGGGACCGCCCTACTCATGGCTTTCCTTCTCCTCGAGGTAGCCCTTGAGCCTGTCCACGGTCTCATCCCGCTCCGATTCCCTGGGCTGGAG
>DAITOA010000058.1:9878-17147 GCA_036834365.1 Thermodesulfobacteriota bacterium | reverse complement strand
GGGGGAACCATCAGGAATCGGCAGGACACAACGTGGATGCTCAACAGCACCGATCGGTTTTCATGGCACACACTGTGGTGCCAGTCAGACGGTTTTAGCCTGGTTGGAGCGGTCGACGACCCTGAAAAGACGGGTAGTCGACCGCTCCAACCAGGTCAGGGAAAGACATCCCCAATTCATAGCTCCCCTTCTAAAGCCCCCCGGACATGTCCCCTTGACACCTTTTACGAAAACCTGTTAAGGCACAGCCTTCAGGAGGCATTTCATGGAAAAAATGGTGGATTTCGAAAAAACCGGAGGCTTGGTGCCTGCCATTGCCCAGGACGCGTCGACCGGGGAAATCCTCATGCTCGCATACATGAATGAAGAGTCCTTCCAGGAGACCATGCGGACAGGCCGGGCGTGCTACTTCAGCCGGTCGAGGAACAGGCTCTGGAGAAAGGGCGAGGAGTCGGGCAATGTCCAGGAGGTCGTGGAGATCCGCATCGACTGCGACCTGGACACAATCCTGCTCAAGGTGAACCAGGTAGGCGGGGCAGCCTGCCACACAGGATTCCGGTCATGCTTCTACCGGAAGGTGGAAGGAGGTCTCCTGGTCGAGGACGGAGTGAGAATATTCGATCCCAAAGAGGTGTACAAGAAATGAGCGTGATACGTCTGGCCATCCCAAAGGGGAGCCTGCAGACCTCCACCATCGAGCTGTTCAAGGACGCGGGATGGGTCATCAGCACCTCGTCCCGCAGCTACTTCCCCTCCATCGACGACAAGGACATCGAATGCGCCCTGGTGAGGGCCCAGGAGGTCTCGCGGTATGTCGAATCGGGCCTCTTCGACCTGGCGCTCACCGGCAAGGACTGGATCCTGGAGAACGGCTCCGATGTGGTGGAGGTCGCCGACCTGATCTATTCCAAGGCCACCTACAAACCTGCCAAGTGGGTGCTGGCAGTGGACGAAAAGTCTCCTGTCAGGACTATCGAGGACATGAAGGGAAAGAAGATCGCCACCGAGCTCGTGAACTTCACGAGGCAGTTCTTCAGGGAGAGGGACATCCCGGTGGAGGTCGAATTCTCCTGGGGCGCCACCGAGGCGAAGGTAGTGGACGGGCTGGCGGACGCCATCGTGGAGGTGACCGAGACCGGGTCCACCATCAAGGCGCACAACCTGCGGATCGTGGACATCCTCCTGGTGACGAACACCAAGCTCATCGCCAACAAGGACGCATGGAGCGATCCGAAGAAGAGGACCAAGATCGAGCAGATCGCCCTCATGCTGAAATCCGCTCTCCAGGCCACCGGCATGGTGGGCCTGAAGATGAACGCCCCCAAGGACAAGCTCGAGGCCGTCATCAAGATGCTGCCAGCCCTGACCTCCCCCACGGTCTCGCCGCTGCATGACCCGCAGTGGTACTCCCTGGAGATCATCATCAACGAGTCCCATTCCCGCTCGCTGATCCCCGAGCTCCTCAAGGCAGGGGCGCGCGGCATCATTGAATATCCCCTGAAAAAGGTCTTGGATGGATGATTGTCCTGAAATCCCCCCAGGAAATAGCGACCATGCGGGAGGCCAACCGGATCCTGGCTCTCCTGTTCGAGCACCTGGGTCCCATGATACAGCCCGGCATCACCACTGCGGAGCTCGACAAGGAAGCTGAGCTGTTCATCCGCTCCTACGGCGCAGTGCCAGCATTCAAGGGCTATCGCGGCTACCCGGCCACGCTCTGCACCTCGGTGAACGAAGAGGTCATCCACGGCATCCCCTCCGCCCGCAGACTCCAGTCCGGAGATATCGTCAGCATCGATGTCGGGGCGCTCCATGACGGATTCTATTCGGATTCCGCCAGGACCTACGCGGTGGGCGAGGTGTCGAAGAAGGCGTTGCGCCTCATGGAGGTCACCGAAAAGGCTCTCCACGAAGGCATCTCTATGGCGATGGCAGGAAACCGTCTCTACGACATCTCGTCGGCCATCCAGAAGGTCGTTGAATCCGCGGGATACCACGTGGTCAGGGAATTCGTCGGCCACGGCATCGGAAGAGGCCTCCACGAAGATCCCCAGGTCCCCAATTTCGGCAAGAAAGGCACGGGCCCGGTCCTGCAGGAAGGCATGACCCTGGCCATCGAGCCCATGGTGAACGAGGGTACCTGGAAGGTTGCCGTCCTGAACGACGGGTGGACCGCCGTCACGGCCGACCGGTCACTCTCGGCCCACTTCGAGCACAGCATCGCCATAACTGCGAATGGGCCGCTGGTACTGAGTGCGCTGTAGGGGATCTCCTCCAGATATCACATTGGGTTTGCAGGATTACCGCTGAAGCGGAAATCCTGGCCTCTCGGATCTGATCATCTCGACGAAAAGATGTCGATATGATCAGATCCGAGAGGTCGGGGTCTCGAGGTTCTCTGTTTTGGTCTTTTATTGACCTGCCTGTAATTGACAAACTTCCCCATCTTTATCAGGGAAGTTTGTCAATTCGGGCAGGCTAAGACGCCCGGAACATCCCACTTGAGGTTAGTCGACGACCCGCCCTTCTCAGGAGCCCTACTGCGACCCTCTCCCCTTGACCGCCACCTTGACGGTCTGGAAGATGATCACCAGGTCGAGCCACATGGAACGGTGCTTCATGTAATAGAGCTCGAACTTGAGCTTCTCCTTGGCGTCTTCGAAGGTGTCCCCGTAGGGGTAGTTGATCTGGGCCCACCCGGTGATTCCCGGCTTTGCATGCATCCGCAGGGCATAGAAGGGGATGGCCTTCTCGAGCTGGTCCACAAAGTAGCGTCTTTCCGGCCGTGGGCCGACGAAGCTCATATCGTTCTTGATCACGTTGATGAACTGGGGCAGCTCGTCGATCCTGAGCTTACGGATGATCCTCCCCACACGGGTGATGCGGGGATCGTTCTCGCTTGCCCACTTGGGGCCGTCCTTCTCGGCATCCACCCGCATTGACCTGAACTTGATCACCTTGAAATCCTTCCCGTCCTTGCCCACCCGGTGCTGGAGGTAGAATATCGGTCCCGGTGAATCCAGACGGATGACCAGTGCGGTCAGGAGCATGAAGGGGAAGGTGAGGACAAGGCCGACCAGTCCGAACACGAGGTCGAACAAACGCTTGATGATGTCTTCGAAATGCGAGCCCTGGAAACCCCTGGTGAAGATGATGGAGCTCGGACGGATCTCCTCGACGAGAATCCTTCCCGTGACCTGCTCATAGAAGGTGGGGCCGTCGATAACGTCGCCCAGGGTGAACTTTACCCTGAGCAGGTCTTCGATGGGAAGAGTGCCCCGCCAACCGTCGGGTGCGACCACCAGGATGTCCGGTTCGAACCTCTTCATGAGGGCGGTGAGCTCGGAGGCATCCCCGAGGCATCTCAGGGGAAGGTCCCAGTTGCTCCTGCCGATGTACCCTTCGAAGATGACCGGATACCCGCCTGCGCGTATCTCCCGGAACAGGAACTTGGCATTTTCGCCGTCGCCGAAGATAATGACCCTCAGACCGGCATACTGGGTGAACCTCAGCCTGACGTAGATCACCCTGAACACGAAGGCCAGGAGAAAGGTCAGGCCGATGGCCATGAGCAGCACGTCCCGTTCAAGACCGGCTGTCGGGAGGATATAGTAGACCACTGCCAGGATGATCAGGGTAAGGCCTTCGGCGAGCAGGATGGACGAGGTGAGCTCGGAGATCTTTTTCCAGTATTTCCAGTCATAGAGGTCCTGAAAATAGAAGCACAGAATCGTCACAGCGGCATACACGCATGCCTTCAGCCACAACAGCTCGTCGGGGAGGCTCACCTCGGGCAGCAGCCTCTGAAGGTATTTCGCAAGGTAGACGGACCCGCCGGCAACGGCGAGGTCAAGAGCAAAAAGAATGACAGCAGAGAACAACCTTTTCATCTATACCTTCATCGGCATTAATTTCCCCTGACTGGAATGTGATGAAAAGACCACGGCGCCCGGCGGACATGGTTCATCGCCCCTGGTGGCAGGGGAAAAATGGTGTCACCTCAACCCCTCTCCTTTCCTATCACAAAAGAGGAGCCGCCTCGTCAATGGGAAATCTTACACAGGCACGGTGATGCCATCCAGGATATGCCGTACAAGGCGGGGCTGCTACTCGTCACTGCCGCCAAGAAGTCCGGCCCTCAGCAGGAAGTAGAGCAGCTGCACCACGGCCGTGGCAGCGGCGGCCACATAGGTCAGCGCTGCCGCGGAGAGCACCTTCCGGGCACCGGCTACCTCCGTGTCGGTGAGGATGCCCGTTGCAGGCAGGGCATGCAGGGCTCGGGACGAGGCATTGAACTCCACAGGCAGGGTCACCAGCTGGAACAGCACTGCAAGGGTGAAGAAGATGATCCCCGCCATGATGAGGGTCTTGGCCATGAAGATGAATCCGATGAGGAGCAGGGGCCATGCAAGGTTGGACCCCAGCGAGGAGATCGGTACAAGGGCACTCCTGAGCTGCAGGGGCATATACCCCCGGGCGTGCTGGATCGCGTGCCCCGCCTCGTGGGCCGCAACACCCACGCTTGCCAGGGAACTCCCGGAATAGACCGACTCGGAGAGCCGCAGGACCTTTACACGCGGGTCATAGTGGTCCGAGAGGAACCCCCTGCCGAGCTCGATGGCCACATCGCGTATCCCCTCCGCTTCGAGGATGAGGCGTGCTGCGCCGGCACCGGTTATCCCCCGGGACGAGGGCACCTTGGAGTACCGCTTGAAGGACGAGCTCACCCTGAACTGGGCGAACAGGCTCAGCAGAAAGGTGGGCACGATCATGATGATATACAGGGGATCCAGGAACATCCATCCGCTCCTTTTCTTGTTCTGAGGAATAACTTAGTATCCCGGCTGCAGGATGTCAATATGACGAGGCCTTTTCCTCGCCTCCGACAAGGCTCGGACTAGCTATTGGCCTGCATTTCCAACTATGCTATGGTTGCCCCATCTCTCAAGGGAGGTTTTATGAGGAGGATCAGCTTATTCACCATTCTTTTCGTTCTTTTCGTGGTGCTCGTGAGCGGTTGCGGCAAGAGTCCGGAAGAGAAGAGGCAGGGCTACCTGGAAAGCGCCCAGAAGTATCAGGAACAGGGTAAGTATGCCGAGGCCGCCATCCAGTACCAGAATGCACTACAGATAGCCCCGGATGACGTGAAGACCTTGGTGAGCCTCGGGGAGGCGCAGCTGAAGGTGAACCGTCCCCAGGAGGCTTATGCATCCTTCTCCAAGGCATCGAAGGCCGACCCGAAGAACGTGAAGGCCAGGGAATACATCGCCTCCATGCTGCTCCTGGCAAAGAAGTATGACCGGGCGGAACAGGAAGCGAGGGCGATCCTGGAAATCGATCCGCGCCATATCCTCGCAAGGGAAGTCCTGGCACAGTCGCTTTTCATGGACGGAAAGCGCGACGAGGGCATCAGGACCATGGAAACCCTGCTCAGAGAGCCGAAGCCCACGGAGGAGATGTACATCAACACAATCCAGATGTACATGTCCGTGGGAAGGACCTCCGACGCCCTCGCCCTCATCGACAGGGGCGCCGTCCTCTTCCCGAAGTCCACCCGGCTCCGCTTCATGGCAAGCGACATCTATGCACTCCAGAAAAACAAAGACACCGCGCTCAAGTGGGCCCAGGAGGCCTACAAGGTGTCTGAGGGGAGCGTCTCCGCCGGTGTCGCCCTGGCAATGTTCTATGCCAGGAACAACATGGACGCCCTCTACCGCAGCCAGATCGAGGCACTGCAGAAGGAGCACCCCGAGAGCCCCGAGCCCTACCTCCTCGAGGCGACCATCCTCCGCACGAAGGGGGACCTGGAAGGGGCGCTCAAGGCCGCCCGGAAGGCGCGGGAGCTCAAGGACTCGACCCAGATCCGCACGATGATCGCCCAGATACTCCTTGAGAAAAAGGAAACCGCTCAGGCCAAGGCAATGCTGGACGAGTCCATACAGAAGGATCCCAAGGATATCCTCTCCAGGGTCCTGCTCGCCCAGATCTACCTTGATGAGAAGAATGCAACAAAGGCCCTGGAGCTCCTCGGAGAACCCCTCAAGACTGCGGCTCTGAGCCCGGATGTGGCCTCCACCGCCGCCCAGGCCTACCTGCTCAAGGGCGACAACAAGAAGGCACGCGAGCTCGTGGAGAACGCGCTCAAGGAAAACGACCAGAATATAGTGCTCCACAGGATGATGGCCAAGATTCACTTCCTCCAGGGGGAGTTCACCAAGGCCCTCGGTGAGACCGACCTCCTGATCAAGCATGCGGTAAGCACCCCGGACATCCTCTATGTCGGGGCTCTGTCAGCCCTCAGGTCAACAGGCCCCCAGGCTGCTCTCCCGTATATCCAGTCCCTGAAGGAGAAGGCCCCCGACGAGTGGATCACCCTGCATGCCCAGCTCCGATACTATCTGGACCAGAACGACAGGAAGAGCGCATACCCCATCGCGGAGAAGGCGATAAACCTCTACCCCGAGAACGAGGAAGCCCTGGCGTTCTATGCCTCCCTTGCCCCCGGGGCCGTCGGCTGGCAGCAGGCCGCAGAAAAGGTGAAGGCGATCTGTGCGAAGACAGGTACCGCAGGCTGTCACATGGTCATGTCCGCCCTCCTCGAGGGTTCGGGCAAGAAGGACCTCGCCCTGGCCGAGATCAAGAAGGCCATCGAGATCGACCCCAAGAAGGATGCCTATTATCATGCGCTGGCACAGTACTATGCACGGAACAACATGCTGAAGAACGCCCTCGACGAATACGAGGGCATCCTGCACAAGAATCCCTCCGATCTGGCTGCGGCCACCATGCTGGCCCTGCTCCACCAGAACGCGGGAAACCTCGATTCCGCGCTCAAGACGTATAAATACATCCTCGACAGGGACCCGAAGAACGGCCTGGCCGCGAACAACATGGCCTGGGTTCTGTCCGAAAAGGGGAACAAGAAGGATCTGGACGAGGCCCTGAAACTTGCCCAGACCGCCAAGGACATGTACCCCGAAGACCCCCGGGTGGCGGACACCCTGGGGTATGTCTATCTCAAGAAAGGCATGCCTGATAACGCCCTGGGCCAGTTCCAGCTTGCTTCCGAAAAGCTCTCCGACGAGCCCACGGTCCTCTACCACCTTGCCATGGCCCTTGCCGACCTGAAGCGGGACACGGAAGCGGTCAACGTCCTGCGGAAAGCCCTGGGCGGACCGAAGCCGTTCCCGGAAAAGCAGCAGGCGCAGGAACTGCTTGCAAGGCTGCAGACGGGGAAGAAGGGGTAGGAAGCCGAAAAGAGAACTTCCT
>DAITOA010000058.1:0-9778 GCA_036834365.1 Thermodesulfobacteriota bacterium | reverse complement strand
TTCCTTCTACTTCAGGCCGAGGATACCCACCGCCGTTATGGCCGCTGTCACGGCCCTCAGGGTTGTATTCCCCATGCTTACGGCCGTGAAGCCTTCGGCCTTCATCATGAGGATCTCCTCATCCGTGAATCCGCCCTCGGGGCCGATGACGATCCCCACATCGTGCCCGGGGACCGGTGAGATGACCTGCCGAGCATCCTGGTGTGCAAAGAGCCTCCTGTCCCACCCCCGCGACTCCTGTCGAACGAGGGTCTGAACATCCACGGGCTCATGGATGACCGGGACGGTCTTCCGCTCGCACTGCTTGACCGCCTCCAGGACGATGGCATGCCAGCGTGAAAACCGTGCCGCAGTGACGGCCCTGACGCTGGACCTCGTCGAGATCACGGGGTGGATGTCCGTGACACCGAGCTCGATGACGGACCGCAACGAATCCTCCAGCTCCCTGAGGTCGAACAGGCACAGGCCGAGGTGCACCGCCCCCCCGCCCCTGTCCCGGAGGTTCTGCCCGGAGAGGATCTCCAGCATGATCTTCCCGGCTCGGATGGAGGTGATCACGGCCCGGTACCCCTGGTCCCCGACCCTGACGGCCAATTCGTCCCCCCTGCGCCGGCGCAGGGGACCGGTGATGTGCCGCACCGAAGACGGGTCCTCGATGCATGCGGAGGGGAACTCGATGATTTCGGCGAAGAACCTGGGCATGTCACCTCATCCGTGTACTTCTCACTGGATCACCAGACCTCTGAGGAACGTGGCTGCCTCTTCCGGAGGGGTCGGGTTGAAATAGAGCTCGGCTCCCCATTCCAGCCCTGTCCTCGGCGTGAGACGGGGGAGGATCTCCATGTGCCAGTGGAAATAGGGGCCGCATTCTCCGGCCGCCGGCGCGGAATGCAGGTAGTAATTGTAATCCGGACGGCACAGACCGCTGTCGATCCGGGCGAGCACATCCCTGAAGATCAGGGACAGGTCGTGGACCTCGTCGGGCTCTATGCTTTCATACCGTGGTGCGTGCCTCTTCGGCAGGATCCACGTCTCGAACGGCAGCCGGGGGGCAAAGGGTTCGATGGCGATGAAGGAGCTCGTCTCCGAGACGAGCCTCGTCTCGCCTTCGATCTCCTGGCGGATCACGTCGCAGTAGATGCACCGTTCCTTGGCATGGTAGTGCCGCTTGGCACCCTCGATCTCGTCGGTGACGGCCCTGGGGACAATGGGCAGTGCCATGAGCAGGGAATAGCTGTGGTCAAGGGTCGCACCGGCGAACCGTCCGCAGTTCTTGTAGATGAACACGCAGCGTATCCGCTGATCCTTCCTGAGGTCGATGATGCGGTCCCGGTACGCCCAGAAGAGGTTCTCGAGCTGGGTCTGGGCCATCAGGGACTGCCGGACATCGTGCACCGGGGTCTCGATGAAGATCTCGTTTGCCCCCACCCCGGTAATCTTGTCATAGAGGCCTTCTCCCATGCGGCCGAGTTCCTCCTCCACCATGAGCACCGGGGAGCGGTTCGGTATTACCCGGAGGTTCCATCCGGGATCTCCCGGCGACCCGCTTTCCGGCCTGTTCGAGAGGATCTCGGGGGGGCAGAGGTACTCGTTCCCGGGACAGAACGGGCAGAGGATCCCGGGATCGACCTTGTCTGCGCGGGTGCGGATGGACGGCGACCTCAGGGCGTCGTCCGCGATGATCACCCATCGTTCCACGACGGGGTCTTTCCTCAGCTCGGACATGCCTACCGGACCTTCAGGGTAACGTCGGGGACATCCTGACGGCACTGCAGCATGAAGTAGATGCTCCAGCCCTGGAAGGTCTTCTCGAAACCGGCCTCGCTCTGGGAGATGCACTCGATGGGCACGACGCAGACGACCCAGTGGGAAGGTGACTCGATCGTGACCTCGAGCCCTATCCGGGCATCGTTGATCGCCACCGTGCGGGCCCGGTACACCCCGCGGTCGACCTCCATGGGCTGCTCGTCCACCAGGGGCCGCTCTCCGCTCAGGGAGAAGATATTCCACTCGAGAATGATCCAGGTATTCTCGTCCAGCGGCGCTACGTCATGGGATACGGTGACGGACCCTAAGGGGTCGTACCGGAAGGTCTTGTTCACCCTGAGGGCGTCTCTTTCGGCCGTGAAGGAAAGGACGGCCCCATTCCCGCTGTCGGACCACGAGGTAAGCGTGAAGGGCTGCCGAGCCGTCAGGGAGTTCTCGATGCGGTTTTCCTTGAGGATCTTCTCCACCGAGGCAGGGGTCTTCAGGTAGTGGGTGACGAAGGAGTTCTTCCGGTAGGTGTCGTAGACGAGCAGCTCCCTGAATTCGTCCGATGTCTCGTGAGGTATGTCGTGGATGGAGAGCGGCTCGCCGTCCGAGCCTTTCCTGTGCCCCTGGGGGTTCAGGACATCCTTGTGGTAGATCTCCGGGGTGCGCATGAGGATGTTGGACAGGCTGTAACGGGCGGGCTTGTATTCCAGGGCAAAGACGGAGGCGTTCTCGCGGGGAGAGATGAAGCAGTTGATGCTTCGTCCGGAGAGGAGGATCTCCTCATGCCCGTCCCGGTCATAGTCCGAGCGGTCCATGACCCAGGTGTGGTCTGCGAGTCGCTTCCCATCGACGATCTCTTCGGCCCTCAGGAGATTCTCATAGACCGCGTGCCTGAGCGCGCCCACATAGATGCCGCCGAACAGTCCGTGCCAGTATGCGCAATTGCACTGGCCCATGAAGAGGTGCCTCTGCGCGTCCGCATCGCATCCGAACTCCTGCACGAGGGCGCTGACCTTGAGCATCTTCTTGTGCATGAGGTTCGATTCACGGTACTTGGAGAGGAAGTTGTCCCACATCCCTCCCCTCAGGAAGGCCCGCTTCCTGTCCCAGTCGTGCTCCGTTCTGGCCCTCTTGACAAGGTCCTCGTAGTATCTCCCCTGTTCTGCCAGCAGGCTCCATTCCATCATTTCCTGGTACGTCGCCGTGGGCAGATAGACAAGTCCCCGGCTCGAGCGGCAATCCACGGCAGCCGCCAGCGGCACGACCTCGATCTTGTCCCTGACCGTGAGCATGGCGTCGAAGAACCGCCTGAGCCAGCCCTGCTCGATCACCCATTTGTAGGTGCCGGGCCACATACCGAACTTCTCCCCGTCGTCGCCGTAGGTGAGCGTCTTCACCCCCTTCGACCTCATCTTCAGGAGGTACTCGATGATCTCTCCGGGCTCCTTGAAGGGGATGAGATAGCGCAGGTTCATGTCGATGGGGAACACCTTCAGCGGGTACCCCTCCCGCTCGGTGACATAGTACCCGTGGACATCCTCGGGGCAGAGCCCCGCCGAGAGGAAGTGGCTGTCGTCGAGAAGGGTGTATTCCACCGTCTCCCCTGCCCTGAGCTTCTTCGGAAGGCTGGGGTCCCAGATCCGTTCGGTGCACCACATGCCCCGCGGGGTGACGCCGAACCTGTCCTGCAGGTAGGTCTTGGTGTGACCGATCTGGGCCAGGGCATCCCGCTCGGGTATGACCGGCATGATCGGCTCGTAGAACCCCCCTCCCATGAGCTCCACCTGGGACCTGTCCACGAGCCCGGCGAGGATCTCGAAGAATTCCGGGGAGTGCTTTTCGAACCATTCGAGCAGGGGTCCGGTGTAGTGCAGCGTCATGCGGATGTCCGGGTACTCCCTGAGGATCCTCAGGAAGGGCAGGTAGCACTCCCGCGCCCCCTGCTCGAAGACGGATTCATAGTTGCCCACAGGCTGGTGGGAATGGACACAGAACGCCAGTTGTATTTTTTCAGACATGCCACATCACCCTTTCATAGCTTTTATCGGGGACAGTGATGGATAACAGCCCTGAAACAGGATGCCGCTCGACCTCGAGCTCATCCTTCAGGACCGACACGAAGAACCTCATCTTCCGGGAAGGGACCACGGTACATTCCCTGAACGGTATGCTCATCTCGAGGATATCCCGGTATGCGACCGTGGAAAGATCCCTCTCAGGGACAAGCCGCGCGCCTTCCTCCCGGTAGAGGGTCATGGAAGCGCTCCCCACAGGCATCCTCACCTGCAGGGACCTCGGATGGACCACATGCAGGGTAATGACCGCGTCCTTGGGCGGCACCGGGAAGTCGACCCTGAGATGGAACCGCTCCGCATCGAACCCGAAATAGATGGCCGAGAGGTGCTGAATGTGCTTGTACATGCTCTTGGCATTTTCCGACGGCTGGTAGCACCCCGCCTTTCTCCATTCATAGAAATGCGAAACAGTACCGTCGAGGATGGGGGAGACGAACCCTTCGGGCATCTTCAGCGGCGTTATGTCATGGGGCGTGATGATGCTCTGCGAGAGCTCCTCGGGCGGGGCATCGCCATGAAGGTCATAGCAGTTTCTCAGGTGGTTCCTGAATATCCTGTCGAACTCCTCGTCGTTGTCCGTGGTGAACTCGTCGCCGTACCACCAGTACCAGTCGCTCCCCTCGGCGATATAGATCTCCTCCCAGGCAAGGGGGTGCGCCCTTGACCCCTTGGACTCCACGTAGCCGCGGGTTCGGGCGAGGAGCTCCCAGGCCCTCCGGTCATCCTCGTGCCCGATCCAGATCCGGAAATTCCTGTTGATCCATGAACCGGTGTACAGGCTCCTGATCGTGTTCCGGGGGGGATTCCCCTCAAGGTACTCCCGGAACTGTACGGTCCTGATCTCGTCGGACCCGCTCAGGCGTTCATAGAGCCCCCTGAGGAATCCCTCACCCCCGTCGGGATAGTATTCCCAGGGGTTCTCTCCATCCAGTATAACGGACACCACGGGATCGTGATCCGCGCCCCTGGCCGCCTTGAAGATGTTCCCGAGGTGATGCATGAAATCGCCTACGGCCTGTTCAGGAGGATTCTTGGCATAGATGAAGCTGATGCAGTCCGACAGCGGCCTGTCCCGGAAGAACAGGGACACCTCCGCATCGCCCGAGGCCGCCCGATACGGCTGATAGAGCAGCGAGCCCGTCCTGGACTGCCCGATGCTCGCAAAGAGGATGTCCTCATCCGTGGCCGCCCAGGTAAAGCCGTGCCTTGCCATGAGCTCCACCATCTCCGGACACACCGATCCCTCGGGCGGCCACAAGCCTTTAGGCCGGTTGCCGAAGACCGTCTCATGGCATGAGACCGCCCTGGCGATCTGGGCGTCCAGGTCCTCCGGGTGGGCAAACGGCTCATCGGGCAGCGGCGAATCCATGGATCTGAGGGCATAGCCCACGTTCATCACCAGCGGTCCGATGGGGTGGTAGAAGGGTGATGTGGAGATATCGATCTGGTCGTTGTCGAAAAGCCTTTTGTAGGCGGGCAGCAGCCCCTTCATGATATCGATGTGACGGTCGAGGAGATAACGCTTGTCGCCCTCGGTAAACCCCCGTCCCCTCCTGATCAGGTCCGCCGTCCCGGGATCTTTACGTGCCATGAAGCCGGTCCAGGTCAGGTTGAAGAGGACCTGGAGATCCAGGATATCCTGGTCGGAGAATTCCCTGGCTGCCGTGTCGAGGTCTTCGGCCGTCCTGAGGCGACCGCGCTTTCTGAACAGGTTCAGGTACCGCGGGAAGGGGGCGATCATGGTCTGCTCGCTGCACATGAAGAACCTCAGCACCACCTGCCTCTTCTCATCCCAGGTGAGATCGTCCGGGCTCTTCATGGAAAGGAGGAAATCCACGTCCCGGCAGCCCTTTTCGGCGTAGTCCATGATCTGGACGATGAGCGACGGCACGAGGTTGAAGGTGCACCGGACATCGGGAAACTCCCCGAGCAGCGTGCACATGTCGTTGTATCCCCGTACGGAGTGGAGCCGGACCCAGGGCATCTGGTACGAGCCCAGGACAGGGTCCTTGTAGTACGGCTGATGCATGTGCCATAAAAAGGCCACGGAAACTTCTCTCAACGGGCGCCTCCCCAACGCTACTATACATATAAAGAATCAGACCCTTCAGGGGAAGTGAAACTTGGAAAAGACTTGCTTTTTCAAACAGAAATAACTATGCAGGGTATGGAATCCAAAGAGGGGGTTTCTTTCTTGCCACAGCGGGTTATTATACAGACATGAGGAGTACACAGTACTGGGTGAAATGTTTTCGAACTATAGTGGAATGATATTTCATATTACAGTAAATGTAGAATCTTTTCTTTGCTGGCATTTCCCATTTTTTTCCAATGTTTCAAGGGCTTATTCGGGATCAGGTTTGGCATCTTTCGTGCAAGTGTCTAAAAAGACAAGGTACGGAGAAAAAGGGGGATACTACCATGGCTAAAAAAGCACTCTTCACGGCACTCATGTGCCTGCTCATTCCTCTGTCATCGTATGCAATTCCACTCTCGGATCTCGATAACTCCACAGCCGTAAGGGGCTCCTCGACGACTTCGTCGGGCACCCTCATCACGGTCATCCTCGCCCGGGGGTTCTCCATCACACCGCCCTCAGCGAACGCACCGGTGACCACCCTGGGCAAGCCCGACCAGCCGAACACCACGAAGACTTCGAGAACTACGACGAGCCTCTATAAATCAGAGCCCACCGAACCACAGTTCGTCAACGGGGACGATGATATTCCCAGGATGGAGAACCCTGACGGCTACGAAGGCCCGGGGTATGACGGCGGAGATGGCCAGAATCCGCCCGCCCCTGTCCCCGAGCCGGCCACCATGCTGCTTCTGGGTACCGGACTGATGGGTATCGCCACCTTGAAGAAATTCTTCTAGGACCACGGGAACCGTACGGAACAAGAAGAGCGGGGCGCAACACCCCGCTCATCTTCCATCTTCCACAAGAACGCCGGTATCATGAAAGGATGAATGCCTGGTAGCGGAGGAGGGATTTGAACCCCCGACACTGCGGATATGAGCCGCATGCTCTGACCACCTGAGCTACTCCGCCACGGTTTTCCCTTCTACCCAAGTGATTGCCCTTTGTCAACGGTTTTGACCTCCCGGCAAACCTGCATCAAGGCGCTTCGGTCAACGATCGGGGAGGTCGCGCGGGGCTGGAATGCCGCCCATGCCGCAGGCATGATGGACGGCGTTCATGAGGGCATCACCAGCGGCTTGTGCGGCGATGACGCCCAGATGGAGGGGATGGGCCGGCACCTCTCCCACGGAAAAGCAGAAGACCATGTCCCCGTCGAAGGGCGTGTTGAACGGGACGATATGCCGGGATAGCCCCTGCCCCGCCATGCGCGCCACCTGCATGGCTCCTACCTTGTCGAGCCGGGCGTTGGTCGCCAGGACGCACAGCGTCGTATTCCCGGGCGAACCGAAGCGCTCCCTGACCTCGCCCCCGGCAATGGTCTCATGCATGTCCAGGAACGTGTCTCCCTCCCTCGCACCTGCCACGATCACGCCTTTGCCGTCGAGGATGTCCCCGAACGGGTTGGCCACCACCAGGGCGCCCACGAGCACCCCGTCGGCACCGACAACGAGGCTCGATCCGAGGCCGGACTTGGTGGCGTTTGCCACCCCGCGGAGCTTCCCGCAGGTCGCCCCGGTACCCGCACCCGCGCACCCCTGCTCCACCGGCGCGCTGCTCGCCGACCGGCAGGCGTCATACGCCATGTCGGGCGTTGGTCTGGCCTGAGGGTCCATGAACGACAGGTCGAAGATGACCGCAGTCGGGACCACCGGCACCCTGGCCACCACGAGATCCAGCCCCACGCCCTGCTCCACGAGCCAGCGGCTGACACCGGAGGCGGCATCGAGCCCGAAGGCCGATCCCCCGGCAAGACAGAGGCCGTGAACCGCGACCCCGGGATGCATCATGTCCAGGGAATCGATCTGCCTCGTGGATGTGGCCATGCCCGTCATGTCCACCGCACCCCGGGCGGGCCTGTCGAAGAGGATGACCGTGACGCCGGTGCCGCCCGCCGTGTCAGAGGCATGCCCGACCCGGACCCCCTCGACGGCGGTGATGGTGTCATTCCTTGGGTTTGACATTCTTCACCGTACCATTGAACTCCGCCATGATCTCCTTGACCATGGGTGATTTCAGGGCCTGCGCCCTGACCTCCGAGGGCTTCGGCCTCCTGTTCTCCGCGGCGCCGTTCCCCTGGACCTCCACCTGCAGCACGATATCCTTCCCCAGGAATGCCGCCGCCCTCTTCGAGATCTCGGGCAACGACTTCCTCATCTGCTCGGCAAGGAACTGGTTCGGGCAGATCAGCCTGACCGCATCCGCACCGTCCTGCTCGGCGGCTGCACTGGAAACCATGGCATGGAGCGGGTGGTCATGGTCCCTGAGAAAGGCCAGAAACCCCTCCCAGGTGGGGGGAAGCGATGAAACCGGCTTTCTGGAGAGGCCAGCAGCAGATGCCTGGGGTGCCGAAGCGGGCGGGATCGACCCGGCCCTGGATGCGATCATCTGGATGAGGCTCTGCAGATCCGCAACCCTGGGCGCCGAGATGACCCTCAGCAGGATGGTCTCCAGGGTTATCCGCGGGAGGCTCGAAAACTTCAGGTCCTCCTCCGCGCGTATGAGGACGCTCAGGCTGCGGTGCACCTCCTCCAGGGACACGTCCTGAAGCAGGTCCTTCAGGAAGGCCATCTCCTCCTCCGGCAGGGTGAGGTTGGCATAGCCGGCCTTGATGACCATCATGTTCCTGAACTGTTCGAGCAGCGAACGGTAGAGCTGGTTCAGGTCCTGGCCGAACCGGTAGACCCTGTCGATGACGTCGAGGGCCGCCGGGGCATCCTTGTTGACCATGGCCGAGAGCAGTTCGCGCAGGGTGGCTCTTCCCACGAGGCCCAGCGCCTCGGCAACGGTATCCGTCTCGATGGTCCCCCTGCCCGCAGCGGAGATGTGTTCCAGCATGCCCTGGGCGTCGCGCATGCTCCCGTCCGCCTGCAGGGCGATGGTCACCATGGCGTCGTCGCTGATGGGGATCCGTTCCTGCTCGGCGACCGACCTGAGCCGCTTCACGATGTCGTCCACCGATATACGGCGGAAATCGTAGCGCTGGCAGCGAGAGAGCACCGTGACCGGGACCTTGGCCAGCTCGGTGGTGGCGAGGATGAAGATCACGTGGGGCGGAGGCTCTTCCAGGGTCTTGAGCAGGGCATTGAACGCGCTCCTGGAGAGCATGTGGACCTCGTCGATGATGAAGGTCTTGTACCGGGCCACCGCCGGGGTATATCGCGCGTTCTCGATGAGGTCGCGGATCTTCTCCACCTGGGTATGGGTGGCGGCGTCGATCTCGAAGACATCCACGGCCCTGGAGGCGGTGATGTCCTCGCAGATGGGACATACGTTGCACGGTCGGGGAGACAGGCCTTTTTCACAGTTGACGGCCCGGGCCAGGATACGGGCCACGGAGGTCTTTCCCACCCCCCGGGGTCCGGAGAAGATGAAGGCGTGGGGAAGCCGGCCGAGCTCGATGGCGTTGCCGATGACCTTGGTGACGTGCTCCTGACCCACCACGTCCTCGAACAGCTGTGGCCTGAATTTGCGGGCTATGACCTGGTACATGACATCATCCCTGTCCTTTCCCCAAGTCTTTCGGGCGGGAGGAAGGACATAACCTGCTCAATCCGTGCATCTCGCGTTCCTCACCGCATTACAATAGGGTTTCGCGAGATGCATGGATTGAGCAGGCCAAGGGTTCTCCCTCATCTCACCCGAAGCAGAGACATCAGGGGAATTTCCCCGCATCTCTGGGCTCCTTCACGTACACCCCCGACCATGGATAAGGTCAAGGCCTTGCAAGAGGCCAGGCCTTACCATACACATACAGCATGTTGCGTACCGCTGCTCCCTTCCGGGCCTGACGGGGTTGGCACCGCTG
>DAITOA010000057.1:0-17174 GCA_036834365.1 Thermodesulfobacteriota bacterium | reverse complement strand
ACACCAGACCTGCTACCATGGCACGAAATTCAGTCCATAAATGCACCCGCACCCATTGACTTTTATCGCACCAGGAGCATTATCATGAGACCATAATAATAATCATTTTGATTTTAATTATGCAAGTTGATATATTCTTATATTGATCTATTGATTATCCCCTCATTCAAACCACACCTGGGAATAACACCTCATCTGTCTTTGTCCTGAAGGAAGGAGGTGGTGCCTGCCCGAAATGCTTTCGAACATCTCTTTGAGGTCATTACCGGTAAATCAATCCCTTACAAAGAAGGAGGTAATCCATGGTTATCGTTGGCACGATGTCGTATCCGTCCGAAGGAGCAAACGAGATAGGAAAACGGTTCATGGCTTCGAAACCCATACCATCTCACATCACCATGAAGGGACCTTATGTAAACAGCTTGAAAGGTGCAGGCATCCAGGCCCTTACTGTCTATGAGTGCGACAAGTCAAAGCTGGCCGAAGCTGTCGAATTGGTTGGGGCCAGGTATGCGGACTACATCGGTGTGCCTGGTTTCACCTATTCAATTCAGGTCTGGTTCGAGGCAGTGGAGGCATTGAAGATGATCGGGCTGGCAAAATGACCGGGGTGCTGTGATGGTAAAGGCCGGGTGCGATGACCCGGCCTTTTTGTACCCAACGCCAACCTGAAGGATGTCATGATGGCCCACGGCATCCCATGAATCGAAACCCCTTAAAATACATTCTAAACAATAGGAGTTATATGCACATCAGCACCATGCAGAGATGCGGCATATGACGTCTTGGAAAGGAGGTGCATCATGTTTACCCCCCAGAAAATCCTGGTGCCCACCGATTTTTCCCCGTCTTCGGGCAAGGCATTGGAGAAGGCCCTGGACATGGCGGAACAGTACCATTCCAAGGTGATCCTCCTCCACGTCATCGACGAGGTCATCCGGCAGTGCGCGGGCGACTACTGCCTCAGCCAGGAAGATGTCATGAATCTCCAGTACCAGAGCGAGAAGTGCTCCAGGGAGATGCTGGAGAACGAGGTGAACGGCCTCAAGGAAAAACGGGCCGTGGAGATCGAGTACGACCTCCAGTGGGGCTCCCCCGTCGAGGTCATCATCGACGAGCAGCAGAAGACCGGGTCCGACCTCATCGTCCTCGGGTCCCACGGCAAAAAGACCTTCAAGGAACACCTCATCGGCAGCGTCACGGACAAGGTGGTGCGGACCTCCAAGGCCCCGGTGATGGTCGTCCATGCATGATGAACATGTCCGCTGACCGGGTTCAGGAGCCGTACTGCTAATCCAGCCGTTTCCTGAACCTTGCCACGGCCCCGGCGAAGAAGACGACTCCGAGAACGACCAGGGCAGCGAACTGCGGCCAGAGGACAATCATACCCACGCCCTTGAGGAATATCCCCCGGATGATCTCGAGGAAGAAGCGCAGCGGGTTCAGGTAGGTGATCCACTGGACCACCTTCGGCATGTTGGCGATGGGGAAGATGAACCCCGAGAGCATGAAGGACGGCAGGAGGAAGAAGAAGGTCGTCATCATGGCCTGCTGCTGGGTGGCGGACACGGTGGAGATGAACAGCCCGACGCCCAGCGTGCTCAGCAGGAAGATGCAGGTCGCGACGAAGAGCAGCAGGACGCTGCCGGCCATGGGGAGGCTGAACCAGAACTTGGCTATTATGGTGATGGCCACCATCTGGACGATGGAGATGATGATGTAGGGTATGGTCTTGCCCAGGATCATCTCGATGGGCTTCAGGGGTGTCACGACGAGCTGCTCCATGGTGCCCTGCTCCTTCTCCCTGATCACGGCGATGGAGGTCAGCAGCAGGGAGATGAGCATGACGAGGAAGGCCACCACGGCGGGCACGAAAAAGTACTGGCTGTAGAGGTTGGGGTTGTACCACGCCCGTATCTGTGCCTCGATGCGGCCGTACTCCATGTCCCGGTTCGTGAGCTCCCTGATCATGGTGCTGTTGAACGCGTCCATGACCAGCATGGTGTATCCCAGGCGCACGGACGCCATGTTGCTCTGGGTGCCGTCCGCCAGGACCTGCACCGCAGCGGTCTGTCCCTTGTGTATGCGGCTGGAGAAATCCGGGGCGATCTTGATGCCCAGGTCCACCTTGGAGTCGAGGAGGAGGTTCTCCATGTCCCGGGGATTATCGACGCGATGGGTTATGCGGAAGGTCGGGTTCGCATCGAAGGCCTCGGCCAGCCTCCGGCTCTCGACGGTGTGCGCCTGATCCATGACGGCCACGCGGATGTCCCGGATGTCGTAGTTCACGACGTATCCGAAGATGAGGAGCTGGATGATGGGGGCCACGAAGAGGATGCTCCGGTTCCTCTTGTCCCTGAAGAGCACGATGAACTCCTTGCGCACGAGCTCCCTGATACGCAGCCAGCTCACAACCCCTCCTTCCTGAGGATTCTCACATTGAGCAGCGAGAGCAGGACGAACATGGCGAAGAGCACGGCGAAGTCGGGCCACAGATGCGCAAACCCCAGGTTCTTGAGGTAGATCCCCGAGAGGATGTCGATGTAGTACCTGGCCGGGACGATGTAGGTGATGGCCTGGAGGACAAGGGGCATGCCGTTTATGGGGAACACGAAATCGGACAGCAGGAACGAGGGAAGATAGGTGAGGAGGATGGCCGCCTGGTTGGCCACGAGCTGGGACTTGACGGCAGAGGATATGAACAGGCCCAGTGCCAGAGCAACCATGATGTAGAGCGACGACGCCAGGATCATGAACAGGAAGCTCGCCTTCATGACCACCCCGAACAGGACCTGACCCATGAGCACCGAGGTGAGCACGTCGATGAGTGCGATGAAGAAATACGGGATGGCCTTGCCGAGGATGAATTCCAGGGCGGAGATCGGCAAGGACTTGACGGTCTCCATGGTGCCGCTCTCGAACTCCCGTGCAATGACCAGGGAGGTGAGCATGGCCCCGGATATCATGATGATGATGGCGATGATGCCGGGCACGATGAACTTCCTGCTCTCGAGGTCCTCGTTGAACCAGACCCTGATGCGGGCATCCACCGGGGGGTTCACGGGCTGCAGGTTGTTCCTGTCGAGGTATGCGGCCAGGAGGTTGCCGTTGTAGAGATCGATGAAGGAATTGATGTATCCCCGGGATATGTTCGCGAAGTTTGGGTCGCTGCCGTCGAGGAGGACCTGGACCGGGGTCGTGCGGTCCGCATGCAGATCCCTGGCGAACCCGGCCGGTATGACCACACACAGCGTGGCCTTCCCGTGATCGAGGTATTCCCCCGCCTTTTCGGTATTGTCCGCATAATCCTCCACCAGGAAGTAGGGCGAGGCATCGAGGGACCTTATGAAATCCCTGCTCACGGCGGTCTTGTCGAAGTCCACCACCACGGTCCGGACATTATCCACATCCAGGCTCAGGGCGTACCCGAACAGGAGGATGAGGAGCAGGGGGAGGGCAAAGGCCAGGATGAGGCTGCGCACGTCCCTCATGAGGTGCAGGAACTCCTTGCGCATGACCGCGTTGATATTGCCTAAGCGCACTGCCTGCTCCTGTCCATGAGGGCCACGAAGGCATCGTTCAGGTCCGCGCCGGGTCTCGACCCGCACGTATCGGCAATGATCCGCTCCGGGCTCCCCTGGGCCACGATGTTACCGAGGTTGATCATCACGATGCGGCCGCAGTTGTACGCCTCGTCCATGTAGTGGGTGGTGACGAACACGGTGATCCCCTGCCCGGCGAGCTCGCGGATGAAGTCCCAGAAGTGCCTCCTGGTAAGCGGGTCGACCCCTGAGGTGGGCTCGTCGAGGAAGAGGATCTCCGGCCTGTGAAGCAGTGCGCACCCGAGCGCCAGCCTCTGGCGCCATCCCTGGGGGAGGTCCCTGGTGAACCGGTCCTTCACCTCGGCGATCCGTGCCATCTCGAGCACCCACTCCATGCGTTCCTTCCACTGCGCCTGGGGCACGCTGTAGAGTCCGAGGTAGAACCGTATGTTCTCCACCGGGGTGAGCTCCTCGTAGAGGGAGAACTTCTGGGACATGTAACCGATGGCGTGCTTGACCTCCTCGGATTCCCGCACAATGTCGTGCCCCGCCACCGTTGCCCTGCCCGAGGTGGGCGAGATGATGCCGCAGAGCATACGGATGGTCGTCGATTTACCGCTGCCGTTGCTGCCCAGGAACCCGAAGATCTCTCCTTTCTTCACGGAAAAGGAGACCTTGTTTACCGCCACGAAGTCGCCGAAGCGCTTCTCGAGGCTGTCGACAAAGATCAGGTCATCGTTTGAAGGTGTCATGGGCAAGCTCCCGGTCCTCCCCGGCGAGACGGGCGATCATGGCTTCCTCGAGGGTTGCGTGGGATCCCCTGAGCTCGTCAGGTCCCTGCACGGTCAGGACCCGCGCCTTGTGCATGAGCGCCACACGGTCGCATTTCTCCCCCTCGTCCAGGTAGGCGGTGGATACCATGATGGTCATGCCCTGGTCCTTCATCTGCATCAGGATTTCCCAGAACTCCATGCGGGATACGGGGTCCACGCCGTTGGTGGGCTCGTCCAGGATGAGGCCCTGCGGCTCGTGGACGAGCACGCAGGCAAGCCCCAGCTTCTGCTTCATGCCGCCGGACAAGTCGCCGGCCGCACGGTCGAGGAAGGGCAGCAGATTGGAAAATCCCAGGTACTTCTCCTTCCTCCTCACCCGCTCCTTGCCGCGGATGCCGAAGATATCCATGAAGAAGTCCATGTTCTCCTCCACGGTCAGGTCCTGGTAGAGCCCGAAACGCTGCGGCATGTAGCCGATCAGCGGCTTGACCTTCCACCGCTGAACCGCCGCGTCGAACCCGCCGATGGTGATGCTGCCCGTGGTGGGCTTGATCATGGTGGCCATGAGCCGCAGCAGGGTGGACTTTCCCGCCCCGTCGGAGCCCACGAGCCCGAAGATCTTCCCCCTGGGAACGCTGAGCGATACGTTGCTGAGCGCCGTGGTCCGGCCGAAGGACATGGATACGCCCTCGACCCGTATGAACTCTTCACTGGAGGTATGCATCGGCCGGCATCCCCGCCTTGAGCTCGAGCTTCGGGTTGTCGATGATCACCTTCACCAGGTACACGAGCTTCACGCGTTCCTTCTTGGTCTGGATGATCTTCGGGGTGAACTCTGCCTCGGGCGATATGTAGCTCACCAGCCCGGGGAACGTCCGGTCCGGGAAGGTGTCTATCCGCACATCGACCTTCTGTCCCTGCGTCACCATCCCGATGGCTGTCTCCTCCACATAGATCTTCAGCTCCATACTGGTGAGGTCGGCAATGGTCATGGCCTCCCTGCCGGGGCTCACAACCTCCCCGGGCTCCACGTTCCTGCTGATCACGATGGCGTCATAGGGGGCCGTGAGACGGGCATACCCGAGCTGGATGCGGGCCTGGTCGAGGGCGGCACGCGCACCTTCGATCTGGGCCTTGGCCGCCTCGATGTTCTTTACGGTGGCTTCGATCTGCTGCAGGTTGCTCCCGGCCTGCTGGAGTGCCGCCCGTGCCTCCTTGAGCATGGACGAGGCATTATCGTAGGCCAGCCGCACGGTGTCGCGCTCCTTCTCCGCCACGACCCCTTCCCTGAAGAGCTTCTCATACCGCTCATAGTTCTTCCGGGCATCGTCATAGGTGTTCTGTGCCACGGCCTCGTTTGCTTTGGCCCTCTTCACCTCTTCGGGAAGCGTTGAACGGTAGATGGCCAGCACCGTTTCGAGCTGCTCCCGGGCCTTCATGGACCTGTCGAGATCGGCTGCGGCCTGATCGTAGCGGGACTTAAGCTCGGATGCGTCGAGCTCGGCGAGGACGTCGCCCTTCTTCACCGCCTCTCCCTCGTCGAAATGGACGACCACGACCCGCCCGGATGCCTGGAACGAAAGGTTGGACTGGATGACGTCGCATGTGCCCGAGTAGTACATCTCACCGTTCTTCGCCTGCCGCTGGGCATAGTAGACAAGTCCGCTCACCCCGACGAGCAGTACGACAAACCCTATGATGACTATGCGTTTCCTCACGTTTCCTCCCCCGACTCTAACCCTCACCTGGCAAGCGCCTTCAGGATCAGCCGCTCTATCTCATCCGCGATGTCCCCCGACAACCGGTCCCCCATGTCTTTTGCCTCGTCCGACGCCCCCCGGTTTGCAAGCATGATGGGTGCTATGCTCTTGTATATGACCGTCGTCCCTATGGCCATGAAGTGCACGAGAAGGGGCACGGTATCGACGAATATCCCGGCATCCCTGCCCTGGTCTATGATGTCCGTGAGCGTGGCGATGATGGACATGAGGTCCTGGAAGAACACCTCCGGGAGGTTCCGACCGCCCGAAGCGATCTCCCTCATCATGATCCGGGGCATCTGGGGATTGTCGTCAAAGGTCTTTGCAAGGGTCTTGATGTAGGTCCTGATCCTGTCTTCCGGTGATCCCACATCCCTGATCCCTTCGGAGAGCCTCAGGGCAGCAGTCCCTACCACGTCATGGATGACCTCCGCATAGAGGGCCTTCTTGTCGCCTATGTGGTAGTACAGCGTGGCCTTGTTCACCCCGGCGCGCCTGGCTATCTCATCCACCCGGGCCCCGGCGAAACCCTTGTCCGCAAACTCGTCCTTGGCCGCTGCCAGGATACGGCTCATGGTTTCGGCGCCCTTTTCCTTCTTTTCTTCGTGCATCGTACACCCCTTAAAATCAACCGATTGGTTAAACCATTTGGTTGATTTTGTCAATGCCCTGTAGCATCGTGAAAAGATGGGCAGCATTGACTTGAATAGCCAGTACCCGGTCCTGTTTCAAGATATGACAAAAATACTTGTATCCCCGGCTCATCCTTTCTATAAAAGAAAACCATGAGATATCTGTTCGCCGCGGTGATCCTGATCCTCTCAGGCCCGCTTCCGCTCCTCGGCTTCAGTGAGGTGAGGCTCCTCATACCGGAATTCAGGCCCTACACCTATGAGGGAAACGGCACGGTGCAGGGCACCGGCGTGCACGCCCTGCAGGAAATCTTCAAAAAATCGGGGGTGCCTTATACCTCGGTGGTGGTCTCCAGCTACGACATGGCGATCTCCGAGACGCGCTCCGGGAATGCCGACGGGTTCTTCCCTGCCGCACGGAAGGCGGGCAGGGATGCCTTTGCCGTCTTCACCGGGCCGGTCCTCCACCACCGGTGGACCTGGTTCCTCACCGCAGGCAGCACCTACAACCCTGACAAGGCATCCTTCAAACCCTACGGACGGGTGGGCACCCTGCAGGATTCGGCCATGCACGCATGGCTGAAGAGCAACGGGTACCGCGTCACCGGCCTGCCGGCATCCGCCGAGGCCCTGATCGTCATGCTGAAGAAGGATTCCATCAACGCGATCCTCATGCCCGAGGCCGAATTCATCCAGGTGATCGATGAGGCGGGCGAGAAGATCGACCAGTACCGCCTGGTGGTCCAGTTCGACACCCCCCTGGGCATGTACCTGTCCAAGGCGTACATCGAGCGGAACCCCGGCGCCCTGGAAGAGATCACCAGGGCCATGACCAAGGCCTCCGAAGAGAAGAAGGACTGAGCTCCCCACCCTCAAGTCCTTTCCGCCCCATGCCGTTCAGGAACACATGAAAGGGTCCTTGCCAGCCGGGGCGGCTACGATTATAATACAGCACAACGGCCGGGTACTCTGCGGGTGATGGGGAAGTCGTTCAGGGGGGATCCACTGGGATGAAAAACATACTTGTCATGATCACACTCGTCCTTGCACCCCTTGCGGCCCCCGCCATGACTCCGCTCACGGACGACGAGCTCTCCGCCGTCTGCTCCCAGGCCGGCATCAGCATCAACCCCGACATCACCATGGACATCTCCATCGACGTCCTGGCCTGGGGTGACGAGGACGGGCTGGAGCCCGGCCCTTCCAATCCCTGGGGCATCGACACGGACGGGGGATACGTGGGGATCACCGGTCTTAGCATGGAGAATGTCCAGGTCAGGCTCCGCACCGACCCCGACGATCACTACGGCGGCTACGATGCGGCCACCATGTGCAAGCCCATGACCATCGACGTGGGCACACGCAGCATCGAGGGCACCGACGAGACCTTCGTGCGCATCGGCACCGGGGCCCTGCAGCTCTCCATGGACTCGGCCCGGTACGCCGTGGGGCTGGGATCGAAGCCCTGACAGGAAACGGGGCCCTGAAGGGTTCCCGGCAGCCTCACCTTTCGTCGAAACCCATGCCGGTTCACCTCTGCCTTTGGCTTTCAAGGTAACGTCTATACCTGTTTATCAACTTCTTGACGGCAAAGGCGATCAGGCCCCTGGCGGCACGGTTCTGCACCAGAATACTGCGGTACAGCATGCCGAAAAACCTTATCCGCACCGCATCACCCCGGCTGACTTCCGGGAGCGGCCCTTCTATATCGACGGGTCTGGGGAAAAACCGCCGGCTGGAAAAGGGCCACTTGAGCATGAGGTTGGTGGTCACGGCCAGGATGTCCCATGCCCGCTTCTCATGCTTGTGGACCGGTGCCTGACCTGCGGCCATCTGCACCAGCTCGAGAGGAAGGTATATGTCCACCCTGCTGTTGGTCAGCACCTTTATGAGGGAGAGGAACGCGCAGCAGCCCGGGCAGGGAACCACCAGGACACCGGCGCCGGTCGCCTCCGCCTCCTGCAGCCTGAGGTACAGGCTCTGCAGGAGGTTGAGCAGCGTATGGAGGGGATTGCCCGAGGTCGGCCCGAACAGGGTGGGAACGGTCCCGGCCCAGCCGCAGCAGAGCGCGTTGTCTCTGATGTGCTTCATCTCGACCACCCTGCATCCGATGCGTTCCATTATTTCGCGGGTAGTGTCCGGCAATATCCCGTCCATATACCTCCCGCAGCAGTTGTCGTGAATGGTGACATCCATGCTCAGCTTCTTTTGTATCCCTATCTTCCCGTTCTTCAGCCTGTCCAGTATCCAGGTGTCCAGCAACTCCACCTCGAAGTCGAAATCGATGCCGAATTTTTTAGGCAGGACATCGGTGAACATGGAGGCCTCGACAACCATGAAACAGTACATCTTCTCTACGCCCATCCGGGAAAACTTCTCTTTTGCAAGCATTCCCAGGCGCTGCGCCTCCTCCAGGAATCCGATCCTGTAGGCATCTTCTCCGATGCCGAACATGCTGTCACTTCCCACGATGGCAGGCCTCAGCTCGTCAAGGAGCGATGTCTGGGTAATATACGGCATAAGATTATTGTAAAAGCCGGTGAGCAGGACCTCCTTCCTGGGTTTCTCCAGATTCTCCTCCCAGGAATTGACCAGCGAGAGCTCATCGTCCTCCATCAGCACCCTGGTGGTGGTCCACATGTTCTCCGGCTCGTTGGGAAAAATGAACCTGGCCATGTAGGGAAGCCCTTCTGCCCTGCCTGCCTCATGGTGACGTTGCAGAATAAGCCCGTAAGGATTCGCATGCCGGGGGCAGATGAAGTCACAGGCATTGCAGGTGACACATCGCTGAAGCACTAAGGAGGCACCTGTGTGCCCGGAAATGAGGGCTTCTATTTCCCGCTGCGCCTCATCCCTGGAAAGCTCGAGCACGGGACAGCGCTCAAAGCATGTCCCGCAGCGGTCGCACAGATCCTCCCTGAAGAAACGGAAATCGGACATCGAACTCATCTCATAGACCTCCTTCATCATCCTTGGACATCAGCCCTCAAACATATGGTTCATCACAGTGCTGCGCACTTTTCAAGGTGGAAGATTGCCGTGCTTCGTAGAGTTATAGTGAGTTCCGGCATGCTTCTTTGCCCCATCCGCAGAGGGTTGCCATGATCCATTCAATCCAATAGCACAGAATCATCAGGAGTTCTCAACAATCCGAGAATGGGCAGCTGTAATTGATTTGTATTCAAACTATCAGCATGCTAATCATGATCAGGAAAGGATGAATCATTGGTATTTCAAGACTGCATATGCTTCCGCATGGGTAAAGCCATAAGGAAGGTGACAAAGGCATACCGGGAGAAGCTCACCGGCTACGGCCTTACCCACGGTCAGTTTTTCATGCTTGTTGCCATCATGGAGGATGAAGGACTCCTTCCAAGCGAGTTGGCTGATAAAACGGCCCAGGATCGTGCAACGACAACGGGCCTCCTTGACAGACTGGAACATGATGGATGGATTGAAAGGAACATGGACAAGCGGGACCGCCGATCACTGCGCATCTTCCTTACACCTCATGCAAAAAAGCACCGGAAACCCATCATGAAACTTTTCGAGGAAACCAATCGGCACTTCATGAACCGTTTCACCCAGCAGGAATGGGATCAGATGCAATCCTTTCTAAGCCGGTTGGAACATGAGGAACGGATATGACATATAAAGTTGTCGGCATATCGGGCAGTCCAAAGACAAAGGGGAATGTCGGTGCATTCCTGGAGTCGATCATGAAGATGGCTTCTGAGAGAGGACTCGAAACGGAAACAGTAAACCTCTCGAAGATGAACATTCAAAATTGTACCCATTGCAATTACTGCCTTTCGAGACAGAAAGCAGGGAAATACTGCTCCCTGGAGGACGATGCCCAGGCCATATTCGAGAAACTGGAACGGGCTGATATTATCATATTGGCAAGCCCTGTTTACTTCATGAGGACCAGCGGAATGATGGCAACTTTCATTGACCGCCTCCGTGTTTTCATTTTTGGGAATGTGGCCGGGGGCACATTGCGAAACAAGATCGGGATAAGTTCCGCCGTCTCATGGCTGAGGCATGGAGGAATGGAAACAACCCATCTCTCCCATATCCTGGCATTCATCACCCTGGACATGATCCCGGCCACTGCTCACTCATGTATAAGCCCGATGGGGGCTTCCTCCGTGTCCAGCAGGCATGGGGATGGGGAATTCGACCCATCGATCCGCATTGGTGTACGTGAGGACCAAGCAGGCCTTGATTCTGCAAAAGCCCTCGTTGATCGCGCTCTGGAGCTTCTCGAACTGATGCATAAGTAATGCTCATTTCATTGCTTGTGGATGTTCATGAATGCACAAGCGGCCTGTTTCTGAGATTCCAGTACATGTCTGGAGATATGGAAGCATGAACAAGAAGATCATCACCGGAATAACCGTCAGGTTCAGGGATATCGATTCTATGGGTCATGTGAACAATGCCGTCTATTTCACCTACTTCGAAGAGGGGCGGAAAGAATTTCTCCGTTCACTGTTTAATATCGTAAACCCCGGTGAGTATAATTTCATCCTGGCCCACATCAGGTGTGACTATCTGAAGCCTAT
The DNA here is from genome assembly GCA_036834365.1 of Thermodesulfobacteriota bacterium. Lineage (GTDB taxonomy): Bacteria > Desulfobacterota > Desulfomonilia > UBA1062 > UBA1062 > MWEI01. The sequence continues at coordinate 5,899 of DAITOA010000057.1, read as the reverse complement.
ACGGATAAGCGACCCTATCTCCCTTCAATTGTGGGTTGGTGAAATAGGGCAGAAGAAATTTGACCTGGTATATACAATCGTCGACCGAAATGATGCGTCTACAGTCTATGCGACTGGTCGTTCCGTACAGATATTCTATGACTACAAGAAGAATGCAACAATGCCTATCCCTCACTATTTTCTGGATAAGATACTGGAATATGCGGAAAAATAAGCTCATAGGTGCCCTGAGCCTGAATCGTCCTGAATGAGGATTCCTGATGTCATCTCAAGACAAACCCGGTTCACTGCATCCAGTCCGCACCATCCATGCCCTACTCTCCCTTCTTCTGCCTCCCCAGGGCGGCCGGGGCCGATCCCGAGAGGGCCCGGACCACCGACTTCAGCGCGGGGTGGTCCGCGGCCAGCCGCAGCACGGATTCCCTCTGCGCCAGGGAGATGAGCACAAGGATGAAGATCATGAGCGGGAACGGCGCCACCTGGAAGACCTGGGCCGGCACCCCCGGGTACCACGACTGGAGGTAGATGCTCATGACCTGGAGGAACGCGAAAAGGTATGCCCCGGCCGCAGCCTTAACCGGGTGCCAGCCGCCGAAGATGACCAGGGCGAGAGCTATCCACCCGGATCCCTCGCATCCCTGCGGCTGGCCCCACCCGGGCTTGACGCACAGGGAAAAGGCCGCACCCGCGATGCCTACCATCATGCCGCCCGCCACGGCGTGGATGAGCTGCACCCGGTCCGGGTCGACGCCCCTGGCGTACGCCCCGTCGGGATTCTCGCCCACGCAGCGCAGCTTCAGGCCGGCGGGCGTCCGGTAGAGGTACCACCAGCATAGGCCGATCATGACCATGCTGAAATAGACCGGCAGGCTGTGGCTGAAGAGCACCGGCCCGACGAAAGGTATGTCCGAAAGGAACGGCAGCGGCACGGGGCCGGCAAGCGGACCCTCCATGCGGGCGTACGGGCTCCCGAGGAAGTATGCGAGGTCCCGGGTCATGAGGGTGAGCACGAACCCCACCGCCACCTGGGAGAGCCCGAGGTGTATGCCCAGGACCGCCACTACGGCCGCCACCGCCCCACCCACCACGGCCGCGGCCAGGAAGCCGGCCACGATGCTGCCGGTGACCACCGCGGTGACGAACCCGGCCATGGCGCTCAGGATGATGGTGCCGTCCAGGGACAGATTGATGATGCCCGCCTTTTCGGTGACGGTCTCGCCGAGGGTCGCCAGCAGGATGGGCGCGGCCCCGGCCACGACACCCGCCAGCAGGATGGTGAGGTCGAGCCCCTGCATCAGGCCGTCCCCCTCTTTTTCATCCTCGTCCGCAGGGCATGGACCGCCAGGGTGGCGATCACCAGGGTCCCCTGGATCACCCCGCTCAGGGAGGAGTCGAGCTGCAGGACCATGGGAAGCTGGATCCCGCCCACGTTCAGACAGGCAAAGAAGAACGCGACCAGGGGCGTGACCCACACGTTGAAGTTCGCGAGCATGACCACGAGCAGGGCCAGGTACCCGTAGCCGCTGGATATGGCGGGGATGAGGCGGTGGTACACGCCCGTCACCTGGAACCCGCCCGCCAGTCCGGCAAACCCTCCCGCGCAGACCATGGCGAGGATCATGACGGCCTGGGGCCGGAGGCCGAACAGGAAGGCGGCCCGCTCGTTGCTGCCGATGGCCTTGAGGTAGAGCCCGAACCGGGTGGAACCCAGCATGTATGCGGTGAGCACGATGGCGGTCAGCGTCATGCCCAGGGCTGCGGGCGAGATGCGCAGCCCTTGAAGGTACGGCATCCACAGGCTCTCCGCAAGGGTCTCGGTGCCGCTCATGGAGGCGATGCCCGGCTGCTTCCACGGGCCGAAGATGAGCCAGAGCACCAGTCCCTGGGCCACGAAGTTGAGCCCGAGCCCGGCAAAGATCTCATGCACGCCGCCCCTGGTCTTCAGGTAGCCCGCCAGGATCGCCCATACGGCCCCGCCGGCCATGCCGGCCAGGAGGGCGGCGGAGAGGTAGAGCTGTCCGTTCCCGGCTCCGGCACCCATCCTGAGGACCGCGGTGGCAAGGATGGCCCCCATCATGACCTGGCCCTCCACGCCGATGTTCCACAGCCCGATGCGGAAGGTGTAGAGCAGGCCGCTGGCGGCCAGGGTCAGGGGTATCCATACCTTGATCACGTGGGTGATCTTGGACCAGGAGCCCAGGGACCCCTTGATGATCTGCCCATAGGATGCCAGGGGGGGAGCACCGGCGAGGATGAGGACCAGCGTGGTGAAACCGAAGACCACGACCAGCGACAGGGCGATCTCCGGCAGGACCGCGGCCCTGGACAGTGCAGCCCCGGGAGTCCGCTCCTTGGCCTTGGGCGTCCCGGCCATGGGGTTCACACCTTTCCCGCGATGGCCCTGCCCAGGTCCATCGCATCGGTGTCTTCCGGGCGCTCGTCCTTGATGATGCGTCCATCGAAGAACACGAGCACCCTGTCCGCCGCCATGAGGATCTCGTCGAGCTCCGAGGAGGAGAAGACTATGGCGGTACCCTGTGACGCATAGGCATCGAGGTGCTCCCACACCCAGTGGACCGACTCCATGTCGAGCCCGCGGGTGGGGTTCTCCAGCAGGAGAAGCTCGGGTTCCCCGGGCAGGAACGACAGCAGGAGACGCTGCTGGTTGCCTCCGGAGAGCGATTCCACAGGACTGTCCGGGGTGCCCACCACCTGGAACTTCGCGATCCTCTCCCTGGCCTCCCGCTCCGCACTGTCCCACCTGACCAGGAACGGCCCCCCGGGTTCCTGCAGGGCGCAGTGCTCGGTTATGGTCAGGCCCCTGACGAGACCCTCCTCAAGCCTGGATGCTGGCTGGAAGGCGACCCCGAGGCTCCTGAACTCGTGGTAGCCCCTGCCGGTCATGTCCCTCCTGCTGATGTGCACCCTTCCCCTGCTCGGCCTGATGAGGCCCGATGCCACGCGCAGGAACACGTCCTGCCCGCTCCCTTCGAGCCCGGCAAGGCCGATGACCTCGCCCCTGCTGACGCTGACCGTGCACCCGGCAAGGCCGGTACGCCCGCCCGGGGCCGTGACGTCGTCGAGGTGCAGCACCTGGGCGCCGGGCACGTGGCCGGAACGCATGGTCACGGTGGGCTCGGCGCCGAACATCATGCCCAGGAGCGCCCTGGTGTCGAAGGGACGCCCCATGGACCCGGCCACCCGCCCCTCCCTGAGGACCGTGATCTCGTCGCACAGGGCCTCGATGTCCTCGATCTTGTGGGAGACCAGGATCACGCTCCTGCCGTCTGCGGCGAGCGTGCGGAGCGCCGAGAAGAGCGTCTCCTTCTGAAGTGCCGAGATGCCGGTGGTGGGCTCGTCGAGGATGAGCACGCGGGTGCCTGCGGCGAGAAGGCGTGCGAGCTCGAGCTGCTGCCGCTCCCCCACGGTGAGCCTCCCGGCCGGGGAATCCGGGTTCAGGCTGAACCCCAGGCCTGCGCAGATTTTTCTGAGGCCCTCCCGGTAGGCATCGGCCTTTAGCCCCAGGCCCGCCGCCCGGCCGGCCATGAAATTCTCCAGCACGGACAGGGTGGGAAAATCCAGGGGGTCCTGATAGAGCATGCCGATGCCCAAGGCCGAGGCGCCGGCCGGGTCCGCATAGTCGACCTCGCGGCCGTCCATGAGGATCGTGCCGCCGGTCTTCGGGATGAACCCCGCCAGCACCTTCATGAGCGTGGACTTGCCCGCGCCGTTTTCCCCGAGGATGCCGTGGATCGTCCCGGGCCTCACCCGCAGGTCGATCCCGTCGTTGGCCCTGACCCGGCCGAAGTGCTTGTGGATATCGCGCAGCTCGATGGCCATGTCACCGCCCTCCGGAGACAGGTTCCCCGGCCATGAAAGCCGCGGGCGGCAGCCCTTTCAAGACTGCCGCCCGGAGGAAATTATCCATGTTGCAGTGTATGACCGGCCTACTTGGCGCTGCTGGAGCCGAGCATGCCTTCGAGGAGCTGTGGCAGGTACCAGACCTGTTTGTCCGTGGCGACCTCGCCGTCCTTGAGGAACACCGTGCCGTCCTGGTATCTGAGAGGTCCCTTGAAGAGCTGCACCTTCTTGGACCCGAGGCCGCCGATGAAGGCCTTGAGTTCCTTCTTCACGTTCGGCGCCAGGGCGTCGCCCTCCATGAAGCCCACTGTGGTGGTCGCATGGTTGTTGATGTCCTTCCAGTCGGGTCCGAGCAGGGTCCATTCGGACTTCCACGGACCCTTCATGGACTTCTTCACCAGCCCCACATATCCCGGGCCCCAGTTGAAGTACGGGACACCCAGGCATACCGAGGAGCCTCCTTCACAGGCGCCGACGTAGTCATAGGGTATGGCCCATACCTGCTTTCCTTCCTTGACCTTCTGCTTGGCAACGGTGACCGCCTCGGTGGTGTCGATTCCCGAGATGACCACGTCGAACCCGGTGTTGTAGAAGTTCTGTGAGACCTGGGTGGGGTCGGCGGTCACTCCGGGGATGTTGAACCAGAACCCGATCCACGTCACCTGGAAGGTGAGGTCCTTGGGGTTCTTCTTGAGCACCTTCTCCCAGGCATAGCGCGCGCCCAAATATGCGGATGAGGCCAGTCTCCTGGTCTCCTCGTTGATGAGCGGGCCGAGATAGCCTATCTTGCCCGTCTTCGTGGTCATCGCCGCCACGAAGCCCGCCATCATCTTGCCGTACTCCATGCGGCCGAAGATATTGGCCAGGTTCTTGGGCGCCTTGCCGGTGAGCACGTCATCGCCCGAGACGTGCACGAAATGGATGTCCGGGTGCTGGACGGCGGCCTCCCTGATGCCGTCCTTCATGTCGTCCGAGTTGGCGATGACGAGCTTGGCCCCCTTCTCCACCATGTCGTCCACGAGCTGCGGTATGGTGACGCCCGGCCTGTCGGCCGGGTTGACCTTGTCGATGTAGATCATCTTCGTGCCGGGGACGTTCTTCTCCACGTACTGTCCCCCCTCGAAGTGGGCCTGGGAGTAGCCGTGGTCGTTGTACGGACCCACGAGCAGGAGGCCGAAGATGTAGGGTTTCGCCGCTGCGTGGGCAGCGCCCGAGGCGGCGAAGACCATGAAGGCTGATAGAAAGACCAGGAGCACCGAACGGTATGCCTTATCCATGTGAATGACCCTCCCCTGTATCAAGAGCTGTGTCCGGGATGTACAAGAGAACCCTCTCCTCCTCGAAACCTCTCCAAGTATAGGGAGAAATGCCGCCCAGCACAAGGGGGGAGTTCTCGCCCGAAACATATCGAACCCGGGGTCATGCCCGTCTGAACCGTTCATTCCGGCCCTTGAAATCCTACCGTTTAACCCTACAGTACTCCCAGCGAAAGGGTTTCAACGGGAAACCCGAAGGAGGTGCCGCCATGGCAGACAGATCAATGACCACGACAAAACGGAAACACACGGGACTGCCCATCCGCCACGTTTCGGACGTTCGCGCTCCGGACCTCTTCCGGATGGACATGGACCGCCTCTTCGATGACTTCTTTGCGGGATTCGGGGCAGGACCGCTGTCCGTTTGGGGCAGCGACCCGGACAGTTTCAGTCCGCGCATCGACATGACCGAGGATGAAAAGGCCGTCCACATCAATGCCGAACTCCCGGGCATGGACGAGAAGGACATCGACATCAACCTGACGGGCGACAGCATCACCATCTCGGGCGAGAAGCGTGAGGAAACGGAGCACACGGACGACGGCTGCTACTGCTCCGAGCGCACCTACGGATCGTTCAGGCGGGTGCTCCCCGTGGAGGACGTGGACCTGGACAAGGCTCACGCCGTGTTCAGAAAAGGCGTGCTCAACATCACCCTGCCCAAGCTCGAAGGCTCCGGGAGATCGAGCAGGAAGATCGAGATAAAGAACCACTGAAAGCCC
>DAITOA010000056.1:14400-17382 GCA_036834365.1 Thermodesulfobacteriota bacterium | reverse complement strand
GGATGAGCCGGATGATCTCGCCGAAGCCCAGGGTGACGATGGCCAGGTAGTCGCCCCTGAGCCTCAGGACCGGGAAGCCCAGCAGGACGCCGAAGGTGGCGGCCAGGGCTCCCGCCAGCGGCAGTGCGACCCAGAACCCGAGGCCGAAGTGGTGGTTCATGAGCGCGTAGAAGTATGCACCCACTGCATAGAATGCCACATAGCCGAGGTCCAGCAGGCCGGCCAGCCCCACCACGATGTTCAGGCCGAGCCCCAGCATGACGTACATGAGGGCGGTGATCATGATGGAGGTCTGGTAGCTGGAGAACAGGAATGGGAAGACAAGGACAAAGATCCCGATGACGGCCAGGAGGGGCACGAAGATCATCCGGTCGGAACGGATCCGGTTGCCCGCCCTCTTCTGCCATGAGTCCGCTTCGCCCTTCTCCGAACCCGTCTCCTTCCGCTCAAGCATGTAGCGCCAGATGAACGACAGGAGGAATGCACCGACGCCGACATAGACCATCCTCATCCACCTCCACTCGATGGTCCTGTCCAGCGGGGAGATCTTGATCACCATGAGGGGAAAGGTCAGGAACATGAACCACACGGCAGCCACGGACGACTTGAAGATCTCGCTGCCTGCGCGCCTGATGAGTGGCTTCCATTCCATGGCCGCGTCCCCGAAATCCTTATACCTTTTCCGACGTCGTCCTGCCGAGAATCCCTGCAGGCCGGAAGATGAGGATGAACACGAGGAGTCCGAACGCGAACACGTCCTCGTAGTCGCTGGAGACATAGCCCGTGGCGAAGCTCTCGGTCCAGCCCAGCACCATGCCGCCCAGCACGGCCCCGGGGATGCTGCCGATGCCGCCGAGGACCGCCGCGGTAAAGGCCTTGATACCGGCGATGAAGCCGATGTAGAAGTTGATCTGCCCGATATGCGACGAGATGAGTACCCCGCCGACCGCGGCCAGCGCGCTTCCGATGATGAAGGTCACCGAGATGACCCGGTTCACGTTCACCCCCAGCAGCATGGCCATGGTCTTGTCCTGGGCCACCGCCCGCATGGCCTTTCCCATGCGCGTGAACTTGATGAACAGGGTGAGCAGGGTCGTGGCCACGGCCGTGGTGATGAAGATCACGAGCTCGGATGAGCGTATGATGGTGACGTTCTCCATGAAGGGGAACTCCTCGATCAGGGCCGGAAACGACATGAAGTCTGAGGTCTGGGCCAGGAGCACGTAGTTCTGCAGGAAGATGGACATGCCGATGGCGCTGATGAGCGGGGAGAGCCTGGGTGCCGTGCGCAGGGGTTTGTAGGCGATCTTTTCCAGGGTGAACCCGTAGGCCGCCGAGTAGATCATGGCCACCACGCCTGCAAGGATGAGCAGCGACCACCCGCTCATACCCGCCAGCGACAGGGCGCTCGCCACGATGAGAGCGGTGAAGGCACCGATCATGTAGATCTCTCCGTGGGCGAAGTTGATGAGCTCAATGATGCCGTAGACCATGGTGTAGCCGAGAGCTATCAGGGCATAGATGCTGCCCCTGGTAAGCCCGCCGAAGAAGAGTTCCAGGAAGTATTCCATCAGCTGATCGTTCTACCTTTATCCGGATACAAGAAAGGGAGCAGGCAGCCTGCTCCCTTTCAGCGTCATACAAGAGTGTCTACTTGACCTCCACGTACTTGCCCTTCTGGACCTGGTACATGGAAAATCCGATGCCCTTGGCATCGCCGTTCTCATCGAAGCTGATCTTTCCCAGCGGTGTCTCGAACCAGTTGGAACGCAGCGCCTTGGTTATGGCTGCATAGTCGGTGGAGCCGGCCTTCTGGATCCCTTCGAGGAGGCACAGGCTTGCGGCATAGGCATTCAGATAGAAGGCCCCGGGATCGGACCCGAACTCCTTCTTGTGCTGCTCGATGGCCGCGATGGCCATGGGGTTCTTGGTGGTGTCGATGGGGCCGGTGGCATACACGCCTTCGGCATACTGTCCGGCCACCTTGATGAAGGTGTCGTCGCGAACGCCGTCATCCGAGATGAACAGGGTCTTCATCTTCTTCTTCTTCATGCCCGTGACGATCTTTGCCGCTTCGGGATGGTATCCGCCGTAGAGCACCGCATCGGCTCCCGAGAACTTGATCTTCTGGACGATAGCCGAATAGTCGACAGCGCCCGGAGTGATACCCTCGAACAGGACCGGCTTGACGCCCTTCTTCTCGAAGAACCCCTGGGCGAACTCGGCAAGGCCTTTTCCATAGTCGCCCTTGTCATGGATGATGGCGACCTTCTTCACCTTGAGCTTGTTCAGTGCGAAATCCACCTGGAGCAGTGCCTGGGCATCGTCAGGGGAAATGGTCCGGAAAAAGTTCGGGTAGTCGCCGCTCTTGGTGAGGTCGACATTAGTGGCAGAAGGAGACATGGTGACGATCTTTGCCTCTTTGTAGGTGTTCAGTGCGGCCTTGGTGGCGCCGCTGCAGATATGGCCGAGCACCACGGTCACCTTTTCCGACACCAGCTTGCTTCCTACATTGGCAGCAACCTCGGGCTTGCATACATCGTCTTCGGCAAGGATTTCGATCTTCTTGCCGAGAACGCCGCCCTTGGCATTCATATCACCCACAACCAGCTTTGCAGCATTCAAAGTGGGCAGGCCGTAGGATGCAAGGTCGCCGCTGTGGGCCCCTGCAACACCGAGCTTGATCGTGTCAGCGGCAAAAGCCTGTCCGGCGAAGATCAAACATGCACATACCATCAGGATGATCTGTAATCTTTTCATTCCCCCTCCCGTTCTCTTTGTATTTATTGACATTTTTATGTCTTTCCGTACTTCGCTGCGGCTTGACATAGCATTAAAGCAACACCCTGTCAAACATCGCTCTGAAACTACAATCTATCCTACATGCTCCCTTCAGGTCAATAAGGGGACTGGTCTCTTGCCGTGGGAATCTACCTGAAAACAGGGGAACGGGGCGAAGGGCATCGCAGCGCCTTTGGCGCT
>DAITOA010000056.1:6111-14300 GCA_036834365.1 Thermodesulfobacteriota bacterium | reverse complement strand
GGCGAAGGGCATCGCAGCGCCTTTGGCGCTGGCCTCCCCGATCTGATCATCTCAATCAAAGACAGTTGAGATGATCAGATCGGGGAGGTCAGGTTTCCATACACCCTGTTGCTCTGTGCATATTTCCCTCAATACCACGGCCTGAACCAGTTCCAGGTAGGCGGCCGCTCCACCCTCGGGATATGCGGTGCGAGCTTGTCAGGGTCGTCCAGATCCACGGATGCGGAGTCCTTTCCATCCGCCAGGGCCGCGAGCCGTTCGAGTCGTTCCCTGGTATGGGGATGGGTCCGCAGCAGCGAGGGCTGGGGGTTCCTGCGTCCCGGCATGAAGAGGAGGTTCCAGATGCTTTTCTCGAAGTGATCCATCTTCTTCAGGGCCGAAGCGAGGCCCATGGGGTCCCCGGTGAGTTCCGCCGCCCCTAGGTCGGCATCGAACTCCCGGGTCCGCGACAGGGCGAACTGGAGGAGCATGCTCACGGTGGGGGCAAAGATGAGGAGGAGTATGGGGACCAGGGGGATATCCGTATTCGAGAAGAGCGCCAGGGGCAGGTAGAACACGATGAGCACCTGTCCCAGGAACGAGAACAGGGACGTGATCCTGGTCATGAGGTCCGCCAGGGCATGGAGCCTGAGGTCGTTGTTCCTGATGTGGCTGATCTCGTGGGCCAGCACGCCCGCCATCTCCCGCCAGCTCAGGTAGCGGATGAGGCCGTCGGACAGGGCGATGGCGGATGCCGATGCGGAACCCACGCTGAAGGCGTTCATGACCCGGCTCGGCACATAGAAGATCTGGGGCTCCGTCTGCAGGCCGGCCCTGCGGGAGAGCCTGCCGGTGAGATCGATGAGCCCGGGCGCCTCCTGGGGGGTAAGCCTCCGCGCCCGGTACATACGAAGCGCCATCCAGGGCGATACCCGGGGCATGGTGACGAAGAGGATGACGGCGATGGCCAGCGACCAGAGCATGCCTGCATTCCCGAAGAGGATCCAGCCCAGCAGCCCGAACAGCCCAGCCATGCCGGCAATGATGACCAGGGTCTGGAAGAGGAGGTGATGCTTGCGGATGGTGTAGGTTTTGTTATTCCTGTTCGTCGGGTTCATCTGTTCCTTTATTGTATAGGATATCCGAATTGGAAAGACAATGCCGTCACGGGATCCGCCTGCAGGTATTTACAACCGGTTGAACCTGGTGGTACATGCAGCCGTATGGACAACACCATCACGACACGGCGGGGCACCACTATCGAGATCATCAACTGCGGCAACTTCCTGCTGGACGGCGGGACCATGTTCGGCCGGGTTCCGAAGGCCATGTGGGAGAGGTGGTGCCCTGCGGACGAGAAGAACCGCATCGTCATGGCCACCAATGTCCTGCGCATCGTCAAGGACGACCGCATCATCCTGGTGGAGGCAGGACTCGGCTCCCTCTACACCGAAAAAGACTGGGACATCATGGGCACCAGCCTCGATAAGGTCAGGATCCTGACGGACCCGGTGGACTGCCTCATCTGCACGCACCTCCACTGGGACCACTGCGGCGGCATCCAGGACATGGAGGTGCGTTCCGAGGTGATCGTCTCCCGCATGGAATGGGAGGACGCACACGGTGAGAACCCGCTGGGCGGGGATGGCTACCGCCCTGTCGACCTCGAAAAGCTCGGAAAGAAACTGCGCCTTGTCGATCCGCCCCAGGAAGCGGCCGACGGCATCCGGCTCATCCCCACGCCCGGACACACCCGCGGGCACATGAGCGTGCTCATCGACGAGGAGGTCTTCTATCCCGGCGATCTCATCCCCATGGCGGCCCATGTCCACCTCCCCTGCATCATGGCCTATGACCTCTACCCGCTGACCGTGCTGGAGACCAAGAAGAAGATCCTCTCCGAGGCCGTCAGGAACAACTGGACCTTCGTCTTCGAGCACGATCCCTACCGGCCAGTGGGCACCGTACGATACTCCGGCTCCAGGTACAAGGCGGCCTGAACTCCCCTCCCGCCTGATCCGGCCACACCTCCCCGGGAAGGCAGGGGCAAACCTTCCCCCAGAGTGACCGGGGAACATATACTGCCGCAGGAACCCGGCTTAGGGCCTGCTTCCTCACGGGCGAAAAAAAACTTGACAGGGGGGTGCATTTGCCTTAAAGAGTCGCCTTACATTGTTTATTACAATAAACAACAAGGCACACTAAAGTGTCTCGGAGGACAAGGTGAAGATCGGCGAGAAGATAAAAAATCTCCGGTTAGCACAAGAGCTTACACAGGAGGAGCTTGCCAACCGCGCGGACCTCACCAAGGGTTTCATATCGCTCCTGGAACGGGACCTCCAGTCGCCGTCCCTGGACACTCTGGAGCTCATCCTGAACGCCCTTGACACCAATGCGAACGAATTCTTCGACGAGGACGAACAGGAGGTGGTGGTCTTCCACCGCACGCAGCGCGTCACCATCAAGGACGAGGAAGAGCCCGGCGTGAAGCGGGAGGTCCTCATCGCCGGGGCCCAGGATCGTGAGATGGACCTCCTCCTGGTGACACTGGCGCCCGGGGCCAGCACCTACCAGGAGAGGGCTCATTATGGCGATGAGTGCGGGTTCGTACTCGCCGGCAAGATCGTGATCAATGTCGGCAAGGAGATTCACCGTGCCGCGACTGGGGATTCTTTCTACTACACATCGAACAAGAAGCACTGGATAGAAAACCGATCGGATAAAGCGGCAAAGATCCTCTGGATCTCAGCCCCGCCGAGCTTCTGAAAAAACGGGGTACTCTGCGATGAGCACGTTCATTGCATCCAGGCATGATGGGGCCATATGCCTCTTCGGCGCACCGTTCGACTCCACCTCAAGCTACAGGCCGGGGTCCCGTTTCGGTCCCGGTGCGATCCGCGAGGCCTCATACGCGCTGGAGACCTTTTCACCGATCCAGTCGGCGGACCTGGAAGACTGCTCCTTCATGGACAGGGGCGACCTGGAGTTGCCGCTCGGCGACCCGAACCCCGCACTGGACATCATAGAAGAACGTACCCGGGAGATCATCTCCGGCGGGAAGACCCCGTTCCTGCTTGGCGGCGAGCACCTGGTGAGCCTGGGGGCCATCCGTGCCGCTGCCCGTGCATACCCGGACCTGAAAATCATACACCTGGACGCCCATGCGGACCTGCGGGACGATTACCTGGGCATGAAGTTCTCCCACGCCACGATCATGCGCCGGGTGATGGACCTCCTGGGAAAGGACAACATCAGGCAGATCGGCATCAGGTCGTGTACCCGGGAGGAGCATGACACGGTAACCGACCTGGCGTCCGCACCCGATCAAGTAGCCCTGAGGGTCGGGGCCAGACCCTGTTACCTCACCTGCGACCTCGATATCCTGGACCCGTCCGTCCTGCCCGGCACCGGAACGCCCGAACCCGGCGGGATGATGTTCAATGAACTGGCTGCCGCCCTGGTCTCCATGATCACCAGGCTGCGCATCGTGGGTCTCGACGTCGTCGAACTCGCCCCGCAGCTCGACCCGTCGGGTGTATCGGCGGTCGTGGCGGCAAAGGTGGTACGCGAATGTCTGATAGCCCTGAACCGCAGGCGCAACGCCACAAGCCATCGGTGACTATCAGCGGAACAAAGTCTCAGAAACAGGAGGTGTCCAGTCATGAACAGCATACTCATCATCGGCGCCGGTGCGGCGGGATCCGTGGTGGCGAAGAAATGCGCCATGAACCGCGAGGTTTTCGAGAAGATCCACCTTGCCTCGAGAACCCTGGATAAATGCATCAAGGTACAGAAGGAATGCGCTTCTGCCATCACCGTGTCGCAGGTGGATGCGGACGATGCGGCTCAGGTCATCCGCCTCATCGAGGAGGTCAGACCCGATGTGGTGGTCAACATGGCCCTGCCCTACCAGGACCTGCCCATCATGGATGCATGCCTGGCCACGGGCGTGCACTACCTGGACACGGCCAACTACGAACCCAAGGACGAGGCGAAGTTCAGCTACACGTGGCAGTGGGCCTACCAGGACCGCTTCCGCGACAAGGGCATCATGGCGGTGCTCGGCTGCGGGTTCGACCCTGGCGTGATCAGCATCTACTGCGCCTATGCCCAGAGGAACCTGCTCGACGGGATCACGACCGTCGACATCGTCGACTGCAACGACGGCAGCCACGGCAAGGCCTTTGCCACCAACTTCAATCCGGAGATCAACATCCGGGAGGTCACGCAGCGCGGCAGGTACTGGAAGGAAGGCACCTGGATCGAGATCGACCCCTTGAGCGTCTCCTGCATGATCGAGTACCCCGAGGTGGGTCTCCGCAAGTCCTACCTCATCTACCACGAGGAGGAGGAGTCGCTGATCCGGAACATCAGGGGCGTCAAGCAGATCCGCTTCTGGATGACCTTCTCGGACAACTACATCAAGCACCTGGAGGTCCTGCAGAACGTGGGCATGACGAGGATCGACCCGGTCATGTACAAGGGGGTCGAAATCGTCCCCCTGCAGTTCCTCAAGCACCTCCTGCCCGAGCCCTCTTCCCTGGCCGAGAACTACACGGGCAAGACCTCCATCGGGGTCATCCTGCGGGGGATCAAGGACGGCAGGCCGACCGCGTACATCATCTACAACGTGTGCGACCACGCCGAGACCAACCGCGAGCTGGGCGCCCAGGCCGTGTCCTACACCACGGGCGTGCCGGCCATGACCGGTGCCATGATGATGATGAAAGGCATCTGGTCCGGCAAGGGTGTGTTCAACGTGGAGCAGCTTCCGCCCGAGCCCTTCCTGGAAGAGGTCGCCCGTCAGGGGCTGCCCTGGCATGCGCAGAAGCTCGACGACGATGCGTATCAGGAGCTGATCGAGGCATGACAACAGCCCTGCCCCCGCGTCTAGAGGCGGCACTCCCGCAGATCGCCACACCGGCCTATGTGGTGGATACTGCCCTCCTGAAGAGGAACATGGCCGTTGCGTCCCATATACGAACGTCGGCCGGATGCCGCGTCCTGCTGGCCACCAAGTCCTTCGCCCTGCCCGCCGTGTTTGAGCTCATGCGCGGCTCGCTGGACGGCACCACGGCCAGCGGCGTCCATGAAGCCCGCCTGGGCAGGAAAGAGTTCGGCAAGGAAGTGCATGTCTACTCGCCGGCTTACACACCCGGCACCCTCGCCGAGCTGCTGGAGATAAGCGACCACATCTACTTCAACTCCGTCGATCAGATCCGGCGGTTTCTCCCTGACGTGAAGGCCGCCGGACCGGAGAAGAAGACAGGCATCCGCATCAATCCCGGCTATTCCAAGGCAACGCTGGGCGGCCACCTCTATGACCCCTGCTCCCCGCGCTCGCGCTTCGGCGTGCTGAAGGAAGACCTCGAAAGGCTCCCCTGGGAGGGGATCGACATCCTCCACGTACACACCCTGTGCGAATCGCTCCACGACGGGTCCGTGGGCCTCATCGAGCATGTGGCGGGCGAATTCGCCCCCTTCATCAGGCGCGTCGGGGCGGTCAACTTCGGAGGCGGGCATTTCATCAACAAGGAGGGGTACGATGTGGATGCCCTCATCAGGGCCATCCGGGATTTCCGCACAGCCTTCGGCGTGGAGGTCATCCTGGAGCCGGGGAGCGGCCTCGTGGTGGATGCCGGGTACCTGGCATCCACGGTGCTGGATATCGTTCACAACGAGACCGACATCGCCGTCTGTGATGCCTCGGCCGCCTGCCACATGCCCGACGTCCTGGAGGTGCCGTACACGCCGCCGCTCCTGGGCGCCGCCGCTCCTGGTGAACTGCCCTACACCTGCATTCTGGCCGGCAACACCTGCATGACCGGCGACATCATCGGCGAGTACTCGTTCGCAGAACCACTGAAGCCCGGCGACAGGCTCGTGTTCGGCGACATGCTCCAGTACAGCTTCGTGAAGAACAACACCTTCAACGGCACACCCCTGCCCGAGCTCGCGCTGCTGCACGGAGACGGGAGCTATGAGACCGTACGCAGGTTCGGGTACGACGATTACAGGAGCAGGCTCGGATGAAAGGCAAAAAACTCACTCATCTTGGCGGCAGTAAGAACGGGAGCGCACTCATGAACCTGAAACACACCATGGAACGATGGACCGTGGAAGATTCCGCCGATCTTTACCAGATCCGGGAATGGGGATCAGGATATTTCAGCATCTCCGAGAAAGGGGATGTGGTGGTCACACCGCTGAGAGACAGGAAAGACGTGTCCGTCAACCTTCCCGAGATCATCTCCGGCATCAGGGCACGCGGGTATGACATGCCCATGCTCCTTCGTTTCGAGGACATCCTCGACTCACAGATCATCCAGATACATGAGAGCTTCCGCGCGGCCATCGCCAAGTTCGACTACAAGGGGGAATTCAAAGGGGTCTACCCTATCAAGGTGAACCAGCAGAAGCAGGTGATCGAGACCATCACCCGTATCGGCAAGTTCTACCATCACGGGCTCGAGGCCGGCAGCAAGGCAGAGCTGATCGCAGCCCTGTCGTTCCTCGACGACAAGGAGGCCTGCCTGGTATGCAACGGCTACAAGGACCGGGAATTCATCGATCTCGGGCTGTACGCCTGCAAGATGGGGTTCAAGTGCTTCTTCGTGCTGGAAATGCCCGGAGAGCTGGACCTGATCCTCGAACGGTCTGAGGCGCTGGGGATCAAGCCCCTCCTGGGCGTCCGTTTGAAGCTTTCCACCCAGGCAGGAGGGCACTGGACAGAGTCCGGAGGTGACCGGAGCATCTTCGGCCTGACCATCTCCCAGATCATCGAGGCCATCGAGAAGCTCAAGAGGTGCGACATGCTGGACTGCCTCGGGCTTCTCCATTACCACCTGGGCTCCCAGATCCCCAATATCCGGGACATCAGGGCATCCATCCAGGAAGCCTGCCGGGTCTACACAGGCCTTGTGCTAGAGGGCGCACCCATGGGTTACTTCGACCTGGGCGGCGGCATGGCCGTGGATTACGACGGGTCCCACACCAATTACATGAACTCGCGCAACTACACCCTGGACGAGTACTGCGCGGACGTGATCGAGGCCATCATGGAAATCCTCAACGAGCACGACATCGCCCACCCCACCATCATCACCGAATCCGGCCGGGCCACCGTGGCGTATTACTCGGTGCTGTTGTTCAATATCTTCGACACGAGCTCCATCGATACGGACTCCGTGCCCGGGGAGCTGCCCAAGGACACCCCGGAGATCATCCACAACATGCTGGAGGTTCTCAGGTCGCTCACCATCAGGAATCTCCAGGAGTGCTACAACGACGCCCTGTACTACCGGGACGAGATCCGCCAGATGTTCAAGGTCGGCGACCTCACCATGAGGCAGCGCGCCTTGGGCGACAAGATCTTCTGGAACATCATCCAGGCCCTGAGCGAGAACGTCAGGCACCTGAAGGTGGTGCCCAAGGATTTGGTGGATATCGATACCGCCCTGTGCGACACCTATTATGCCAATTTCAGCGTGTTCCAGTCCCTGCCGGATTCATGGGCCATCGGGTATCTGTTCCCGGTGATGCCGGTGCACCGCCTGGATGAGAAGCCTTCGAGAAACGCCATCCTTGCGGACATCACCTGCGACTCGGACGGGAAGATCGACCATTTCATCGACAAGCAGGGAGTACGCCGCGCCCTGTCGCTGCATACGGTAAAAGAAGACGAGGACTATTATCTGGGCGTCTTCCTGGTGGGGGCCTATCAGGAGACCCTGGGCGACCTCCACAACCTTCTGGGCGATACCAACGTGGTGAGCATACGCGTGCATGAAGACGGGAGCTACAGCTTCGTCAAGGAGATCGAGGGGGACACCGTGGCCGATGTCCTGTCCTACGTCGAGTACGAGCCGAAGACCATGACCAAGCAGTTCAGGACCACGGCGGAACAGGCCATCCGGGAAAACCTGATCACGCCCCAGGAGCGCCGGGAGATCATGAGGATGTACGAGGAAGGGCTGAGGGGTTACCCGTATTTTGAGCAGTAGGGACAGCGATCCGTCCGTACATTACAGGTGCCGGGCAGGGGTACGGTATCATGTGTCATTTCGAGTGCAGCGAGAGATCCTCTTCCATGTCGAAGGTTGATGGATGGAGACTGATGATCTATGTTTCAAATATATGGTGCACAGCGGCCTGTATCAGAGCAGAGGGTATGGCACATACTATTAAAGATCACTTGTATTGAGTAAATT
>DAITOA010000056.1:0-6011 GCA_036834365.1 Thermodesulfobacteriota bacterium | reverse complement strand
ATCAGAGCAGAGGGTATGGCACATACTATTAAAGATCACTTGTATTGAGTAAATTTGCTCATCAATTGAGTAAATTAACATGTTTTAGTAAATACAATGTGCTACGGGTGTTTCATGCCGTATGATTGATGATGTATTTTTCAATCCATCAATTCAAATACCGCCTCGAAGTCACCGTGCAAGCCTGCGAGTTTCTCTATGCCGCCGTCAATACTTCCCAGCTTGATGAGCCCCTTGGCATAGCCGAAATCTCTGTAGAAAATAGCCAGATTACCCCACGGCGAATAATAGGTGATGTCGCCTACTGAAGGGTCATAACCGTCTGGTGCGTCTTTCGTGGACATTCTTCTCGGAAGGTCGCTGATCTTTTCAGTTCCCGAATAGTCTTTCATGTGCAGCGTCAGAGGAAGCATGGAAACAAAGTCACGGCTCGCATCCGAATCGAGCATCGTTGCAGTCAGCACTTCTTTTCCGACTTTAATACGTAGCGTCATGGTCGATCCCTCATTTGCTCCAAAAGTATTTTGGTCTGTGGTGATGACGCAAAGCGCGCTCACTATGATGGCAAATAAATATTTCTTCATTGCATCAATCTCTTTATGTGCTCTCAAGATGCCTGAGCCAGTCCGCGACATCTTTTTCAGCTTCTTTAACGCTGCTGCCTCTGATCGGAAGTCCCTGCAGTACCATGGCATCGGGACATAGCTTCCTGATATCTGTCTCACTGCGGCCCATACTGGCTAACTGCTTCCTAATTTTCGTTTTTGCATGTTTATTTATCTCCTGTTTTTAGAGATCCCTTTCTTGATCTTATTAAGACTTGGCACTGTACTGCTCGTCACTGACCTTTTCCATCCACATGACGGATGACCCATCAAACATTTCTTGGATGGCGATATGTGTCATGGCCGTGCCGGGTGATGCACCGTGCCAGTGTTTCTCACCCGGAGGAAACCAGACCACATCACCGGGGTGGATCTCTTCGATGGGTCCGCCTTCGCGCTGCACCCGTCCGGACCCGGACGTAACGATCAGCGTCTGCCCAAGGGGGTGGGTATGCCAGGCAGTCCGCGCTCCCGGTTCAAAGGTGACATTGGCGCCGGTGGCGCGTGCCGGGTCTTCTGCTTTCAGAAACAATGGATCAATACGAACCGTTCCGGTAAACCAGTCGGCCGGTCCTTTTACAGAGGCCTGTGTTCCGTTTCGTATAATCTCCATTTTGTCATTCCTTTCGTCTGTGTAATTTTATTTTAGAGACTGTAACCCTATGGACCTCAACCAGGAACCAATCTGCCCTATGGTCTCACGTCCTCCGCTGTTGTATACGCCGAATCCCTCTTTGACTGTCGAGTCCGGGCACATTCTTGCGATATCCTTCTCGAATGAACCGCCCCCGCCTCCGCCGTGCGTGTGAAAAGGGACCACTGTCTTTCTATTCAAATCAAAGCTGTCAATAAACGAGACCAGCGGCGGTGCCATTGTATGCCACCAAATGGGAGTTCCCAAAAATACGACTGTATACGAGGTAATTTTCGGCATGGCCTTCAACTCAGGCCTG
This sequence comes from Thermodesulfobacteriota bacterium, assembly GCA_036834365.1. Classification (GTDB taxonomy): domain Bacteria; phylum Desulfobacterota; class Desulfomonilia; order UBA1062; family UBA1062; genus MWEI01. The sequence goes on along the minus strand of DAITOA010000056.1, from coordinate 4,453 downwards.
AAGCCCGCCTTCATTTCCTCCTTTGCCTGTGCAACCACGGCGTTGTAGTCGGTGGTATACGCTTGAACAGGTTCGATCTCAAATAACGTACCACCCGACTCGCGCGCGATGTATTCGGCAATTTTCCTGGTGTTTCCGGACCAGGAATAATAGGCAATAAGAATGTCGTTTTTCATATTCGTCTTTTCCTTTTGACTTTACAGTGCCGAACGCAGCACCTCGATAATATCCGCCCTAGTCATTGCCGGACGACCTGGGAGTTTTCCGTTTTCGTCGTGGATGATGCGAAGAGTTTCCTTGGCATAGGTCTCGATCAATGTGCCATCAATGCCCAGCTCCGAAAAACGTGTCGGGCAATCAATGGACTTGAGGAATTCCTCGAAGCGGTCGATCCCGGTAAGGGCACATTCCAGGTCGTCCGGTCTCCTTGCTGAAAGGCAGAAGATGCGCTCAGCGAACTGGACGAATTTGGCTGTGTTGGCCTTTGCGGCAAAGCGCATCCACGAAGGGTTGATTATTGACAGTCCCGCGGCATGCGTGATGTCGTGGTAGGCTGAGACAGTATGCTCGATCATGTGCACGGGGAATCCCACACCGCCGCCTCCCGCCTGAACCCAACCGTTCAGGGCGACCGTCGCCGCCCATTGCACCTGCGCCCGAGCGTTCAGGTCGCTCCCATCGGCGATGGCTTTAGGGCCATACTCCATGGCGGTTAGGATCACGCCTTCGGCAAATCGATCCTGAATCGGGGTGTTGTCGATCCCATTGAAATACCCTTCGGTGACATGGGTAATCAGGTCGCAGACCCCGTATGCCGTCTGGTTTTTCGGGACGCTCACCGTCAGTTCAGGGTCGAGCAGGGCAACCTGTGGATACAGGCATTCGGTCTGCATAAAGGATTTTTCCGTCGTCTCTTCATTGGAAATCACAGCACCGCAGTTCATTTCCGATCCCGTTGCCGCAAGGGTCGGCACGGTGATAATCGGAAGGGCTGTTGTCGGAATATATACTTTCTCCTGGCCATGAAAGATCATGTCCCACGGGTCACCGTCGTATAAGACGGCCGCTGCAATCACCTTGGAGGCGTCCATCGTGCTGCCGCCGCCCAGCGCAATAATCACATCGCAGCCTTCGTCCCGGGCGATTTTAGCACCTCGCCTGACGGTCGTGATTCTCGGGTTGGGTTCGACACCGGAGCACTCTGCCACGGAAACACCGGCATCCTTAAGACTCGCCACCGCACGATCGAACACTCCGCTGCGCTTGACGCTGCCGCCGCCGGTTACAAGCAGGGCTTTTTTACCATACCTGCGCGCTACTTCACCCAGTTGCGAGAGCGTTCCAGCCCCGAAGATAAGATGGGTGGGGTTGTGGTATTCAAAGTTCATCAGGAGCCTCCTTTGCTCGCTTTGCTGATTGTGTTGAGAAGGATAATAAAGCTTGGCAAACTGACTTGAAATACCTGATTCTCTCAATATATTGCCTATTCCTGCTTACATCTTCATTTTTGGTTGCCTTATTGTTAACTATATTGTTTAAAACTGACATACGGAACAAGGAGAAATTTTCCATGTCACAGATGGCCAAACTGTTAAAGAACATTCCATTAGCCAATGGCGGGGCTTCTGAATCGCGGCTCAAAGGGGTGCGTTTTTTTAAAGAAACACAGCATATACCCCGGAGACCAATGGTATATGACCCTGGCATTTGCATCGTTGTCCAAGGTCACAAGATCGGTTACCTGGGTGGCCAGAAGTTTCAATATGATGCCAGCAATTACCTGGTGACCTCGGTAACCATGCCGTTCGAATGCGAAACCTTTGCAAGCCCGGAGGAACCTTTGCTTGGCCTCTACATAGACATTGATATGGGCCAGTTGAATGACCTGATCGGCCGGTTGGGGCTTCAGGCAGAGATTGGCAGTGTCAATGAAAAGGGCTTGCCTCGGGGGATCGGTCCGGCAGTCATGGATGAAGATATGGCGGATGCGACGATGCGGCTGATCAAGTGCCTGCAGTCAGAGGCAGAATCTCAGATTTTAGGCCCCGGTCTGGTACGTGAGATTCTGTATCGTGCTCTGTTCGGCACTCAGGCACAGGTACTCTATTCTCTGGCCATGCACAGCGGTGCTTTTTCCCAGGTGGCTCGGGCATTGAAGCTCATGCAAAATGATTATGCAGAAAAACTCGATGTGGAGCGGTTAGCCAGTATGGCCCGCATGAGCCCATCTGCGTTTCATCGAGCTTTTAAGGAGATCACGTCGGATTCTCCCATGCAGTATCTGAAAAAAGTCAGGCTGACCAAGGCAAGGGATTTAATCGTACAGGAGAATATAAAAGCCTACATCGCTGCCGACCAGGTGGGATATGAGAGCCCCTCCCAGTTCAGTCGTGAATTCAAACGCTATTTCGGGCAAAGCCCTGCGGAGATGATGAGAGAGCAGCGCGTCGCATGAAGTGAGGCAGCTAATAACATACGCGTATTCAAATGTGTATATTATGCTCAATCACTATTGTAGATTTATCCGATAACTATACGATACCCACTAAACCAGGCCAACCTCTGATCTCTAATAATTATCTGTTCTGAATCCACATCACACATCCTTGACAACCATGTTTCCTCAATGCCATAGACGTTCAAGGAGGTTTCCTATGCCCATTGACAAAGAACTGCTGGACATCCTCGTCTGTCCCAAGTGCAAGGGCGAGCTTGTCCTGGAAGAGGACGAGAGCGGACTGATATGCAATGTGTGCAGGCTGAGATACCGCATCGAGGACGAGATACCCATCATGCTCATCGACGAGGCCATTCCCCTGGATTGACCGCCATGGACAGGGAGAACAGGGCCGCAGAGGTACTCCAGTCATTCCTGGGCATACGGACGGCTATCATCCTCGGCACCGGCCTGGGTGCCATGGAACGGGACTTTGATGTCCACGAAGCCATCCCCTATGCCAAGATCCCGGGGTTTCCCCGGTCCACGGTGACCGGCCACTCGGGCAGGCTGCTTGCGGGGACCCTCGGCGGCAGGCAGGTGCTCGTCATGAGCGGCAGGTTCCACCTCTACGAGGGATATGCTGCCGATGAGGTGACCCTGCCCATCCGCGTCTTCAAGCTGCTCGGCGTGAAGCACCTGTTCATCTCGAACGCTGCAGGAGGGCTGAGGAAGGACCTTGTTCCCGGCAGCCCCATGCTGATCACGGACCACATCAACTTCACGGGCAGGAATCCTCTGGTGGGGCCGAACAAGGACTCGCTGGGCCCGCGCTTTCCCGACATGACGCAACCTTATTCCCGCAGGCTTGCCGACCTGGCGAGGAGGCATGCAAGGGAGAACGCCATCGAACTCCACGAGGGCGTCTATGTGCAGCTCATGGGCCCGTCCATGGAGACCGCGGCCGAAACCAGGATGCTGCAGCGTCTGGGAGCCGATGCCGTGGGCATGTCCACGGTCATGGAGGTGATCCAGGCGGTGCATTGCTGCATGGAGGTGCTCGCCGTATCGGCCGTCACCAACAACAACGACCCGGACGACTACGTGCCCGCACCCATCGAGTCCGTCATCGCCCATGCGGAGAAGGCAGGTCCGGCCATTGCCGGGATATTCAGGGGGGTTCTGGAGGCTCTTTGAAACGACAAGGGGTCAGAGCCGGAGTGCCTGCCCTGACCCCTGTGCTTATTTTCTGGGCGAGGTCTTTTTGCGCCCCGCTTTGACCTGTTTCGGCTTCGCCTTCTTCACCGCCTTCTCCTGCTGCACGAACACGTGCTGGAGCACATCGTCCATGGAGTTCACCGGGTGGAAGGTCAGCTTCTTCTTGACCACCTGGGGGATCTCCTCCAGGTCCTTCTCGTTCTCCTTGGGGATGATGATCTCGAAGATCTTGTTGCGGTGGGCCGCCAGGGTCTTCTCCTTCAATCCGCCGATGGGGAGCACCTTGCCGCGAAGTGTGATCTCGCCGGTCATGGCGATGTCCTTGCGGACGGCCCGGTTGGTGAGCGCCGAGACGACGGCAGTGGCCATGGTGATGCCCGCGGACGGACCGTCCTTGGGGATGGCCCCCGCCGGGATATGGACGTGGATGTCGTTGTCCTTGTTGAATGTCTCCGAGATGCCGAGCTGCTTGGCCCGGGAACGGATGTAAGTCATGCCGGCCTGGGCGGACTCCTTCATGACGTCACCCAGGTGACCGGTGAGCACCAGTTGGCCGCCCTTGCCCTCCTGGCACGGCAGCACGGACGCCTCGATGTAGAGGATTTCGCCGCCGAACTGGGTCCATGCGAGGCCGGTGGAGACGCCCACCTCGTGCTCCTTGCGCTCCTGCTCGGGCATGAACTTGCACACACCCAGGTAATTGGAAACATTCTTGGCCGATACCCGGTAAAGCTTCCTGCGCTTGCCGTTCTTCTCCGCGATCTTGCGCGCCACCTTGCGGCAGATGGAGCCGATCTC
>DAITOA010000055.1:0-18078 GCA_036834365.1 Thermodesulfobacteriota bacterium | reverse complement strand
TCTTCTCGTACTCCTCGAGGATGGTCCTGAGCCTGCCGCCCTTGGGCATGTAGATGACCATGCCGGGCCCCACGTCCTCGGAGAACATGAACAGCTCGAGCTCCCTGCCGAGTTTGCGGTGGTCCCTCTTGCGGGCCTCCTCCAGGAAGTTCAGGTAGGCGTCCAGCTCCTTCTTGGAGGCGAAGGCGGTGCCGTAGATGCGCTGGAGCATCTTGTTCTTCTCGTCGCCCCTCCAGTAGGCCCCTGCCACGGACAGGAGCTTGAAGGCCTTGAGGAATCCCGAGGAGGGCACATGGGGGCCGCGGCACAGGTCGGTGAAGCTGCCCTGCTCGTAGATGGACACCGACTCCACCCCATCGCCCAGGTCGTTGATGATCTCCACCTTGTAGGGCTCGCCCTTGTCCGCGAAGAGTTTCTTCGCCTCGGCGGCCGGCAGCTCCCGGCGCACGAAGGGGGCATCGGCCTTGACGAGCTCGGCCATCTTCTCCTCGATGGCGGCCAGGTCCTCCGATGAGAAGGGCTCGCTGCGGTCGAAGTCATAGTAGAAGCCGTCCTCGGTGGCCGGACCGATGGTGGGTTTCGCATCAGGGAAGAGGAGCTTTACGGCCTCTGCCATGACGTGGGCCGTTGAGTGCCTGATGAGGTGCACGCCTTCCGGGGAATCGGCGGTGATGGTCTCGATGGTCAGCCCCTCGGTCAGGGGTGTGGTGAGGTCGACGGTCACCCCGCCGACGCGGGCCGCGATCGCCCGCTTGTCCTTGATGACGTCCCTGAGGGTCGCTGCGCTTGTAACAACCGGTTTGCCGTCCACGGTTACGTTCAGTTCAGGCATATACGCTCCATTAGTGTTCAGGGCTTATAAGGCTCCCTTACTCGTGCTCGATTGCATTTTTCACCATGTCATTTCGAAGGAATGAAATGACTGAGAAATCCTTAAAAACTCATGCCAAGATTTCTCGCTCCGCTCGAAATGACAAAGCTTGCAGTCCTGCGACCATGCACTATTCGTTGCATGATGAATATACACTGTCACGCCATCCCTTCGGATCGATTGGAGAGATAACACCTTGATAGGTTTTTGTAAAGGGATTGTCAGGAGATCTATTTCCGCTACATATTATGATAAGCCAAGCCGTTGTAGCGGAAATCCTATCTCGTAACATGAGTTCCCGATAAACCGCTTCGTCTCTTTGCTTAATCGTATCGATTGCATAATGTTCAGCAGAACATCATCTTTTACCGACTCCATGAGGATTGAACACTGTTCCAGGTCTTTCATGCGTTTCGCCATGCCCCTTCGCCGGGGAGCGATAATGAGCTTATGGATAAAAAAAGCTTCGGGAACGGGAAACCTGATGGGACAATCTCCGAGCGATGCTTCATCTGTAAAATCGATGAGAATGCTGATGTAAGGAAGTGGCTGAGCAATGATGTTCCATTCCTTCACCAGCTTGGCATCGGCATCTCGTCCGCCAACCCTGTGAGTGATGAACTCCACCGTATAACCGCCTGTACTAAATTTCTGGACACCTCCTGTGGAAAGAAAGCTGATGCATCCCATATCGGTTATGATCTGTTCCAGATTTGACCTCTGAGCCTTCTGCTGATGGGGAATGTAAACGGCGAGATCGATGTCCATGGTTTTCAATACATATTGCACCTGATAAAGATCGTGATAGATGGGCATGACCCAACTTCCGACCAGGACTGATCTGTCGAAGAACCCGACACTGCTCAAGGCTTTCAACAGTACCACTATCTCATAAGGAAGGTTTGTTTCCTGGAGAACCCTCACGGTTACCTCTCCGGGCTTTCGAAGTTTTCAGGAGTCTTTCCAGGTATGCCATGCGTTTTTCATATGCTCTGATCTCCTTTTTACATAAGTCACGTTCTTTCAACTGGTCGCGAAGTTGTGGTATCCTTTCTTTTGAAACATGTTTGTTCACGACCTTTTTCCCTTCACGGGAAACCAGGTAGTAGTAAGAATATTCCTTACCCTTGAGGTTCCTCTTCCTTACATTAAGAGCACCTTTGGGGTAGTGTTGAACCTTCTCCTGAAGAGCCCGGAGAGTATCCTTGCATCGTTGGTATTCATCCTCCAGAAGGCCGTGTACTACCCGATCATTTTCCACTACATTCATGCCATTCTAATACTTATGTAGTGGAAATATGTCAATACAGAATCTACTGAACCCTTGATGGACTACCCTTACGAAAAGCGAAGGAATTGATAGTGTAAGGCATTAAACCATTCAAACCTCTGACCACTTCGAACTCATATTTCAAATAAGCCTCTGAGAAAAACAACATTGGAAAGGCTTCAGATTACCATACTTAACGGCACATATGCTGGGCTGTAATTTGCATTCAGATGGGTGTTTGGATTTGGTAGGCACGCAGGGATTTGAACCCTGGACCCCCACCGCGTCAAGGTGGTGCTCTCCCCCTGAGCTACGTGCCTGTGCCAGGTGTCTTCGATAGCCTGTATCCCCGTTCCTTGTCAACTGATTTTTCACCATGAAATCACCTTGCACGGGCGCACGGAAGGACGCTTTTCGACAACACGCAAAGCCGGTTTGCATAGTGGGGCGGCTTATGATACACAGGCCGGACATCCTTTAGTGAAAAGGTCTTATGCCATGCATATATCACCGTCATCCATAGCCTTCGACTTCGACGGCGTCATTGCCGACACCTTCCGGCTCTTTGTCCGCATGGCCAGGGAGGACTACCACTACGAGTTCAGCTATGAGGACATCACCGATTACGAGTTCCTCAAGTGCATCCGGATGGATAGGCAGCACGCCAGGGAGATCATCGAAGTCCTCACCAACGATCCCCACGAGATCGACCTGTTTCCCAACTACGGGGCGGACAGTGTCCTTGCCAGGATGACCTCCTTCTCCCCGCTGCTCGTGGTGACGGCGCGCCCCCTGTCCGTCCCCATCGAGCTCTGGTTCAGGCGGCACATCCCCGAGATCGACCCGGGCTGCCTCAAGGTGGAGGCCACGGGCGTGAACACCGCCAAGCTTGAGGTGCTCAGGAAAAACAGCATCACCCACTTCGTTGACGACCGCCTCGACACCTGCCAGATGCTCCAGGACGCGGGCATCACCCCCATCGTGTTCACCCAGCCCTGGAACCGCAAGCCGCATCCCTTTACGGCGGTTGAGACATGGGAGGAACTTGCAGCGTTCATCGACTGGAACGGGGCGGCCGAGAAGGAAGCCCCCTGCGCAGGGTTGTTTGAATAAAGGTTATCAGCTTACTATCCTCTTTTATAATATTGGATCATTATTCCATGCCTGCCGCCGGGTGATACGTTCCTGATGTTTCCTCTTCTCCTGAAACTTGGGACCTTGGCCTGCGAAAGACACACACCTTCCATCTTTCCGGAAGGTGTGTGTCTTTCGCAGGTGAATGCGCCCGGATTATAAAAAAGAAACCCTCGTGTTCACCTTCAGCACTCACCCGACGACCCCGGGCGTGCGCGTTACCGGCATGAAGCTGCAAAAAGGTCTGAGGTTTCGCGGCCTGCTCAGATCGATGAACTTCCCAGAAACAGGAAGTTCATCGATCTGAGCAGGTCAGTTTTCCCTGCACCGCTACGATCGTATTGAAAAACAGGGAGGGTTTCCTTCCCTACAGCTCGAAATCCCCCCGCAGCCGCTCGAAGGAATCGCTGGTACCCATGACGAGCAGCTCGTCTCCCTCTTCCAGGCGCTCGTCGGGACCGGGGGATATGATGTAGTCCCCGCCCCTGCGGATCCCGATGACCGCGGATCCATAGGCCTGCCTGAAGCCTGTCTGTGCCAAGGTCTTTCCGGCCCCGGGAGACCCCTGCGAAACCCGGGCCTCCACGAGGGAGACGCTCTCTTCCTCGTCCGAGGCAGGGTCCACGACACGGTGGATCAAGAGCTCGGCCTGCCGCAGGTCGTCCGTCGGACCCATGATGACGATGCGGTCAGAGGGGAAGAGTTGGTAGTCCGGCCCGGGGTTGAAGACGATCCTCCCGGCGCGGCTGACCGCCACGATGGATACCCCTGTCTCGGACCGCAGCGGGACGTCCCTGATGGACTGGCCTGCAAAGGTCGATCCGGCTTTGATCCGTATCTCCCGGAAGGCGACGGGCCAGTCGATCTGCTGGGACAGCGCGTGCCATGCCCCGGTCAAGGCGTCGGCACCCTGCTCCGCCGCATCGAGGAAAGGTCTCAGCACGACGGGCACGTTGGCCCGGTGGTACAGGTCGGCCTCGACCTTGTTCCGAGCCGTCAGAGCCACCCTGCCCTCGTACCCCTGGTGCCTCAGGTGCTGCAGGAGCGGCAGGTTCACCTCGGGCGCACGGATGGTGCTGACCACCCAGCGGGCCTGGAACAGGGGGAGGTTCTCGTGGGTCTCGGCGTCCGCCATGTCCCCGTACAGGACAGGGATGCCCCGGACCCGGCAGAACTCGAGGGCCTGCGGGTCGAAATCCACACCGATGATCTCCTTTCCCCGCTCCAGCAGGTGCTCGGCGAGCTCCCTGCCGTAGTTGCCGAGCCCGAGGAGGACCACGTCCACCCGGGGCATGAGGAAGCAGTTGTTGCACTGGGCTTCACGGTAGGGATTGCTGCGTTCGAAGACCTTCAGCGGCTTGGACATGAGCTCGTAGAAGGGCCCTGAATAGAGGATCATATAGGTGGAGGCCAGGATCGTCACCACGCCCACCAGGGTGATGAGCCCCAGGGTTTCCCGGGTAATGTGCCCCAGGCTCACGCCGATCGCCCCCATGATGAGCGAAAACTCGGAGATCTGTGCCACGGTGAGGCCTGCAAGGAATCCCGTCCTCCTGCGGTACCCCATGATCCCCATGATGACCAGCATGATGAGGGGGTTGCCGACGAGCACGAAGAGCGAGAGCACTGCCGCCGGGACAACCTGCGAGCCCATGCTCGACCAGTCCATGCGGGCGCCCAGGTCGATGAAGAAGAAGATCAGGAGGAAGTCCCTCAGGGTGACCAGGCGTGCGCCGATGGTGTCCCGGTACTCGGTGGAGGCGAGCGAGATGCCGGCCAGGAACGCCCCCACCTCTTTGGTCAGCCCGAGCTGGTCGCTGACGGCGCTCACCAGCAGGGCCCAGGTGATTGAGAACAGGATGAGCATCTCGTTGGACCGGGCCAGTCGGGTAAGGAGCGAAGGCAGGACGTAGCGCATGAGGACCCCGATGCCCAGGAGCAGGCCTGCCCCCTTGAGCACAATGAAGACCATGCCGAGGTGGAGCGGTCCTGACGAAACGGTCCCCGCACTGAAGGTACTCAGCACGATGAGGGCGAGGATGGCCATGATGTCCTGCACGATGAGGAGCCCCAGGGCGATCCGGCCGTGCAGGGAATCGATCTCCTTCTTGTCCGAGAGGAGCTTGACGATGATGATGGTGCTCGAAAAGGTCAGCGCCACGGATACGTAGATTGCCGAGACGGTGTTCATGCCCATGACCAGGGCGATGAAGAACCCGATGACCGAGGTGAAGACCACCTGTCCCAGCCCCGTGGCCAAGGCCACCGGCCCGGTGGTGCGGATGAGGTTGGGGTCGAGCCTGAGACCGACGATGAAAAGCAGGAGGGCGATGCCGATGTGGGCAAAGAGCTCCACCTCGCCGTAGCTCGCGATGATGCCCAGACACGACGGCCCGGCAAGTATGCCGGCGGCCAGGAAGGCGATGATGAGCGGCTGGCGCAGCCTGAGCCCGATGACGCCGGCCAGGGCCGACATGACCAGGATCAGGGTGATCTCAAGAAAGGTGTTCACTTCCATCCCATCGTTTCCTCAGCGAGTCAGGTTCCACGTACGCATGCAGGCTCGAAACCTCTTCCGGTATGATTATTCTAGAGGAAAGGGGCCTTTGGGGAAAGCCCATTCTCACACTCGAAACAGGGGCGTGATCACCTTCATGCAGGCAGTCCACGCTTGTGAAACCGTGACGACTCCGGGTACAATGGGAGATAGAAGCCATGGATACCCGATTCCTGACGGATCTCATCATCATACTGGGCCTGAGCGTCGTCGTGATCCTGGCCTTCCTGAGGCTCAGGGTCCCCGCCGTGGTGGGCTTCATCCTCACCGGTGTCCTGGCAGGGCCCCAGGCCCTGGGGATCATCGAGGGCCGGGGCGAGGTCGAGGCCCTCTCCGAGCTCGGCGTGGTGCTCCTGCTCTTCTCCATCGGCATCGAGTTCTCCGTCAAGGACCTCCTGGAGAGCCGGCGGAGCGTGCTGCTGGGGGGGTCTGTCCAGGTCGTGCTCACCGCTGCGGCGGTCTGCGCGATCTGCTCCCTGGTGGGCCTCGACCAGCCGGAATGCTTCTTCCTGGGGCTCCTTGCCGCCATGAGCTCCACCGCCATCGTGCTCAAGATGCTGGATGAGAGGGCGGAGGTCGCCACCCCCCACGGCAAGAACACCCTGTCCATCCTGATCTTCCAGGACCTCCTCATCGTCGTACTCATGCCCCTGATACCGCTCATCGCCACGGGCAGACCCGGGATCCATTCGTCGATCCCCCTGCTCACCGGCAAGGCCCTGGGCCTCATGCTCTTCCTCTATGCATCCTACCGGTGGATCGTGCCCGGGCTGCTCTACCAGATCGCCCGGACCAGGAGCAGGGACCTCTTCCTCATCAGCATCATCCTCATCTGCCTCGGCGTGGCCTGGCTCACCTCGCTGCTCGGCCTGTCCCTCGCCCTGGGCGCCTTCCTGGCGGGGCTCATCATCTCCGAATCCGAGTACAGCCAGGAGGCCCTGGGGAGGATCCTTCCCTTCCGCGACATCTTCATGAGCCTTTTCTTCATCTCCATCGGCATGCTGCTGGACCTGGTCTTCATCATCCACAACCTCTGGCTCATAGCCTGCCTCACGCTGCTCGTCATCTTCCTGAAGGTCTTCACCGGGAGCCTGGCCACCCTTCTGCTCGGCTACCCCTTCCGCACCACGGTCCTGGTCGGGCTCGCCCTGGCACAGATCGGGGAGTTCTCCTTCATCCTGAGCAGGTCGGGCCTGGAATTCGGCATCATCAACGCCGGCTCCTACCAGATCATCCTCGCCATCTCACTGCTCACCATGGCGGCTACACCCTTCATCATCAAGTCGTCCCCTGCGCTGGCGGACCTGGCCGTCCGCATGCCCCTGCCGCACCGGATCCTCTCCGGGCTGAAACCGCTGGGCATCACCCCGCACGAATTGTCCCAGGCCCGCATGAAGGACCACCTCATCGTCATCGGATACGGGGTGAACGGCAGGAACGTGTCCAGGGCCGCATCCATGGCCGGCATCCCGTACCTCGTCATCGAGATGAACCCCGATACGGTCAGGGCGGAACGTCGGAAGGGGATGCCCATCTATTACGGCGACGCCACCCAGGAGGCCATCCTGAATCACGTGGGCATCCGCGGCGCCCATGTGACGGTTATCACCATACCCGACGCCCCCTCGGCCCGGAGGGTCACCGAGCTCGTCCGCAAGCTGAATCCCACGGTGCACATCATAACGCGCACCCGGTTCGTAAAGGAGGTGGAGCCTCTGTACGCCCTGGGAGCCGACCAGGTGATCCCGGAGGAGTACGAGACCTCCATCGAGATCTTCTCCCGGGCCCTGGCCGAATACCTGGTGCCCCGCGACGAGATCGAACGATACATCTCCGAGCTGAGGTCCAGCGGGTATGGCATGCTCCGGAGCCTCTCCGGCGAAGCCACCACCATCTCCAACCTCCAGCACGACCTCCCGGACTTCAAGGTGCACACCCTCAAGGTACACCCCGGCTGCCCGGTGGCCGGCCGGTCGCTCATCGACACGCAGATACGGAAACGGCACCGCGTGAGCATCCTGGCCATCCGCAGGGGCGCTGCGACCATCATCAACCCCGGGGGTGAAGACCTCCTCCTTCCCGATGACCTCATCATCGTCTCCGGGGATCTGACCAGCGTGCTGTCCCTCATCCCCCTGCTCAGGGGAGAGCAGACAGAGGGCTTTGAATCTGATAGAGGTTAACCATGCATCACAGAGACATGAGAGGAAGCCCCGCACGGGCATGAACGGGGCAGTGGGCGGCACATGCTGAAGACCCTGAAATGGTTCCTGGCGGTAATCGGTGCGTTCGTGGTGCTGGCAACGGCCGTGCTCGCGGCGGCACAGCTGTATCTCTCCACCGACCAGGGTGCACGCCGCCTGCTGGCCGTCATCAACACCCTCTATCCCGGCGAGATCACGGGGAGCGCCGTGGAGGTCTCCCTGCTCAGCCAGGAGGCAACCGTCCATGACGCCGTCCTTACGGGACCGGACGGGAAACGGATCATTACCTCCGAGCGGGCCTCCCTGAAGATGGACCTGCCTGCCCTCCTGTGGCAGGAGCTCATCTTCGAGACCATCGACGTGGTGAAGCCCGATTTCGTCCTCGAGCTCGACGGCGACGGGTGGCTCAACATCGAGGCGGCCTTCGTGGAGAAGACGCCGGGAGAAAGCTCACTCAACGTCTACATCCACAGGCTCACCTGCACGGACGGCACCTTCAGCTACCGCACCCGGCAGGGCGAGCCCGTGGTCAGGCTCGGCCGCCTCGACCTCCTCTTCGACGCCGCCTTCGAGCGAGACAGCATCATGCACTTCTCCTCCCCGAAGACCGATATCGGGCTTTCCGTTTCCGGCAGGAAGATCGACCTCGGTTCCGGGAGCGCATCCTGCACCATCTTCAACGACCAGGTCAGGGACATCCGGGCGGAGACGGCCATGGGCTCCACCCGGATGTCCCTGACCGGCTCCATTACGGACATGGCCCGGAAAGCCCAGTTCAACCTCGATCTCGCCCTGGACGGCGACATGGCCGACCTGAAGGATCTCCTTGCCCTGAACGGGGAGACTTCAGGCCCGATCAAGGGCCGCATCACGGCCCGGCGGGACTACGACGATCCCGACTTCACCTGTGCCCTCTCCTATGGGGGCGGCACCATCGAAGGGCTCATGCTGGGCCGGACCGGCGTCGAAGGCACCGTGACCGACCGGGTGGCGACCATCACCAACCTCACCGGCGGCTTCGCCTCAGGCACCGCCACCATCACCGGGACCGTGGACCTCCGGCAGGTCTTCCCCGAGGGATACTTCGAGGGCCTCAAGGAGGAGGACGCCATCACGTACGACCTCTCCATCACGGGGAACAGCCTGCTCCTGGACGATATACCCGGCCTTCCCAAGGGCTTCAGGGGAAGGATCAGCCCCCGGGTCACCCTGAAGGGATCGGGCTTATCCGCGGACACCGTTCGCCTCGACGCCGCATTCCGGGCCGCCGGGTCAGGCATATCCGCCGGCCCGTTGCTTGAACGTGAAGACCTGAGCCTGGCAGGCAGGATCTCTTATGCCGGAGGACTCTTCACCATCCACAGCCTGGACCTCGGCACCCGGACCGCCACGGCCTCCGCCTCGGGAACGATCCGTCCTGCGAGCCATGCCGTAGACGGAACCGTCACCCTGCGTACCCCCCAGGCAGGCCCCCTGCTCGCCCGGACCGGCATCCAGGGATCCGGAAGTCTTGCGGCCACACTGCGCATCACGGGGCTCTGGGACAGGCCCATGGCGGATATCGATGCCCAGGCCGGCGATGCGGTCCTTCAGGGCGTCACTCTGGGATCCATCGACCTCAAGGCCCTGCTGGATGACCGAGGGACGCTGAACATCTCCTCGTGCACCCTTTCCAACAGGGCATCGGTGCTCACCGTCCGGGGGGATGTCCGCCTCTTCAGGCGGTTCCCGGATATCGAGACCGATCCCGAGGTGGATCTGAACATGGACGTCAGGGGCATGAACCCGGCGGACTTTTACCGTACCGTCCCGCTGGCAGGGGCCGTCGACGGCCGCATTACCGCAGCCGGCAGAATTAGCGGGCTCTCCGCCGAGCTTTATCTCACGGGGAAAGGCCTTTCATCCGGGGATATCCGGATCGGTGATGCCGAGCTCGCGGGGAACCTGAACCGGGGCGTGCTCGGTATCTCGAGCCTCACCGTGACCAACGGCCGCTCCACATTGAGGGCCACCGGCGACATGACCCTCTTCGACGATCAGACCGGACGGGTCGTCCCGGACCCCCCCATACACCTGAAGGTCACCGGCGACGGCCTCTTCATCGACGACTTCACGGCCATGGCGAAAGGTGCCATGACCTTCAACGCCGACCTGGCAGGCACGGTGAGGCGGCCATCAGGCACAGCAACGCTCCTGGCCAGGGACATCGATACGGAATACCAGCATTTCGAATCGCTGGATATCCGGCTGAGGTCGGACGGCGACATCATCTGGGTCGATCCGGCGGTTCTGACCGTGGCCCGGGGTGAGAACATCAATGCCCGCGGATCCGTGACCCTGGGTGGGGCCTACGAGTTCTCCCTGGGAACCCCCGGAATCAGCATCGAAAACCTCCAGGCCGTGAAGGAGTACGACTCGGCCAAGGGCACTCTCTTCTTCCACGCCACCGGCCAGGGTCTCCTGAGCAACCCCAGCGTCTCGGGCAGGATCTCCGCCGTGGACATCACGTTCATGGACCAGCCCTTCGATGACATGACCTTCTCCTTCGATCTGAAGGATCGGAAGCTTTCCGCAAACGGCAACTGGAACTTCAGAATAAACGTGGAACACGACCTCGCCACCGGCGGCATCACCGCCGAGGCCCTCTTCGCCGAGACCGAGCTGGCACCGTTCTTCACCCTGGCCGGACGAAAGTCCCTCACGGGCAGGCTTACCGGCCGGATGGACATGCAGGGTAACGTTCATGCACTCAAGGACATGGACATCACCGCCGAGCTCTCCTCGCTGGACATCTTCCATGAGGGCCAGGATGTCATTCTTGCACACGACGTGAACGCCTCATACAGGAAAGGACTCATGAACCTCCCCCTGACAAGGATAACCTTTGCACAAAGCGGCCTCATCGACATTCAGGCCCAGGGTGAGGTGAAGAAAACCCTCACTCTGGATGCAGAAGGCGTGATCCCCATGGAGGTCCTGGGACTGTTCATGGAAGATCTCTCGGACAGCTCGGGCATGATACGGGTATCCTCTCAGATCCGCGCACAGGACCTCAAGCCCGATGTGTCCGCGCTGTTCACCCTTGAGGATCTCGCCTGGACCATCCCGGCAAACGGCCAGCGCCTGCACAGCGTGAACGGAAAGATCGATCTGAGAAACAACGTGCTGTCCACCGAGGGCATCACCGGCAGGCTCGATGCAGGCGCATTCCAGCTCGGCGGGACAGCCACGTTCAAGGGGGTTACCCCGCAGCACATGGAGCTGCTGGCGCAGACAAAGGCCCTGCCTCTGTCGATCCCCGACATGATGGACATAACCATAGATGCCGAGGCTTCCCTGGATGTGAACGGCATGGCCTCCCGCTTCTGGTCAGACGCGGTCATCCTCGACGGCACCTATTACCGGGACGTGAACGTGAACCTGTTCACCGGCGTCCTCGAAAGCATCATCACCAGGCAGCAGCGTGAACGGCCGAAGAAGCAGGCCCTGCATGTGCCCTGGCCCTTCCTGAATGCAACGGTCCTGGATGTCTCCATCAAACGCCGCGGCGATGTGAAGGTCGAGAACAACATCGCCACGCTCGACATCAACCCGGACCTCAAGATCACCGGCACCCTTGCAAACCCGGTGCTCAACGGCCGCATAGCGGTCACCGAGGGGGTCGTGACCTTCCAGAACAACGATTTCACCGTCTCCAAGGGAGTCATAGACTTCCTCGACCCCTACAGGACCAGGGCCAATGTCGACATCGAGGCAAGCACGCAGGTCCGCACCTGGGACATCACCCTGTCACTGGAAGGCGAGCTGGACAACCTCCAGCTCACCCTCAGCTCGGTGCCCGCCGAGGAACCCGCCGACATACTTTCGCTCCTGATCGTGGGGAAGACCTCCCTGGAGCTCTCCCAGGCGCAGAGCAGCGTGGCCGTTTCACCTTCGGGCATGATGGCCGAACTCCTGACTTCCACCTATGGCAGCGACATCAAGAAGGCCACCACGCTGGACATCCTCGAGCTGAAGGCATCCGATTTTGCGACGTCCACCGGCGGAGAGAGCATGACGCTCACCGTGGGCAAGGAACTGTCACGGAGGATGACCGTGAAATATGAGATGGAAACCAGGAATACCGAGACTATCCAGAAAGCCATAGCCGAATACAAGATCCTGGAAAACCTGCTCCTCAACGGCTACCAGAGCAGCGACGGGACCTTCGGCGCAGACATGCTCTACCGGTACGAGTTCAGATGAGATGACGATGAACAGGGACCGTTCGGGATACGACATGGAGCCTGTCCCTTCTTTTCAAAAGAAAGAGGGCGGGTTTTTCTTTGATGGGTTCAATCCTGCCCATGGATTTCTCCTCTTTTTCCTTTTTGTACAGCTGCTCCTGCCTGCAGGCCTGCCCGCCCAGGAGGTTTCACCCGCAGGAACACAGAAGCCTTTCGAGTATGCGGCATACACGGGCATGGTGATCAAGGACGTCGCCATCGAGATCAAGGATTGCCCATGGTGCAGAGGCACCCTGGAAAATCTGGCCCGGGACCTCCTCAGCCTGAATGCGGGAGACCCCTTCACCGAAGACCGGTACAACCTGACCATGGATGCACTTCAGCTGAGCAAGCGTTTCGAACAGATCACCCCCTCCATCGAACGCTCTGCTGACGGCATCGTCATCACGCTTACCCTGAAGCCCAGCCGCATCGTGAAGGACATCCGCATCCAGGGTGAATACCCCATGTTCAAGAGCGACGTCCTCAAGGCGATGAGCGTCTACGTCGGCGATGCCGTTCTGCCGAAGACCTTTGCAGAGCAGGAAGAGCTCATCGCCGCACTCTATCGGAAAGAAGGGTATGCATCACCTGAAATCAGGGTGACCGAGGGGGATGTGCAGGACGGAACCATGGTGATCGATGTAGACATCCGTCCGGGGAACTACTACACCCTCGAGTCGTTGAAGATCAAAGGCAACGATGCCATCACCGATGTCGAGATCCTTTCGCGCATGAGCTCCTGGAGGCAGTCGTTCTTCATCAGGGAATCAGGCCGGTTCCTCGAGTCGAACCTGGCGCAGGACATCAAGAACATCCGAAGCCTCTACTGGCAGCGGAACTATCCGGAGTGCGAGATCGACTATACCCTGCAGAAGGATGAGAAGAAGCTCGGCGTATCCGTCGTGGTCACCATATCAGAGGGGCCACGCTACGATGTTTCCATAAAAGGCAACCATTACTTCTGGACCTATACCCTCAAGCAGGACATCGTCATCTTCCAGGAAGGGAACCTGCATAACAGGGGGATGAGGAAGAGCATTCAGAACATCATCGACCGCTACAACACCGAGGGCTTCCTCTCCGCCAGGGTCGAGGCCCTCGAGGAAAAGGAGACCGTCAGGGACCTCAAGAAACGCGCCATCGACCTGGTCATCACCGAAGGGCCCAGGACCCTGGTGGACTCACTGAGCTATACCGGAAACACGGCCTTTTCGAAAAAGGAACTGAAGAAGGCCTTGCAGACCGGGAACCCTCCATACTTTCAGGCTGCAGTCTTCAACCCCGATACCCTGGCCGACGATGTGGTTGTCCTCAAGGGTCTCTATGTAAAGAGTGGGTACAGCGATGTCGCGATAAACCCCGAGGTCACCTGGAACGAGGACAGGACGGGGGTATCCGTAGCCATACAGATCGTTGAGGGTGTGCGGACCATGGTATCGTCCGTGACGGTCGACGGCATCGAGTCGGTCAAGGAGCAGCAAGCACTCGATGCCCTGGGTCTGAAACAGGGCAAGCCCTTCGTGGAGAGCCTCGTCAAATCAGACGAGACCATCCTGTCGGATCTCATATCTGGAAAGGGACATCCTTATGTCAAGGTCAGGGGTGAAGCACGACTGAATGCGGACAAGACCGGTGCGGACGTGTCTTACCATGTGGATGAGGGGCCGTTCGTCACCATGGGGAACATCTATTACAGCGGCAATTTCCTGACCAGGACGAGCGTGATCAGGCGTGAGCTGGAGATCGAACAGGGCAAACCGTTCTCCCTGAAGACCATGCTGGAAGGCCAGAAGAGGATCCGGGACATGCAGGCCTTCGAGTCGGTCCAGTTCAAGACCATGGGCATCAAGGAGCAGCATGACAAGGTAACTCTTCTCATCGATATGGAAGAGGTCAAGCCATACTACTACGAGGCAGGATTCGGCTACGTGACCGACCGGGGACTGTACGGAGATGCCAAGGTGGGCGATCGCAACCTCTTCGGCTTGAACAAGAACGCCTCTCTCGGCGGCGAGGTGAGCCAGATCGGATATATGGGCGATTTCAGCCTCACCCAGCAGCGCATCTTCGGCGCCCGGGTCCTGAACACCTTCACCCTTTCGTATGAACGGAAAGAGGAGTTCAACCAGATATTCGGGACCTCGGTAGGGACCGCGGCACTCAGCTTCCTCTGGAAGCACGAGCCGCACATCACGACATCACTGGGCCTCCGTTATGAGCTGAGGGACCAGTTCCTCCAGAAAAGTTCTTACACCATCCCTGCAGGGGATGAGGATGAATATCAACCCCGTTCAGTACTCGTGACCACGCCGGCCATTGCCTATGACACCCGGGATTCCTTTGTCCGGCCGAAAAGGGGAACCTACTCGTCATACTCTGTTGACATCTCCAAGGGCTACCAGACATCCCTGGACAATTTCCTGAAACATACCGTGAACCTGCGTTTCTACTACAGTCCATTGAACAGGCTAACCCTTGCTTGGCTCGGCAGGTTCGGTTACATAGACCCATATGGAAAGGCGAGCAACATCCCTGAAGACCAGCTCTTCTATCTCGGCGGCACCCTGAGCGTACGGGGATTCGACGAGAACAAGCTGCGCTACGATGCCGACGGCGATCCGGTGGGAGGCCGCATGGCGATTAACGGGAGCATGGAGGCGCGCATCGAGATTACCCGGGACTGGGAGACGGCCCTTTTCTATGATGCCGGTACCGTGAGGAGGACCCTTGTGAATGCAGGTTCCGAGGAAATAAGGTCATCCATGGGCATAGGCATGAGATACCTCACTCCCATCGGCCCCATCGGTATACTCTACGGCCACAAGCTCGACCGCAAGGAGGGCGAGAGTGCCGGCAGATACCATATTTCCGTGGGGTATACGTTCTGAGGCCTTCGATGATTCCCCCGCAGGACCGGAGAAGGTCTACCGCTCTTCCTTGAGCGCCCTTCTCAGCGACTTTTCGATGTAGTCGATGTGCTCCACCGTGGCGGCCTTGGCCGTATCCGGGTCCCGGTTCTCGATGGCGTTGTAGATCTTCATGAGCTGTTTCGTGATCTCCGTCGAGCTGCCGGGCACCGTGGAGAGCTTCTTCCTGCTGTAGGGGAATGCCCCGGTGAGGATGGTGGTGACGGACTTCCTCAGGTGCACGAAGATGGTGTTCTTGGTGGCGTCGGCCAGGATGTCGAAGAAGTCCGAGTAGAGCCTCCCCCCCTCCTTGGACGACAGCACCTGCTCGTCTCCGATCTGCTCGAGGACGCTGATGATCTTCCTGAACCTGTTCTTCTGTTCCTTGGCGACATTGCTGGCGGCAAGGTAGGCGGCCTCGGAGTCGATGAGCCTTCGCACGGCCAGGAGCTCCCAGATCTTGTTGTGGTCGATGGAGATAAGGTCCTCGATGGAGGACTTGACGTTGTCGGTGAGCGACTTGACGAACTTACCCTTGCGGTCCCGCGACTCGATGTACCCCTTGGCCTCGAGGAGCTTCATGGCTTCCCTGAGAGAGATCCTGCTGATGCCGAATAGTTCTGTCATCTCCTGCTCGGAAGGCAGCTTGTCGCCTATCCGGAGCTTTCCCTGGGATATGAGTTCGATGATCTGGTTCATGACGAGGGTTGGAATATCGGGTGATTTTTCGATCCGTGACAGTCCGGGCATCTTCATCTTCTTGTCCATTTCTCTCCTCGGAGGTATGCTCACTGTTCCATGATATGCTCTGCTTGCTGCACTAAGATATAACGATCGTACCGTGGAAAACAAGCCTCAAGTGGCAGGCTTATCCGCATCATAGATGAGTCTGGGCCGGAAGTCGAGGTAATCCGCCGAGACGAATTCAAACCTCGTCCCCCCTATGGTGCGGTTGAAACCGCTGTAATCGACGGTTCCCAGGTGCATGTGGCCGAAGATCCAGATGTCGCAGCCGAAGCCCGAGGCCGTTTCCACGGCCTTGCCGGTCCTGCCGTCCAGCGAGATGGGCGGGAAATGGGTCATGACGATCCTGACCCGTACGTCTTGCGGCAGCTCCTTCAGGGACAGGGAGAACCTGCCGAGCTCGCGATGGAAGATCTTCCGGTCCTCCGGGGTGGCCTCCTCGAGCCTGAGATCCGGGTCGATCCAGAGCCTGCTCCCTGCGACACCCACGTCCCCGAAACTCACGGCCGTGTTCTGCAGCGGCAGGATGGACGGCGGCAGGGCCTGCCGCACCTTGCTCATGGATGCCCACCAGTAGTCGTGGTTGCCCTTGATGATCACCTTGGTTCCGGGAAGGCCGTGTACGAAGGAGAGGTCGGCGGCGGCCTCGGGAAGCTTCATGGCCCAGGAGATGTCGCCCGGGATGAGGACGATGTCGTCGGACGTCACCGTGGATGACCATGCCTCCCTCAGGCGTTCGGGGTGGCCCTCCCAGTGGGCGCCGAAGATGTCCATGGGCTTGTCCGATCCAAAGGAGAGGTGGAGGTCGGAGATGGCGAACACCTTCACTTACAATGCCTTCTTCCCGAGGATATCCATGGCCTTCTGGCAGTCCAGCTCGATCTGCTCGACAAGGTAGCGCTTGTCCGCGAACTTGACCTCCCCCCTGATGTGCTCCACGAACTCCACCATGAGCTCGGTGTCGTAGAGGTCCCCCTCGAAGTCGAAGAGGAAGGCCTCGATGGAGGTGCCCACATCGCCGAAGGTGGGGTTGTTTCCTATGTTCGCCACGGCATTCCACTGCCCGCCCCCCCCTGAGACGCGCACCGCATATACCCCGTATGCGGGTAAGAGTGCCTTGTCCGGCTGGATGTTGGCCGTGGGGAACCCGAGGCCGCGCCCCCTCGCCATGCCGTGAACCACGTGACCGGTGATGCGATAGGGGTAGAGCATGACCCGGGCGGCTCCGGCCACATCGCCGGACTGTATCAGCTTCCTGATGTACGTGCTCGAGATGACCTGGCCGTCCACGCTCACCGGGTCCACACACTCGACGAAGAAGCCCATCTTGGCACCCATGCGCTTGAGGAAGGGGATGTCCCCCAGGGCCTTCCTGCCGAAGGAGAAGTCGTGCCCCACCACCAGGCCCCATGCGCCGATCCTGCGGACAATGGTCTCCTTCACGAAGACCTCGGGCTGGGTATCGGCGAACTCCCGGGTGAACGGCAGGATGATGAGGCAGTCCATGCCGAGAGCCTCAACGGCCCGGACCTTCTCCTCCAGGGTGAAGATGAGCTGGGGGGTGATGCCCTTGACCACGGAGGCGGGGTGCGGATGGAAGGTGAGAACCACGGACATGCCGCCGATCCGCGCCGCGTGTGCGCGCGTCCTGCTGAAGATCTCCTGGTGTCCCCGGTGGCAGCCGTCGAAGTTGCCGATAGTGACCACGGCCTTTTTCAGCGTGTCCGGGAAGATCTCTTCAGTGCCTGAAAATATCAGCATCCACATCCATCCTTGACATTTTTTAGGTTCCCAACTATAGGGGAAACACTGAATGTTTTCAAGTCAAAGCACGCCGGGATGGCGGAATTGGCAGACGCGCTAGGTTCAGGGTCTAGTGTGCGTGCGCACGTGGGGGTTCGAGTCCCCCTCCCGGCACCAATAACTTTCTCGGAATCGTCTTTTTTCAACACTGAGCACCTCTTGAGCGGCACCAGTGACATGATATATCCTCTCGTTGATGACGTGAAATTATGACTGGAGAAGGCGAATGACAACAACCCACTATCACCAGACCATCATAACAGCCTTGGCATTCCTTTTCTGGATCATCCTGCCCCTGACGGCCAATGCCGACAATGCCGA
>DAITOA010000054.1:7807-18246 GCA_036834365.1 Thermodesulfobacteriota bacterium | reverse complement strand
CCGAAGCCGAAAGTCTCCCACCTTGTGGAACTCGTAGAGAAGGCGAGGAAGAAGGAGTAGGGATTTCTCAGTTATTTCATTCCTTCGAAATGACAGGATGGATGATGCAATCAGGGTTTTAGAAGATATCCGTCAGCACCCCGAGTGATTCCGAAACCTGCCTGGGATTCAGGCCGAGGATCTTCATGCTCTCCTCGAACGGCGTGGTGTCGACATCCTCGATGATGCATCCGGGGAGGAATTTCTGGGCGAGTGCGTCGGCGAGGTATACGAGCCGGACGAGCTCCCTGTTGTTTACGGCCTTGTCCGGATAGTGGTGGAACAGCACCACGTCTTTGATGACTTCGGGGAGCTTCCAGCTCTCGGCCAGGTGGAGTCCGGCCAGGGTATGGTCGATGCCGAAGACCTTTTCCTCCAGGGTGCTCGAGTCCTCGCTGCGGGTCTGCATCATCCGGTAGAAGAGCGGCTGAACCCTGGCCATGTACTGATCCAGAACGACCTTGCCGATGTCGTGAAGCAGTCCTGCAGTATAAGCAAGGTCGGGACGGATGGTTCGTACGCATCGTGCAAGCCGTTCGCTCAGCCTGGCTATGGCAAGGGCATGGTAGAACAGACCGCCGCGCATGAGGGAATAGCCCTGGTCCGAGTAATTCAGAAACTTTTCGGCCTGGGCGGTGACGACCAACTGGAGGAGCGTCTTGCTGCCGAGGAGCATGACGGCCTCGTTGATGGTCTCGATCATTCTGTGGATGCCCAGGTAGGAGGAGTTGCACAGCTTCAGGACCTCGGCGGTGAGGACCTGGTCCTTCCTGATCTCGGAAGCGATGGTGTCGATGTCGGCCCTGTCATCCGAGATCATGCCCGCAATGCCCAGCGCGATCTGGGGTATGGGCTGAAGGCCCTCTATGGTCCTGCCGATCTCTTTCTGAGACGGCATGGTGAAGGGCCGGGCATCCTTCTTCGGGACCTCATCGAAGATCGGTTCGATGGTACAGGTCGCCCTGTCCACATCCAGCATGATGCATGAACCGATGACCCCGCTCGCCTCCAGGACCCTGATGGAGATGCCGTTCTGCTTGAGGATCATCAGGGTGGTGTCCAGGGTCCGGCCCCCGATGTTCAGGGTCAGGTCCAGCTGAGAGTTGGGGTCGATCAGGGCCCCTCCGGCGATGTAGGCCGACATGTCCTCCCTCGCGGCACCTTCTTCTGCAAGGGATCTGAGGAAGAGGGGGATGCCCGTGCTCGCATAATAGGTGAACTGGGAATCGGGGATGTCGCTCAGAGGCTCGGGCAACAGGATATGGAACATGCCTCCGATGCGCCTTTTGCTGTCGAATATCGCCAGGCCGACGCACGAGCCAAGGTAGGCCTTCATCTGGCCCGACCTCCTGATCTCCATACCGCCGCTCGGCACAATGGTCATGAATCCACCTTTCCCGCAAGAAAAAGCCGCACCGACATGGTGAGGCTTCAAGGCACATGGGAATACCCATCGGCTACATATTATTGCAATATTAATATATAATATATCAGATTCTGTCCATGGGGTAACGGATTACCCGCACGATAATCCGTCAGGCCGGTATATCAGGGCCAGGAGTAGAACCCTCCCTTGTTCTCTCCTCTCCTCCGGTAGACGACCACGGTGGGGTCCTTGACCTTGGACAGGGCCTCCGCCGTCTTCAGGGCATCCTCGTAGTAGCCCACCTGGTCGATGAGGTGGTATTTCACGCCCGTGGATGCTGTCATGATGCGGCCGTCCGCGATCACCGCGAGGTCTTCGGGGGTAACGGGGCGTGTCGCCTTCACCTTGGCGACGAAGTCCTGGTGAAACTCCGTGACGATACCCTCGAGGATGGCCTTGTCCTCCTGGTTCATATCGCGCAGGAAGGTCCCGGAATCCTTGAGCTTGCCCGAGGTGAGCGTCTGGTTCTTGATGCCCAGCTTATCCATGAGGCCCTCGAGGCTGATGGAGGGCAGGAGGACGCCCACATTGCCCACCACCGCCGACGGCAGGGCGACGATGCTGTCGGCCGAAAGTGCGGCCATGTAAGCACCGGAGGTCCCCTGCCCGGTGATGCAGGCCACTACGGGCACCTTCTGCTTCTCCTTGAAGGCGTTGATCTCCTTGAAGAGAAGATCCGAGGCAGTGACGCCCCCACCGGGGGAATCGATCTTGAGGATGATGCCCTTGATGCGGCTGTCCTTTTTCGCGGCCTCGAAGATGGCCTCGACCCTCTCGAGGGTACCCTGGCGGGGCATGAAACTGTCCCTGAAGGCCGTGGTCGTGATGGGACCGAGCACCTCCACCACCATGACCTTGTCAGCGGACCCGTCCTTGATCACCCGTTCCTCGAAGGGCTGGAACTCCATGAAGCTGCCCAGGTCCAGGGAGATGTAGGCACACCCCTGGAGGAGGACAAGGCCTGCCAGCACGAGAACCATTCTGGAGAGAAAAGGTCTATTCATTGCGGATTTCACCTCCCACGGTGATTTCGGGTATGAGCAGGGTGGGCTGGGCGTCGGCCACGGGCACGCCCTGTCCGTCCTTGCCGCAGGTGCCGATGCCGAAGCCGAGGTCGCTGCCCACCATCTCGATGGAGCTCAGGACCCTGGGGCCGTTGCCGGTCAGCGTTGCCCCCCGGATGGGTTCGCCGATGGCGCCGTTCTCGATGAGGTACCCCTCTGCGACGTTGAAGACGAAGTCGCCGGTGACGGTGTTGACCTGGCCGCCCCCCATCTTCCTGACGAAGATGCCGCTGCGGGCATGCTTCACGATCTCCTCCGGCGATGCCGGGCCCGACTGGATCATGGTGTTGGTCATGCGGGGGATGGGCCGGTGGCGGTAGGATTCGCGCCGGGCGTTCCCCGTGGGCTCAAGGCCGAGCTTCCGGGCGCTCATGATATCGGTCATGAATCCCTTCAGGATGCCCTTGTCCACAAGGACGGAGCTCCGGGTCGGGCTTCCTTCGTCATCGCAGCCCATGCTGCCACGCAGGCCTCTGAGGGTGCCGTCGTCGATGACGGTGATGGCAGAAGATGCCACCTGCTGGCCGAGCTTCCCCGAGTAGACGGAGAGCCCTTCGCCCGCCAGATCGGCCTCCAGACCGTGGCCGATGGCCTCGTGAATCATGGTGCCGCCGGCCTCGCTGGAGAGGACCACGGGCATCGAACCGGCCGGTGCACGGCGAGCTTTGATCGTGTTCAATGCCCTGCCGATGGCCCTGCGGGCGATCTCCTCCGGGGGGATCTCGGTGAGCATCTCGAAGCCGCGGGAACCGCCGACGGGCTCGTATCCGGTCTCCATGAGGGAGTCGCGGGCAACGATCCCCTGGACCACGAAGATGATGGAGTCCCTGCGGTCCTCGGCGATGAACCCCAGGGAATTCGCGATGAAGACCCTCCTCGATCCGTCACCGTACATGACCTTTGCCTGCACCACCGAGCCGTCCATGCCCCAGGCCACCTCGTCGGCCCTGCGGACCATGGCGATCTTCTCTCCGGCATCGACGGCCGCAGGGTCGATATCCATGAGGACCACCGAGGCAGGGGATCTTCGTTCCATGGATAGGGAGCCGGTGAAGACGCCGGACCTGACCGCCGATGCCACGGTGTCGGCAAGTTCGTCCAGGGTCGAGGCGTCGTTCGTATAGGCAAAGGCGGACCGGTCGCCGATGACCACCCGCAGGGCGGCACCGGACTCGTCGGTGATCTGGAACTTCTCGATCCTTCGGGCCTCGCAGATGATGGAGGTCCCCCTCCTGTGCTCGATATAGAGCTCCGCGAAGTCGCCTCCCCGGGCCAGGGCTCTCTTCAGGAGCCTTTCACAGTCGATATCGCTGAATTTCATCTCCACGACTTCACCTCTCTGGACATCTCCCGCTGGATGTCGCGTTCCTTGATGGCCTCTTTCTTGCTGTGAGCCCGCTTCCCCTTGGCAAGTCCCAGTTCCACCTTGATGCGGTTGCCCTTGAGGTAGAGGCTCAAGGGGACCAGGGTAAGCCCCTTTTCCTTCACCTTGCTGGCCAGCCTCAGGATCTCCCTCTTGTGGAGCAGAAGCTTCCTCGGCCGCATGGGTTCATAGTTGTGGATGGAGGCCTGCATATAGGGGCTGATATGGAAGTTGTTGAGAAAGACCTCGGTGTTCTTCACCTGGGCGTAGCTGTCCTTGATGTTTCCCCCGCCGTTCCTGAGGGACTTCACCTCGGGTCCGCCGAGGACGATGCCGGTCTCCACGGTCTCGATGATCTCGTAGGAATAGCGCGCGTTCCTGTTCGTGCACAGGATCTTTCTTGATTCCTTGTCCGTATCCTTCATGGGCGATGCCTCTTCAAGAAACAATCAGGGACAAATCAGGCGAGCTCGAAGATGTCATGGGCGTTCTCCATGATCTCCTGGCTCATGAACTCGTAGATCTCGGACGCGGTCCTCATCTCGAAGATATGGCTGACGATGGCCTTGCAGTTGTCGATGCTGATCTTGCGGGCCATCTCCTTCACGTGAGAGATGGCGAAGGCATTGGTGGAGAGCGAATCGATGCCCATTCCCAGGAGGATCGGGGTGTAGATCTCCCGGCCGGCCATCTCGCCGCACATGGAGACGGGGATGCCGGCGTTGTGCGCGGCATCCACGGTGAACTGGATAAGGCGCAGGACGGCGGGGTGGAGCGGCTCGTAGAGGTAGTTCACGTATTCGTTGCCCCGGTCGATGGCCAGGGAGTACTGGATGAGGTCGTTGGTGCCCAGGCTGAAGAAGTCCACCTCCTTGGCGAGGAGGTCCGCGATGACCGCCGCCGAGGGCACCTCGACCATGATGCCCACGCGGATGTTCTCGTCGAAGGGGATGCCCTCGGCCCTGAGGCTCATCTTGGTCTCTTCGAGGATCTCCTGGGAACGGGTGAGCTCCTCCATGCCCGAGATCATGGGGAACATGATGGAGGTGTTGCCGTAGTGGCTCGCCCTCAGGATCCCCCTGAGCTGGGTCCGGAAGATGTCGACCTCCTTCAGACAGAGCCTGATGGCACGCAGCCCCATGACAGGATTCCGTTCGTTGATCGTCTTGCTCAGCGCCGAATAGAACTTGTCTCCGCCGAGGTCCAGGGTCCGGATGACGGTGTTGTACGGCGAGACCGTCTCCACCACCGATCTGTAGGCCTCGAAGTGGTCCTGCTCGGAGGGGATCTCCCGCCGGATGAGGTAGAGGAATTCCGTCCGGTACAGGCCCACGCCCTCGGCCCCGTGGTCGAGGACGGTGCGCACCTCCTCCTTGAACTCGAGGTTGCCCTTGACCTTGATGTACTTGCCGTCCTTGGTGATGGCGGGCTCCTTGGCCTTTTCCTTGAGCTTGAGCTCGAGGCTCAGGTAGGAGCGCGCCCTGTTCTGGTATTCGAGGATCTGCGACTCGGACGGATTGACGATCACCACCCCGGAGATGCCGTCGAGGATCAGGCTGTCGCCAGGGTTCACCAGGGAGGAGGCATTCTCGAGGCCGACTACCGCCGGGATTTCCAGGGAGTGAGCGATTATGGCGGTGTGAGAGGTGAGGCCGCCCACGTCCGTGGCGAAGCCCAGGACCATGCTCTTGTTGAGCATGGCGGTATCGGCTGGTGAAAGGTCGTGGGCCACGATGATGCTGTTCTCAGCCAGGTGAAAGCCGCTGGTCGTCTTGCCGATGAGGTTTCTCAGGAGGCGTTCGCCCACGAAGGAGGTATCGGTGACCCTGCTCCTTATGTATTCGTCCTCGATGGCCTCGATGGCCTGCTCGATTTCCTGGAGGGCGAGCTTAAGAGCCCATTCCGCATTGATGAAGTCCTCGGTGATGAGCTGCCTCACCCTGTCCACCAGGGCAGGGTCCTTGAGCATGAGGAGGTGGGTCTCGAGGATGAGGGTATGTTCCTTGATGACATGGTGCGACTCGAGGGTCCGTATGGCCTCGGCTATCTGTTTCTGCGACAGGAGCAACGCGTTTTCGAAGCGGCCCAGTTCGTCTTCGACGCGGTCTTCGGAGATCCTCAGCTTCGGGTACCGCTCGATCTTCCTGGTGTCGATGACCACCGCCTGACCGATGGCGATGCCGGCAGAGGCGGGGACTCCATGAAGGATGTGGACCTGCTGCTGTACCATCACTTCTCCCCGAATCCGCTTTTTACCAAGGATACAAGCGATTCTATGGCTTGATCCTCGTCGCTGCCCTCGACACGGATGATGATCCGTGATCCCTTCACACCGGCTATTGTAAGCAGTTCCATGATGCTCTTTCCATTGACCTTCATGTGATCCTTGATGACCTCGATCCTTGAGGAGAATACGGTTGCCTGTTTGGTGAAGAGGGCCGCGGCCCGCGCATGCAGGCCCAGCTTGTTCGGGATGATGACATTCTCCTCTTTCATCGTAGCATTGTCCATAACATGGTTGACGCAAATACGCCATAGACTAACCAGAAGAGGTTCACACGCAGTTTTATGAGCGCTACGAAGGCGAGAAAGGCAAGAAAGATGACAATGTCCCCTGTGATGCCCTGGGGCATGCAGGGTGATGCTAAGGGGGAAAAACCGTCCATGCCGAACCAGACAGCGGCGAGACAGAGCACCGCACCCGAAAGGAACGGGATGGCCAGCGATACATACCGGGTGACCTCGATGGACAGGACCCTGCCCAGGGCCATGGCGCCGTTTGCCCCGTGCCGGTACCCCTGGAGAAATCCCCATGACATGACCCATACATGTGCCGTGTTGTAGAGCACAAGCACCAGGAACAAACCCCAGAGCTGGTCCGTGAAGATGCATGTCAGGCCGAGGAGAGCCAGCAGGGGCTTCAGGGTCGCCCAGAAGAAGGTATCGCCCAAGGCGGCCAGGGTGCCCGACAATGAAGGACCGAGCCTTGTTATCATCTCCTCATCACCCTGTTCATGGAGGTGCAGGTTCACACCCATGATGGTGGGCGCCATGTACGGCTGGGTGTTGAAGAAGGGCAGGTAGCGTCTGACGCCCTCATCGACCCGGCCGGGCATGACCTGCCGGAGCCCGGGCAGGATGGCGTGGGTGAACCCGATGTTCTGCATGCCCTTGAAGTTCCAGGCGGCCTGAATGAACAGGGACCGGATCAGAATGGACAGGATGGTGCGCCGTGGGATGCTCACGCCTGAGAAGTACCACACACATAGGTGAGCGTCAATAAATTCAGTGTCCATGGGGTGTTATAACATCAATTGCAGGGAAGGAAATGAGGAATCAGGCTCACCTCGATGTCCGCACACTCACCCGGTCGCAGTATCGGGCAATCCGGCACCGGGAGCACCAAGGGCTCACGGGCTGGCAGACGTACTGGCCGTAGGGCACGAGGTAGTTGTTGATATCCTTCCAGTACCTTTCAGGGAGGATCTCCCTGAGCTTCATCTCGGTCTGCTCCGGCGTCTTGGTGACCAGGTACCCCCACCGGTTGGTGATCCGGTGAACATGGGTGTCCACGCAAATCCCCATGCCGTCGAAGCCCAGGATGACCACCAGGTTTGCGGTCTTCCTGCCCACACCCGGCAACTTCAGGAGCTCGTCGAGGTCGGACGGGACCTGACCATGGTATTTCCCGAGGATGATGGACGAGGCGTCCTTGATGCTCTTTGCCTTGGTCTTGTAGAAACCCACCGGGTAGATGGCCTCCTCGATGGTTTTCAGTGGCAGATCCGAGATCATCTGTGGGGTCGATGCCAGGGAGAACAGACGCTCGCATGCCTGTTCCGTGGTGCTGTCCTTGGTCCTCAGGGAGAGCATGGTGGAGATCAGGACCTTGTAAGGATCATGGTCCCTCGCCACCCGGCCCACGATGGGTTCCCGGAGCTTGGGAACCTCACGGGAGAGGATTCTGAATACCGAATCGATGGTGTCATTGGTCATTGAAGATCAGGTCTTTCAGAATCCGAATCCCATCCGGAGGAGGTAGCGCCTGTCCTCCTGCTGTCCGGAATAGGCCGAAATCTCTTCAGCATAGGTAAGTACATCGAGCTGTATGCTCTTGGTTTCAAATCCTATGCCCAGGGTCATATAGCCTTGGTATAGGCCGGTCCTCAGTCTCAGTGCCTCAGTGGCCGCATATTCGACTCCCAGGTGGATATGTCTGCCCGTATCCTGATCGTCTATGAGGTTGCTGGAGATATCAACGTAGTCGAAGGCGATGTTCGCAGGACCTATCTTCACAGCTGCGCCGACGTCGACATGGGTATCCAGATCCACTGCATCACCCAGGCCGTTGCCTACCAGGTTGTTTGCACTGATGCCCACCTGGACGGTCCCTGTACGCTCGCCGGACTTGAATTCCCTGACCTTGTAGATGACCCCGAGATCGAGCAATGCCCCGCTTCCCTCTTCGAAGTCGTCCTCCAGCCGGTCCTCGAACCCTTCCGTGGTTATGTCGGCCACGGAATACTCCTCCGAGATGCTTCTCCTAAAAAGGTATTTCGCACCCGCACCCACCAGCAGGGTGTCGTCGAGAAAGGCATGGGCATATCCCGCACATACCCCTGCATCCTCGATGACATCGACGATGAGCTTTGGATACTGCAGGTCCCGGGCCTGGAGACCCGTCTTGGCCGATCCGATGATCCCGAAGGCAAAGTTCGGCCTTACATAGTTGGGGAATATGGATATGGAGGCGTGTCCGTAGTCCCCGATATACTTCCTGAGGAATGACGCCGTATCCTCATCGTCATCGAAGTCGGTGTCGACTGCATCGAGGTACATGTCCCTTGCCTGGGAGTCTGTCTCGATTTCCAGGGAGAACACCGAAGTCCGGGTGGTCTTGATATCCGCCAGACCGGCCGGGTTATAGAACAAAGCATTTGCATCGTCCGAAAGGGCAACGAACGCACCACCCATCCCCATGGGACGGACTCCTTTGTAGATATAAGGGATCTCTTGAGCACTGACCTGTGTGGTGATCATCAGAAGGAAAATGCCTGTCATTGCATAATATCTCTTCATGTTCATCTCCATGATAAATTACATGCGCTCAATTCTGGCTTGCTGTGCGCTGGACGTAGGCGTTCACCCCATCGGACGTGTATGTCATGATGAGATCGTCTGTGATGCTAAAATCTGCATCGACCCCCAGCGCTGACAAAAGAAATGCATTCAGGCTGCCCTTCATGCTGTTTTCGCCAGGATATGCATTGGAAAAGGCTATGACGGCACGACTTATGTTCAGAAGGTCCTGCTGGTATGAGGTTGCGCTGCCACTGGCAGCTGTTTTTTCATAATCGCTGGAATCCACCCTTGACCAGGAATACCCATCCCCACCAGAATAATAATACTGGTAGGCTGGACAGTTCATGGGAACTGGGACGCTCCCAGGGTCCTGCTTGGATGTATCAGCATAATCCAGAGTTTTATTCAATGCGTCCGCCGTCTGATTGCCGATATAGAGAACAAAGTGTACAGCAGACGCGATGCCGAGTTGGATGACATCGTCATCCGAAGCCTTTCCATAATCCACCAGGAGTTCAAGGACATCCTTTGCATCGATGATCGCATTCAGGTAATCCGACATGAGGGTGCCGTCGATGTAGTCCTGATCATCCGTGGTTGTGATGTCAGCAGAAGACAAAAGGGATGCCATCGCATCAAGGGGATCAAGGCCTGAGCTGGTTGAGTGGGCGATGAGGCTGGTGAGGTCGACACCGGTCTGCCCCATGTATGCTGAGGCCAGCAGCCTGCCGACCTGAGGTTCGATGGCAGCAGTGGTGTAGATTGACGCCAGATCCGAAACGACCGTGTCGTAGTCACCTTCATCCAGGGCCAGTGCAGCCTCCTCGATGGTTGCATCATGGCTGGAATTCTGGGACATCCCCTCGAATATGCTGTCATTGCTGCAGCCGGCAATGAACAGGAATATCAATACAATCCAGAGATTTTTATACATTGAGTCCTCCATTCATAATTACGCACGCTCCAGAAGGTAAGAGAATGATCAATTGTTAGCAATAATTGCACCATTATCTCTCGCCTGGTTCCTTGTCAAAATGATTCTGAAGCCACAGCAGGGAGTCCGACGAAATTTTGTAAAATACCTCTAACTGAGAAGTGACCAGTGATTGGTGATGAATCAGTCGTCAGCATTTTTCGTTCCCGCTCCTACCAAGGGGAATGATCGTTCATGGTAACATGAAGAGACCTGCTCATTGGCAAGGAGAAATTCACATACTACCATGGATTGACAAGAGCAATATGCCTGCTGGTGGATACTATTCTTCCATAGGTGAAAATTATTTCCTTTTTTCTAGACACTCCTGGAAGAAATCTTTTTGATCCTATCAGAGGATGTCTCTGAAATTCCTTTCCTTGTCACCTCATATGACGATGTGACATCTGGAAAAGAGGTTATGCATTATTGTAACAATAAAGGAATAATTATTGCAAGACCTGAGGGGGAAAGGGGTAAAATGAATTAGTA
>DAITOA010000054.1:0-7707 GCA_036834365.1 Thermodesulfobacteriota bacterium | reverse complement strand
ATAAAGGAATAATTATTGCAAGACCTGAGGGGGAAAGGGGTAAAATGAATTAGTAATGAAAAATCATTATTGACTAACAGGTTGTGAATAAGCAATTATTTATTATTAATGAGAGGATTGTTCTCATTTCCGAGAACAGGTATGATATTCCACGATCCAGAATACTAGAGACGCCGGCTCAGTAAAGGAGACGGAACAATGAAACTTACAAAGAGGGTCCTTATAATAATCGCTGTATTCATGATTACCTGCTTCATGAATGCCTGCTCAGGGGGCGACGGCTCCGGGGGAAGCGCCGAAGGGGAATCCCTCTACGATGCCGGGGCTCCGGTAAGTGCAAAAGGGTTTGAAGAGACATACCCCATCGAGCTTCTCATGCAGGATTCTTCAGGGGATTTTGCTGTTGTGAGTGACGGGCAGTACGTGCAGGCAGGGACCAAACGATTCGCCGTGAGGATTCAGGGCGACGACGCGACCGTCGACAGGGTCTTCCTGAGCGACGGGGGTATGTATCAGGTTGAGGCGCTCAAGGACGGAGACCTCTACTACTGCGACTTCGTCATCAAGGATGACAGGCTCTATGAGGATGTGCTCATCCAGGTGATCCACACCGATGAGAGGGCCTCGAAGGAAAAGATCGTGTTCAGGACTTCCGAGAGCGAGTCTCAGGATACGCTGATACTCAACGGCATCGGCGTGATGGTCTCTCAGGACCTGCTTGATGGTTCTCGGGATCAGATAGCGGAATTCATCGATGCCATGCTGGGGGGAATCTTCGAATGTATCGAGGGCCAGGATTCAGGCCTCATCACCCGGATAAACTACGGCGACGACAACCCGAACACCGTGGATGTCCAGGTGGACACCCTCGAGGCGGTCCAGGACGACGCCTGGCCCACAGCGGTCCTTCATCTTGGTCTTACCATCGATGATGTCGATCTGTCGGCTGTGAACCTCTATGGCCAGGACTTCATCTCCACCTCGGACAATGACCTTGTCCTGGACATGTATGTGGCCCTCCAGGATGTCAGAGAGGACGGGACCAGGGGGCTCGTCCTCGATCTCCTTGACTCCACGGAGGTATACTTTGTCAATGACTTCTTCATGAGACCCGTGGTGGAGGAAATGATCGCGTCGAGCCTTCACGTCATCGAGAGGACCCCCCTTGTGGCGGATCTCCAGTACCTGACTGATACCCTGCACGATGCCATGCCCCTTACCATCACGGTGGGTGACACCGAGGTCGATCTGGACGTGCTCTTCGAGGATCTGAATGTCGATCTGTCCAAGTACCTCTTCGTCGATCTCTATGGAATCCCTGAATACACGAGCACAGGTGCCCTTGCCCTAGGGGCTGGGATCTATGGTGCAGACTATGAGGATGCAGGCGAAGAGGGTGGTTCTGACCCGGACGTATCCGCATTCGATCCGGAAGATGTCTTCACTGATCTGTGCGCCACGGTGGCGGATGAGACCTTTTCCAAGATAAAGGATGAATACGATGGGATCGTCACGACCCTCTCCTTTGGTGACGATGATCCCGGCACCGATGACCTGGTCATCAATTCACTCACCGTACAGAGTACGGGCAATGCAAATATCAAGACGGTACGGGCCGACTTCACGATCCGGGACGTGGACCTCAAGGCCGTATCCCTGTTCGGATTCTCCCTCATCTCCACCAGCAATAACGATCTCACCATTGATGCGACCTTCCAGGTCACCTATGAACGCAGTGGTGGTGCGGATCGGATCGTTCTCGACGTTCAGAGCGCCTCTTCCGCTGATTTTGAAGATATCTTTCTCGGTGATCTCGTCGTCGAGGAACTGGTCAGGAAAGATGTCGAGGATCTTGAGAACATTACCTTTAATATCGATGAGTTCCTTGAAGACATCGAAATGGATATCGATCTTACGGGCTGCGAGGGTGAGGGCCCCCTGTTCCCCGATGTCCTGGAGGCATACTCTCCGTACACATGGGACCTTGCACTCCTCCTGGAAAACAACCTGAGCATCGCCATATCCCAGGACACGGTCAACGGTATTCTGGCCCAGCTCGTGGAGCCGGGATTCGAGTGGGATGTGTACGAGATATTGAGGCCCATCCTGGGGGATGACTTTGCCGGGTTCCAGGTCGATCAGCAGGAAGGGGAGGAGACGATTCTACGGCTGAGTGTGCCGCCTGTGCTCGACCTGCGGGCCAACCGCATACGCATGGAGCTTGATGACGTGGTTCTTGAATATCGTCTTAACGACCAGCCGCAGTGGATGGCATCCATCGATCTCGATCTTATTCTGACCGTACAGGTGGAGGGGAATAATCTTGCCTTCTACCTCAGCACCGCCCCGGAGAACTGTCACTTCCACATCATGAGGGACAACCCGGGCAACCTGGGGGTTTTCGACCACTCCAACCTGGTCAACGACATTGTGGAGCGCTTGCCGGAGCTGTTCGGAAACCAGGAGGGGGGACCGGTCTTCACCGTTGCCCTCGATTCGTTTGAGCCGTTCCTGGAGCTTGAAGATACCTCCAGTCCTCTCTGGGTCACCGCTAACCAGGGCTATCTGTATGTCGACGCAGCAGCTTCTGCTATGGACCTGTCATGGCTGCTGGAGGTCTTTTCATCAAACTGATGGTTTTTGTTAGCAATAGAACAGGAAGGGGGACCTCCCCTTCCTGAAGATTCAATTTCAAAGGTTTTTACAGAAGGAAACGGGATTGAAGAAAAATATTACCTTGCACATGGATGAATTGATTGTTATATCACTAGTAATGAGTTTTCATTATTAGTGGTGGGCAATGGATTTCCCTTGATCGGGAATGTTTGAGGAGCTCTTAAAAAAGAGTTTTTGTAATAGTCTATGAGTATAGGTTGTTTGCATGCCAGTGTAATGACGATTCATTACTGAAATAGGCATCATATCCGTGTGCATTGATGTGGAGGTAGGTAGGTGCAAGACATTCATCTTGTGAATGACAGTTCCTGTTCGGGGTGTCTATGAAGAGGATCATCCGTTTCAGTATTAATCACCCGATCATAGTCCTTTCTATAGTCGCCCTCATTACTTTCCTCTTTGGCACGCAGATCCCCAAGGTGAAGATGGACCCACGGGTGGAGATCATCCTCCAGGACAACAACCCGGTGGAAAAGGTCTATGCCGATACCAAGAAGGTGTTCGAGCCGTATGCGGACATTCTTGTAGGCATGCTGGACAACAATATCTACAACCCGAAATCCCTGGACAAGATCCACAAGGTCGCCGGGGAGATAGAAGAGATCAAGGGCATCAAGAAGGTGCAGTATGTCCTGAACGTGAAGAATATCCAGGGCAGCGAGTCGGGTCTGGATGTATCCCCCATGGTAAAGGAAGGAGAGGTTCCGAAAACCAGGGAAGAGATCGCATCGTTACGGGAAAAAGTCACCTCATGGGATGTCTATGAGAATGTCTATGTGACTGGAGACGCCAAAGGCACGGCCATTGCGGCGGTCCTCGAAGACGGTGTGGAGACGGACCAGATCGTCCCCATCTACTATGCCATAGACGCCATCGTGAAGAAGTACGAGGGACCCGAGAGATTCTTCATCTCCGGGACCAAGGTGGTGGAGGCCCTGCAGGGTCACTACATGATCAAGGATCTGATCGTGCTGCCCCCCCTGGTCTGCCTTGTCCTGCTGCTGTCGTTGTTCATCTTCTTCAGAAATCTCAGGGGCATGCTCCTGCCGCTGGTTTCGGTGGGCATTTCCGCCGTATGGACCGTGGGCCTCATGGCCATGGTGAAGATTCCCCTGACCATCGTCACCACTGCGCTGCCCGTTGCCCTCATGGCCTGCGGGTCGGCCTACGGCATCCATGTGGTGGAGAACGTCCTGGCGGACTATTTCGCAGGGAAGAGGGGCAGGGACGGGATCGACGGGGCCCTCTCGCGCATCCGTGTCCCTGTTTTCATGGCCGCCCTGACCACCATGGCCGCATTTCTCTCGCTGTGCACCACACCCATCGTTCCCCTGACCCACTTCGGCCTCCTGTCAGCCTTCGGCATTGCGGTGGCCATGTCTCTCGCCCTGACCTTTATCCCGGCATTGCTCTCGATCCTCGATGCCCATGGCAGGGAGATCCGCCCCCACCACCACTCCAAGAGGGATATAGTTGGTCCCATACTGACTAAGTTCTCATATATAAGTATCCGGAAGAGTTGGTGGGTCATCGGACTCAGCTTCGTGGTTCTCGTCATGTCAATCTTCTTCGGCAGGCACGTGAAGAGCGACCTGAATCTCATCGAAGATTTCCGCGAGCGGAGCCCCATCCGCATCGCCGACAGGATCCTCAACGAGAGGTTCGGGGGCACGTCGCTGTTTCAGGTTGTCTTCGAGACGGAAAAACCCGATGACCTCAAGGAGCCCGCCGTACTGAGGGAGATGGAGAGACTCCAGGCCGAGCTCATGGAGTTCGACGAGATCGGCAAGGCCGTGTCCGTGGTGGACTTCATCAAGCGCATGAATCAGGCCATGAACGACGGCGACCCTGCTTACTACACCATCCCCGACTCCAAGGAGCTCGTTGCCCAGTACCTCCTCCTGTTCTCCTTCTCGGGAGGGGGCGATGACCTGGACAGCTTTGTGGACTACAACTTCCAGAAGGGCCAGATCCTCCTCCAGATGAAGTCGCAGAGCGGGTACCTCGCACAGGATGTGTCGGACACGGTAGACCGGTTTCGAGACAAGGAATTGAAGGATCCCGCAGTCACAAAGGTCTTCACCACCGGACTGGCCATGCTCGCCAAGGAGTTCAACCGGGTGGTCGTATCCAGCCAGATCAGGAGCTTCATCTTCTCCTTTACCCTGTGCTTCATCATCACCGCGGTGGTCTTCCGTTCGCTGAAGCTCAGCATATACAGCATGATGCCGCTCATCATCCCCATAGCCCTGGATTTCGCCATCATGGGTATTTCCGGGATAAGGCTCAATGCAGCCACGGCCACCGTGGCAAGCATCGATATCGGCATGGGCATCGACTACTCCATCCATTTCCTCAACCGGTACCGCCATGAGATCAGGCTCGGGCACCCGGTGGAGAAGGCCCTGGACATCGCCATCCACACCTCGGGCCGGGGCATCATATACAACGCGCTGGCCGTGGCTGCCGGGTTCCTCGTGCTGGCGCCGTCGCAGTTCGTCATCATCTCCCAGATGGGCATCCTCGTGGCGGTGGACATGCTCACCATAGCATTCTCGGCCCTGACCTTCCTGCCGGCCTGCATCAGGCTGCTGCCCCCGAGGCTGCTTGCTGAGGCACCGGCACGGGCCGCAGGTCAGGTGGCATTGAAGCTGGTGACCGGTGAGATTCCAGCAAAGGAGCATGCCGTAGCACGCTTCGATGCAGGGGAGATCGAAGAGGAGGGAACGGAAGAAGCACCTGGGCAGAAGAGGAAAACAAGATACCGGGAGGTTCAACAATGAGATGGAATTACCTTGGATTGGTAGCACTTTTCGTAGCACTCTGCATATTCTCCGGTTCGATCGAAGGCATGTCTGCTGAGATGACGGCTTACGATATCGTGAAGAAGTCCGAAGATCTGCTCGATCAGGCCAAGGACAGCAGGACGGACATGCTCATGGTCCTCCTGAACAAGAAGGGGGAGCAGAGGGAACGGAACCTTAGTGCCCTCGTCAAGCGCTATGGTAACAACAAGTCGAAATCCATCCTCTTTTTCCAGTCTCCGGCCGATGTCAAGGGGACGAGCTTCCTGGTCTGGACCGATGAGAACAAGGAAGACAAGCAGTGGCTCTACCTGCCGGCGCTCCAGCGCGTACGGCAGATCAGCGCGAGCGGCAAGGGTGAGAGCTTCATGGGCACGGAGTTCACCTTCTTCGACATGGGCAGCCATGACGTGGATGACTATACCTACAGGCTCATCAGGGAAGAGACGGTGAGCAACGAGCCGTGCTACGTGATCGAGGCCCTTCCCAGGAAGGTCGAGTTCTACAGCAAGGTGGTGGTCTGGATCAGGAAGGGCAACTTTGTCCCTGCCAGGGCGGACTTCTTCGATGTCAAGGGCCAGTTCGAGAAGCAGGCCATGTTCACAAATGTGAAGAACATCCAGGGCATCAATACCCCCACCCGTATCGAGATGGCCAACAAGCTCAACGGCAGGACCACGCTCATCGAGCTGAGCAACATCGTCTATGACTCGGGGCTCAAGGACGACCTCTTTACCGAGAGATACATGACGCGAGGGAACTAGTCGTTGGTACGGTTCCGGGCAGCCCTTGCAGCCGTTCTCCTCATGATTGCCGCTCCCATGAAGGCAGGGGCCTTTCAGTACGAAGGAGAGTATGGCAGGATGTCTCTGTCAGGATACATGGAGGCGCGTTCCATCTATGCCTTTGACCGGGACACCCCGGACGAGGACCCATCCGGGGAACTGGGTCTCGAACTGAAGGCAAACACGGCCCCATGGAACGCCCTGAAGGTCTTTCTGCAGGGGGTCCAGGACGGCAAGGTCTTGGATCCGACCAATGGAGGCCTCTTCAATGAGTTCGACACGATCTATCAGGACAGGAGCCCGTATGTGGATATCGACGAGGCATACCTCGACCTCTACACAGGGGACGTGGACATCCGCCTCGGCGTCCAGAAGTTCGCCTGGGGCAGGCTCGACGAGATCAATCCCACGGACAACCTCAACACCGAGGACCTCACCGAGGGCGGCACCAACGACGAGATCGACCGGAAGATCGGGGTTCCTGCCGTAAAAGTGGATATGTATTCCGACACGGCAAATGTGGAAGTAGCCTGGGTGCCTTTCTATGTGCCCTACCGCCTCCCCGACGTGGAGGAACGGTGGTTTCCCAAGGTACTGATACCCCCTTCGACCATAGATGCAGGTCACTCGACGGGCATCATCCCGGTCCAGACCTCGTATCCTGAGATCAATCTCCCTTCCGGCACCATCGAGAACTCCGAGGCAGGGATCCGGGTTTCCCGGCACATCGAGGGGTGGGATGTATCGGTCAGCTACTTCACCGGGTACGACATGATGCCACTTATGGAGACCCCGGTGAACCTCGATGTGGAGCTTGTGGACCCCCTTGCGCTGGAGTACGACATCAACGCCCGGGTCGACATGGTGCCCACCCTGCACCGGATGCACGTGTTCGGCCTCGATTTCACCACCACGCTGAGCGACTTCACCCTGCGGGGTGAATATGCATACTTCCACAACAAGTACTACAACCGCACAATCGACTCGGTGCTCGATGAGGTCGTCACAAAAGATCGGATTGACGAGATCCTCACTGATTTTCTTGCAGAGTATCTCGCCTCGGGTGGCCGGGAAACCACCCAGACCTTCAGACTCGACCCGGAGAGCACCCTGCAGATGGACTCCATGAAGTACGGGCTCGGCATCGACTATCTCTACGGCGACACGAGCGTGAGCGTACAGTGCATCCAGGAGCTCATCCCGGACTATGACACCGACAGGCCGGTCTACTTCAACAAGGAGGGGGTCGATACCCTCGTGACCTTCCTGTTCAAGCAGTTCTTCCTCCAGAACACCATGGAGTTCAACCTCAGGGCAGCCTATGACATCGAGTTCAAGGACTCCATCGTGAAGCCCTCGCTGAAGTACAACTTCACGGACAGGCTCCAGGGTACCATCGGACTCATCATAATTGGCGGGAAATACGATGACTCGCTCCTCGG
>DAITOA010000053.1:0-18517 GCA_036834365.1 Thermodesulfobacteriota bacterium | reverse complement strand
ACCACGCTCTCTACCTTCTTCCCAAACATGTATACGTTCAGCTTCAGCTTCCTCAAAGAATCTTCATATTGCTTTGCATTCATCATCGGCATACCAATTCTCCTGATTTGACAGTTAGTTAATGGGGATCCCTTTCGCAGCGTTCACACGCGCTCTTCCGGTTGTCTCCTACGGAAGAAAGATCGACTCGCCCAGTTCAAGGAATGAGCGATCGAATTCCCTGGCAGCACCAATCTTCCCGTATACTGCCGGAAGAACGGACCCGATGTAGAACTTTGCCGTCGCGATTTTGCCGGCATAGAAGAACTGCTTGTCGGTTTCACTGCATCCCGCCATGCTTTCCTGCGCCTTCCATGCCTGCCAGATAAACATCCATGCGAGGACTATGTCGCCGAATATCTCAAGGTACGGCGTCGCCCAGGAGTATGCCAGATACGCATCTTCACCTGCCGCCTTCTCGAGCAGGAATCGTGTGATTTCCTCAAGGGCCGATATGGACTTCCCGACCGCCGCCGCATAGGGTTCAAGCCCGGTTACCTTCGAGGCTTTTTCAACCGTGGCCTTCATCTCCGACAGCAAGGTGTTGAATGCCGCACCATTGCTCATCCTGATCTTGCGGCCGAACAGATCTATAGCCTGTATCCCGTTGGTGCCCTCATAGATTGCAGTGATCTTGCAGTCCCGGGCAAACTGCTCCACCTTGTACTCCTTGCAGAAGCCATAACCTCCATGAACCTGTATGGCCCGAGTACACACATCGAAACCCTTATCCGTCGAAACGGCCTTGGCGATGGGGGTGAGCATTTCAACGATACTCTGCCACCTTTTCTTCTCATCCGCATCTGCAGTCGCTGTCTCCATGTCCATGCAGAACGTGGTGTACAGTATGAGGGCCCTCATTCCTTCGGAATACGACTTCATCCACATGAGATTTCTTCTTACGTCGGGATGAGTTATGATGGGCACCTGGTTGGTGTCCTTCGAACCGAACTTACCGCCCTGTTTACGCTCACGAGCAAAATCCAGTGCATGGAGATACGCGGTGCTCCCCAGGGACTGGCCCTGCAGACCTACCAGGACCCTTTGCTCGTTCATCATGTGGAACATGACGACAATGCCCTTCTGCTCAGGTCCCAGGAGCTCGCCCCGGCACATGCCATTGTCGCCGAAGTTCAGAACGCTCGTGGGAGAACCGTGGATACCCATTTTGTGTTCGACGCCCGCGCAGGTGAGATCGTTGGATTCACCCAATGTGCCGTCGTCTTTGACCCTGTACTTGGGGACGATGAAACAGGATAAGCCCCGGGTTCCTTCAGGCGCACCTTCTATGCGTGCCAGAACGATATGGACAATGTTTTCCGTGAGGTTGTTTTCACCACTGCTGATGAAAATCTTACCGCCGGTGATGGAATAGGTGCCGTCCGGGTTTTTGAACGCCTTGGTTCTCGCAGCTCCGACATCGCTCCCTGCCTGGGTCTCGGTAAGATCCATGGTTCCACTGTACCTTCCTTCATACAGTGGCTGCATGTATTTCCTCTTCTGTTCATCCGTGCCGAAGATCTCTATGACCTTGGCTGCGCTGTGGGTCAAGCCCATATATACGGTCAAGGCATGATTTGCGGCATAGAACAACTCGTGGCAGGCGAAATACATGGCGATAGGTGCATTCTGGCCGCCGACATCATAGACGTCGGGAAGGCTCATCCATCCGCCTTCACAGTATTTCTGGAAAGGACTCCGGAATACTTCCGGGCACGTGACTTTTCCTTCACTAAAAACACAGCCCACCTCATCGCCCTCGCTGTTGACCGGGGCGAACTCATTGATGGCAAGCTTCTCGGCCGTATTGATGATCATTTCAAAGGTTTCCTTGGAATGATCTGCAAATTTCTCGGTCTTACAAAGATCCTCAATTCCCAGCTGTTCGTATAGAACGAAGCGAGTGTCTCTCAAATCAACCAGTTTGTTTTCCATGTATCTACTCCCTTGTGCGGATGGATTTCATCCAGCGATCGATCCATAATCAATTATTCGCCTTTGAATTCAGGTGTTCTCTTTTCGTGAAAAGCCCTCATGCCTTCCTTCTGATCAGCTGTGGAAAAGAGATCGGACCATACCATGGCCTCGAAAATTATCCCGGAGGTCAAATCCTTATCCAAACCATAATTGATCGTCTTCTTTGCCGCGTCGAGGGCGACAGGTGACTTTTCAAGAACTTTCTGGGCCAGTTCTTTCGCCTGCTCCATGGGGTCACCCTCGGTGACCCTGTCGCACAGGCCCCACTGGTAGGCCTTTTCTGCATCAATTATATCACCGAAATAGATCATTTCACGGGCCCGGCTCAATCCTATGAGCTTGGGCAGACGCTGGGTTCCACCTGCTCCCGGCATGATGCCGAGTTTGATTTCCGGCAGTCCGAGTTTTGCCTTGGAGCTGCAGATACGGAAATCGCATGCGAGGGCAAGCTCCAATCCGCCGCCGAGAGCGAAACCCTTGATAGCGGCAAAGACCGGGATCGGAAGCGCCTCTATCTTGTTATACACGCCGCTGAAGATGAATCCTCTCGCCTGAGCGGGATTCATTTCGATCATCTGGACGATGTCCGCCCCTGCTGCGAAGTGTTTCCCCTCACCGGTGATGATCAGAGCCCGGGCTTTGCCTTCATGCATCATGTCGTCGACGGCGAGGCCGAGCTCGTCGATGAGGTCTTTATTCAGTGCGTTGAGCACCTCAGGCCGATTGATCGTTATTGTCGCTATCTGATTCTCTATCTCGTATTTTAGGTATTTCATTATGTTATCTCCCGATTTCATGAAATGAGGACGAGAGTTCCCGTTCCCGGACATACATCCATACGTGCCGGTGAACACTACCGTTCCATCATTCGTCCACCTTGATGACGGTGCAGTCGCCCTGGGCCAGACCGCCGCAGATACCACAGACGCCGTATCCGCCGCCCCTTCTTCTGAGCTCGTGCATCATTGTCAGCAGGATCCTTCCGCCGCTGGCGCCCACCGGGTGGCCGATGGCGATAGCGCCGCCGTTGGGATTGGTTCTCTTCAGGAGCTCGCGCCACTTTTTCTCGTCGTTCTCTGCGAGCATCTTGGTGGAGACCAGGGTAACCGCCGCAAAGGCTTCATTGATCTCGATGACGTTCATGTCGTCGATCGTGAGGTCCGCCCTGCTCAAGGCCTTCTTGATTACTTTTCCCGGAAGCTCCGCCATGGTCCTCGGTTCGCTGGCTCCGCTGGCTACGGAAACGATTGTTGCAAGGGGTTTCACGCCCATTTTTTCGGCCTTGGATCTCCTCATGATGATCAAGGCCGAGGCGCCTGCATCCAGGCCCGGGGCATTGCCGGCAGTGACTGTCGGGCTTCCGTATATCGTCTTTAACTTGGCAAGACCTTCAAGCGTCGTATTCGGTTTCGGAAACTCGTCGCGGTCAAAAATGATCGGATCGCCTTTTTTGCTGGGAACGGTGACGGGCACCAGCTCATCTTTGAACTTTCCCGCTTTGTCCGCTTCGCCCCATTTCTGCTGTGAACCCAATGCCCACATATCCTGTTCTTCCCGCGAAATCCCGTGTTCGATGGCGATCTCTCCGGCATCCCTTCCCAGGGGCGAGTATTCTCTGTAGGTGATCGGATTCAGATAGTCCTGGACGAGGAGCGGTGCCATTCCTGCCCCCCAGCGATGTCCGTTTATAAGCAGCGGGGTGTTGCTCATGTTTTCCGCACCCACCGCCATGCAGGTGTCTGCTTCATCCAGAAGGATCGCCCTTCGTCCCAGGTGGACGGCACACATGGAAGAACAACATGCCCTGTCGATGGTCAGAGACACCAGTGTTTGAGGTAAGCCTGCCCGCAGCATTGCCTGCCTGCCGTTTACATTGTCGAAAAGGGCGGCCTCGGCCTGATCGCACATCCCATAATACAGCTCGTCCAGGTCTTCTCCCTTGATGCCTGCCCTCTTGAGGCTTTCCTTGATGACTATACACCCCAGATCAGTACTATGGATATTTTTCAGGGTGCCACCAAACTTGCTGAAGGGGGTCCTTACTCCACTGACAATCAC
This sequence comes from Thermodesulfobacteriota bacterium, assembly GCA_036834365.1. Lineage (GTDB taxonomy): Bacteria > Desulfobacterota > Desulfomonilia > UBA1062 > UBA1062 > MWEI01. Next base: position 14,443 of record DAITOA010000053.1, on the reverse strand, counting down.
CACATCGTCTTTCGTTTTCTTCATCTCCTGCTCCTTCGCATTCTGTTCGTTAGCGGGTCTATAATTTTTCAGATGTAATATTCACTCGTTATCTTCTTCCAGACATGCCTTCATTTCTCCCGGGCGACAAAAGAGCGGACATCGTGGTTGTGTGGGCTCCCACAATGCCCGCTCTTTTGTGCTTGCCTCCGCTTCGAGTTGGCCGGCTCGAAGCGGAACCCAGTTGTCTTTTATGTCTGAATGTACCGCTTGTCCCAATCCATACTCATTCCTATCTCTTCACGACAATCACCGTCTTCTTGGATTTCCTGATGACCTTCTCGGAGACTGAACCGAGGAGCATTTCGCCGACATTGCTGATACCGTGCGAACCGACCACGATCACCGAAACGTCTTCTTCTTCGGCCGTACTCAATATTTCTTGGAAAGGAACCCCCTTTTTCAGGAGTACCTTCACCCCTAAGCCTCTTGCCCTTAAATGCTCCGCGATCTGGTTCAGCTTTTCCATGGATTCTTTTTCCAACTTCTCCTCAATGGTCTTCATGACCGTTTTGCTCTCTATGGTCTCGATCATGGGGAAATGTCGTGTATCGATCACATGGAGGAGAACAATATCCCTTGTCCCTGCTTCCTGCAGCCGCTCGACAAAGCCACTGGCCTTGCCGGAGACCTCTGAAAAATCAGTCGGATACAGTATCTTACTGAACATATTCCTTTCTCCTCTCTGTTCTCGGATCATCCCGGTTGATGATCCTCATTCAATAGAACGTGACAAGTACGACCTATGCCCCGAAAATCAGGTTCGGCAACCACATTGCTATCTGTGGGAATACTGCCACTATGGCCAAACCCAGCAACTGGAGAAGGATGAAGGGGATAACAGCCACATAGATGTCCTTGATCCCTACTCCTTCCGGCGCGATGCTCTTCAGGTAGAACAGATTATACCCGAAGGGGGGCGATATATAAGCTGCCTGCATATTCATGATGAAGATGATGCCGAACCAGACCGGGTCGTACCCCATGGCCGCCACGATGGGCGTGAGAATGGGGGCCGTAATCATGACGATGGCCGATGGGTCGAGCAGCATGCCCAGACCGAAGAATATGACCTGGATGATGATGAAGACCCCCCAGTACCCGAAGGGAAGATTCTGCACCAGGCCGCTGACGAACTGGGTCGCCCCCAACGCCATGTATATGGTGGAGAAGCAGTAGGCGCCGATGACGATCCACATGACCATGCCGGAGAGCTTCAACGTCCCAAGGGAGATATCCTTGAACATCTTCCAACTGAACTGACCGCCTAATACCATCAAGATGAAACTACCTGCCGCCCCTATCGCCGCACCTTCGGTAGGGGTGGCGATGCCCGAAAAGATCGAACCCAGTACCGCGCAGATGAGTATGAGGGGGGCGATAACGGATTTTGTCGCCTTGATCTTTTCCTTGAAGGGGAGGATCTCCTCTTCAGGCATCCCGGGACCGTTTTCCGGGTTAACCTTGCATAAGATGACAGTGTACGCAATGAACAGTGCGCAGAGCAGAAGACCGGGAATAAGGCCGCCTGCAAAGAGTTTTCCGATGGAAACCTGGCAGATCATACCGTAGATGATCATGGTGATGCTCGGCGGTATGAGGATGCCCAAGGCACCGCCTGCTCCTATGCACCCGAGGGCTAGTTTCTTGTTGTAGTTCCGGGCAAGCATGGCAGGCAGGGCGATGAGGCCCATGGTGATCGTCCCGGCCCCGCCGATGCCGGTCATTGCCGCAAAGAGCGTGCAGACGATGATGGCGGCGATGGCAAGACCGCCCCCCAGCTTACCCCCCCACACATAGAAGGCGTTGAACAGCTTGTCCGCGATGCCCGAGTGTTGAAGAACGAAACCCATGAGGACAAAGAGGGGAACGGAGAGAAGGCCGAAGGACATCATGGCCTTGCCGAAGATCAGGGTGGGTATGACCGACATCGCCCCGGGACCCCACAGGAAAAAGGTAAAGATACAGCCGATGGCTCCGAGTACGAATGTGATGGGAAGCCCCGACACCAGGCCGGCGATCATGCTGATCGTCAATAAGATGGTAATCGTCCCGGGTTCCATTATCTCGCCTTCCTTTCCCTGTCCATGAGAGTCAGGATATTGGACAAGAACATTGCTATCCCCTGAAGGAGCATCAGAAGCGCACCAACGGGGATCATGATCTTGACCGGCCAGATCACCGGGTTCCAGGTGCTGATCGACCTCTCTTGCAGCATTACCGAGCGCACTGCAAAGTCCCATCCGAGCCACAGGAGAATGGCGATAAACAAGAAGAATGCAGGAAAGGTGATGATGTCCATGATCGCCTTCCCTCTTTCCGTCATGCCGCTATAAAAAAGATCCATATTGACATGGGCTTTTTCTTTCAAAGCATAGGCACCACTCGTGATGGTGAACACGGCAAAGACCATCACGCTTACTTCGTGCGCCCAAATCGTCGGTCTGTTAAAGAAATTCCTCATGACGACTTCCCATACGATGATCACCGTCAAAACCCAGGGCAGCCACATGAGGATCTGACCGCTCACATCGGTGACTTTCGAGATAAACCGAATCACTGTACGCATGTTATCTCCCTTGCACGTCTAAACATCCTCTTCATCTCGACTATGTATGCGATCCATGGAAGGGACGTCGCCGCCGGTTCACGGCAAGCACGTCCCTTCCATGGTTATACTAGTCCAGATATCCCATTGCTCTCATGTAATCTTTTGTCATGTTTACGAGCTTGGCTGATGCAGGGCTTCTCTTCGCCTCTTTGTCCCACAATTCATGGGCAGCCTTTGTGGCCTTTTCCAGCTCTTCGCCTTTCAGCTCATTGATCTTCACCCCTGCCTTTTTCATCTGGGTCAAACCCCACTGTTCACCCGTCCAGTTCTGGTGATAGGTGTGGTTCATCCCGGCGATGATCATCGCCTGCTCAAGGGCTACCTGGAGGTCAGGAGGCAGTGATTTCCAGGACTTCTCGTTCACAATGACATTTGCGCAGTTGATGGGGTCGATGGGGGGCCAGAGGAAATTCTTGGCGACTTCATGGAACTTCACGCTGTACATGGCGATGGCGCTCCCCCAGCTGACTCCGTCAAGGGCGCCTGTCTGAAGCGAGGTATATGTTTCCTCTCCGGGGATGAATACACCGTTCCCGCCGAATTTCTCGATCCAATCCATCATCAGACCTGATGCCCTGACCTTCTTGCCCTTGATATCGCTGAGCTTGTTGATGGGAGATTTGAACATGAAAGCTCCCGGCCAGCAGTCTACGCCGGTGGTGAGCAGATATACGCCCTGTTTCTGATATTCCGGCCTCAGCACGTCAATTGCGCGCCATCCGCCAAATATATTCGGTAATTTCTTGCCATACATGAAGTTATACAGCTCGTTGGGTGTCCTGATCCCGAAGGGAAGCCCATATTCAACGGCTGCACACGGAATGACACCCTGGTATGTGTAAGCGGATGCGAGTCCCATATCCACAACACCCATCTTCACTGAATCCAGAAGATCGGGAGTCGCCACCAGCTCACCGCCCCAGTACATCTTGATCTGGAGCCTTCCATCCGTCATGGCGGGAAGAGTCTTATTGAACATCTCTACATAGTAGGCCATCCCCGGTTCAGCGGCGCTGCGCCATGCCTGTAACTTCCACTTGTACACTTTCTGTGCAGCTTCGCAGGGAAATGAGCCGCTCATGAACACCACCAGAGCCAGAACCGCGATCATCAGAACCTTTTTTTTCATAACCCTCTCCTTTGAAGTCGTATTGGTACTTCTGACGCCTGTGTAAAACATGAAGTGTTGTTCAAGGCCTTACCTGCGGCATATTTAATATCATTTGCGTTTGTATTCTTTCGAATCATATTCTCTCGATTTCCATATACTCTCTAAGTCTTCAACAATATTCCAAGAATTAGAAAATGGATCTCCTTTACGCCATTGCGAGAAGACTGAACCGACTGTCCCGGGGAACACAAAAGCAAGGTGTCCCCCTACCTGGAGATATTGAGATGAATACCGGATAGACCATGTTATTCAGCGCCCGTTATCCGTTATCTGGGGTAGAAATTCTTTCTCATGCTTTCCCTCAACATGCCCCGCAGATCCGGATGCGCGATGGATATGAGGGCTTCGGCGCGCTGCCGGACGGTCTTGTTTTTCAAATGGGCAATCCCGTATTCCGTAATGATGTAATCAGCATAGGTCCTTGGAACACTCACCGGGGTACCAACGGGAAGTTCGGGTATAATGGACGATTCGAGACTTCCATCCTTCATCTTCCGGGCCGAGGTCAACAGTGTGAGGGCCCTTCCTCCGTCAGAGTACATGGCCCCTATCTGGAAGTCAAGCTGCCCTCCGCTTCCGCTTATCTGCCGGTGTCCCAGCCCTTCCGAGTTTATCTGCCCCGAAAGGTCCACCATGAGGGCCATGTTCATGGCGAGAAAATTGGGATACTGGGCAATGACCATGGGACAGTTGGTGTAGCTCGCGGGATAGAATTCGCATGAGGGATTTTCGCGTGCATATTCGTACAGCTCGTCATCACCCAGCGAGAAGGTGGCCACGGTGACACCCTTGTGCTTTGGTTTCAGTGCATTCGTCACGACGCCCTTTTCCACGAGATCAGGCAACCCCATGGGGATCATCTCGGTATGAATCCCCAGATTATGCCGCCCATCAAGGCCTTTCGCCACCTTTTCGGGGATGCTGCCGATTCCCATCTGGAACGTATCGCCATCCTTGATGAGTTCGAGCACATATCCTGCGATTTTGTCATCGACGTCACCGCGGTCGTTGCTCCTGTTCAGCTGGGGCATTGGAGTCGAATTTTCAACAAAAGCATCGAATTCCGAGACATGCATCCAGTTCTCTCCGAGGATAACGGGCATCTTCTCATTCACTTCGCCTATGGTCACACGCTGCCTGCCGGAAGCCCTTCCTTCCCGGATGGCCTGCATGCTGTAGAAGTTCGACAGCCCGAGATTGACGTACCCGTGTTTGTTCGGAGGCGTCACCATGTGAATGAAGACATCCGCCATGTTCCCGTAAATGTTGCCCAGGACCGAGCTGTTGTTGGGGAGGAAATCCCCCCTCTTCGCTTCATAGATGCGGCGGACCGGGGCTGTTCCGAACGAGGGTGCGAAATTGATACGCCCATCCAGGGTCTTCATGAACTCAGGATCATAGAGCCGAGTGGGCCTCACCTGAACCGCATCGCTTATATTCACGCCCTCCAGCTCATGGTGGCGAGCCAGTATCGCTTCGAACATATCAGGCGAACAAGACCCGATGCCCAGACCGGTGGCGATGAAGTCTCCGGACTGCACGAGGAGAGCGGCTTCTTCCAATGTCCTCAATTTATTCTTATAATCTGTTTTCCAGTCCATATGTTTTCCTTGTCTCAGCAGACGTGCCTGATGTTGAATCCCAGTGTCCGTTACTTTTTCGTGTAGTCGTAGACGCCTTTGCCCGTCTTGCGTCCCAAATGACCCGCATTAACGAGTTTTCTCAGGAGGGGAGCGGGCCTGTACTTGTCGCCCATCTGCGCCTGGTAGACCTCCATAATACGGAGAACGGTTTCAAGCCCGACAAGGTCCGCAAGGGCTAGCGGCCCGATGGGGTGGTTCATTCCGTAAACGATACCTCTGTCTATGTCTTCTGCGCTGGCTATGCCTTCACCGAGCGCAAAGAAAGCCTCGTTGAGCATGGGAGAGCATATCCTGTTGACGGCAAATCCGGGTGAATCCTTGACAACAATGACCTCTTTCCCGATTTTCTTACCCCACTCTTTGGCAATCTCAACCGTCTCATCCGACGTCTGATGGCCTACGACGAGTTCAAGGAGTTTCATTACAGGAACAGGATTGAAGAAATGAGCACCGATGAATTTTTCCGGCCTGTTTGTCGTTGCGGCCATCTCGGTTACACTCAGGCTGGATGTATTGCTGAAGAACAGGCATTCGGGTTTCACGATCTGCTCAAGCTCGACGAAAACCTTCTTCTTCACATCCATGATCTCAACGACGACTTCTACAACCAGATCAGCGTCCTGAGCCGCCTCTTTCAGATCGAGAGTGGGCGTCAACCTGTCAAGAACAGCCTTTGCTTCATCCTGACTCAACTTGCCTTTCTGTATCTCCCGATCAAGATTCTTCTTAATAACGCTCATCCCTTTGTCGACAAACCGCTGCTCGACATCGCGCATGCTGACTTCGTAACCTGCCCTTGCACAAACCTGAGCGATGCCGCAACCCATCAATCCTGCGCCTATTACTGCTACTTTCTGTATGTTCATCTTATTCTCCTTAGTGGAATAGCGTCTTCATCTGCCATATCGTTGGAGCACCAACGCACCACCTGCGAGCCAAATTTAATTTTATTTTTTTTATTTTCTGAATCGTATTCTATTACCTTTTGCCATCCTTGTCAATCATTTTGAAAATGCAGCCAACTTTTATTTATACCGGAGGGTAACTATGGCATTGCAAAGACTGTTTTCGCCAGGTTCTATCCTGATAGTGCGTGAGCCGGTGAAATTCATTGCCGTCACGGTCGACGGCTCGTCACCGTGAATGGTCCTCGGTGGACAGCGATATGACATCGGCCAGGCATCCTACCATAGGAGCATTCTGCCGCACACCCAGACGCATCGCCACCACCTGGAACTGCCTTGAGCCGCTGTCTCCCTCTCCTGCCGGCCTGAACGATTCAACCTTCCGTCCCGTCCTGCCATCCTCACAACAAACTCATTGTTTCTTCACAAGTTCTCCACATTTGTATGGCATCAGTTCTTAGAAAAAGTCAGGAGGACACCCTATGAAAAGATCACTGATACTGGTTGCCATCATGCTCATGCTCATGCCCCTGTCAGGCATGGCCTCCGGAGGGGAGCATCAGACCGGACCGGTTCCCGAACAGAGTTCAGGCCTGCACCCTTCCAGGGTGCATCCGGCCCCGCCTGAGGCACCCGCGCTGAAGCTCCTCATTGACTGCATGACCACCAATGTCGTGGCCGAGCTCACCGGACTGCCCCAGGAGACGGTGAAGATGCTGCTCATCAGCAGCCCCCCGGCGGCGATACTGGATGCCTACGGGGTCCCGTTCGAGGACTTCACAGCGGCGATGTCCAAACAGGAGTTGAAGCTCGTCAACCAGGCCGTGTCCGGCGGGCTCGTATCGAAGAAGCAGGGGGAGGACATCCAGAAGAGGATGAACCGCAAGCCACCCCGTCCCCAGGGAGAGTAAGGACCGTGCATGGTTCGCCTGGGGGGGGTAATTCTTTCCCATGAGAGTGGCAATCGTTTCCCCCGCTGCCCGGTGTCGTCCCTTCACTATCCCATGATAATGGAGGGATGATCTCCGGGAATTACGTTACGTTGCGAGAGAGGAGAGGACCGAGATCCCATGAAGAAACGCAAGAGATATACCGGTGAGTTCAAGGCCTCACTGGTGGCCGAATACATCAGGGGCGAAAAGACCCTGAGCGAACTCGCTGATGAGAACCAGGTGCACCCCAACCAGATCAAGAACTGGAAGTCCATCCTGCTCAAGCGAGCCAGTGAGGTCCTTGACGACCGGAGATCGCGTGCTGACTGAGGCATGGAAGGGGTAACTTAACAGTTCCGTGAACCTGTCCGGGGGCCCACGGCCTGGCACGGTTCTGGCCATTGTCTTTTCTGAACAGACTTCGCGAATGTTCTGAAAAAAAGACAAAGGAGGAAGACAATGGTCAACGGGATAGGCAGTTACAACAGTTCCATGTACTATCTGCAGAACCAGCCGGCCAGAACGAGGCCCGACCCTGCAGAGATGTTCAACAAGGTGGACACCGATGCAAGCGGCGGGATCTCGCAGTCCGAGCTCCAGGCCATGGCGGACAAGACGGGCCAGACCATCGATACTGAAAACGTCATATCCACCTATGATGCAGACGGCGACGGCGAGCTGAACAGCGAGGAAATGCAGTCCTACATGGAATCCACCATGCAGCAGGGCATGGGCATGATGCGCATGCAGGGCGGCGGCGACCTGTTCACCGCCCTCGATGCCGACTCCAGCGGCGGGGTGTCTCAGACCGAGCTGGATGAATGGGCATTGAACATGTCCGAAGAGACCGGCAACACCATCGACACCACCGACGCCCTCTCCACTTATGACACCGACGGCGACGGGGAGCTGAGCTCCGCCGAACTGGATTCGTTCCTTGAGGCCAGCGGTGTTCCGTCACCGGCCACCGCCGGTATGGCCCCGCCCCCTCCTCCCCCTGAGGCATCTTCTTCCGAGGAGGACGACTCCACGACCAGCGCCGACAGCATCCTCTCCAAGTACGACACCAACGGCGACGGAGTGCTGAGCAGCACGGAGCTGCAGGCATATCTCGACGACACCAGCGTCGAGGACACCAGGAGCCTTGCCCAGCAGGCCCTGTCGGCATATGCTTCCGCCTTCGGCAACGGCCGGGCGAACACCATGCAGGATCTCTTCATGAATCTCGGGGGCAGCGGCATGTACACCCCGGTTGATTATTCGGTATAGGCCGACAGGCCGGTTCGAGACGGGGCCATGTGCTGCGCATGATCGGGACTGGCCCCGTCCGTTTTCCGTCCGGCCGCATGCCTGTTCTCCAGCATACCCTGCGGCATTCGATGCCGTATCTCCTGAACTCAGGCGGCGAGATCCCTGCCTGTGCGATCATGCCGTATCTCCCCGGCCGGCATGTATTATATATAAGGATGCGATGGACAACCGTGCCGAAGCCCTGCTAACGATCTGTCCCTTGTGCCATACCGTGACCGCAAAGGCCGGCCTGCCCCTGATATTCATTACCGATCCGTGCAAGGATGACCCTTGGCGAGGCGTGACCTGTGAGCTGAGGCCGGGGCTCTTAAGAGATGGCTCTGGCAATCGTCTTTGAACCCTTCTATACTGGCAGACACCATGATCATTGAAAGCACGTACTGCGGACCTTCGACATCAGGACAGGGCGGCTATGTGTGCGGCCTGCTCGGGAGCTACATCCAGGGACCTTCAGAGGTCACGCTGCGGATACCCCCTCCCCTCGACCGCTCTCTGGAGGTCACCCTCACGGACAGCGACCATGTCACCCTCATGGACGGCGATACGCTCGTGGCCGAAGCCCATAGGGTGGCCCTCGATCTGGATGTCCCTGCCCCTCCCACCTGTGCCGAGGCACATACGGCATCGAAGGACTACCTGGGGTTCAAGACACACCCCTTCCCCCGCTGCTTCGTCTGCGGCCCCGAGCGTGACGAAGGGGACGGGTTGAGGATCTTCCCCGGCCCGGTGCCGGGCGGAAAGATGGTCGCAGCCCCATGGTCGCCGTATGCCGCACTGGGCGACGGCAAAGGCCTGGTAAGACGCGAATTCGTCTGGGCGGCGCTGGACTGCCCCGGGGCCTTTGCCGCCATGCTGGATCAGCCCAGGGTCATTGTCCTGGGAAAGCTCGCCGTAGAAATCATGAAGGACATAAAAGCGGATGCCTGCTGTATCGCCATCGGCTGGAACATCGCCCGGGAGGGCAGAAAACATCAGACAGGAACTGCGGTGTTTTCCGAATCCGACGGGCTGTGCGCCAGGGCGAAGGCAACATGGATCGCGCTCAAATGATGTCGGCGTGAGAAACAACCAGCCCCTGTTTTTCCCTGGTGCATAAAGGCCGGCACCTATGATACGCTGGTATGAGAAAAGTACATGCACCTGAGAGGAGAAGCCCATGTATCAGCTCGTCAAGCCGGACAATGTTCCGGAAATCGTTGATCGGTCGGTAAAGAGATTCCCGCAGAGACCTTTTCTCGGAACAAAGAACAAAGCGCTGAAGCGATACGACTGGACGACCTTTGCCGAGCTCGGCTCGCGCGTGGACAACGTGAGGAGCGGCCTGAGCCAGCTGGGTGTTCAGAAGGACGATGCCGTGGGCATCATCTCGAACAACTCAGAGAACTGGGCGGTGTGCTTCTTCGCCACGAGCGGCCTGGATGCCCGTTTCGTCCCCATGTACGAGGCGGAGCTGGAGCAGGTCTGGAAATACATCATCAAGGACGCCGGGATAAAGGTGCTGTTCATCACCAAAAAAGCGATATACGACAGGATAAGGGAATCTATATCTTCCCTGTCCACGCTTCAGAAGGTCATCATCATGGAAGGCGACGGTCCGGATACGCTGGCCGACCTGGAGAGAAAAGGCGCTGCCGGGAAGGTGAAGGCCGTCTATCCGGATCCATCGTCCGTCTGCATCCTGATCTACACCTCGGGCACGACCGGCGATCCGAAGGGCGTGCTCCTCACGCAGGCCAACATCACAAGCAACGCCCATGCCGTGACCCAGAACTTTCCCGACGTGAACGAAAACGACTCGCTGCTGTCCATCCTTCCCTGGGCCCACGTCTTCGGGCTCGGAGAACTCGTGGTCGCCTGCATCCTGGGCGGGGCGATCGGGCTTGCGCAAAGCGCCTCCACCATCCCCGAAGACCTGTCTCTGGTGAAGCCAACATTCATGGTTGCCGTGCCCAGGGTCTTCAACAAGGTCTACGACGGGTTGTGGACCAAGATGAACGAAGAAGGCGGCCTTGCCAGAAAGCTGTTCGTCATGGGCGTCGAGAGCGGCAAGAAGAAGCGGGAGCTCGCCGCGCAGGGCTCCTCGAGCCTCGTGACGAACCTGAAGTTCTTAATCGCCGATACGGTCGTGTTCAAGAAGATCAGGGAACGGCTCGGCGGCAGGCTGAAAGGCGTCATGACGGGAAGCGCCATGATGAACCCGGAGATATCCCACTTCTTCTGGGACATGGGCATACCGCTCTACGACGCGTACGGACTGACCGAGACCTCGCCCGGCGTCACCATGAACCGCCCCTCCAAATACCGTATAGGCAGCGTCGGCCCTCTCATGGGCATGTGCAGTATCGTCATCGACAAATCCGTGACCGGGTCCGAGGCCACCGACGGCGAGATCATCGTCTACGGGCCCAATGTCATGAAGGGCTACCACAACAAGCCCGATGCCACCAAGGAGGTCATGACCGCCGACGGGGGGTTCCGGACAGGGGACCGCGGCCGCATCGACGAGGACGGCTTCCTGTACATAACCGGTAGGATCAAGGAGCAGTTCAAGCTCGAAAACGGCAAGTACGTGTTCCCCGCGGCCATCGAGGAGGACATCAAGCTGAACCACTACATAGAAAACGCCATGATCTACGGCGAAGGCCGCGAGTACAACATCTGCCTGGTGATCCCGGACTTCGCGGCCCTTACCAGGTGGGCCGAGAAGAACCAGCTGCCCAAGGATCATGCGGAGCTGATGAAGCGGGAGGAGACAAGGAAATTCCTGGAAGATGCCATCGTCAACGAACTGAGGTCCAAGTACGGGAGCTACGAGATACCGAGGAAGTTCCTGTTCATCGACCAGCCGTTCACCGTGGACAACGGCATGCTGACCCAGACCATGAAACTCAAGAGACGCGTCGTGTTCGAAAAGTATATGGATGAGATCAACAGGCTGTATGCGAAATAGGATTTTCATGATATGGGGTCGGAGATGACGGTCTCCGACCCCATATTCCTCCAAGAAGAATCCGCCTTTTTCCCCCTTTCCCCTGACGGGGGACAAAAATTTTTCCTGATATATTTTATTTTAATGAAATTGGATCGTTAAAACGATATAATAAGTCAGGAAGGATGGAATGGATGCGATCGTTGAATAAACGCAATAACAGTCATCCTGAAAAAAAGAAGGCAATGCCAGCAGTTAAGAAGGGATCCCGTAAGACCGGTGCCTCATCGGCCGCTGCGAAGAAACCTGTAGTTACCAAGGTTGTTGGAAAGGGAAAGACGCAGCCCGGGAAAAAAGAAGCATTGAAAACCAAAGAGAAGTCATCAAAGAAACCTGTACTCCCTGCTGCAGCGAAGAAGCAACCCGCCAAGGCCAAGCCGGCCGGAAAGACGGCACAGCCCGTCAAGAAAAAAGAGGCTCCCAAAGTCACGGCCAAACCGGTCAAGAAGCCTGCGCCCCCTGCTGCAGCGAAGAAGCAGCCCATAAAGGCCAAGCCGGCCGGAAAGACGGCGCTGCCCGTCAAGAAAAAAGAGGCTCCCAAAGTCACGGCCAAACAGGCCAAGAAACCTGCGTCCCTTGCTGCAGCGAAGAAGCAGCCCATAAAGGCCAAGCCGGCCGGAAAGACGGCGCTGCCCGTCAAGAAAAAAGAGGCTCCCAAAGCCACGGCCAAACCGGTCAAGAAACCTGCGCCCCCTGCTGCAGCGAAGAAGCAGCCTATAAAGACCAAGCCGGCCGGGAAGACGGCGCTGCCCGTCAAGAAAATAGAAGCACCGAAAGTCACGGCCAAACCGGCCAAGAATCCTGCGCCCCCTGCTGCAGCGACGAAGCAGCCCGTCAAGGCCAAGCCAACCGAAAAAGCGGCGCAGCCTGGCAAGAAACAGGAAGCCCTGGTAGCCGGAGAAAAGATATTGGAGACAAAGCTCATTTCTCTCGAGACGCATCAGCCGCCCGAGGGAAAAAAGATTGCCGTGTTTAATAAGGTTCAGACTAAAAATGTCATGGTTTCTCCTGTAGAACTGGGGAAACGGTACAAGTGCTATAGATGCGGCATCAAATTTTATGACCTGGGCAGACCACAACCCCTGTGCCCGTCATGCGGAGCCAATCAGCAGGATGGAGTGATAAAAGCGGCCCGCAAGCGCAGGGGGAAACACCGTTCGGCTTACGCGGCAAAAACGGAGCCACTCACTGTTGCCCCGGGTGAGAATGAAGACCTGCATGAGGTTGTCGATGAACTCGATGCCGAATTTGTTCTGGATGTGGACGACATTGTCTTGGACGAGCATCAAGACTCAGAAGATAAAGAGTAACCAAGGGAGGAGGAAGTTATGGCAAAAACGACAGTAGCGAAGAAGGCGGTAACCAAGAAGGTGGCGGCAAAGGCCGCGAAACCGAAGGCAGCCACAAAGAAGAAGGCTGCGCCGGCAAAGGCTGCAAAGCCCAAGGCGGCTGCGGCAAAGGCCGCGAAACCGAAGGCGGCCGCAAAGCCCAAGGCGGCAGCGGCAAAGGCTGCAAAACCGAAGGCTGTGGCAAAGGCTGCAAAGCCCAAGGCAGCGGCGGCAACGGCTACAAAGAAGAAGGCGGCACCGGCAAAGGCTGCGAAGCCAAAGGCGGCAGCAAAGCCCAAGGCAGCGGCAAAGACGACGAAGAAGAAGGCAAAGTAACCTCTTCAGCTAGAAAAGCAATCCTGAAATCCGGGGACACCATACCTATGTTCCGGTATGAATGAGTGTGGTGTCCCCGGATTTCATCCGTCCCCTTCTCACCTCTTGAACACATGAATGACGCACACGCCGCCCGCGCCGACCATCTGGGTAAGGGCATGATGGACGGGCTTTGTGATCTGCCGTTTGCCGCACTCTCCCCTCATCTGCCAGAGAACCTCGGCCACCTGGCCGATGCCCGTGGGTCCTACGGGGTGCCCCATGGAGATCAGGCCGCCGCTCGTGTTGACGGGGTGCTTGCCGGTGATGGCCGTCACGCCGTCCTCGACGAGCTTGCCCCCCTGCCCTGTCTCGCACAGGCCGAGCGCCTCCAGGTACATGATCTCCTCGATGGTGAAGGCGTCGTGCAGCTCGATGAGATCCAGGTCCTCGGGGCCGATGCCGGCCTTCCTGTAGGCTTCCCGGGATGTCAGCCTGGTCAGGGTGACGAAGAAGTCGCCGTCTTCCGGCGTGCTCCTGTTCACGGACGCCACGATGGTCGGGCACGGCTTGTCGGTATATCTCCCTGCCGTCTCCTTTGCACACACGATGACCGCTGCGGCCCCGTCATCCATGGGGCAACAGTGCAGCACGGTCAGGGGATCCACCACCATGCGGGCATTGTTGGCCTGCTCCAGCGTGCACGGCTTCTGGAAGTGCGCATAGGGGTTCAGGAAAGCGTTATAGTGGCTCTTGACCGAGACCTGGCCCAGCTGTTCCCTCGTGACGCCGTATTCCTTCATGTAGTGCCTGGCCAGTTCGGCAAAGTACTGGACCGGCAGCATCTTCCTGAACTTTGCATCCACCCGTTCGTTTTCCGGCTGCGGCTGTTGGGGTTCGGGCGGCGCCGTATTCACCGGCTGCGGCTGAACGGATACGGGCGGCGGCGCCAGGAGCTGCGAGCCGAGCCTGTCCACGCCGAAGGCGAGCACGACATCGTTTTCACCGGAGGCCACGGACAGGTATGCCTCCCTGAATGCGGACGATCCGCTCGCGGAGGCGTTCTCCACAATGGTGATGCCCAGGCCCGTGTATCCCATGGTGTTGCAGATGGCATGCCCGCCTGATACACCGGGCTGCACCGTGCCGCAGTAGGCGGCCTCGATGTCCTTCCAGGCCATGCCGGCATCCTTGAGCGC
>DAITOA010000052.1:0-19220 GCA_036834365.1 Thermodesulfobacteriota bacterium | reverse complement strand
GCGGGACTCAACCCGGTGAGGCCCTTCCCTCAGTCCTTCAGGACAAACCCTCCGGGAAACAGGGATCCCTTTGTATCGGCGCCTTCGTATGCCATCACAATGTCTGCCTCAAGACTCAGAAACGCATCGACCACGCACGGGCAGAAGTGCGTCCCTCTCTCGGCCCGGATAATCTCCAGGGCCCTGTCATGGGGCAGCGCGTGTTTGTAGCTCCGCTCGGAGCGCAGGGCGTCGTAGACATCGGCCACCGCCATGATGCGGGCGCACAGAGGTATGGCGTCTCCCCGCAGACCATCCGGATACCCGCTGCCGTCCCACCATTCGTGATGGGACCGCGCGATGGAGATACCCATCTCGATGAATGCATTACCTCTGTATCTTTCCCTCACCGCCTCCAGGGTCTCGGCCCCGATGACGGTGTGCCGCTTCATGACCTCGAACTCGTCGGGATCGAGCCTGCCGGGTTTCAGGAGGATCCTGTCGGGGATCCCCACCTTCCCGATATCGTGCAGAGGACTTGCATAAAAGATGTTCTCGATGAACTCCCTGTCGATCTCTGCCTGACACCCCGGCATGGTCGACAGCCTTTCGGCCAGGAGGGTACACAGGCCCTGGACCCTTTCCAGGTGTTTTCCCGTATCGTCGTCCCGTGACTCCGCCAGCTTGGCAAGGGCCAGGATGGTCGCCATGCGGGAATCGGAGATCTCCTTGACCTTCTCGGCCACGAGCCTTTCCAGCTCACGGTTCTGGTCCATGAGCCCGAGCTGCATCCTCCTGATCCGCAGGTGTGTCGAGACCCTGGTACGGACCTCTTCCAGCTCGAAGGGCCTGGTGATGTAGTCCACCCCGCCTATACCGAAGGCCATGACCTTGCTCTTGATCTCGCTCTTCGAGCTGATGAAGATCACCGGCACATCTTTCAGCTTTTCCTCAGCCTTGAGGAGCCTGCACAGCTCGAACCCGTCCATGCCCGGCATGACGATATCGAGCAGGATCAGGTCGGGAGGGTTTTCCAGGGCCCACATCAACGCAGGTTCGGGACGGGGGAATGCCTTGACGATAAAATCCTGTTTCAGGAGCATCTGCTTCAACAGGTGGAGGCTCGTTCTGGAATCGTCCACGATCATGACGGTTGCAGGCTTGAGTCCATCATACATAGGTGCCTCCATGGGATTCACCATCCATGATGCCCCGGTCATTGCCGGGGATCATCACATCTCCATCGCTATCAAAAAATGTCTAGATCCTCCTCGAGACGGTGTTTGCAACAGCCGTCAGCGGGGCATCCAGCCCACTGACGGCCTCTGAGTGGCCGGTGAACAGATACCCCCCCTGAGCCAGATGCTTGCATAAATGATGTACCACCTTCTTCTGGGTTGCCTGATCGAAATAGATGAGCACGTTCCTGCAGAATATGACGTCCATCTCCTCTCTCAACCCGAAGTCGCTCTCCATGAAGTTGAGCCTCCTGAACCTCACGAGGGCCCTCAACTCAGGAACGATCCTCACCAGCCTCCGGTCCCGATCCCTGCTCCTCATGAGGTATCGCCTCCGCAGAGGCTCGGGGATGGGTTCCGCATGATCCTCCCCGTAAATGCCCATCATGGCTGTTTCCAGGACCCGGGTCGAGATGTCTGTCCCCAGTATCATGAAGGTGAACCCGTTCACCTTCCTCGAGAACTCATCCAGGACCATGGCCAGGGAGTACGGTTCTTCACCGGTCGAACAGGCGGCCGACCACACCATGAGGGGCCTCCTCATTCCCGCCCCCGTCCTGCTGACGAGGTCGGGCAGGGCATGTTCGACCAGGAAATGGAAGTGCGCCGGCTCCCGGAAGAAATCCGTCTTGTTCGTGGTCACCACGTCAATCATGTTCACCAGCTCATCGGCGATCCCCTCGGGACTGAACAGGTAGCTGCAGTATTCCCCGAAGGACGACAGGCCGATGGTCCTGAGGCGTTTCAGGAGCCTGGCCTCGAGCATGGTCTTCTTTGTCAGCGGCATCTTGATGCCGCTCTCGGCATAGATGAACTGACTCAGGCGCTGGAAAAGCTCGGAGGACATAGCCGCCATGGAGTTATCCCGGCCCATGGCCATCCTTTTGCTCTCCATTGCAATCCTCGATGCAGGGTGGACCGGCTGTGCACCATTGCCCTGCATCAGGCGCCCAGGCCACTCTCGCAAGACGCCGCATCTTCGTGCCGGCTCACCATGGCCAGTTCTTCGGCCGAGAACACCTTGTCGATGTTGAGGATCATGACGAACTCCTGGTCCCGCTTACCCATGCCGTCGAGAAACTCGGTATTCATCCGGGTACCGATCCTCGGAGCAGGATCGATATGTTCAGGGTCGAGCTCCATCACCTCATGTACGGAATCGGCCAGTACCCCCAGGATGGTGTGCTCTCCATCGATATCCACTTCGCCGATGATGATCCTGGTGTTCACCGTCTTCTGCGTTTCCTTTATCCCGAACTTACGGTTCAGGTCCACCACCGGTACCACGGCACCACGAAGATTGATCACCCCTTTCATGAAGACCGGGGTCTGCGGCACCTTGGTGATCTTGGTGAAATCGAGCACTTCCCTCACCTTGGATATATCGAGGGCGAAGTCCTCTTCATCGAGCTTGAACGACAGATACTGCCTCGTCTCACTTATCGTTTCCATACCCATTCCTTCCTCCGGCTATGCTTGTCTGCACCTTCTGTCCACCACATGGTGGGGGCGGGGGGATCGGTGATCCACACACACGGCACCCTACACCCGATCCCCCCTTCCACGTGACCGGGACCGGCGCTAATAGCGCTCGAAATCCTGGTCAGCTCCGTCTCCTTGTACGCCAGAATCCTTCATGTCAATGAGTACACCCATATGGCGGTCGCCGCCTGGAGCTTCTGCTCCCTTCACAGGTCTGAACACGTGCTCCCGGGCCCTGGAAACGATGGTCTTCGGGGCTGCGTGGTCGACCCCCGCCGGTCTGGCAGCGACGGAATCCTTCCTGGCTCCCTCGTTTCCTATCTTGAAGAACGCGATGGAATCCTGAAGCTGTGCAGCCTGACTGGAAAGTTCCTCAGCGGTCGACGACATCTCCTCCGAGGCCGATGCATTCTGCTGGGCGACCTGGTTGAGCTGCTGGATGGCCGAATTGATCTGACTCGCACCCGTGTTCTGTTCGCTGCTGGCCGCAGTGATCTCCTGAACGAGCTGGGAGGTCTTCTGGATATCGGGCACGATCTGGGAGAGCAGGCCTCCGGCCTTCTCCGCAACCTCTACGCTGGTCATGGAAAGCTTGCTGATCTCTCCGGCCGCATCAGCCGACCGCTCGGCAAGCCGGCGTACAGCTGCCGCAACCACCGCAAACCCTTTGCCGTGCTCGCCTGCGCGGGCCGCCTCGATGGCGGCATTCAGGGCCAGCAGGTCTGTCTGCCGGGCTATCTCCTCGACGATGGCAATCTTCTCGGCAATCGTCTTCATCGCAGCCACGGTCTTTTCCACGGCCTGACCGCCGCCTTTCGCATCGTCTGCGGACTTGACTGCGATCTTCTCGGTCTGCTGGGCATTGTCCGCATTCTGCCTGATGTTGGACGCCATCTGCTCCATGGAGCTCGACGCCTCCTCGGCGGCGGAAGCCTGCTCGCTCGCACCCTGGGACATCTGCTCGGCCGCCGAACTCATCTGTTCGCTTCCCGCTGCGACATTCTCCGCCGCACTGCGCACATCCACGACGATCTCCTTGAGCTTCGCCGTCATGTCCCTGAGCGCATCGGCCAGTTGTCCGATCTCATCCTTCTGCCGGATGTCGATGTCCGCGGTGAGGTCGCCTTCCGAGACCCTGCGGGCCAGGTCCACCGACTTGCTGATGGGCTTCGTGATGCTCCGGGCGAAGAGATTGCACAGGACGAAGGCCAGGGCCAGGGCTATGGCGCAGATGACCATGGCGATCTTGACCATGTCGGTCACGTTCTTGAGCAGCTCCGCCTTGGGGATGCTCACGATGACGCTCCACCCGGTGGACTTGACCGGCGATATGCCGCCCACCTTGTCGATGCCTCCGAAGGTATACTCAATGGTACCCTTCTCCTTGGACCGGGCATGCTGGAGCAACTCCTCCGTGCCTGCGAGCTTTGCCAGGTCAAGGGTCATGATGCTCTTTGCATCGGGATGGGCTATGGCAAGACCCTCACTGTTCACCATGAGCGCATACCCGGTCTTTCCTATCTTCGTGTCCACGATGATATCGTTCAGGTACTTGATGGACAGGACATTGACCATGACGCCCTCGATCTTCCCGCCTGCCGAGTACACCGGGGCCGCTATGGGAACGAAGGGCTCGTTGGTCACCTTGTTGAGGGCCGCTTCCCCGATGTTTGCAGTGCCCGCCATGGCGTCCTTGAAATACTGCCTGTCAGAAACCGAGGCGCCGACGAATTTTTCGTCAGAGGCGCTGACGCATTTCCCGTCGGCGGCCATGAAGCACAGGACCGTCGAATTCTGGATGATGTCCTTGTTCTGCATGGCCTTCTTGAGCTTCTCGGTCAATATGGTAAGCTCCTGGGAAGCTCCCTGCCTTCCCGAGGCCTCCAGCCTGTTGGCCACATCGATCGTCTCTTTCCAGCCTGCGAAGTCGGCAACGAGGCCGAGCTCACCGTTGAGGCTCGTGTCGACCAGCATCGAGAGCTCGTCGGTCGTGCGCTGCATCTCCTGATACGCCGTTGAGGTGGTGTCCTTCATGGTCTTGTACAGACATATGGAGCCCACGATTCCGATGGGGATCATGGACAGGATCGTCCCCACGATGATGAGTTTCCAGCCCATCCTGATATCCCTGAACTTCAGCATCCTTCATTCCTCCGTCTCTTCTGAGTTGATGTTCTTCCTCTTCCCGTACGGTGCTTCCGGCGGGAGGCCTGCCTTGCATGTCCCTATGCCGCAGGTGCGGAACCGATCATGTTTCATCGGCCTGGTCCTTCCGGCTACAGTGTCAGGTATCGGAAAATCGCGGGTAAACGTATGACAATGGAAGATCAATAGGGAACTGATAGGATGAAACTATTAGTGGGTCTCCGTAGGAGCAAGGCTTCCCGTTCTGGATTCTTCCTGATCGTACTGCTGCAGATAAGTGGACAGGCCCACCTTGCTGTTCTTCAGACCCACCTTGTTGCGGATGTTATTGCGATGGAACAGCACGGCGTTCAGGGAGACATTCAGGAGATCCGCAATCTCCTTTGATGACTTCCCTTCCCTGATCAGGGTCGCCACCCTGATCTCCGCAGGGGTAAGGTCGAGATACTCGGACGTGAGATCCCGGACAAAGGACGAACCGATCTTCTTCAGGTGCTGCTCGATCTCCGATATGTAACGCATCTGATCTTCCTGCAGGCCCGAGGTCTTCAGCTTGTCGAGATATACCCGCAGAGACGTATTGATGTTCGCCATGAGATCCTTTTCAACGGCATCCCTGTCATGTTCCCTCTGCTGGAGCAGGACCTTCAGGGCGACGTTCATTTCCTCAAGCTCCTGTTCCCTGGTCCGCAGGCGATCCTCGGACATCCTTCTCTCCTCGATCTCCCGGCGGAGGCTCTCGTTCACCCTCACAAGCTCGGACGTACGTTCCTCCACCAGCTCCTCGAGGTGCCTCCGGTGCCTCTGCAGCTCTTCCTCGGCCTGCTTGCGATCGGTAATGTCCGAGAGGAAGGTCAATACGGCGGGCCGGCCTTCCCATGGATACAAGGCGGCCTTGATCTCCACCCACTTGACCTGGCCGGACCTGTCTATCACCCTGATGTCATAGGTCTCGGGAAGCTTCTCCCCTTCGAGCCTTCGCTGATGGTACCTGATCACGGTGTCTCGGTCCTGGGGGTGGACGAAGGATTCAATGCGGCTGGCGGTCAGCTCCTCCCTGGAATACCCCAGGAATGCCATGAGCTTGGGATTCACGAACTTCATGATCCAGTCCTGGGCTATGAAGATCGCCTCATGGGCATTGTCCACCAGCAGCCGGTACTTCTCTTCAGACTTGCGCAGCTCCTCTTCGATCCGCCTGCGTTCACTGATGTCGCGGGTGATGCCCAGGAGTCCCGAAGGGGTCCCATCTTCCTCATAGATGATGCTGACGTTGACCTCGGTCCATACCGTGGATCCGTCCTTACAGACCATCTCGAGGTCCAGGGACAGGGACCATCCGGGGCCGTGTCTCAGGCCCTTCATCTCTTGTTTGAGCCCCTGCGTGAACAGGTCCACGGCCTTCGCATACGAGTCAGGCGTGAGGACCTTGTCAATGGTCTGCCGCATGGCCTCCTCTGCCGTATATCCCCTCAGCCTCTGGGTGGAAGGGCTGAGATAGAGATACCTCAGGTTCTCGTCGAGGACCCAGATGACGTCCCGAGCATTCTCGGCAAGCAGGCGGTAGCGTTTCTCGCTTTCCCTGAGTGCCTCCTCCACCCTCTTCCGTTCACTGATGTCCCGTGTTATCCCCATGATGCCGATGACGCCGCCGCTGCGGTCATACACGAGGTTCACCGTGTTTTCCGCGGTGATGGTTGATCCGTCCTTGCACACCAGGTCAAGCTCCATGGTCACCGACCAGCCCGGATCGTGTCTGCTTCCCGTCTGCTCGACGAGTTTCTCTCGCTCGAAGATCTCCATGGCCGTCCGGAACGAGTCGGGGGTGAGCATGTCCTCGAATCCCTGGGCCATGGCCTCCTGCACGGTGTACCCCCTGAGGCGGAACACCGAGGGGCTGAGATATATGGCCTTGAAATTCGTGTCCCGCATCCAGATCACGTCACGGGCATTATCGGCGAGCAGCCGATAGCGCTCCTCGCTCTCTTCGAGAGCCGTCTCCATCAGCCTGAGCTCGGAATTATCCCGGACAGTCTCTACCGCCCCGACGATGGCGCCGTGATCATCATAGATCGGATTGGCCTTGACCCAGACCTTTACGCCGAGCTGCGCATCGTCGTGTTCGGCATAGAGGGTGTCATTGAAACAATGGAGTGTCCTGTACTTCTTCTCCGCCTCTCCGTCCCGTTTCAGGACCAGGTCTACCAGGAGGGGTTCCCTTGCTCCGCAGAACTGCAGGGCATACGCATAGTCCGTCCTGCCGAGCATGTCCCCTGCCTGAACCCGGGAAAAAGACTCCATGGCCCTGTTCCAGTATATGACCCGCCCCGAGGTATCGACGGCAAAGGTAGGGTCGGGCAGGAAGTCTAAAAACCGGGCCATGTGCGGGGTAACGATTTCACCTATGCTGACGGAAGGGGTACCATCATCAATACCTGGCTGATTGTTCTTGCCTCGTTGTTCCCCCTGCAATCCATGCAGATCATGCGGATCGGACATGTAGCGCACCTTCCTGTGCAGAACACTGATGATGTTTGTATCAAAAGCATATGAGCCGGATGATCCGTCCCTGATTCACCGAGGCTCATTCATTGTCCCTATTATACTCATGAAGTTTCTGCATGAAAACAGATAATTGTACTAATTAATACATATGTTATGTCTATCTCAGCTCGATGATCTCCATGCGGTGGCTGGCATGCGGGTTCCGGGAAGAGGGCCCTTCAGCCAGGATGAACAGCTCGCCGCTCAGTCCGTGACCCTCCAGCCAGGACCTGCCGTAGGCCTTCCAGTCTTCTGGAAGATCCGGTTCGTGAACCGGCAGGACACCGGAGGAGAACATGAGCCTCCTGCAGGCCGCCTCGTCGGGGCTGACGGCAACGATCCACACGGGAGGCCGGAAGCGGGCGATGCTCCGGGCCGTTGCCCCGCTGACGGTGGGAACGAACACGGCGGCGGGCGAAACATGTCTCAGCGCCGTTTCGATGCTGAACACAACCAGGTCGGACATGTCGGTCGTCTTGCCGTTCAGGACCTCCTTGAGCCTTTCCCTGAGCCGGTATCCGGGCCCGTAAGGCTCGGTGGCCGCGGCGATGCGCGCGAGCATGGTCGTCGCCTCGACGGGATACCTCCCCATGGCCGATTCGGAGGAGAGCATAACGCAGTCGGTACCGTCCAGGATGGCATTGGCCACATCCGTGGCCTCGGCCCGGGTGGGGCGCTTGTTTCCGGTCATGGATTCCAGCATCTGGGTGGCCGTGATCACCGGCTTGCCGAGCACGATGGCTGCGTGCATGATCTGCTTCTGCACCACGGCCATCCGCTCGATGGGGATCTCCACCCCCAGGTCCCCCCGGGCGATCATGATGCCGTCGGAGGCCTGGAGGATCTCACCCAGATGGGTCAGCGCCCCAGACCGCTCTATCTTGGCAATGATGAAGGGGTCGTACGAGATCTCTTCCGCTGCCGCACGAACGGCGCGGACATCGTCACCCGAGACCACGAAGGACTGGCACAGGGCATCGATCCCATGGATGGCGGCGAACCTGAGGCACTCGTGATCCCGCTGAGTGAAGGCACTGATGCCCAGGTCGACGCCCGGCAGGTTGAGACCCTTGCGGGAGCTCAGCTCGCCGCCCGCCAGGACCGTGCAGGCAACGTCTTTTCCCCGGATCTCATCCGCCTCGAGCTGGATGAGACCGTCGTTGAGAAAAAGCGTGTCCCCTTTCTTCACCACCTTCGGCAGGGGTTCGAAGCTCACTGAAACCCCGTGCCCGTCACCGGCGATCTCCTCGGTGGTGAGGGTGAACCGTTCGCCGGGCTTCAGTTCCACCGGACCCCCGGGAAGCTCGCCGATGCGCATCTTCGGACCGGGCAGGTCGGCCATGATGACGATGCGCCTGTCCGCCTGCCTGGCAGCCGCCCGCAGGTCCCCGATGACCCGGGCATGACCGGCGAAATCACCGTGGGAGAAATTGAGCCTCGCGATGTCCATGCCGGCGAGGATCATCCGCTCCATCACGCCCGGGTCCATGGACGCCGGGCCGAGGGTGCAGATGATCTTCGTCTTGTGGGACGGAGGCTTCATGCCCAGCAGATCAGCCCCATGTCCACGGGGTAGATGAGGCTCGGGTGCGACGGCAGGATGCGGACGGAATACCCGAACCTGCCCGTATAGTCGCAGGTGATACGGCTTTCGAAGAGGTGCGCCCCCTTGCCGATCTCCTTGATATGGTCCATGGTCACATCCCTGGCCTCCGAGAGGTTGCCCGCGTCGTCGATGTTTCCGTAATACACGCGGACGCTCACGTCGGCAGGGTTGATGGCGCCCAGCTTCACCTCCGCCCGTATGGTGATGTCGCTGTGCACCGCCACCTCGTCTCCGCCCTCGTGGCTGATGTCCCTAACCTCCACATCGGCCCACTTCGATGCCAGGGTGTCCTTCCACTTGACTACCTGGTGGACGGTCTTGAAATTGTCTCCGGCAAGCGACTTCACGTTCAGCGCGGCGGCCATGTAGCACCGGTCGGTATACTCTTCCACCATCCGGTTCGAGTTGAACACCGGGCACAGGGTTCGCATGGACTTCTTCATCATGCCGATCCAGCCCCGCGGCAGACCGTCGAGCCCGCGCTCGTAGAAGAGCGGGATGACCTCCCTCTCCAGAAGGTCATAGACGGCCTTGCTCTCCACCTGGTCCTGGTAGTCATGGTTGTCATAGACCTCGCCGTTGCCGATGGACCAGCCGAGGTCGGGCCGGTATCCCTCCACCCACCAGCCGTCCTGCACGGAGAGGTTCAGGGCACCGTTGGCCGTCGCCTTCATGCCGGACGTACCGCAGGCCTCCAGAGGCCGCCGGGGATTGTTCAGCCACACGTCCACACCCTCCACCAGGTAGCGGGTGATGTTCATGTTGTAGTCCTCCAGGAACACGATCCTGTCCCTGAACGGCTCCTCGCGGGCGATGTGGATGATCCGCTGGATGATGGTCTTGCCTTCGTGGTCCCTGGGGTGGGCCTTGCCCGCGACGATGAGCTGAACCGGGAACTCGCGGTTGGACAGGAGCGTCTTGAGCCGGTCGATGTCCCGGAATATGAGCAGGCCCCTCTTGTAGGTGGCGAACCTCCGGGCATACCCGATGGTCAGGGCGTCAGGGTGCAGGGTCTCCATGGCGCGCTGCAGGTCCTTTATCTTGGCGCCGCGCGTCTGGAGCTGCCTGGTGAGTTTCCTGCGGGCAAAGGCCACGAGCCTTTCCCTGCGCCGCTGGTGCGTCGCCCAGAGCTCCGCGTCGGGGATCTCGTCGATGCGCTCCCACACCTTCTGGTTGTCCGGGTCCTCCTTCCACTTGGGACCGAGGTACCGGTCGAAGAGCTCGGCCATCTCGTCCGAGATCCACGACGGGATGTGGATCCCGTTGGTGATGGACGAGATGGGGACGTCCTGGGTGTTCACGTGGGGCCAGATGTCCTGCCACATGTCCCGGGACACCTCGCCGTGGAGCTTGCTCACCCCGTTGCGGAAGGCCGAGTTCTTGATGGCGAACACCGTGGCGCCGAAAGGCTCCTTTTCGTCGAAGGGGTTCTTCCTTGCCAGGGCGAGGAACTCCTGCCATGGGATCCCCGCATCGTCCACGTAGGACTTGAGGTACTTCTCCACCAGCCCGATGTCGAACACGTCGTTGCCTGCAGGCACCGGCGTGTGGGTGGTGAAGACCATGGAGGCCTTCACCAGCTCGCGGGCGGTTTTGAAGTCGAGGCTGTTGCGCTTCATGAGGTTCCTGACGCGTTCGAGGCCCACCAGGAAGCTGTGCCCCTCGTTCATGTGGTACACCATGGGGTCGATGCCCAGGGCGTCCAGTGCCCTCATGCCGCCGATGCCCAGCAGGATCTCCTGCCGGAGCCTGTCCTCCATGTTGCCCGCATAGAGCCCGCCCGTGATGTTGCGTTCGTCGGGGTGGTTCTCCTCGATATTGGTGTCCAGGAGGTACAGGGGCACGCGCCCCACCTGGCATTTCCAGATCTGCGCCCGGCACTCCCTGTCCGCCATCATCACCGAGATCTTGACGGGTTTGGCGTCAGCCCCCTGCTCCAGCATGAGGGTCATGTGGTAGAAGTCGTTGTTGGGCGACTCCTCCTGCTGCCATCCGTCCCAGCTCAGGTACTGGGTGAAGTAACCGTGCTTGTAGAGGAGCCCCACACCGGTCAACGGCAGCCGCAGATCGCTGGCGCTCTTCAGGTGGTCCCCCGCCAGCACCCCGAGGCCGCCGGAATAGATGGGCAGGCTCTCGGTGAGGCCGAACTCCATGGAGAAATAGGCGATGGTGAAGTCGATGGGCTGGGCCAGCAGGAAGGAGTAGACGCCCTTCTCCTCGATGTAGTCCTCGAACTCCTCCTGGGTCTTCTTCATCTGCGACAGGAAGCCCTCGTCCTCCATGAGGTCCATGATGCGGCCCTGGGAGATACGGGAGAGCATGTCCACCGGGTTGTGGCCCGTCTCCTCCCAGAGGTCCCGGTCCATGTGCTGGAAGAGCCGCAGGCCCTTGTGGTTCCAGCAGTACCAGACGTTGTATGCGAGCTGCAGGATGGGATTGAGCATCTCGGGCAGGGTGGGAATAACCCTAAAGGATCTGATCTTCATTGAAACCCCTTTCGTTCATATGCACATTCATACAACAGGGCATGAACGGTTTCCCTGACACAGAGGAACGGTGGGTTATCAAGCCTTCCTCATGTCGGCATCCCGATGCTGCCCCTCACAAGACCATCGGCACTGCCGGGCAAAAAATATAACATCTATTATAGTAAGAGACTTCCGTGCTTGAGCAAGGCCGGTACCGCCCGTCCATCTATCAAATCCTGCCGGAGGTATCCTCGCGGCACGGTGCGTCATCCCTTTCCCACCGGGGGATTCTTCATGCCCTCCTTCGCCTTCTTCGCGGCCTCGGAATCCGGGTGCTCCTTGACGAGCTGCTGCCAGATGAGCTCGCCCGTCTCCCTGTCGCCCATCTTCATGAACGACATACCCTCCTTGTAGAGGGCCTCGGCGACCCTGCCGCTCTCCTTGTACTTCTTCACCACGGTGTCATAGCTCAGGATGGCGTCGTCGAAGCGGTTCAGCGAGAAGAGAGTCTCTCCCATGAAGAAGTAGGCCTCCCCGGCAAGCCCCGGGTCAGGATTCTGGCCGAGGTAGCCCTTGAAGTCCTGCAGGGCCTCGGCATAGAGACCTGCCTTGTACTTCTCCATGGCGCTCTCGTAGAGCGACTTCTGGGAGCCGGCGGCACCGGGCCCCTTCGCCTGGAGCATTTCCTTGAGGGTCTGGACGTCCTTCTCCAGCAGCGCTATCCTCGTCTCGCCCCCGCCGCCCGGGGTGAGTCCGGCCGATGCCGAGAGCTGGTCGATGGAGCCCTGCAGGGAGAAGAGCTGGTTCTGCAGCTCGGAGTATTTGTTCAGGAGCTCACCCTGCTGCTTCAGGCTCTGATCGAGAACCTTCTCTTTCTCATTGAGCTTGCTCTCGTTCATGTTCAGTCTGGACTGGAGGGTGACCACCTGGAACCTCAGCGTATCCAGGTCCCGCTGCGTGGCACACCCGGCCAGGGACAGGAGTATGATGGGGATGATGATCCGCTTCATGGCCTTCTACCCTTCGGTGACGACGAAGTGGGCCCTTCTGTTCTTGGCCCAGGCGGCCTCGTTGTTCCCCGGATCGACAGGTTTCTCCTCACCGTAGCTGATGGTGCTCAGACGCTGGGCACCCACACCCAGGAACACCAGATATTCCTGTGCCGCCTTGGCACGCCGCTCCCCGAGGGCCAGGTTGTATTCGGCCGTGCCCCGTTCGTCGCAATGCCCCTCGATGGTAACCTTGATCGCCGGGTGGGCGTTGAGGAAGGAGGCCTTGTCGGCGAGTACCTTCTTGGCCTGGGCGGTCAGGTCGAAGCTGTCGTATTCGAAGTAGATGTCCCCGGACTCGAAGTCAATCCGTGCCTGCTCGATGCCCGTTTTCCCCGTCTCGGCCCCCGTGGCGGCACCGGCCATCGAAGGCTCCATCTGCATGGTGGGCTCGCCGGGGGTCGTGCCCTGTGCAGCAGGCTGCTGGGGCTGCGGCATGCCCGTTCCGACAGGCTCCAGTGCCTTCTTCGGACACCCGCTCAGGAACAGAACGGTACACAACATGATCATCGAAAACACCGTGAGGCTCTTGCATCTCATATCCTTCTCCTCTCCCTTGCGAAGATATCGGTAGTCTAATCCAACGCATCACCAGGTCAAGCACGAATCGCACATGCTCATTTCATGAACGGCGACCACGCCGGTTCCGAGAACCCCCCTCCCGTGGTGACGGGCACCGACGAAATGCCCAGGAGGTCCATCACGTAGATGTTCCCATCTCCCGCCGCAAAGGCGATGAGCCTTCCGTCGGGCGAGAAGGCGGGCGACTCGTCGCTGAGCCCCGAGCCCTTGAGCACCCGGAACTGCGACCCGTCGGGCCTCACCAGTCCGATGTAGTATTTCCCGTCCTTGGCCAGATGGGAAAACGCCACGAGGTCGCCCCTGGGGGAATAGACCGGCTCGGTGTTGTACTTCCCCTCATAGGTCAGGCGGGTCACGTTCCTGCCCGTAAGATCCTGGAGGAAGATCTGGGGGTTGCCCACCCTGGACGAGCAGTAGACCAGTTTCTTTCCGTCCGGGGAGAACGACGGCGAGGTGTCGGTGGCCCAGCTGTTGGTGATCCGGGTCTTTCCGGAACCGTCGAGGTTCATCAGATAGATCTCCGGATTTCCGTCATTGGACAGGGTCATGGCGAGCCTGTTGCCGCTCGGATCAAAGGCGGGGGTCGTGTTGATGCCCTTGAGGCCCGAGAGGAGGTTCAGCCGGTAGGAGACCGTGTCGAAGATGTAGAGGTCCGGGTTGTTCCTATAGTACGTCACCAGGGCGATCTTGCGGCCGTCCGGCGACCAGGCGGGATTCAGTACCAGGCTCCCTCCGCCCTTGATGGTATTGCCTCCCGTTCCGTCGCACCACATGACATGGAGCTGCTTCGATCCTCCTGCCTTCCTGATGCAGGCGATCTTGGATGAGAACAGGGGATCGAGTCCGAACTTCTCCTTGAGCAAGTGGTTCATGAAGGCGTGGACCGCCAGGTACATGGTCTTCTCGTTGCTCGTATAGGTGGTGCTCTCGATGACGGTCCCGGTGCCGACCTCGATCATCTGGACCCGGAACAGGCCCATCTGCCCCTGCCTGGTGACCGTTGCCGCCACCGTGTAGTCCGCTCCGATGAGTGAAAAGTCCTTCAGGGTTCCCGGCGCGATCTCACCCATCGGCCCGGGGTTGACATAACCCTGGGGTGCAATGACCTCGAAGAGGCCTGTCAGCGCGAAGTCCCGTGCGCAGACGGCCCACAGGGAACCCGTCAGATCCCCGGGACCGGCATAGGCGGGCATGGCGACCTTCATCTTCTTGAACTCGCTCGCCTCGATATCGATGTGCACCTGCTGGGCCTGAAGCATGTACGGCGGCAGGGCTGCTATGAGAAAGAGAAGTATCCTGATTATCTTCATTTCCGCACTCCTTTCGGGGGTGTGAACGAGATGGTGACCTCCACCCAGTCTTCGCCTGCAATCAGGGCAAGCGGCGGCGACGGGAACCGGCTGACCTTTCCCAGGGCCACGAGGATCGAGCGGTCGAAGGGCACATTGCCGGACGAGACCAGGAGCTTCTTCTGGATCAGCTCGCCCGCCCTCCCCACGCGCAGGAGATAGGTCGTTCTGAGGTCCGCATCCATGATCTCGATTTCCGGCGGGGTCCTCCACAGCATCTCCACCATACCCCGTATCCGGCCCTTCCAAATGGCGATCTCGGAGGGTGCCCCCCCGCCCGTTCCCCCGCCACGGCCCGTACCGGGAGCTGCCGGCGCCTGTCCCCTGATGAGTCCCGCCGTTTCCTGGCTGTCCTGGGTCTCCACGGGCGTCTCGGGTCTGATGTCCGAAGGCGAAAACTCGGGGACATGGTCCTTCCCGCCCAGTTCCTTGCTGATCTCGCCGATGGATGCCGTCTTGGAGCCCCTGGAGTACACGTAACGCTTCCCCTGAGGAATGGAAACGCTCTTCGGCGATCCCGCCCCGCCGTCGGCGGGCACACCTGCAACGATGGAGACCTCGTAGACCCCCGCAGGATCGATCTTCCTGCCGCCGAGGTTCACCTCCACCATGGCCAGGATCAGCACCAGGTGGCAGACCAGGGATATGATCAGATATTTTCTTAAACGGGTCATCCTGTCTCTTGTTACTGGCTCACAGGCGACGGCGGCTGGGTCACCAGCCCGATCTTGGTCAGTCCGGTGGAGCGTATGAGGGACATGACCTGGACCACGAACCCATAGGGTATCCTCTTGTCGGCCTGGAGATAGACCGCTTCGATATTCCTCTCCTCCCTTACCTGGCCCAGGATCAGGCCCAGGCGGTCCAGTTCCACGGGTGAGCCGTTGATGTCTATGGTTCTGTCTCCTCCGATGGTTATCACCACGTCCTGGCTCTCGCCCAGGGCCCTCGCCTCGGCCTCGGGGAGGTCGACCTTCATGCCCTCCTTCATCATGGGGGCCGACACCATGAAGATGATGAGGAGCACGAGCATGACGTCCACGAAGGGTGTCACGTTGATGTCGGACATGAAGGTCTTGGGCTTATTTGTCTGCATGGAGCATCCCCCTGCGCAGAGAGTTGACGAAGTCCACCTGGAACTGTTCCATCTGCCCCGAGGCCACCGTGACCAGGCTCGTGAAGTAATTGAAGAAGAGCACCGCCGGAATGGCCACGAAGAGGCCCGCAGCGGTCGCGATGAGGGCCTCGGAGATGCCGGGCGCCACGGTGGCGAGGTTGGCGGATCCCATGAGGGCGATGTGCCGGAAGGAATCCATGATGCCCCAGACCGTGCCGAACAGTCCGATGAAGGGGCTCGCATTGCTGATGCTCGCCAGGAATCCCAGCCCGTGGGAGAGATCCATGGTCTGCCGGGCATGGGCATTGCCGAGCCTGGCCTCGATATTGACCAGCATGGCCTGGCTCAGCATGCCGGATTTCCCGGAAAGCCTGCTCACCTCGTCCAGACCTTCCTCGAACATGCTCGCCACCGGACATTCGCCGGCCTTCTCGACGACCTCCCTCAGCCTGGCGAGGCTTCCCACCTTCGCGGCCGTCTCCAGGATGGGGTGAGCCCTCTTTCGGGCCCGAGCAAGCATGACCCACTTCTGGATGATGATGCCCCACGAGAATATGGAGAAGATCATCAGGACGAGCATCACCAGTTTGACCACTGGGTCGGCGTCGACGATCATCGTCCCGATGTTGCCCCTGAACTGAGCAGTCGCTGCATACGCTGTCGAGGTGAGTACCGGCATTGAGAACCTCCTTGCATTACGTTCGTCTGACGATCATGGCACCGGCAACATACCCTTACCTCACCTTGCCGGGGTCCTTGGGCAGGGTGAGGATGAAGGTCGTTCCCCCGGGATTGGAGAGGAAGGTGATGTTACCGGAGTGCTGCTTGACGATCCGGTATGAGATGGAGAGCCCCAGCCCGATGCCCTTGGGCTTGGTGGTGAAGAAGGGATCGAAGATCCGGCCCTTCACATGGTCGGGGATACCTTTCCCCGTGTCGGACACCATGACTTCCATGTGATTGTCCTTCTCCGCGAGATGGACCTCCATCCTTCCACCGAACTCCATGGCCTGGATCGCGTTGAGGAATACATTCATGAGCACCTGCTGGATCATATGGGGATCGGCCATGATGCTCGTCTTTTTCGGCGGATGGAACTCGAAGATCTGCACATGGTTTTCCCGTGCAGTGTCCCGCACCATGTACACCGCGTTTTCCACGATCTTCGAGAGATCGCAGGACACGAGGGAGAGCTCCCGGGGACGGGCGAAGTCGAAAAAGCCGAGCAGCAGCCTGTTCAGCCGGTCTATCTCTCCGATGATGCGGGATACGTAGGCCCTGCGGTGATCCCCGACCTCGATCTCTTCGTTCAAGGCCTGGGCCGTGGTCTTGATACCGGCCAGGGGGTTCCGTATCTCGTGGGCAATGCCCGAGGTGAGCTCACCCACGGATGCGAGCTTGTCCATCTTCAGGATCTCGTTCTGGAGCTGATGGATCTCGGTGATATCGGCGAGGAACACGACCGACTGACCCTTCTTCAACGGGTGCTTGCTCAGACGTATGGTGAGGCGTTCGTTCCCCCTGGTGCGGATCATCGTCTCCTTCCGGGTCGAATCACGCTCGATGAGGCCGTCCACGTTGATCTCCTTCAGACTCGAGGCGCCAATGCCCAGAAATTCAAGGGCGGCCTTGTTGGCAAATATCACGCTGCCGTCGTCTTCGGCCAGCATGATACCGGTGGGCAGCACATCAAGGATATCCCTAAGGACGTCCGTATCCATTGAACCCATATAGCCAATGCGCCCCAAAACATCCAGAGAAATCTCATCTGCATATGACACTTTTTTCACCTTTTTCATGTTCATTTATCATTTTGATTTTCCGAGATATAATTATATGAATAAGGGTCATCTTCGTGTTGACTTTACTATCTTATTAATCTATATGGCATAAAGTGACATTTTGTGTCAACCAAGTGGGGAGCTTGCGGTGCTCAAAGGGCATTACGTAAACACCATAAACGAGAAGGGAAGACTGAGCATCCCCTCAAAATTCAGGGAGTTCCTGAATGAATGGGGAGCGAACATCCTCATCGTCACCAAGAGCATCGACCCCTGCCTGTGGGTGTTCACCCCGGATGACTGGGAGAAGATGGAGAAAATGGCCGCAGGCCTTTCCATGGTGAAGAAGGAAGACATCGTGTTCAAACGGCATGTCGTGGGCTCGGCGGAGGAGTGCCCCATCGATGCACAGGGCAGGATCCTCATCCCGTCGAGCCTGCGCGAATATGCGGATCTCAGGAAGAAATGCCTGGTGGTCGGCCTCGTCGACCGCATCGAGATCTGGGACCAGGACACGTACAACAAAGACATGGAGGAGGCACTCAAAGACTCCGAGAAGTTGCGCGAGGGGCTTGCCAATATCGGCGTGTAGGACGATGGAGCATGTCCCTGTACTTCTCAAGGAGGTCCTCGAGGTGATGAAGCCGGTTGACGGCGGAAGATACTTCGACGGCACCCTCGGCAACGGGGGTCATGCCGGGGCCGTCCTCGAGGCATGCTCACCCTCGGGCGAGCTCGCCGGATGCGACCTCGACCATAGCGCAGTGGAAAGGGTATCACAGACCCTGAAACGCTTCCACCCCCGGGCGCATCTGTTCACCGCGAACTTCACCGACATCGACCGTATCTGCGGAGGCCTCGGCTGGGAAAGTCTCGACGGGGTACTCGTGGACCTCGGCATGTCGTCCATTGAGCTCGACGATGCATCCAGGGGCTTTTCCTTCACGGGAGAAGGCCCCCTGGACATGCGCTACAGCCCGGCACAGGGGCTCACCGCCTTCGAGGTGGTGAACACCTATGACGAGGAGACGCTGGGGCGCATTATCCGCGAGTACGGCGAGGAACGGTTCTCCCGCAGGATCGCCAGGCGCATCGTGGAATCGAGGCCGCTCGACACCACGCACTCGCTCGCAAACGTCGTCTGCCGTGCCATCCCCAGAAAGTTCTGGCCCGAGAGGATTCATCCCGCCACGAGGACCTTCCAGGCCATCCGCATGGAGGTCAACGCCGAGCTCGACAACCTGAAGGAATTCCTGCCCAAGGCGGCATCACTGCTTGCCGACGGCGGTGTCCTGGCAGTCATCTCGTTCCATTCCCTCGAGGACCGCATCGTGAAACAGTTTTTCGCAGGCCCGACGGCCGCCCTCCTATACCGCCGGGGGCTTCCTTTGCAGCGGGAAGCCCCGGCGGAGCCTTTCCGCCGGATCACGAAAAAGCCCATCACGGCCTGCGATGAAGAAATCCGGCTGAACCCCAGGGCCCGGAGCGCCAAACTGCGGGCAGCCCGGAGGGCCTCGTGAGAAGGCTCGATCCCGCTCAAATGTTTCCCTTCTGCATGATCATGCTGCTGACGCTGAGCGTCTGGGCCATGATCCACGTCTGGTCGCGCCACATGGTCACGGAGCTGGGGTATTCGCTCTCCGAAGAGCAGTCCCTCAAGGAGCAGCTCCTGAGCGAGAACAAGGCCCTGCGCATCGAGATCTCCACGCTCAAGAGCTCGAAGCGGCTCGAGCTCATCGCGGCCAAGCAGTTGGGATTGAGCACTCCGAAACCCGAACAGGTGGTGTACCTATGGCTGGACGAATAAGGCTCATCCAGTTCGTCCTCCTGGCCATGCTCGGGCTTGTCAGCGCCCGGGCCTTCGAGTTCCAGGTCATCCA
>DAITOA010000051.1:0-19588 GCA_036834365.1 Thermodesulfobacteriota bacterium | reverse complement strand
CCCCAGTTGGCGAACACGAGCACCGCGATCATGGCGGCGAAGTACAGGGCGTTCTGCCACAGGGGCCGCATCCCGTCACCGTCGCCGAGCATCATCTGAGGACCGTTCCCGTCTCTGCGCTCATGGCGGTAGATTCCATGCATGATGAGCCCGATGACGACACTGAACACGATGGCGCCGACGGCCCGGGCTATGCCCAGTTCGAGGCCCAGCACCCTAGCGGTGAGGATGATGGCCAGCACGTTGATGGCAGGTCCCGAGTAGAGG
Organism: Thermodesulfobacteriota bacterium; assembly: GCA_036834365.1. Classification (GTDB taxonomy): domain Bacteria; phylum Desulfobacterota; class Desulfomonilia; order UBA1062; family UBA1062; genus MWEI01. Next base: position 19,321 of record DAITOA010000051.1, on the reverse strand, counting down.
AATGCCACGGCAGGCCCGAGCCCGGCCCCCATGCGGTAGATTCCCGCGAACAGGGGCAGGATGGTGCAGGAGCACACGGCGAGGATCGTGCCCGAAACCGAGGCCACACCATAGGCGATGACCTTCTTCGCGTCCGCGCCCAGGTACTTCATGACCGTGTTCTGGGACAGGAAGACCCCGATGGCGCCCGCGATGAAGAAGGCGGGCAGGAGGCACAGGATTACGTGCTCCTGTGCATACGATTTGGCCAGGTACAGACCTTCGAGTACGGCGTTGTCGAAACGGGGCATGCCCACCGGGAGATAGAACAGCACGAGAAAGGCTCCGACCAGCCCGGCGAGCCATTTCCATTCGTCCTTCCAGTTCATACTGAGACCTTTTACCTTTCGGAGCCGGCCGCTACCGGAGGCAGCAGGCGACCTTCATGTGTTCGTCTGCGATGGTGCACACCGCCTGGTTGATGCAGGACAGCACGGGTATGAGGCAGGGCATGCGGTTGGAGTAGTATACGTTGAGCCCTTCCTTCCTCGTAGCCACGATCCCGGCGTTCCGGAGCACGGCCAGGTGGCGCGACGTGTTCGCCTCTTTCTCTCCTGTGATGACCACCAGCTCGCCGGCGGTCTTCTCGCCGTCCGCCAGGGACTCGAACACCCGTATCCTCACCGGGTGGGCCAGGGCCTTGAGGATATCGGCCTTCTTCTGGGCCGCCTCCATATTCGGTCGAATGCCTGCCGTTTGCTGATCCATGGTTTGAACTCCATTCATATTACTATTTTACTATTTGGTAATATATCGGATCAGCAGGGTCAAGTCCTTTTTTCAGATCTCATGCATCCTTTCATGATTGATCTGCATCGGCGGGGAATGTATCGTTGACTCATGGACATGGACCTCTACCTGAGATCAACCGACATCGTAGACTGGCTCCACCCAGAGGTCCTGGCCAAGGCCAGAGATCTCGCTAAAGGCCTTCCGTCCCTCTCCGACATCGCCATGCGCTGTTTTGTATGGGTTCGAGACTCGGTGAGGCACATCGGCGATTACGACATCCAGACCGTTGCCTGCTCCGCATCGGAGGTCCTTACGGCATCCTCGGGCGTGTGCTATGCCAAGAGCCACCTCCTCGCCGCACTGCTGAGGGCGGGAGGGATTCCTGCCGGCTTCTGCTACCAGCGCCTGAGTGTCGACGACAACGGCCCGCCCTTCTGCCTGCACGGCCTGACCGCCGTGCATCTCCCCGGCATCGGGTGGTACCGGGTCGACCCGCGAGGCGACAACGATAAGCTGAGGGCGGACTTCTGCCCACCCGAGGAACGTCTCTGCTTCACCCCGCACCTCCCCGGAGAGGCCGATCTTCCCGAGATCTGGCCCGACCCGCTGCCGGTCGTCCTCGATGCGCTGAGGACCTTCAGGAATAAGGACGAGCTCTGGAAACATCTTCCGGACATCCCGATTCTCGACCGTTCTGCAGAATGATCATGGAGGCCATGGAAAAGGAAGCCGCACCCGCCGGAAAGATACCTGATCGGTGCCAACAGTGCAGGGGATGCATATACTGCGACGAGGCATACTGCCCGTTCAACGCCCACGGTGATACAGACCGGTGCCGCATGGATAAGTGCAAGTACTGCACAGACTTTCTCAAGAGGGAACGGCTCTACCTGAACAATGTCGGATAGACAAGGATTCCCGCCGTCATCATCCTTTCCCCGTACCGATACGCTCTTTCCATAATGCTTTCACTTTACCAGCGCCTTATTCCGATTATTAGTTATAGTGAACTGCCGCGCTGCCGCTGAACGCGACACGACAAAGGTGATAGCTTGAGATTCTGGAAATATTTCGTCCTCATCCTTCTGGCCGTTTTGGTGGTATCAGCCTTCGCCCTTTCGGCCATCTACCAGAGTGCCAAGGACCAGGCCATAAAGGACCTGAATACCACACAGATGGTTCATGCCCGACAGGCGGCCATGAGCATCACCCACCACATGAATTTCTTCATCTCCACCTTGAACCTCCTTGCGCGCATGCCGGACATCGTCGACCTGAACGATACGGGCAGGCGGTTCATGGCCGGCTACCAGCAGCTCAACGCCAGGGAAATCAAGGGGATCACCCGAGTCGATGCCCGGGGTCGGATCGTCTACACTTCACCCTTTGACGAAGAGGTTATCGGTCGGGACATATCCGGCCAGGAACATGTCCGGACCATACTGATGACCCACCAGACAGTGATCAGCGATGTCTTCACGGCAGTCCAGGGTTTCCGCGCCATAGCTGTCCACGTCCCCGTGTCCAGGAACGGGGACTTCGATGGGACGATCGGCATCCTGCTGTCCTTTGACAGCATTGCCCAGAGGCACATAGAGAATATACGTATCGGCAGGACGGGTTATGCGTGGGTCATCAGCGAGAAGGGAATCGAGATTTCGTGCCCTGTTCCCGGTCATGTGGACAGGAGCGTCTTCGATACCTGCAGAGACTTCCCGGAGATCCTTGCCATGGCACGGGAAATGATGAAGGGCAGGAAGGGCATCACCACGTACCACTATGACCGCATCAGGGGAACGGCCACGGAACGGGTTCTCAAGCATGCGGTATATCTGCCCATACCCATGGGCAACACCTTCTGGTCCATTGTGGTGGCCACCCCGGAAGACGAGGTCACGGCATCCCTTGCGGGCCTCAGGATAAAGCTTTTGATCGGCATCGCTTCACTGCTCACCATTTCCATGATCTTCACCTACCTCCTTCTCAGGTCCCGCATCATCGTAAGAGAGCAGAAAGAGCGCGAGACGGTCATGCGGGCGTTGGAGGAGAGCGAGGAGCGCTACCGGCTCCTGGCCGAGAACGCCAACGATATCATCTTCACCATGGACACGAATCTCCGCTTCACCTACGCCAGCCCTTCCGTGGAACGCATCCGGGGATTTTCGGTGAAAGAGGCCCTGGCTCAGTCCCCCCTCGATGTACTGACTCCCGCCTCCCTCGACCTCGCCCTGAACATCTTCGATGAGGAGCGGCGGATCGAGGAAAGCGGCCGGGGCGACCCTTCCCGAACGAAAACCCTGGAACTGGAGGTGCGTTGCCGTGACGGTTCCACCATCTGGACCGAGACTACGTTCTCCCCTCTGAGGGACCACCGCAAAAGGGTGACCGGCATCATGGGCATAACCCGCGACATCACAGAACGCAAGCAGGCGGAAGAGACCATCAGGGAGCGCGAGGAGATGCTCAACGCGTTCGTGCAGGCCTCCAGGGACTGGATCTGGGCTATGGACCTGCGGAGCGTACACACGTTCTCAAACCCAGCAGTCACGGCCATCCTTGGGTATGCCGTCGAAGAGATCGTGGGGGCCTCCCTCGAACTCATGCATCCGGACGATCGAAAGATGGTCGAAAACGCCATGCCGACGTGGCTCGCCGAGAAACGCGGATGGCAGAACCTTCTCGTCCGGTTCCGACATAAGGACGGAACGTGGAGATTTCTGGAAAGCAGCTCGGTGCCGATCCTCGATCCCGTCGGAGAGGTCATCGGGTTCCAGGGGGTGGACAGGGACGTCACCGAGCGGATGCAGACGGAAGCCGAACAGCAGCGTCTCCGAGATCAGCTCTCGCAGATCCGGAAGATGGAATCGGTGGGCCAGCTTGCAGGAGGCATAGCCCACGACTTCAACAACATGCTCACTCCCATCATGGGGTATGCGGAGCTGCTGAGCGGCAACTTGCCCCCCGACGACCCCCGGCGCTCCTACGTGGAGCAGATCCTCCGCTCGGCCGAGCGGTCCCGCGACCTGGTGCGCCAGCTCCTGGCCTTTGCACGCAAACAGACCCTCGAGATGAAGCCCGTGGATCTGAACAGGGTCATCGAGAATTTTGAAAAGATGCTTTCCAGGGCCCTCCACGAGAACATCGTCATACGGACCGGGCTGTTTCCCGGCCTGGGCACCATCATGGCAGACGTAGGCCAGATCGAGCAGATCATCCTGAATCTTGCGGTGAACGCCCAGGATGCCATGCCGGACGGCGGGACCCTGAGCATTGAGACCGACGAGATCTTCCTCGATACGGACTCCATACGATCCCATGAAGGCATCGAACCCGGACCGTTCGTGCTGATGCGTCTGAGTGATACGGGAACGGGCATGGACAGCGAAATCCTTTCACACCTTTTTGAGCCGTTCTTCACCACCAAGTCCCCGGGCAAAGGCACAGGGCTTGGCCTGGCCACGGTATACGGCATCGCCTCGCAGCACGGGGGCTTCATTTCCGTGTCCAGCGAACCGGGCAAGGGGACCACCTTCAGGGTCTACATTCCGCGCTATGGTGAATCATCTCCAGAAGGCGTTCAGGAAAAGCGCCACGGAATGCCTTTACACGGCAGGGAAACCCTCCTGGTCGTGGAAGACGAGGATCAGGTAAGGGACCTTATAACCGGCATCCTGGAAGGGTATGGGTATCGCGTCTTTGCATCGTCCAATGCGTCTGCAGCCCTGGAGCTCTCTTCATCCCTCCGGGAGACCATCGACCTCCTGATAACCGACGTCATCCTTCCCGACCTGAACGGCAAGGCGTTGTTCGAGCGTCTTTCAGCCGCCCGTCCCGACCTCAGGGTGCTCTACATGTCGGGGTACACTGCGGATGTCATTACCCAGCACGGCGTCCTCGAATCCGGGGTAACCTTCATCCAGAAGCCCTTTTCCCTGCAGGGCCTCGCGCAAAAGGTCCGGGAGCTGCTCGATTCGATGAATGCCTGACAGGGCGCAATCGGAAGTCTCTGCGGTTCTCAGTCCGCTCCGGGCTGGATCTGACCCTCATTCTTCGTGTTCTTCATGAGGAGCACCAGGGGGATCAGGACGATCATCATCCAGGTGAGCAGGGAAAAGACATCGGCAAAAGACAGCATGGTCGCCTGTTTGATCGTATTTTCGTAGATCACTCCCAGGGCTCCATGATCGGCCGTGGCCGGGTCGAGCCCTCTCTGCCGGAGGAGTGCCGTACCCTGCCGGACCGTCAGGAAGTACGTCGGGTCGTATGGGGTCAGGTGCTCCACCAGCCGTGCCTGGTGGAACTGGGCCCGGCGGCTCACCATGGTCGTGACCACGGCAATCCCTATGCTGCCTCCGATGTTCCTGATCAGGTTGTACAGGGCAGTGGCATTACCCATATCTTCCTTTTTTATCCCGGCTATGGTCAGGGTGGTCAGGGGGATAAAGAGGATGCCCATTCCCAGGCCCATGTAGATCCGGGGCCACAGCACGGTTCCGAAGTCGACGCCGAGAGTGAAGCCGGCCATGAGGAGCGTGGAGTACGCGGTGAGAATCACACCTGAGACGATGAAAATCTTCGGATTGGAGCGGTGGAGAAACTTGCCGATGACGGGCATGCTCAGAAGGTTGGCCACACCCCCGGGGGCAAGCACAAGGCCGGCCAGGGTCGCTGTATATCCCATGAGCGTCTGGAGGTAAATAGGCAGCATCACGAGGGTTCCGTAGAGGTTTGCCATGAAGATGAACATGGCCGTATTGCCCAGGCAGAAGGAATAGTTCCTGAATACCCCCAGGTCGACGATGGGATGTTCGGCACGTCGCTCCACCATGATGAAGAGTACCAGAGAGAATGCCGCAGTGAGGGCGAATGCAATCATGGTATTGGAACTGAACCAGTCGTATCTCTGACCCCGGTCGAGGAGAAGCTGGAGACATGCCACACCGAGGCCCAGCAGGATGAGTCCCCAGTAGTCGATCTTCATGCGCATGCCCTTCATGTAGGGAGGGTCATGGATGACGAAGAGAGCCATGATGACCGACACAACCCCTATGGGTACGTTGATGAAAAACACCCAGTTCCATGTCAGGACGTCGGTGATCCATCCCCCCAGGAGAGGTCCGAGGATGGGTCCGAAGCTGACCCCAATCCCGAAGATGGCTATGGCCATGCCGTACTGACTCGGAGGGAACGACTCCAGGAGGATGGCCTGGGACAACGGAGGCATTGCACCCCCGGTGAGCCCCTGGAGAATCCTGAAGATGATGAGGCTCTCGATGTTCCATGCCACTCCGCAGAGAAAGGAGCTTACCGTGAACATGACGATGGAAAAGAGGAGGTACCGTTTCCTCCCGATGAGCCTGCTGATCCAACCGGTCATGGGGATGATCACCGCGTTCGCTGCCAGGTATGCCGTAATGGACCAGGTCGCCTCGTCCATGCCTGCCGACAGGCTCCCCCGGATATGGTCGAGGGCGACATTCACCACCGAGGTATCGAGCACCACCATGAGCATGGGGAGCATCACGGTGGAGGCGACAAGCCATTTGTTCGCCTGCTTCGGCGATGACGAGGCAGTCATTCGCATGCCCCGGGCGTCACTGCTTCACGGCAATGGTCGGCACCACCGACATACCCACCCTCAGAAGGTGCTCGGGGTCGGCCCCCTTCTTCAGTGCGATCTTCACCGGGATGCGCTGCACTACCTTCACATAATTTCCCGTGGCATTCTCAGGCGGAAAGAGGGAGAACACGGATCCGGTCCCGGCCATGATGCTGTCCACCATGCCAGAGAAGGTCCTCCCGGGGTACGTGTCGACCCTTACTTCTACCCTCTGGCCCGGCCTCACATCGGTTAGTTGGGTCTCTTTGTAGTTGGCCACGATCCAGACATCGTTCAGGGGCACCACCGACATGAGCGGCTGGCCTGCCTGCACCTGGTTGCCTACCTCCACATTCTTCTTAGTGATGTAACCGTCAGATGGAGCGTATATCTTGGTGTAACCCTGCATCAGGCCCATGGAAGCGAGCACCTGCCGTTTCTGCTCCACGATATACTGCTGGGATTTCAGGGCCGTCTTCGTCTGCCCCGCCACGAGCTTCTGGGTCGCCAGGGAGGCCCTTGCCTGTCCCACCTGCTCGCGGGCGGCATCGAGCTGTGCCCTTGCAACATCATATGCGGTGGAGGCCTTCTCGAGGGTGGCCTCGGCGACGACCCCCTGTCCATAGAGTCTCTCCGCCCTGCTCAGGTCCTGTTTCGCCTGCCTGAGGGTCGCCTCCTGGAGGGCCTGAGCCGCCCGGGCAGCGTCAATCCTCGACTGGATCTCCACGAGCTGCTTTTCCGCTACATCCACCCGCATGGAATACTCGGCCTGCTTTGAATTCTCGGCATCCATCGTTGCCCTGGCATCATCCACCTTGACATCGTAGTCTTTGCTGTCGATCTCCACAAGGAGGTCACCCCTCCTCACGGGCTGGTTGTCATCCACGTGAACGGCCTTTATCGTTCCCGCCACCTTGGGTGCAACAGCGTATATCCTGCCGGCCACATATGCATCGTCCGTGGAGATATAGAACCTTGTATGCCTGATATAAAAATAGACACCGGCTACAATGATGATCGCTATTATCCCGAAGACCAGGAACACTGCGGGTCTGCTCGATCTTGTTGACATGTCCTGCTCCCTTTCCTCCATGTACTCCTCCTGGATTGATCACACCTTGCCCGGATGAATCCGACTTAAAAAGGGCTTCCAGAAGCATAGGGTACGTCATCGTAAGTGCAGACGGGATATAAAGGATTATATGCAGGCATGGTGATGTCCATTCCTGCCCTGCACCACAACACACGGATCACGTCCCCCCGGAAGCCCGTGTTGACAAAGACCCCTCCTGCAACCTCGATTATTCTATCACTGGAATCACCCCGGCAGGCATGTTTCGACATCCCTGAAACCCCATACCATCATTTCAAACAAATAGTTAAAGAAGTTAACTATCCGACACGCTCGATCCATGTCAAGGGATATCACCATAACCAATCAGAATCTCTGGTGTAATACCAGGTTCAAACAAAGGGGAAGAAGACGAGTAATTCACTCTTCTCTGCTGTCAGCTACCCGCCGTCAGGATATTCTTCCGCATCGGATCGGATGCGATGATATGTTCTTTTCTGTAAAGGTGCACGATAAGGGAGGTGAAACGACATCTTTTCTCCACTTCCCCTGTTCTCGGAGGATTTATAGATTATAATACCCATAGGTAAGGTTCTGTTCTTCTGGATTGTACTGCGGAAACTACATGGATCCTCAAGGGTACGTGACATCAAAATATCCGCTCCTGGAGCAGATCGACGTGCCGGGCGAGATCGTTCATGCCTGGCAGGAGATCGCCGATCTGGTTTCGGAGATCTGCGATGTCCCGGCCGCTCTCATCATGCGCGCCCATGATGGGGACATCGAGGTCTTTGCATGCAACCGGAACAGGGAGCACCCGTACCGCAAGGGCTGCCGTAAGCCTCTCGATACAGGCCTGTATTGTGAAGAGGTCATGGACTCCAGAAAGACCTTCCATGTCGCAGACGCCAGGAAGATCCCCGGGTGGAAAGACAATCCCGACATGTCCCTGGGCATGATCTCCTACCTGGGCATGCCGCTCACCTGGCCCCATGGAGAGCTTTTCGGCACCATCTGCGTGCTCGACCGGAAGGAGAATCGCTTTTCCGACCAATCCGTCAGGCTCCTGGAGAGATTCTCGCACCTCATCATGGCCGACCTCCATGTCCTCTGGACGTCGATCCAGCTCGAGCAAGCCAACAGTGCGCTCCACAGGCTCAATGAGGAGATGAACCGCTTCATGGGGATTGCCTCCCACGACATGAGGAATGCGCTGAACGTATTCCTGGGTTGCAGCAAATACCTTCTCCCCAAGGGAGAAGGGCTGACCAGAAAACAGCAGACTTACCTGGACCTCATCCAGAAATCGGGCTCCACGCTCATCCAGCTCATGGACGAGCTCATGGACATCGCCAGGATCGAGACCATGCACCTGCCCCTGCACATCGAAGAAATGGATCTTGACGAGTTCATCAGCGAGAATGTCCAGTTCAACCAGCACCTGGCTGAAACCAAGGGTATCCATATCAACCTCATCCTCCCTACTCAGCGCGTACGGGTGAACTATGATCCGGGAAAACTCGGACAGGTGCTCAACAACCTCATGTCCAACGCCATGAAGTTTTCCCCTGCCCGTTCCACGATCCTCGTCTCCGTGGATCCCGACCCTGACGGCATTGTCGTCTCCATCAGGGACCAGGGTCCCGGTATCCCGAAAACGGAGCAATCCGGGCTTTTCAGCCCGTTCACGACCACAAGTATCCAGCCTACTTCCGGCGAGGCGAGCACGGGTCTGGGGCTCTACATCGCACGCAGGATCGTGGAGGAGCATGGCGGCCGCATATGGGTGGAGAGTGAGCCGGGCGCCGGTTCGAGATTCTGTTTCACCCTGGGGACAGGCCCGAACGTCCCCCCGGATCAGGGGTCGCCGTACGGTCGCCGATCCATTTCCCTGACGTGAGGGATGTCCTCCTTCCCGCGGACGTGCACCCCTCCCGGTGACTTTTGCGGTGAATCTGTGGTAATCTCCCTATGATAGACTGGTTACATGGACACCCTCCACATCAGTGAACCAGCCGCATGGACGGTGAGGGAGTCATACTGATGACAAGGAGCACCGTACCATGCCGCACTTTTCCTACACCGTGGACAATGGAATCGTCACCCTCACCATGGACAGCGGAGAAAACAGGTTCAATCCCTTCTTTCTGAAGGAATACAGCTCGGTCCTCGACGCCATAGAGACCGAGGACGCCCAGGTCATGGTGGTCACCTCGGCTCACCAGCACATCTTTTCCACCGGCATAGATCTCGACTGGGTACTCCCCGTGCTCCGGTCAAGGGATACTCAGAGCTTTTACGACTACCTGTCCCTCATGAACTCTCTGATGAAACGCCTCACCCTCTTCCCCCTGTTCACCATAGCCGCCATCAATGGACATGCCTTTGCCGGCGGAGCCGTATTGAGCTGCTGCTTCGATTTCAGGTTCATGCAGACCGGACGGGGATACTTCTGCCTCCCCGAGATCGACCTGGGCGTACCGTTCCTGCCTGGCATGGTTGCGGTGCTGAAGAAGGCCATGCCGATGGATGCCCTGGAGGAGCTGCAGTACACCGGGAAACGGTTCACCGCAGAGGAGTGCGCCGCCCGAAGGATCATCCATGCGGCCTGTCCTCCCTCCGGCCTCATGGACACCGCGATGGCCTTTGCAAGCAACCTCAGAAAACGCCGGAACGTGATAGCCGAGATGAAGCGGGTGATGTACCGTGATGTGCTCCGGGCCATCGACGAGGAGGACCCAGTAAAGATCGAACAGGGCTGGCATGAATGGTTCACGAATATCGTTCCATGACCGAAGTCCGGTCCGGACGTCCTTCCTTTTCTGCGGGCAATCCTTTTCGGGTTGAATAATACTCCGGCCGCATCCTAGAATAGCCGCAACCCGGTCAGAGAATCTCAGCTATGTACGGGAGGAGGAATCCATGATGCACGGAAAAACCTTGGCGGCCATGCTTGCCATGGCCTGGGTGGCGTCAATGATGATACCACCGGCGCTCCATGCCCAATCCGCCCTCGAAAAGACCCTTTCCAACGGAGAGACCGTCTACGTATCGGTCTATTCCAACGTCTATGCGGGACCCAAGTTGGTTCCGTTCCAGCTTTCCGCCATTGTGAGCGTCCGCAATACCGACCCGGCCTACGGCATCACCATCGTCAGTGCGGACTACTACGACAGCAACGGAAAACTGCTCGAGCGCTATCTTAAAGAACCGGTACAGCTCAAGCCCCTGTCATCCAAGGACATTTCCATCAAGGAATACGACACCAGGGGCGGTGTCGGCGCCAACTTCATCGTAACCTGGAGATCCGACAAGATGGTGAATCAGCCCATCATCGAATCCGTCATGCTCGGCCTTGCCAGAAACCAGGGCATCTCCTTCGTGTGCCCGGGCCAGATACTCATCAGACACGGAAAATAACCGCGTACCGTTACTGCCTTTTCCATGCCGCACGGGGCGATAATAACGCCCCGGCGGTCTGGATGTACCCGCCTGCCTGCAACGGTTCAATATTGTAATTCCATTCAGGGCTTCGGGAAACCTCCGACAAGATCAGGAGAGCTCCAGTCCGAATGTACCATTGGGGTCATCGCCAACAAAGGAGGTAGTTTTCATGAAGGATGTCAAAAGGTTCATGATATGTTTTGGGGCGGTCTTTCTCCTGTGCCTGTTCCTGGGCGGCGCAGCATTCGCCGGCAAGACACTGACCGTGGCTGTCGGCGGCGACATGCCCACCATGAAGATGAAGGACAAGGCAGGGACATTCTCCGGGTATGAGATAGACATGGTCAAGGCCATTGCGAGCGAGGCGGGCTTCCAGGTCAGGTTCGTAGAGGTGCCATGGAAGAATCTCTACAATGACCTCAATGCCGGTAAATACGACGCAGTCATCGCCTCGTCGAGCATCTCGGGCGGCAAGAAGCAGCGTTTCGGCATGTCCGATCCCTACTTCTCCACCAGTCAGCTCCTGGTCGTACCCAAGGCTAAGGCGGACATGTCCGTCAACGGAAAGAACATCGCCGTCTTCAAGTTGTCTCCCACAGCCGACAAGGTCAGGCGTTCGGGAGCGAACCTGACGTATTACACCCTGGAGGAGACCGGTCAGGCATTCAAGGACCTGGCCAAGGGCAACGTCGACGGCGTGCTGTGCGACAGCCCTGTAGCCTACGGCTATTCTACAGGCTCGTATGAAGGCAAGTTCTGCCTCTCCAACGAGGCCTGCATCCTGGACCCGAGCCTGAAAAAGGAAGACTACGGCATCGTGGTCAAGAAGGGCAACAACGATACCCTGGACCTGATCAACAAGGGCCTCGCTTCCGTGAAATCCAAGGACATCGACGACAAGATCATGGGAAAGTGGTTCAAGGATACTGTGCTTGCAGCGGCACCCGGACGTTCATCCGACTCGATGTTCGCATCCGACATCCCCACGGGCCCGCAGAATTCTCCTGCATCGACGAAGTAACCACACCTCTGTATCAAAACCCACAGGCAGGCCTGGACGGCCTGCCTTTTTTATCTCCATGATCACATGAAAGTTTTCCCTCTTTCCGAAGTCATACATCCCTAACCGCGTTCCCGCATCCAAATTAATAAAATCTCGCACAGGAATCGATAAGACATGCCATGAGGATCATCTACCTCACTGATATACACGGGGACTTCGAGCGGGTAAAGAACCTCCTCTCGGAGACAGTGGCGCATCTCTATATCATAGGGGGGGACCTCATCGACATACCCTTCTACAATATGGAGACATCCATCCGCTATTACGAGCTCCAGTCCTACTTCCACGGCCTCCGGATGAAGATGGGTGAGGAGGACAGCATCCTCGAGGATTTCGTGGATCAGCTCCTGGAGAGTCCCGATATCACGGAGGAGATCCAGGACAAGGGGACCAGGTACCAGCAGTACACCATCCGGGCCCGCAGGGTCATGCAGCAGAAATACAAGCTCCTCAAGAACATCGTGTCCATGAAGAAAAAATCGCGCGTCCTGTGCCTGCCCGGCAACTACGACATGGACCTCAAGTATACCTCTCTTCACGACAACGACCTCCATATGCACTGGTACAAGATCGACGATCTGCGCATATGCGGCTACGGCGGCGCCGAGGTGTGGACCCCTGGCATACCGGAGCGCTATATCGTCCGGTACCAGGCGGGCATGAGCACATACGGCAAGAAGAACGGCAAGAGAAACGAGATGTACCCGTTCCTCCGGGTGGTCAAACCGAATATCATCGTGGCTCACCAGCCCGCCTACGGGATCCACGACAACACCTCCGCAGGAGGCGCCTTCGGTTCCCCGGTACTGAGGACATACTGCGACAACAATCCCGTCATGCTCTGCCTTACCGGCCATGCCCACGACTCATGGGGCGTTCGCCTCCACGAAGGCACCCTCTACCTGAATCCCTCGAATTTCGGCCAGGTAACGGGGCCCACGGGAGAGGTCACCGAGGGCGGCTTCTTCTTTCAGATCGAGACCGACAACCTCACGGCCAAGTCAGTCATCCTGAAGAAGTATTACGACGGCCTCGTGTTTGATGTGGCCGACTATTACCCCGGCAGCGGGAAATGGTCGGAGGAGATCATCGACAGGGACCGCTACAACGCCCTGAAAAACCGCCAGAACTATGACATGAAGGTGGTGAAATACTCCCACATCCCGGAAATCCAGCTCTTCAAGGAGATCAAGCAGTTCTTCAGGATGTATCAGACTCCCGAGACCGAGGAGCGCGTGGACAAGCTCGAGGAGGTGGTGGACCTCATCGAGGACAAGCTCAAGGGCGACATCGCCATGGATGTCATGGGGTCGGTGAACATGGGGACTTCGCACGCAGGGAGCGACATAGACCTCGTCCTCTACCTGAGGTGCGGCCCTGAGTGCATAGGCGAACCCGGTGAATGCGATATCTCCCGCCAAACGCAGTCCATGATCAGGGATCTCCTGGGGAGTGAGTTCGAACCCCATTTCATGGATTGCCTTGATCTCAATCAGGTGGAGAAGAGCATCCTCGAAAAGAATTTCGAATGCGAACAGCTCCAGCGCTTCGTGGCCTACCGGTCAATCTGCAGGCCCATCAATTACAGGGTCATCGCACCCATCGAAGACCTTCTGAACGCGGACATGATCTTCAGGAAAGAGGTGGAAGGAAGCACCCAGAGCTATATCCAGATCTTCGCCAACACATCTGAGCACGTGCGGTCTCTCAAGAAGTACGAGTCCCGGCTGAACGAACTGGGCATCAGGGTGCCCGAATCGGTCAAGCGCACCATCAAGCAGTATCTCCGGGAAGACTGAGGCCATCCTCACGGTTTTTCCTGGAACATCATTCCCGGGCATTCCCTGTACCGTTTCTTCCGGCTGCTGCAGCATCACTGTTTACAATTTCCGCTCACAGGGGTACATGAGAAGGATTCTTCTTCTGAGCGACGCGCATGCGCCTGCACCATCAGATCCGGCGCCTTGAGCGGTCATCAAGGCATGGAGGACTGAAGGACCCGGGAAAGGGAATATTCCCTCATGCATACGGTGTCCACACGGGTATCTCCCGCGCGACTCGATACGGGACGGAGCGTGCCCTGAGGGTATGAAGAACACACTGTACAACCTCTTCATCCGTGAGGCAACCCTGCTCTGCTACCGGAATTGCCTGGACTACTTCCCCCCCGGGTCACGTATCCTCGATGTCGGCATCGGCAACGGGATCATGATCAGGACCTTCCATGACCTCATACGGCACAAGAGCCTCTCCATCACGGGCCTCGACATCAACCGGTGCTACCTCGACCACTGCTGTACCCAGATCAGGACATGGGGCCTCGAGAGGAACATCTCGGTGAAGCACGAGCCTGTCGAGACCTATGCACCACCCGAGGCATGCTGGTTCGACTTCATCCTGTTCAGCATGAGCTTCATGCTCCTTGACGACCCGGAGATGGTCCTCGACCGCATCGGCAGCTGGCTCAAACCCGGCGGCAGGGTGCTGTTCTTCCAAACCATGTTCCGGAACAGATCTCCTCTCATGGAGTTTCTGAAGCCCAGGCTCAGATACATCACATCCGTTGATTTCGGCCGGGTCATCTACGAGGAGGAGTTCTCGGGCCTTCTCCGTGCAAAGGGTATCACCGTTGACGACGACCGCCTCATCTCAAGGAAATGGTTCACCGGAGAGTACCGTCTCATCATAACAGACTTGAACTCAGCCGGATTTTCGATGATCAGACGGGGAGCAGTGAAGCACCACGAAGAATCCTTCGCCCCACTCAACCGCGCAGGAACAGACCGCCCTGTCCACCGGTGATGTCCGCACCGCATCCATCACGGCAGTGCAGGCTCCCGACTCGACTCATTAATTCCCTTTCCTTTTCCCCGCTGCGTGCAGTATGAATGACGTGGTCCGCACATCCGCTGAAGAGGAATCCATGAGATCATACTTCGACAAATACGTTGTATATCCTCTGAGTGCCCTGCTGAAGCAGGGAATAACACCAAGACGCCTGGCCGCGAGCATGGCCGGCGGCCTGACCATAGGCGTCTTCCCCATCGTGGGTACCACAACCGCCATCTGCACCATGCTGGCCATCCTGCTCCGCCTGAACCTCCTGGTCATCCAGCTGGGAAACTGGCTCATCTATCCCCTGCAGCTCCTTCTGGTCGTGCCGTTTCTCATCATGGGCGAGCATATCTTCGGGTCCACCACAAACCTCGATCCCTCACATGTAGCCGATCTGCTGCGCACCGACATCCTTCAGGCAGTCCAGACCGTATCCAGGGTGATACTCCACGGGGCCTTTGCATGGGCCATCTGTGCGCCGCTGATCTTCCTGACCGTCTATGCCGTTCTTCTGCCCCTGTTCAAGGCCATGGCATCACGTCTGAGGGTCGAGCCTCCCATAAAAAGGTGACCAGGGTTCATGTCCCCTGCCGGAGATGACACCTGCATCCTGCTCCACGTATGCTGCGCCCCCTGTCTGACCGCATCGGTGGAGAGACTCGTCCAGGAAGGGTATGGAGTGATCCTCTTCTTCAGCAACTCCAATATCCACCCCGAGGAGGAGTATCACAGACGGCTCTTCGAGGCACGCAGGCTGGCCGAAAGCCTGAACCTCGAACTCCTGGAGGATGCATACGACCACGGGGCGTGGCTTGACCGTGTCCGCGGCCTTGAACACGAACCGGAACGGGGAAAACGATGCCTGAAGTGCTTCGAGTTCAACCTCGACCGCACGGCCGCGGCCATGAAACGTCTCGGACTCCGGGGCTTCACCACCACACTGACCGTGAGCCGCCACAAGTCGTCCAGGGATATCTTCGCCATAGGCCGAGGTTTCGAAGGCTTTGTGGAGATCGACTTCAAGAAGAAGGACGGATATGCCCGCAGCGTGGAGCTCAGCAGACAGCTCGAACTGTACCGCCAGGGGTATTGCGGGTGCGAATTTTCCCTGCGCCGGGGATAACAAAGGAATACCCGCACTTCATTACCATATAACTTCCGGAGATAAATAGTGATTTGCTTTTCAGCCCCACTGTCACTATAGAATACTATGGTCCCAGGAAGAGAGGTACGTTTACTCCCATGAGGATATACATCGGTTTCGACGACACGGATTCGGCAGACAGCGACTACGGCACGGGCAAGGTAGCCCGATGGTTCGAGCGGGTACTGCCCCGGGAATGCATGATGTGGGGCGTGGTGCGGCAACAGCTCCTGGTCGATGACCGCATACCCTATACCTCCCACAACAGCTCCGCCTGTATGGTCGTCGAGAACGCCGACGGGTCGATCCTGGACCGTCTGGTCGATGCAGCCGCCGCACACATCGAAAAGCATGCCGCAGTTGGCAGCGATCCCGGCCTGTGCATTTGCTTGGAAGGAAACGGCGACCTCTCGGATATCATTAATTTCTCCGTGACATGCACCCGGGAGGTGGTAACACAGGCCGAAGCCATGAAGGCCGCCTCTGCATTTCACCTCTCCGCCCATGGAGGCACCGGCGACGGCATCATAGGCGCTGCGGCGGCGGTGGGACTCACCGCGCTGGGAAGATGCGGCAGGTTCATCGAGTACGGAAGGCTCAGAGAAATGCCCGACCCCGTGGAGATATCGGCCCTCGAGGCCCTAGGTATCATGGTGGTTTCCATTGACCGACAGGCCCCCCTCCCTTCGCCTTCGGACATGGTTACGTTCCGTGGATGGCTGAGGCCGAGACTATGGGCGGGAAGGCCGATCCTGCCTGTACAGAAGGACCCCCAGGGGGGCTGGCTCTGTGTGGGCGGTAAAAAATCAAAAGGAGGATTGGATCATGGCGGGAAAGATCTTTTATCGTGAACGCACGAAGATGAGGGAAGGAGAAAAGAAGCCGAGATTCCTGCTCGTGGCTGTTGCCGGAGTCGACCTGAAGTTCCATGCCAAACACGTGCGGAAGACCGAGCTCGATGTGATCGCCAAGGAACTCGGTGCCGAGCTTGTCCCCCTCGCCCGCGACGAAGAGGGAAAATTCAAAGGAGACGATGTCGAAGTCTGATAGGATATTCTCGACAACATCATCTTGCAGATTGAAAGGGTGAACACATGTCCCTGGTGAGAGACAAGGATGGGAAACGTCTGCACATCAAGAGCAGGCTCATGGGAGAGAGCCTGGTGAGGAAATCGCTCTACGACGAACTGCAACCACCACCCCAGGTCCGGCTCTTCCCGGATGTGAACGTGGTGAAGATAGGCGGCCAGTCGATCTGTGACCGCGGCATCAAGGCGCTGCCCTCCATCATCAGGGAGATCGCGTCCGTCAAGAAAAGGCACAAGATCCTCCTCACCGCAGGAGGAGGAACGAGGAGCAGACATATCTACACCATCGGATTGGAGCTTGGCATGCCCACGGGAATCATCGCCAAGTTCGCAAGCACCATCTCCGAGCAGAACGCCCTGCTGCTCGCCACCCTTCTCGCGTCCTGGGACGGTATCCGCATCCATCAGGACGACATCCTGAAACTTCCAACGTACTTCTCCCAGGGATGCATCCCGGTCACCCATGGCATGCCGCCTTATGACTACTTCGCTCTGCCGCCCGAAAAGGGGAGGCTCCCCGTCCACAGGACGGATGCGGGCACCCTGCTTATAGCCAACCTCATAGGCGCGAAGAGCTGTATCTTCGTTAAGGACGAGGACGGTCTGTACACCGACAACCCGAAGACGAACACGAAGGCGACCTTCATACGGGAGATCGGTGTCAGAGAGCTCCTGAAGAGGGATCTGGAAGACCTTGTGGTGGAACGGTCATGCCTGGAGATTCTCGTTAACAGCGAGGCCATAGACAGGATACAGATCGTCAACGGTCTGAAGAAGGGGAACATCTCCAAGGCCCTGGACGGCAAACTCGTTGGGACAGTCATCTACAAGGACTGAAACATCGGCTCAGGTTGCGTCGTTTTCCCGGAGTGAAACAGACTCCTTCACTCCCACTGTATTGATGATGCCTTGAACACCGCCCAGACCTTCTCGCCGGGGAGCAGATTCATCTCCCGGGCCGTATGCCTCGTAACCCTCGCGAGAATCCTGAATCCACCCACATCCAGACTGACGTTCATGATCCCTGTATCTCCGTTCATCTCAAGGGACACTATGGCGGCATGGAGCATGTTCTGGGCCGACATCGTACCGGGTTTATGCAACGAAAGAACGATATCCGCAGGATCTACCATTCCGTGCATTCCCGGCATTGCCGGGCATGAAGCGATGATGCACTGACCGTCCGGCAGGGTGGTCCGGCACAGGCCGTCATCGATGGATCCCCATGGCCCGGCGATGACATTCCGGGCTGCCGACCCGAGAACACGGCCCCGGTAGACCCTCCTGATATCCGAAGTGATGCTGTTGAGCCAAAAGTGGTCGTGGCTGGCGATGATAAGCGTGGTTCCGTCCCTCTTCCGGCTTTCGACGACCGCTTCCTTGATGAGCAGGGCGCTCTTCTCGTCTACGCTGGCTGTAGGTTCGTCCAGGATAAGCACCCGGGGTTTGAGGATGAGACGCGCGGCCAGGGCGATACGCTGGGCTTCACCCCCCGAGAGCTCATACCAGGACCGCCGGGCGAAATCTTCATATTCAAGCCCCACCATGGCCAGGGCATCATTCACCTTCTCTCCGAGATCTCTTTTCTCACCCCTCGCCCTGAGCCCGTAGGCAACGTTCTCAAATACGGACCTCTTGAGAAGGTACGGTTCCTGCAGCAGCATGCTCACTGACCGTGTCAGGTACGTATCTTCGCCTCTTACCCTTTTCCCGTCGAAAAAGATCGTCCCTTCATGGGGTCTCTCTATGAAGGCGAGGATCCTCAGCAGCGTGGTCTTGCCTCCTCCGTTGGGTCCTATGAGTCCTACGGCTGCTCCAGCCGGTATGGACAACTCGGGGATATGCATCTCGAACCGCTCGCCATATCGATACTTCAGATCCTTGATGTGGTAGAGGGACATACTCGTACTCATGATCTCTTCCTCAGCACCGTTAGGCTTCCGTTCACGATGAATGCCAGCAGGATCAGGACGATGCCGAGTGCTATGGCCATGCCGAACTCCCCTTTGCCGGTTTCCAGGGCGATGGCCGTGGTGATGGTACGTGTGTGCCACTTGATGTTGCCGCCGATGATCATGGATACGCCCACCTCTGATATGGCCCGGCCATAGGCCGTTATGGCCGCGATGAGCACCGCATAGCGCGCCTCCATGATGCTGGCGACCGCCATCTGGACGCCCCGGGCCCCCAGTGCGTATAGGGTGGGTCTCAACCTCCGGTCCAGACTCTCCACCGCTGTGGCTGTCAATGATATTACTATGGGTAGCACAAGAATGGTCTGGGCGATGGCGATGCCGGGTTGGGT
>DAITOA010000050.1:0-20038 GCA_036834365.1 Thermodesulfobacteriota bacterium | reverse complement strand
TTATTTAACTGGTTGCAGGAAGATAACGACGACCTATTTATTAATTATTATAATTAATATTTTGATTCGGGCAAGGGGCTCTGTTCGTCAATATCCGGCTCACGGGCATTCCCGAGCACGTATTTGCGAATCTTCAGGTGTGCGGAAGATTGTGATATGCCGAGCAGTTCGGCCAGCTTATAACTGTTCTGGCATGCCTGATACCCCTTGATGGTCAGCTGACGTTCAACCTCTTCTTTGGCCAGTCTCAAGGGTATGATGCCATTGACCTGGATGGATTCGGACGATCCTCCGTGTTTCTGAAAGATATACCTCGGGAGGTCCTCTTCATTGATTGATGGTTTGTCGCTCAGGACAACGAGACGTTCGATGAGGTTTTCGAGCTCCCTGATGTTCCCGGGCCAGTTGTAATCCCTGAGGATATCGATCGCGTTCGTCGAGATGGTCATGTTCTTCAGATATCTCCGGTTGAATTTCTCGAGGAAGTACTGCACGAGGACGATGATATCGCCCTTCCTCTCCCGGAGCGGGGGGATGTAGAGCGGGACGACATTCAGCCTATAGTACAGGTCCAGGCGGAAGGTCCTGTTGTTGATGAGTTCCAGAAGGTTCTGGTTCGTTGCGCTGATGAACCGCACGTCGATATCCATGGGGTGGGTGCTGCCCACACGAGTGATGGTCCTGTTCTGGAGAACCTGCAGGAGCTTCACCTGGAGATTGGGAGGCATCTCTCCGATTTCGTCGAGCAGGATCGTCCCCTTGTGAGCGACTTCTATGAGGCCGGGTTTCCCGGTCCTTTTCGCCCCGGTGAAGGCGCCCATCTCATAACCGAAGAGCTCCGACTCGAGCAGGGACTCGGGGATGGCCCCGCAGTTGATGTGCACGAACTGCCCGTTCTTTCTCTCGCTGTTCTCGTGGATGTACCTTGCCACGACCTCCTTGCCGACACCCGACTCGCCCAGGATGAGAACGGTTGAGTCCACCTTCGCCACCTGGGAAGCCTGTCTCATGACGTCCTCCATCTGGCGGCTCTTGTACACGATGGTATACTGCTCCTGGACGCCCGTGTGCTGAACCTCCCCGGATGCCTGAATATACTTGTCCACCTTCTTGATCTCTTTATAATCCTTTGCGCTCGAGATGACCCGAAGGATCCTTCCGTCGTCGTCGAAGATGGGCACGGCCGTCACCACGACCCTGTTCATGGGATTGTCCTTCATGGTCTGGAGGATGGATACCTTCCGCTTCTCCTTCAGGGCGAGCCTGATGACCGAAGGCGAGAAGATCTTCTCCTTTTCCAGATCGGATACGTTCCGCCCGACCACGTCTGACTTCTTGAGCATGCTCAGGGTCTCGAACATGTTATTGACCATCAGGAGGTTCCCCTTGTCATCCGCCACGCAGATGCTGTCGGGTGAGTAATCGATGATCTTCTGGAGTTCCCTGTTCTGTTCCCTGAGCCGGGATATTTCATGAATCATTGATTTAATCCGCCCGGCAGGCCACCCTGAGACACTGTCTCGGGTAATGCTTTCCGGGTGCTGTTCCATACGGTGGGCGACGAAATCGTACAGGGAGACGACCCCTTTGGCCCTGCCGAGATCGTCCACCACGACCAGCCGGTCAGTCCTTCCGAAGATTTCCCCGGACAGCTCGGTGTCCTCATGAACGGAGTCCACCCGCGTATCCGCAAGGTCGCAGGCCTGTGAGTTCACGGGGGTGCCGGCCATATAAGCGGTCAAGACGTGTTCCTTGGTCAGTATGCCTGCGGCATGGCCTGATTCGTTGCATATGCACGCGCAATCGACCTTCCCCTCTTCGAAAAAGAGCAGGGCATCTCTGATGGTCGTGCTCTTGGGCAGAGTTCCTCGACCAAAGGCTGCAAACTCCTTGACGCGCATACGATGCTCCATCATTACCCTGGAGGAATTCCCGTATCAGTACCGGGCATTGTTTCCCATGGTGCTGTTCCATAGAGTATATACCCATCCGGCATGTCGGGGCAAGGTGACGGCAGTGAACGGATGGTGTCCGGGTCTGATGGAGGATCTGGTATACCGATTGCAATCATTCATGAGCATGGTCTTCACGGAAGGCAAGACGTCAGACTCAGCTCCCCCACAGGAGGCCTTGGGTGCGTCCGCTGTCGGAGTCACAAGGGGATGTGCCAAAGGCCTCCTTTTTTATCAACAATCCCCATGTCGTGCATGCCTGAAACGAGACAGGGTCATCCCTTCCTGGTGGCGATGAAGAGACCGAAGCCCGTGCACCAGGCGTTGATGGAGGCGTTCAGCACAAGATCGAATCCGGATAAGGCATACATTCCATTGAGCATATTGAAGCTGAAGTCGAGCACGCCAAGGAAGACGAGGCCACCGGCGCAGACGAGGGACAGTCTCCTGCCCGAGGGTCTGCCCCGAAGCACCAGGAACGCGGCCGCGATCAGGGCTATGGCAAGGATGATGTCCGGCAGGGGGAAGGAGTGTTCATAGGCGAAGTAGCACTCGGGGGGATTCGCCGGGGCGAGCCCGATGGTGAAGAACCCGATCCAGAACAGGATCAGCCCGCCTGCGGTGCACAGCTCGAAGACCGCGATCAGCTTCCATTCATTCGCCTTCATTGAACAGTCTCTCCTGCACTGCGCAGCGTCACGCGGAGGATCTCACCGGTATGCCAGAGGCGCATACGCGTGCCCCAGGTGCCCGTGCCCCGGCAGACAATGACGGTCATGCCCCCCACCGTGTATCGGCCCGCCAGCAGGGGATAGGAGAGCCTCACGAGATAGCCGAAGGGCCAGATCTGCCCACCGTGGGTATGACCGCTGAGCATGAGCCCCACTCCTGCCCGGGCCGCCTCCTCGTACCCCCAGGGCGAGTGGGAGAGGAGTATGGTTGCTCCGGGAGGCCTGTTCGTCAGCGCCTCGGCAAGGGGATCGTTCTGCTGGCCGGTTCTCCGCCAGACGGTTAGGTCCTCGATGCCTGCGAGGACCAGGCCCGGCCGGGGCTCGGTCCATCGGTTGAGGAGCACCCGGATGCCTGCGGTTTTGATGAGGGAAAGGCCGGCCGCGCCGTGGTAGAACTCGTGGTTGCCGGGCACGGCCCAGACGCCCATGGGTGCCGAGAGGCCCTTTAGGATGGGGAGCAGCTCGTCAGGCGGTGCAGTGTGCCCTTCGAAGAGGTCACCGAGCAGGACCACGAGGTCGGGCTTCAGGTCTCGGACCTGGGAAACTCTTGCCTCCATCCACGATGCGCCGAGCTGGGATCCGACATGGAGATCGGACAGGGCGACGAGCACCGTGCCGTCCAGCGCTCGGGGAAGACCCCGAAGGCGCACCTCATAGTCGGTCACCTCCGGGGGGCGCAGGCCCTGGACCTGGGCGATGACGGCAAGAGCGATGCCCGTGAGGAGGGCAAGGCCCCTGAGTCTCGGTGCGAGCCTGGGCATGAGGAAGCCGAACCCGGTGAGGAGCTCCGTTGCGAGAAGGGGGACCGTGGTGAGGAAGAGCACGGCCATCCAGGTCAGTCCCACAAACTCCATGGTCCGTGCTATGACACCGGTACCACCGTGACCCCAGGCCCGGCCGAGGAAAAAGGTAAGCCAGAGGGCCAGGGCGGCGAGCAGGAGAATTCTGCCGGATACATGCCGCCGCACGAATGGGACCGAAGCGGCGCGCCAGAAGACATAGGCCTGCATCAGTGTGACGAGGACGATGAGAACGGCTCCGAACATGACTGTGGAGTGTATGACGGGGGTGTCCGAACAGTCAAGAAATCATAGTAAGGTATTCCCATTGCATACATAGTGACATGGCAACCTTGATTCCCTGAGGGATGGCGTTATTATTCCGGCATCGACTTTTTCGATTGAATGGAATCACTTCATCATCACGTCGACCGTCTGCCAAGGCATTGATCCTTTTAAGTTCATTGCTCTGTACCTTTTCCGTGTGAATCCAAGAGATGGAGGATACGATCATGATGGAATCGACGAAAGGCTTCCGTAACATGTTCGGCAGGGAAAAACAGACAATGGGTAATATTGCTGAAGGCTATCTGTATGGAAGGTGGCCGAACCTCTATGTTTATCATATCCGCAGGCTGGTAGAAAAGCTTGTGCCGGATCCGGAGACAGTCCCTCGATATCCCGGAGAGACTATACCCCCTGAGATAGATGAACTGACCCAGATGTGTGTCGAAAAGATGATGCCAACCCTGATGAGCCCTGAAACAAGCATCTATCATGGTAAGGTTCTCAAACTGGACGAAGCGAGGGCCCTCCTGACCGTTGACCAGGACATTGCGCTCACCGACCTTGAAAGGGTGATTCCCTACAAGCATGCTCGGGACATCATCCTTAAAAACCCGGACCGGATTGCAGTCATTGACTGCCCATGCAGATCATCCAAAGGGAACTCGTGCAAGCCGATGGATGTATGTCTGGTCGTCGGTGAACCCTTTGTGAGTTTTATCCTCGATCACAACAAGGGTAATAATCCCCGTAAGGTCAGTCAGGATGAGGCAGTGGACATTATCAAGGCAGAGGATGACAGAGGGCATATCCATAGCGCCTGGTTCAAAGACGCATGTGGAGACAGATTTTATGCCGTCTGCAACTGTTGTAGATGCTGCTGTGCCCCCATGAAGGCTCATTTCAATAATGTGCCGATAATTGCACCATCAGGATATCTCTGTGAAATCAATGAGGAATGCAACGGATGTGGTTCCTGCGTAGAGTATTGCCAGTTCGGGGCTCTGAGCATGGATGGAAAGCCTGTAGTGAACGAAAAAAAATGTATGGGATGTGGAGTATGCGAATCGAAGTGTCCTGTTGAGGCCATTACTCTGAAGAGGGACCCCGCACGGTGTGAACCGCTGGACATGGGGGTACTCCTCAAAGAAAAACAAAGCACCTCCGTGTAGACAATGCCCGTCTCCGGATCGTCTGTACGGGTATGAAAGGAGATCCGGAGATGTATACAACCAATGCAGGACCGTCCATAAGGTACATGTTCATAGGGTGTCTTCTGAGTTTCATGGCCGCAGCGTCACCTTCCTTGGCGGAGACCGAGTGGAACGTTGGGATCTCCGGGGGAGACCAGGGCATCGACGGGTTCACGTTCTCCATCGGTGAGTACTATGGGGTGCCTGAACGGGAGGTCGTGGTCATCCATGACCGAGGCCTCTGCGAGGAAGAACTCCCTGTCGTGTTCTACATCGCCAGCAGGGCCCATGTTAGCCCTGGTGCCGTCGTGGATCTCCGTCTCAGGGGCATGAGCTGGATGGACATCACCTTCTACTTCGGCCTGAGCCCCGACATCTACTACGTACCCGTGGTAGTCCACTACTATTGGCCTCAGTACGGGCATCCTTACGGGTACTATCACCGTCACCCCAGGGGAGGTTGGTCGAGGAACGACCTCCGCGACCGGGATATCGTGAACCAGGTGAACCTGAGGTTCATGTCCGAGCATTACCGGTACGCCCCGGAAAAGATCATCAAGTACCGGAGCGATGGGCGGAGCTTCAGGACCATCGAACGCGACATCAGGTATGAACAAAACGGTAAGGCAAGAACCCAGAGACAGAACAGTACATACCAGAGTGAACAGAGGCTGAACCAGAACAGGCAGAATATCGTCAGGCCGAATCAGCCTCGACCTGTTCAGAAAATGGCAAGGCCGAATCAACCTCAGCCTGTTCAGAACATGAAAAGGCCGAATCAACTTCAGCCTGCACAGAACATGGCAAGGCCGAATGAGTCCAGGCAAAAGCAGGATGTCAGGAAGGGAAACAACCAGCAGAGGTATGTGCAGAGTGAAAAGGGAATAGGGAAGAGGTGGAATGGAAACTGAAGTCTAGTTGAATAGCAAGTGGTCGAAATCTCATAATCAACCCCCTTCGGCAATACCTGGATGGCCATGCTGGAGGGGGTTGTGATGGTTCCTGTCAGATTGGTTGGGAGCTGGTTAAAATAGAGGTTTTCGCCAATAGTATTCGAATAAAAAAGGATGATTAAACGTAGTGCTGATCTCTCGTCATAGACTTGAGTCGTTTCGACGAGTACCACAGGCTGATTCGTGAGGAAAACTTTCCAAGAAGAACATAGATTACCCCGATCAAGATATTCACCCAGAACGGCATGGTAATCGATATGACAGCAGCTACACAGAAGAGGACCGCCCATGCACCTGTGATGATCATGTTGGTTTCCAGGAACAAACCGGTGGACCAGACCTCAGGCGGTGTGCTCCGGCGTGCAATGATGATCGTCCACGGATGTTTGACCATCATGGATATGAGGGACAGTACGGATAACACGCCGAACAGATATGTCATGGCTGTTAAGGTTCGTTACCTCTCACTGCACCTCTCCAACCAGTCCAGCGCATCGAATATAGTGTCGAACTTCCTTGTGCGGCAATCCTCAGCTTCTTTTGCATCTCCGAGAGTCATGGCCAGGAATTTGTCGCATGTCAGTGTCTTTTCGATACGGACACGTCCTATGAGCCGGCTGTCGTCGTAGACCTGGCACGATAACCCATGGTTCATCGAATACCTCAATGTGATCATTGTATACACTCTTCCCCATTTCATAAGATTGATCAGTCGCCGGGGAACTTACAATCTACATGCCATAAAGTACGGATTTGTAATTTCAACACGTTATGATGCGCATGATCCCCGGTTTTGGAAATAATTGTAACCACATGTACGAAAAGCGCGGATCATCCAGTGGGTTGCATCTGAAAAGGAGGGGGCCGATAAGCGCATCATCGTGAGGGTAGTATCGGATTGACAGCATTGCCCGGTATGAATTACTTTGACAAGGTTGGACACCGTATGAACTATCCATCCTCAGCCTACTCCTGGGACATCTTGTCCGAAGATGTCGCTCTGAAGCATATGGATAAATCCACATTCCTCCACCACGAGATGAGCATCCCGAGGGAGATCGTCCCCTTCTTCAACCTGCCTGACAAAGGCCTTCCGACACCCAGGCCTGTTCGGCTGATGCTGGACTCCACCGCCTATGACGCCCATATCCACATGGATTCCCTGGGGGCGAGGTGCCGGCTGTTTTGGAAGACCGATTTCTCGGAAAAGCTCATAGACCGGTTTCCCTACGTATACAGACAATATGCCCTGGATGAGGAGTCCGACGAGGAAAGGCCAGTGATGCGCTTCGAACGCATCGGGAAGGATGAGTACAGGATCGACCTGATCGAATCCGCAGTTTCCCATGAAGACATTGGTTCCGACGCGACCGACTGGACGGACCAGGAGCTCGAGGCAGCCATCTATGCCTACTTCACCATGCTGGGCAAGGAGCTCAAGGGCAGACATTTCAACAGGTCCGAGGTCATCAGGCAGCTCTGCGGATTCGAGCTCATCAACCAAAGCAGAGGCGCAGTGGAATTCAAAATGCAGAACATCTGCTCCGTGCTCCAGGACCTGTGCCACCCGACGATTCTGGGTTATCCCCCACGGGTGGGATTCAGCCCTGAGGTCTCGGAGAGGATACGGAGGATCATCTTTGATAGGAAGTTTCTCAACGAGCGGGACTACACCCCGACTGCAGACCGGGCCGAGCTGGACAGGAGGACGGCAAACCTTCTCGGCAAAACCCTTGCCGGAACACCAAAGGGTCGGCAAATCCCGGAGAGGCTGCAGTCAATGCAGACTGCCTGTGAGAGGGATCCCCTGGTCAAGGCCTGGGTCCTCCAGCAGGCTCGGGGGATGTGCGAGCTGTGCAAGCAGCATGGGCCTTTCAGAACCAGACAGGGTGAATGGTTCCTGGAGACCCACCATGTCGTCCCCCTGGCCCACGGCGGGGCCGACACCGTCGGGAACACCGTTGCATTGTGCCCCAACTGTCACAGGAGATGCCACGTGTCTCCGGAGGCGGACAAGCTCAGGGAGGAGCTCAGGTATACGATCGAAAGAATCGAGTAATGTTCATGACCGCTTACCATCTCGCTTTTGTCTTGACTGACAGGTCCCGTTCCCCTACATTCTGCTACAATCTTGAGAAACGTTGGAATGGCGTGGCACATGAGCATGGTGGTTTTGTCCTTCATGACCCGCAGATGGTGAGGACCTGATCCGATGTACGAATTTCATATCTCCCGCAATGCGAGAGACCTCTATAACTTCGACCAGTCCCTGTTCACCACCACGGGTAATGTGATCCTGGCCAATCCCCAGGCCGCCAGGGACTTCGCGGACAGGATGAACCGTATCCGCGACGCGGCCAGCCACCCTGACAAGGCGGCGCGTGCATCCGACATCAATGCCATGGGGCTTATCGACGAGATCATGCATTTCATGATCGAGCTCTACCGCAGGCAGGTGAACCCCAACGTCATAAAGGACGCCTACGACTACGCATCGACGAAGCTCCCGGACGTGGATCGCACCCTCGAGCAGTTCCTCCACCAGTTCCCGCCGCGGGACGTGTACCAGGGAAAGATGACGGTGCAGGAATACATGGCCTCACAAACCGGGGGGGTGCCCAACAGGCTCATCGCCATGGAAGAGATGCTCCTGCTCTACATCTCCAACGAGAACAGGGCACTGGCCAATTACCAGGAACTCTTCGACGACACCGCCCTCAGGAAGGAGACGCCGTACCTGAACATCATCTCGTTCCTGGAAGAGTTCTTCCGCACACTGGCGCCCTTCGGTCCATTCGGGCAGACGCTCCTCGACCTCCTGCTCGCCCCCCTGCGCGCCGCGCCTCATTCACTGTACGAGCAGCTCGAGTACATCAGGAAGCACTGGGGCTACCTCCTGGCCGAGCTCTACATAAGGCTCCTGAGCAGCCTGGACCTCATCAGGGAGGAGACCAAGGTACGTTTCCTCGGCAAGGGATATGCACCCGTCATCTCCTTCGGCCTGAGGGACTACGAGGACATCGAGCGGTTCAGCCCGGACGAGGACTGGATGCCCAGCCTCGTGCTCATGGCCAAGAGCGTGTACGTCTGGCTGCACCAGCTTTCGGTGAAATACGGCCGCGACATCAGCCGCCTCGACCGGATCCCGGACGAGGAGCTCGAGATCCTGGCCCGCTGGGGGTTCACAGGGCTCTGGCTCATCGGCATCTGGGAACGCAGCCCCGCCTCGAAGACCATCAAGCGCATGACCGGCAATCCCGAGGCGGAGTCGTCCGCCTACTCGCTCTATGACTATACCATCGCCTCCGAGCTCGGCGGAGATACGGCCTTCGATGACCTCAAGGCAAGAGCTCTGCGCTACGGCATACGGATGGCCACGGACATGGTGCCCAACCACACGGGCATCTACTCAAGGTGGGTCATTGAGCACCCGGACTGGTACATCCAGCTCGAGTACCCGCCGTTCCCTGCCTACCGGTATACCGGGGCAAACCTCTCCCACGACGAGAGGGTGGAGATCCAGATCGAGGACGGCTACTGGAGCCGCACCGACGCGGCCGTGGTTTTCCGGAGGCACGACCGGTGGACAGGCCAGACGCGCTTCATCTACCACGGCAACGACGGCACGAGTATGCCCTGGAACGACACGGCCCAGCTCGACTTCCTCAAGCACGAGGTGCGCCAGGCGGTCATCGGACAGACCATAGCCATCGCCAAGCGGTTCCCCATCATCAGGTTCGACGCGGCCATGACCCTGGCCAAGCGGCACTTCCAGCGCCTCTGGTACCCTGCACCCGGCTACGGCGGGGACATCCCGTCGCGGGCCGGGCACAGCGTCTCCCCGGACGAGTTCGAACGGCTCTTCCCGGTGGAGTTCTGGCGCGAGCTCGTGGACCGCATCGCCGTGGAGGCACCCAACACGCTGCTCCTGGCCGAGGCCTTCTGGCTCATGGAGGGCTACTTCGTGCGCAGCCTGGGTATGCACCGGGTGTACAACTCCGCCTTCATGAACATGCTCAAGGCCGAGGACAACAGCAAGTACCGCGACGTCATGAAGAACGTGCTGCGCTTCAATCCGGAGATCCTCAGGCGCTTCGTGAACTTCATGAACAATCCCGACGAGGAGCCTGCGGTGCACGGCTTCGGCAAGGACGATAAGTACTTCGGCGTAGCCACGCTCATGGCCACCATGCCGGGTCTGCCCATGTTCGGCCATGGCCAGATCGAGGGGTTTTCCGAGAAGTACGGCATGGAATACCGCCGTTCCTACTGGGACGAGCCCGTGGACGGCCACCTGGTATGGAGGCACGAGAGAGAGATCTTCCCCCTGCTCAAGAAGCGCAGGCTCTTCTCCGGGGTGGAGCACTTCGTGCTCTACGATTTCCGGACACCCGAGGGCCACGTGAACGAGGACGTGTTTGCATACTCCAACCGCTTCGGCGACGAGCGGACCCTGGTGGTCTACAACAACCGCTTCTCCGAGGCGACGGGCACCATAAGCCGTTCCGTGGGCATGAACGTGGACCAGGGCGGCAGGCGGCACATCGTGCACAGGAGCCTCGGCGAAGGCCTCGACCTGAAGAACGAAGACATCGTCTACTATATCCTGCACGATGAACGCGGCGGTCTCGAATACCTCAGGAGCAGCCGCGTCCTCTGGCGCGACGGGCTCATGGTCCACCTGGGGGCCTTCAAGTGCCACGTCTTCACCTCTTTCAGGGAGATCCACGACTACGACGGCAGGTGCGCCGAGCTGGAGCAGCGGCTCATGGGCATGGGTGTGCCCGACATGATGACCGCGCTCAGGGAGCTTTCCGTGGAGAAGGTCTTCCGCCCCTTCAGCGAGATGGTCTCCATGGATGCGCTGCGCATGCTCGTCACGGAAGGGGTGCGTGTGGGGACGGTCCCTGCGGTTTTCAGCGAGAGAATGACCGCCTTCCTGAAGAACGCCCGCGAGTTCGCGGGGTGGTCTGCACGGGAGAAGGTCGTGGGAGACGAAACGTGCCTGCTCCTGGATGCGCTCTTCACCGTGGACAGGCTGAGACGCAAGCCCTCATGGAAGAAGGACGGGAAGATCCGGGAGATGCTCTCCCTCATGCCGGAGAAGCTCCCGGCAGATCTGTGGGCATGGCGGATACCAATGCTCTGGGCTCTCGTCGCCCCATTAGGCAGGCTTGGTGGCGATGAGAACGCCGCGGCGCGCTCCGCCTCCCTCATGGACGACTGGATGCTGGGGCATGCCATGCACAGGACTATTGAGAACTTGGGCGCGGACGATGCAAGGGCCAGCTACGAGGTCATCCTGGTGACCATCCTTGCCAGGTACCAGGGCGTGTCGTCCCTGCACGACATGGGGGCTCTGCTCAAGGACATGCTCACGGATACGACCGTGAGGGACTTCCTGGGGTTCAACCTCTTCGACGACAGGTGGTGGTTCAACAAGGAGTCCATGGATGTGTTGATCTCCTGGCTTGCACTCTGCGCGGCCCTGCGGCGCATCGCAGGGAAGAAGTCCGACGAGGCCGTGAAGAAGGCCCTGCACGAGGCATCCGATGCGGCCGGCGGGCTCATGCGCATGGTGGAGGCATCCGGGTTCGAGGTACCGGCGCTCGCCTCGCTGCTCGATACGGCGGGGTAGGCCGGCTTTAAACCGCACACACGAAGGGAATGACGAGACATGGGCAGGTTGTTCGGCACTGACGGCATACGGGGGGTGGCCAACGTCCACCCCATGACATCCGAGATGGCCCTGAAGGTCGGCAGGGCCATTGCATACCTCTCCCGGCGGGAAGGGCACACCCCAAGGATCCTCATCGGAAAGGACACCCGCGTGTCCGGGTACATGCTGGAGAGCGCCCTGGTATCGGGCATCTGCTCCATGGGGGCGGACGCCCTCATGGTCGGACCCATGACCACGCCCGGCGTAGCCTTTCTCACGGTGAGCATGCGGGCGGACGCGGGCATCGTCATATCCGCGTCCCACAACCCCTATCAGGACAACGGCATCAAAATCTTCTCCAGAGACGGGTTCAAGCTCCCGGATTCGAAGGAGGAGGAGATCGAAAAGGTCATCCTGTCCGACGACCTCAGCGAGTTCCATGCCGAGCCCGAGGTGGTGGGCAAGGCCTACCGCATCGACGATGCCCGGGGGCGCTACATCGTGTACCTCAAGCGCTCCTTCCCTGAGGATTGCTCCCTGGAGGGCATGAAGATCGTGCTCGACTGCGCCAACGGCGCCACCTACCGCATCGCGCCGGAGGTCTTCTTCGAGCTCGGGGCGCAGGTCATCCCTCTGTTCCACGAGCCCGACGGCAAGAACATCAATCTCGGCTGCGGCTCCCAGCACCCGGAGGGCCTGGCCTATGAGGTGGTGAAGAACGGGGCGGACGCAGGTTTCGCCTTCGACGGAGACGGAGACCGGGTCATCGCCGTGGACGAGAAGGGCGACGTGCTCACGGGGGACCACATCCTGGCCCTGTGCGCCCTGGCCATGAAACGGCAGGGCACGCTGAAGAACAACCTCCTGGTCACCACGGTCATGGCAAACCTGGGTCTCAAGACGGCCATGAAGGAGCACGACATCGACATGTCCTTCACCCAGGTGGGCGACCGGTACGTGCTGGAGGAGATGCTGAAGAAGGGCTCGGTCATCGGCGGAGAGCAGTCGGGGCACATCATCTACCTGAACCACCACACATCGGGCGACGGCATCATCTCGGCCCTGCAGGTGCTCAGGTCCATGAAGACCGAGAACAGGAAGCTCTCGGAGCTGTCGAAGGTCATGAAGGTCTTCCCCCAGAAGCTCATCAACATCGACGTGAAGAGCAAACCCGACCTGGACACCATACCCGAGGTCAAGGCGGCCATAGAAGAGGTCGAGGCAGTGCTCGGCGAGAAAGGCAGGGTGCTCGTGCGGTATTCGGGCACCCAGAAAATGTGCCGGATCATGGTGGAAGGCCCCACGGAACACGAAACCGAACTCTACTGCACCCGCATCGCCGGGATCATCGCGGATCGGATCGGGTAAGGAGCCCGGACATGGGTCTGGACAAGAACGTCAAGCAGCTGGTGAAGAACGGGGTGAAGATCCCGCATCCGGAGAGCGTGTTCATCGGGGAAGAGATCGACCCTGCAAGGATCTCCGGCAGGGACGTGGTCATTCATTCCGGATGCAGGGTCCGCGGGAAGAAGACCCTGATCATGGACGGAGCACGGCTCGGCGCTGAGGCACCGGTCACCCTGGAAGACTGCCAGATCGGGCCCAAGGTGGAACTCAAGGGAGGGTTCTTCAGGCAGTCCGTATTCCTCGAAGGAGCGAACATGGCCTCCGGAGCTCACGTGCGCGAGGCCTGCATCCTGGAAGAGGGGGCGAGCTGCGGGCACAGCGTGGGCATCAAGCAGACGATCCTCATGCCCTTCGTCACCCTGGGAAGCCTCATCAACTTCTGCGACTGCCTCATGGCGGGCGGCACCGGGAAGAAGGACCACAGCGAGGTGGGCAGCTCGTACATCCACTTCAACTTCACCCCGGACCAGGACAAGGCCACGGCCTCGCTCGTCGGCGACGTACCCCGGGGGGTGATGCTCAGGGAACGGCCCATCTTTCTGGGAGGCCAGGGCGGGCTGGTGGGGCCTTGCGTCATCGGATTCGGCACCGTGATCGCGGCGGGGACGGTGTTCAGGGGCGACGTGCCGGAGGACGGCAGGCTCGTCACCGGAGGCCGGGCCGAGCCTGTACAAAAGGCGTTCATCCCCGGGCTTTACCCGGACCTCAGGCGCAAGGTGATGAACAACCTCACCTACATCGCGAACCTCGTGGCGCTCAAGGCATGGTACACCCAGGTGAGGAGCAGGTTCATGGACGGCGCCATGCTGGAAGGTTCCCTGGAGAAGCTGGACACGGCCCTGGACGAGAGGATCTCGCGCATGAAGGGGGTGGCGGACAGGCTCTCCATGTCTGAAGACCCCATGCAGAAAGGATTCTCAGGGAGCTGGAATGCAGTGGAGGACTCGCTGCAGTCGCACCGGTCCTTTGACGGGGACGAAAGGGAGCGGAACGGCTTTCTGTCCTCTCTTTTCGTGCCAGCAACAGGAGTTGTATCCTATGTCGATGCCATCAAGGCACTGCCGGAGCCCGTTCGTCTGACCGGCACGGCATGGCTCGACGGCATCGTTCGCAGGGTAACCGTAACCGCCCTGAACAGGCTGCCGATTTTCTCCTGACCCCTCAGCAGTAGCTCGTCCCGTCCCAGCAGTGGGTGCAGAGCCGCTCCTTGGGCAGTCCGATGGCCTCCACCAGGTCGCCGATGGTCTGGTACTTCAGCGAGGTCATGCCGAGCGTCTTCCGGATCTGTTCCACCATGGCCCTGTTCCTGTCGGAACCCGCCTGCGCGTATTCCTCCAGGTGGACGTCGTCCTTACCCTCCAGGGCCTTGATGGCCTTTCTTCCCGCCAGGTCGAGCTGGGAGCGGGAGGTGGAGAAATTAAGGAACTCGCACGGGTGGATGAGCGTAGGGCAGGCCACCCGCATGTGGACCTCTTTCGCCCCGTACTCGTACAGGATCTGGATGTTGTCCTGGAGCTGTGTGCCGCGCACGATGGAATCGTCACAGAAGACGATGCGTTTGCCGCTGATGATGGCCCGGTTGGGGATGAGCTTCATCTTGGCCACCAGGTCGCGCACCGCCTGGTTCTGGGGCATAAAGCTCCGGGGCCAGGTGGGGGTGTACTTGACATAGGGCCGCATGTAGGGGATGCCCTTGCCGCCGGCGTACCCCAGGGCATGGCCGATGCCGGAGTCCGGTATGCCCGAGACGAAGTCCACTTCCACGGTGTCGTCCCTGGCCAGGGCCCTGCCGCACTTGTACCTCACCTCCTCCACGTTGATACCCTCATAGCAGGACGGCGGGTAGCCATAGTACACCCACAGGAAGGAGCATACCTGCATTCGCTCGCCCGGGGGACTCACCTGTTCATACCCGTCCGGGGTGATGAGCACGACCTCGGAGGGGCCCACGTAGTACTCGATCTCGTAGCCGAGGTTGGGGAAGGCGCTGGATTCCGATGATGCGGCAAAGGCACCGTCCTTCTTGCCGATGATGACCGGGGTCCTGCCGTACCTGTCCCGGGCTGCGTAGATGCCTTCGCGGGTGAGCAGGAGCATGGTGCACGATCCCTTGATGCTCTCGTTGACATGCCTGATGCCGGCTGCGAAGCTGTCGTGCTCGCAGATGAGCATGGCAATGAGCTCGGTGGGATTGATGTCGAATCCCGAGGTCTCGGAGAAGTATTTCTTCTGGGAGAACGCATTCTTCCCGAGCTCCGCCAGGTTGTTGATCTTGCCCACGGTCACGATGCCGAACGTGCCCAGGTGGGAGTTGATGATGAGCGGCTGCGAGTCGGTGTCGCTGATGACACCGATGCCCATGTTGCCCTGGAAGATGGCGAGGTCGGGTTCGAACTTCGAGCGGAAATACGAGCTTTCGATGGAGTGGATGGACCGCGTGAACCCCCGTTCGTTCACCACGGCAAGCCCGGCGCGGCGCGTGCCGAGGTGCGAGTGGTAGTCGGTGCCGTAGAAGAGATCCTTCACGCAGTCTTGACGGGAAGCTATGCCGAACAGTCCGCCCATGGTGTTACCTCCTCAGGTCTGTGGTCATGCTGTCTGATACGTACTCACAATGTTGGAGAAAGAATCGAACCTGCTCAATCCGCACATCCCGCAGCCTGGAATGAATGCCATGAAGTATGCGGGATGCGCGGATTGAGCAGGCCGGGATTTCTCTTGCCACTGTCCTTGTCCGTCATTCCCACTCGATGGTGCTGGGCGGTTTGGAGCTGATGTCGTAAACCACCCGGTTCACGCCCTTGACCTCGTTGATGATGCGGGTGGAGATCCGCGCCAGCACGTCGTAGGGAACCTTGACCCAGTCCGCGGTCATGCCGTCCAGGCTGTGGACGGCTCGGATGGCGATGACGTTGGCGTAGGTCCGTTCGTCGCCCATGACCCCAACGCTCTTCACCGGAAGGAGTACGGCGAAGGACTGCCAGACATCACGGTAGCCGTCCCACTTGACGATCTCCTCGGAGACCCGCCGGTCTGCCTCCTGCAGGATGGCCACGTTCTCCTTAGTCACCTCGCCCAGGATGCGCACACCCAGTCCCGGGCCGGGGAAGGGCTGGCGCGCCAGGATGGACTCGGGCATGCCGAGCTCCCTGCCGAGGGCTCGGACCTCGTCCTTGAAAAGCTCCTTGAGAGGTTCTATGAGCTTGAACTTCAGGTCCTCGGGCAGGCCGCCCACGTTGTGGTGGCTCTTGATGGTGGCAGACGGTCCGCCCTTGGCGGAGCGGCTTTCGATGACGTCAGGGTAGAGTGTGCCCTGGGCAAGGTAGTCGGCGCCGCCGATGCGTTCCGCCTCGCCGTAGAACACCTCGATGAAGGTGCGGCCTATGACCTTGCGCTTCTCCTCCGGCTCGGTGATGCCCTTCAGTGCGTCGATGAAGCGGTCGCCGGCATCCACGATGTCGAGGTTAAGCGGGTACACCTCGGTGAAGGTCTTCCTGATCTCGTCTGCCTCTCCGCCGCGCAGCACCCCGTTGTCCACGAAGATGGCGGTCATCTGGTCGCCTATGGCCCTGTTGATGAGGGCGGCCACAACGGCGGAGTCCACCCCGCCTGACATGCCGCAGATGACCCTGGCGCTGCCCACCTCTGCTCTGATGGCCCTGATGGACTCCTCGATGAATCCCTTCATGGACCATCCGCCGCTGCAGCCGGCGATGCCGAAGAGGAAGTTCTTGAGGATCTCTTTTCCCCTCGGGGTATGCACCACCTCCGGGTGGAACTGGACACCGAAGATTTTCCTGTCCGCATTGCCCATGGCCGCCACCTCGCAGGTGGGGGTATGGGCGAGTATCCTGAATCCGTCCGGCGGCATTGAGACGTGGTCTCCGTGGCTCATCCAGACATCGAGTCTGTCGTCGAGACCGGTGAAGAGACCGCCCTGCTCGTCGATGTCGATGGCCGCCGGGCCGTATTCCCGCCCAAGACCCCGATCGAGCCTCCCGCCGAGCACCTGGGCGGTGAGCTGCAGGCCGTAGCAGATCCCCAGGAGCGGAATGCCGAGGTCGAAAATGGCCGCGTCGATGCCTGGATGGCCTTTCTCAAGCACCGATGCGGGACCGCCCGACAGGACAACGGCTCTGGGCTCCAGGGAGCTCAATTCTAAGGCAGGGATGTCATGGGGGAGGATCTCGCAGTACACCCCGCACTCGCGGATGCGCCGGGAGATGAGCTGGGCATACTGGGAACCGAAATCGAGGACTGCTACGAGTTCACGCATGGATTGTTTCTCCGGTAGAGATGATGGATGGACGGGACACGCC
Organism: Thermodesulfobacteriota bacterium; assembly: GCA_036834365.1. GTDB lineage: Bacteria > Desulfobacterota > Desulfomonilia > UBA1062 > UBA1062 > MWEI01. Next base: position 2,760 of record DAITOA010000050.1, on the reverse strand, counting down.
TTCGGACGGCACGAGGGGTGAGCTTCAGCGGGGCAGGCATCACAGGCGTACCATGACCTCGCCCGTGTAGACCTCTGCCACCGGCCCCATGAGCCAGACATCGCCGTATCGGCCGCCCTCGGCGGTGAAGTCGATCTTCAGGTCGCCGCCCTTCATGCGGACGAGCACCGGGACGTCATGGACCAGACCGAGGCAGTGTGCGACGATTGCCGATGCCACGGCACCGGTGCCGCAAGCATAAGTCTCACCCTCGACGCCTCGTTCATAGGTGCGTACCAGGATGCCTCCGCCCCCGTCCGGTTCGACGAAATCGACATTGGTTCCGGCAGGCGCGAAGCGTTCGTGACGGCGGATAAGGCTGCCCAGCTCGTGGACGGGCTCTTCCTCGATGCGGTCGGTCAGGACAATGGTGTGCGGCACGCCCGTGTTGACGAAGTGCACGGTCCTGGCCGTTCCCTTCACGGAAATTTCGATACCTGTGAGGAGTCCCTCGGGTTCGGTCATCAGGATGGCGACGTCATCGCCGTCGATCCTGGCCCCGATGATGCCTGCCATCGTCCTGAAGCGCATGGATGTGCCGGCCGCACCCTGGCGGTACGCGAAAAGGGCCGCGCAGCGGGCTCCGTTGCCGCACATCTCCGCCTCGCTGCCGTCGGCGTTGAAGATCCGGAAACGGAAATCGGTGTCGGAGTCCGGGCCGATGACGATCACGCCGTCCGCCCCGACGCCTGTCTTGACCGGGCAGAGGGATGCTGCGAAGGAGGGCCAGTCGATATCGAGTTCCGACTTCATGCCGTTGATCATGATGAAGTCGTTCCCGGCTCCCGCCATCTTGGTGAAACCGATCTTCTGAGCTGTGCCCGTTGATTTCATGTATCTCTTTCCGCCTCGGGATCGGACACGGGAGGCGTGTCCAAAGGTAGGGAAGAATTAACAGACACAGGGGAGGTACGTCAAGAAGGGAGAAGAATAAGAAATACGTTATGGCAAGTCCGGGGCGACACCGGGAACACGATCGCCATGGCAGAGGCTGAAAATGTAATCAGTCTGACGCATTATGTAATTATAAAAGTTGAATAATGAAAAAAGGAAAAACGACAGGGCTGTGACCGGGGCATGACGATCGTAATCTATGATGCCACATAACATAATAAATAAATTACTGAAAAAGATAATAATGGCATAAAGGATAAATGGCGCAGTGATGGTTGGCATGTATTCTGCTTGAGCCGTGGCCATTAAAGAGAACTTGGAACCCATCTAATGTGGTAATAAATTGGGCAAAACCTACCATAATTAGATTAAAATGTATTTTGGTGTGAGCATCCTTTAAGTCAATATTCATAATAAGAAAGGAGAAAGTGCATGTTGTCGCTTTTTCATTCCGGAGGTATCTTCATGTATCCCATCCTGATGGTATCCATCATCGCCCTGGCGCTCTTCTGCGAGCGGGCGAGCTTTCTCTATTTCCGGTTGAAACTGGATACGGACAAGGTGTTCCAGAAGGTCCTGATCTCTCTCCAGAACGCCAATTTCAGGGCCGCCATCGAAGAATGCACCCGCTTTGAAAACCATCCCATGGGAAGGATCCTCAAGGCGGGTCTCCTGAAATCGGACAAGAGGGACAAGGAGATCGAACGGGCCATGGAAGAGAAGATCATGCAGGAGATCCCCAAGGTGAAGGCACGGGTGAACCTGCTCACCATGTTCGCCAACATATCGACACTGCTCGGGCTGCTGGGCACCATCGTCGGACTGATCGGGGCATTCCAGGGGGTCAGCAATGCCAACGAGGCCATGAAGCAGGAGATTCTTGCCAGCGGCATATCGGTTGCGATGCTGACTACCGCCTTCGGTCTCGTGGTGGCGATCCCTTGCCTGGTCGGGTTCTATCTCCTGAACAACCGTGGGGAGTTCATCATAGACCAGCTTGAAGAGAAGGCCCTGGCACTCTTCAACATGCTCTCCTCCCTCAAGCACGAGAAGGAACTGCAATGCTAGGTGCAAAAAGAGGTCGGAGCAGGTCTGTGGACGATCCAGATCTCGACCTGGTGCCCATCATGAACATGTTCCTCGTGCTGATACCCTTTCTGCTCATATCGGCGAGCTTTTTCCACCTGAAGGCCATCAACACATCCGTCCCCGTTCTTGGCAATGCGGACGGTTCGGTTGCCCCTGGGAACACGGTCAAGCTCACGGTCATCGTTCAGCTCGAGGAGAGGGGAATCCGCCTGTCTGCCATGTCGGACGAGGCTGATGCATCAATCCTCGGCGATTTCGACGCCTATTTTCCGAAAGGCCGTGCCTCCGCGTACCCGCTGGACGAGGTGGCAACGTTTCTCCAGGGTATCAAGGACCGGTATCCATCGAGCGACACCCTCATCATTATCCCCGACGGGGGGGTCATCTACGATACCATCATCCGGACCATGGATGTCGCGCGCACCGGCACCCGGACAGAGCTGTTCCCCAATGTCGTGATCTCGGGAAAGGTCGGGTAGGGGAGGCGGCCATGGCACTCGGCAGATCGAGAAGACGCACGCAGAAATTCGTCCCGCCCAAGCTGCAGCTGACGTCCATGATGGACATGTTCACCATACTCCTCATCTTCCTGCTCATCTCTTTTTCCAGCGAGGTGGTGAGGATGAAGATCGACGGAAACATACAGCTCCCCAAGTCCACGGCGAAGCAGGATTACAGGAACAACATCAGGCTCGTGGTGGCACAGGACTCGCTGTGGCTGGGAGATGAAGCGGTGGC
>DAITOA010000049.1:0-20539 GCA_036834365.1 Thermodesulfobacteriota bacterium | reverse complement strand
GGGTGCCGCGCCTTGAGGTGTTCCATGACACTGCCCTTGAAGGTGGCCAGGACCTGGTGGTCCTTGACGCCGATCTGGGGCATGACGGCGTACACGAGGTCGGACGCCATGACGAGCACGCCGTATTTGTCCGTCTTCACCGCCGCATAGTCCAGTTCCGGGTGGAAGGCCACGGCCAGGTTGGCCGGGATGGTCCAGGGCGTGGTGGTCCAGATGACCACATATGCATCGTCCTTGTAGTCCTTGAGCTCCGGAATCTTTTCCGAGATGTCCGAGATCATCTTGAAGCGCACGAAGATGGCCGGGGTCGTCTGGTCGTTGTACTCTACCTCTGCCTCGGCCAGGGCGGTCTGGCACGTGGCACACCAGTACACGGGCTTGCGGGCCTTGTACAGGGCTCCCTTGCCGATGAACTTGCCAAGCTCGCGGACGATGGTGGCTTCATACCCGTAGGACATGGTCACGTACGGGTCCTCCCACAGGCCGAGCACACCGAGGCGCTTGAACTCCTCCCGCTGGATGCCGAGGTACTTCTCCGCATACGCGCGGCAGTGCTTCCGGATCTCGGCCTTGCTCATGCCGCCGATCTTCTCGCCCATGGAGATCTCCACCTGGTGCTCGATGGGCAGCCCGTGACAATCCCACCCCGGGAGGTAGAGCGTATCGTTGCCCATCATGAAAAGAGACTTCACGATGATGTCCTTGAGGATCTTGTTCAACGCCGTGCCGAGATGGATATTGCCGTTGGCGTAAGGGGGACCGTCATGGAGTATGAACTTGTTCCTGCCTGCCGAGGCCTGAATAATCTTGTGATAGAGCTGTTCCTTTTCCCAGCGCTGCAGGATCTCGGGCTCCTTCTGAACGAGCTTGGCCTTCATGGGAAATTCGGTTTTCGGCAGACACAGTGTATCCTTGTAATCCATGTCATCCTCCTCGTGTTTTCAAGCCCCGTGAATCTATCCCACAAGGCGAAGAAATGTCAATGGCCCTGCAGGCATAGAGGAGCTGCAGAAACAGGTTTCATCGCAGGAAGGGACGGAAGATGAAGGAGAAACAACGTCAAATGGGTCGACCGTGTACTCTTCGTTTGCAAAAAACGAGGAATTATAGTATATTGCATCACATGAAACCGCTTGCAAATCCTGCGTCTCAGATGATCGTCCCCGTCCTGCTGCTGTTATTGTCCCTGCTTCTGTCGGTATCGCCCGTGCATGCCGGAATCGTTACGCTCAACGGGTACCGGTTCTCGAACGATGTTGTAAATTACCCCGACATCCAGGACAGTGCCATCCTTTCGGGTAACCCGTATTTCAGCGACTATTCCCGGGTGGTGGACTTCTATGCCGGGCTCTACGGCTACGGCGCCTTCAGGGGCTATGACGACACGATGTCCTACCGGCAGGTCTTCCCTGTGGACGGGGTCCAGTGTTCGGTGATCCTGGAGCAGGGGTACATACCCACCTTCTCCCTGACCGACGGTATCACCTCGTTCACCATGGAATTCTGCACGAAGTATTCATACTTCGCCCGGGACATCGACAACAACATCCACCTCCTCCTGATCTCCATCATTCCCGACAGTTCCTCAATCGGCGCCATGTCCTGGAGTGTCGACGATCTGCCTTCGGGAGGGACGACGCTCATCTACCCGGCCGAACCGGAGGTGGGACAACAGGTCTTCGGCGGTCATGTCACAGACGTCTCGGCCGAGATCGGTGGCGTCACGTCCGAGGCACTGGTCATCGAATATGACAACCTCCCTTATGACTACCCGGGTGCTCTCACCGAGTACCTGCTGCCCGGATCTGCCATATATGCGGTGGCCTACAACTGGGATGGCGGCATCAACGGGTTCTCCCAAGACGGCCAGCGGCCGGAACGGCAGGACGAGGACAAGAAGGCCTGGGAAGACTGGTGGGATGAACACTGCTTCATCTCAGCCTGCGGACGGTAAGTGCCCAATCTGCATACGGGCGGGTCCCTTCCCCGAGAATCCCCTTGACATTACCGTGCCGCGACTTACAAATAAGTTCTGTAATCACACAGGATATGAAATGACATTCCCATAAAAAGGTGGACTATGACAGCATATCAAGTGACCGTCCCGGTGGAGAACAAGCCCGGCAGGCTGGCCCAGGTTTCAGGCCTCCTGTCTCGGGAAAAGATCAACATACGCGCCATCACCATCTCATCTTTCGGCGACAAGGGATTCTTCAATATCCTCGTGGACGATCCCAAGCTCGCCCTCAAGGTCCTTACCAAGGAGGGTGTCCAGGCCAGCCTCAAGGAGATCATTGCCGTGGTCATCGACGACAGGCCCGGGGGAATGGACAGGCTGGTGCAGCTCCTTGCCAAGCAGCAGATCAACATCGAGAACGCCTACGGTTTCGTGCTCGAGAGCAACAAGACCGCGGTCTTCGTGGTGGACGTGTCCGACCTCGAAGGGGCCCAGAAGATCCTCAAGGAGCACAAGTTCAAGACGATCACGGCCGAAGCCCTGGCCACCATCGAGCCGTTCCACTACATGAAGTACTGACCCCGGGGCTGACGGAACCACCCTCCTATCCCCCGCGAATCACCGGAATCCTCCTCCGGCAGGGTTACCCCTGGCGGGACTATTTGATCAGGCCCGGCAGGAATGTGGCCAGCTCAGGGAACGGGATGAGCAGGAAGACGAGGATGACCATGGCGATGAGCAGAGGAATGCACCCCTTGAAGATCACGTGCAGGGGCACATCGCGCGCCACACCGCTCACCACGTAGACGTTCACCCCCACCGGCGGGGTTATCACCCCCATCTGGGTGACGAGGACGATGACCACCCCGAACCATATGGGGTCGAACCCCAGGTTCATCACCACCGGGTAGAAAATGGGAACGGTCAGCATGATGAGCGCCAGGGCGTCCAGGAAACAGCCGCCCACGAGGTACCCGAAGATGATGAAGCTCATCACGACCCAGGCCGGCAGGTCGAACCCGGAGATCCATCCCGCGATATCGTACGGTATGCGCGATACCGCCAGGAGGTGCCCGAAAATGGTGGCACCCGCCACGATGACCATGATCATGCAGGTGATGCGCGTGGTCTCGGACAGGGCCTGGAGAAACCCTTTCCAGGTAAGTTGCTTCCTGATCATAGCTATGACGATGGTGAAGAAGGCGCCCATGGCCCCGGCCTCGGTGGGGGTGAAGAAGCCTATGAAGAGGCCGCCCATGACCAGGACGAAGATGATGAGCGTCTCGGAAACTCCGGAAAGGGACATTATTTTCTCCCGTAAGGAGAACCGCGGTCCCTTGGGGCCGAGCTCGGGTTTCAACGTGACCCAGATGAGCACTGCAGCGATGAAGAATATGGTCAGGAGGATGCCCGGGATGATGCCCGAGATGAAGAGTTTGCCGATGGACTGCTCGGTGAGGATACCGTACACGATGAAGATCACGCTGGGCGGTATGAGGACCCCCAGGCTTCCGCCTCCGGCAACCACGCCGGTGGCCAGCTCGGGCTTGTAGTTGTACCGCTTCATCTCCGGCAGGGTGGCCGACGCCATGGTTGCCGCCGTGGCGTTGGTGGACCCGCAGATGGAGGCGAAGAAGGCGCACGCCCCGATGGTGGCGATGGCCAGGCCTCCGGGCAGGTGGCCCATGAACTTGTACGCCGCATCGAAGAGCCTCGAGCTGATGCCGGCATGGAACGCCACCTGCCCCATGAGCACGAAGAGCGGTATCACGGTGAGGCTGTAGGAGGCGAAGGTGGAGAAGGTGTCCTTTGCCAGAAGGTTCAGAGCGGCGTCCGGCGACACGATGACGGCAAACCCCACAAAGCCCACCAGGGCCATGATGAATCCCACAGGCATGCGGGAGAAAAGCAGGACGACGAGGGCCGCCAGACCGATGAGACCGATGGTGGTGGGTGTCATTCTAACTCTCCCCCCCTCAACTGTCGGATGAACTCGACGAGAAGGACCAGACTGAGCAGCGCGCAGCCTGCTGCGATGCCGAACACGAACGGGTAAATCGGCATCTGGAGCGTGGGAGAGACCTCTGCGCTTGCCATAAAGCCTTTCGCAAACTTCCAGCACTGCCACGATATGATTCCGAACAGCACCATGGACACGAAGGCATTCACGGCATTGATGACGACCCGGGCCAGCCAGGGCAGCCTCTCCACCAGAATCTCCACGGCGATATGCCCCTTCATGACGCTCGTGTACGGAAGGGCGAAGGCTATCACGGCGGCCCCGGTGAATCCGATGATCTCGAAGGTGCCCGGAATCGGCGCACCGAAGAGCCTGCCAAAGACATCGGCCACGGTGAGCATCATCATGAAAACCAGCAGGGCCGCACCGACCCAGTTCATCTTCTCGGAAATAGCGGCGACAAAACGCTCAATCCTCAGGAATGACAGCATGGCGCCTACCCTCTCTTGATTTTCTCGGGCGGCCTCCGGAGATTTCGGAGGCCGCCTTCCCTGCGGACAGGATGAGTCTACTGCGCGTTCTTCGTGATAAGCTCTTTCAGGAGGGAAACGGCCTTGGCACCATCGATGCCCTTTGCCTTGACCTCTTCTTCGTATCCTTTGATCACTCCCTCCACGGCCTTTTCCCACTTCTTGGTCTCGTCCGCGCTCAGCTCGATATACTTGTTCCCGAGCCCTTCGACGTAGGTCTTTGCCTCGGCGTCCGCGTCGTCCCAGGCTTTGCCGTGCACGGGGATCCACTCGGCGCTCACGTCGGTGAAGGTCTTCTGGACTTCGGGCGAGAGCTGGTCCCACTTTGCCTTGTTCATGACCACGAACATGGCCGTGGTGTATCCGATGGTCTTGCAGTCGGTGGTGAACTTGACGACCTCGCCCTGTTTCCAGCCCTTCATGGTCTCCATGGGGGCGAAGGTGCCTTCCACTACGCCCTTCTGGAGCGCCTCATAGGTCCCGGGCTGAGGCATCGCCACCGGGACCCCGCCCAGGGCCTCCACCACCTTTGAGCTCAGGCCCGTGGAACGGATCTTCATGCCCTTGAGGTCCTTGAGGCTCCTGACCTCTTTCTTGGTGTGGAGCAGGCCGGGACCGTGGGCATGAATGTAGAGCAGATGCACGTCGTCGAGTTCGGCGGGCTTCATCTGCTGGTAGTATTCATTGGCAGTTTTCGTGGCATCCATGCCGGTGGGGTAACCCAGAGGCAGGTCCACGGCCTCCATCACCGGGAAACGGCCCCGGGTGTAGGCGAAGCAGGACATGCCCAGGTCCGAGATCCCCTTGACCACCCCGTCATAGCAGTCATTGGCGCTCGTCAGCGTGCCGCCCGGGAAGATGTCGATCTTCACCGCTCCGTTCGTCCTCTTCTCGATCTCCCTGGCCCAGTCCTCGGCGGCCTTGCACTGAGGGTGGGTCGGAGGGAAGAAGATACTGTAGGTGAGCTTTACCGGCTCCACCTTGGCGACCTGATCTGTCGCCTCCTGTGCCTGCTGCTCCTCCTTCTTGCCGCAGGAGATGCAGAGCGAAAGAACCATGATTCCACACAACACAACGAATGCTAACCTCTTCATCAAACCTCCCCCTTTTCATCGGAAATGTCTTTCTTGGTATCTGAATCCGCATGTGTTTCCGTCTCTTCACAGCCTTCAAGGGATTCGCCGCACTTGAGGCACTTCTCACTGGTCTCGTACACCATGGTCCCGCATTCGGAGCACAGGAAGATCTCCCCGGTGGCGGTCCCCGAAACGGGAGTGCTGCAGGGCAGTCCGCAGAGTCGTTTCAGCAGGACGATGATCTCGGAGAGCGCCCCGAAAAGAACATGAAATGCCGCTCCGAAGATGAGGCATGCAATCCCCCCGAAGATCCAGACGAATTCGCCCATCCAGATGGCGAACGCGATGCCGGCCACCGCAGCAACGATGCCGAACACGAGGAAGGACCGGCCGATGACTGCCAGCCCGGCCTCCTTGCCGAGGTTGTCCTGAACGGTCTGTCTGATGATCCGCGCCATTATGACAGATGCCTTTCGGGCTGAGTCCCTGCGCCCCCGGTCAACCTACAGGCTGTAGACCTGATCGCCCTTGAGCACGGTGAACCCGCCATTGATGAGCACATCGATGGCCTGATCGATATTGTCGAACCGGAAGATGATCACCGCGTTCTCTCCGCTGCGCTCCACGAATGCATACATGTACTCCACGTTGATGCCGTTCCTGGTGAGGAGGTCCAGGATGCTGTGCAGCCCCCCCGGCCTGTCCGGTACCTCCACGGCGATGACATGCGTGCGACCCACGGCGAATCCGTTTTCGTTGAGCACCTTCTTGGCCTTGTTCACATCGTCCACGATGAGTCGGAGGATGCCGAAATCGCTCGTGTCGGCCAGTGACAGAGCCCTGATGTTGATGCCCGCATCCTTGAGGGCTTTCGTCACCCCCGACAGCCCGCCGGGCTTGTTCTCCAGGAAGATCGATATCTGTTCCACCTTCATGTAAAGACCTCCTTTAAATGTTCCTCTTATCGATGACACGCTGTGCCTTGCCCTCGAAACGCTGCAGGCTCTTGGGCTCCACGAGCTTCACCTTGGCGGAGATACCGATGTAATCCTTGATGTCCTTTGCTATGCGACGTTCCAGGTTCTGCAACTGTCTTATCTCGTCGGAGAAGATTTTCTCGCTCACCTCCACCTGGATCTCCAGGGTATCGAGGGACCCCTCCCGTCCAAGGATGAGCATGTAATGTGGCTCCAGGCCCTCGATCTCCATGATTACGCTCTCGATCTGGGACGGGAAGACATTCACCCCACGGATGATGAACATGTCATCGCTCCTGCCCGAGACGCGCTCCATGCGGACAAAGGTCCTGCCGCAACGGCAGACCTCCCGCATGAGTCGGGAGATATCCTTGGTGCGGTAGCGTATGAGCGGGAAGGCTTCCTTGGTCAGTGTGGTGAACACGAGCTCGCCCCGCTGTCCGTAGGGCAGCACCTCGCCGGTGGCCGGATCGATGACCTCCACGATGAAGTTGTCCTCGAAGATGTGCAGCCCGTTCCTCCCTTCGATGCACTCCATGGCGACGCCGGGACCGATGATCTCGGAGAGGCCGTAGATGTCCAGCGCCGTGATGTCGAGCCTGCCCTCGATATCGGCACGCATGCGCTCGCTCCAGGGCTCCGCCCCGAGAACGCCGACCCGCAGGCGCAGCGACTTCATGTCCACACCCATCTCCTCTCCCGTTTCGGCGAGGAACAGCAGGTAGGACGGCGTGCAGCAGATGGCCGTGGGGCCGAAGTCCTGCAGGAGCATGATCTGCTTCTTGGTGTTCCCCCCGGACATGGGGATGACGCTCGCACCGAGCTTCTCGGCGCCGTAGTGGGCGCCGAGCCCCCCCGTGAACAGGCCGTATCCGTAGGCGTTGTGGATGATGTCGTTCCTGGTGAGCCCCGCCGCTGCAAAGGAGCGGGCCATGAGCTCGGCCCAGGTCTCGATGTCGCGCTTCGTGTATGCGACCACGGTGGGCTTGCCCGTCGTGCCGGAGGAGGCATGCAGCCGCACGATGTTGGTCATGGGAACGCTGAAGAGTCCGAAGGGGTAGTTGTCCCGGAGGTCCTGCTTGGAGGAGAAGGGCAGGCGCTTCAGGTCGTCCATACTCCTGATGTCGTCGGGCGTGACGCCGGCCTCCTCGAACTTCTTCCGGTAGAACCCCACCGTATGGTAGACGCGCTCGACAACCTGTTTGAGCCTCTTGAACTGCAGGGACTCCAGCGCCTCCCGGGGCAATGTCTCGAATTCTTCGTTAAAGATCATGCGGCAAACCTCCTCGTTATCGTCTCGTTCACTGCAGCTTCAATTGAGCGCCCCGCTTGAATCCCTTGATGTTGGCCTCTCTGATCTTGGCCGGAAGCATGTCGCTGATGGTCTCTATCCAGAGCGACTCGGGGGGCTCCAGGAAGGTGGACAGCATCCCCAGGAGCACGATGTTCACCCCTCGGGGGTTTCCCAGTTCAGCGGCCAGGGCGCTGCCGTCCACCATATGGATATGGCTCGTCCTTTCCTTCAGAATGGGGATGATATCCGGGTATGGCTCCTTGCCCGCAATAACTGTGGGGGGCGAGAGTCTGAACCGGTTGATGATGATGCGGGTATTCCCGCTGACGTATGGCATGTACCGTGCTGCCTCGAGCTCTTCGAAGGAGAGCAGGATGTCGCAGGCCCCGTAGGGGATCAGCGGCGAGGCCACGTGTTCGGCGAAACGCACATGGGACATGACGCTTCCGCCACGCTGGGCCATGCCGTGGATCTCGGACTTCTTCACATCGTACCCGTACCGCATCATGATCTCCGAGAGCACATCCGAAGCGAGGATGGTACCCTGTCCGCCGACTCCTGTCATGAGCACGTTCATACAGCACCTCCGATGGCCTGAGCGGGACAGAGCTCCGCGCATACGTTGCAGCCTGCGCATACCGCGCTGATATGAGCCTTCTCGTCCCTGAATTCAAGGGCCGGGCATCCAAGCCCGATGCATACCTTGCACCCCGTGCATTTCTCCTGGTCCACCACGAGGGGTTTTCCCGAGAGGAATCCGGTCCTGAGCAGCACGCAGGGCGCCTTCGAGATGATGACCGCAGGACCCTGTGTTTCCAGGGCCTCCTTCACCACCGCCCGGGCATCCTTCACCTGGTAGGGATTGATGGTCCTGACCCACTGGATGCCGAGAGATCTCACCAGTCCTTCCAGATCGATATTCGTGGTCCTGTCGCCTTCAATGGTCACACCGGTCCCCGGATGGTTCTGTGCCCCGGTCATGGCCGTTGTCCGGTTGTCCAGGATCACGAGCACCGCTGCACCCTTGTTGTACGCAAGGTTCAGCAGCCCGGTGATCCCGGAGTGGTAGAAGGTGGAGTCGCCGATCACCGCCGCCAGCTTCTCATTGCCGGGGCCGAAGACCTTGGACAGACCGTGGGCGTGATTGATGCCTGCGCCCATGCACAGGCAGCTGTCGATGGCGTCCAGCGGCGGCAGGAACCCGAGGGTGTAGCAGCCTATGTCGCCTGCTATGAAACACTTGTTCCGGCGAAGGGCATAGAGCATGCTGCGGTGAGGACACCCGGGGCACATGGACGGAGGCCTGCCGGGCAATGTCGGCTGGACGGGCTTCACTGCAGCCTGCCCCGTAATGGCTGCCTTGATGATATCCGGGTTCAGCTCACCGCATACAGGGATGCGGTCCTTGCCGCGGCAGGGAATGCCCAGGGCCTTGACCATCTCCTCCATGAACGGGTCGAGTTCCTCCACGACCCAGAGTTCTTTGACCCTGGATGCGAACTCCCTGACCATCTCATCCGGAAAGGGATACGGCATGCCGAGCTTGAGGAAGGAGGCGTTCGGGAAGGCCTCCCTGGCATACTGGTAGGCAACCCCCGAAGAGATGATGCCGAGTCCGGCATCCGCCATCTCCATGCGATTCATGGGTGTGGTTTCGGCCAGCTTCTTCAGGTCCGCCAGGCGATCTTCGATCACGGGATGCCTTCTCCTGGCATTGGCGGGCAGCATGACCCACTCCGCCGGGTGCCGTTCCAGGGACGGTTCCTTCTTCGCTTCGACATCACCGAGTTCCACGATGCCCATGGAATGCGAGATTCTCGTGGTGGTCCGCACCATGACGGGCGTGCCGTACTCTTCGCTGATCCTGAAGGCATCCTTCAGAAAGTCTTTCGCCTCCTGGGAACTGGAAGGCTCCAGCAGGGCGATCTTCGCGAAGCGGGCATAGTGCCTGTTGTCCTGTTCATTCTGGGAGGAGAACAGCTCGGGATCGTCCGCACTGATGAGCACGATACCACCGCGCACCAAAGTATAGGGCAGGGTCAGCAGAGGATCTGCCGCCACGTTCACCCCCACGTGCTTCATGATGGCCATGGCTCGAGCCCCCGCATAGGAAGCACCCACCGCTACTTCCAGGGCCACCTTTTCATTGGGTGTCCACTCGGAGTGGATCTCCTTGTACTCTTTCGCAATCGTCTCGAGGATCTCGGTGCTTGGCGTGCCGGGATATGCGGAGGCAAAGGAAACACCCGCCTCATACGCACCACGCGCCATTGCCTCGTTACCACTGAGGATCTTCTTCATCGCCTTTCCCCTTCGCCAGTTGGATAAAAAAAGACCATGGGTTTCTGCCCATGGCCTTGTCTGTCACGTTGCCGGCAACCAGGCCTATGGGCAGACGCCCCTCCAATAGTAAAAGAAGTAATAATAAGCCTGGGTTGCTCTCTTTTCAAACATGGATCTGTATATCCCCTGACAGGCGCGTTCTGTCAAGGGTTTTCTTGTGTCAAGCATTTCAGAATGTGTCCGCTGCGACAATCCTTCAGGTCTTTATCCCTTTTTCCCGGTCCTTTCCAGGAATCATTTCTTTCTGTAATGCATCTTTTATATAAAGAGAGAGTGGGTATTCGAACACGAACGGTTCCTTAGGCCCGGAGATGGATCGAGGAGGAGGTCGACATGTTCAATCCGAAAAAGATACTCGTGCCTACCGACTTTTCAGCATCATCGGATAGGGCGGTCGAATATGCCGCTGATATGGGGGCCGCGTACGGTGCCAGGGTCATGGTTCTCCATGTCATGGAGGAGAATGTGAGGCAGTGCGCCATCGACTATCTCGTTGATTACTGTCTGGAGGATGACTTCGTCACAAGGTTCGAACGTGAGATCCTGAAGTCGGCCAACGAGAGGCTGGACAGACAGGTGGCAGCTTTGAAGGACGCCGGGAAGGGGTATATCGAGTTCGAGATCAAAAAGGGCGATCCCGTCGACACCATCCTGGAGGAGCAGGTGAGGCTCGGTGCTGACCTCCTGGTCATCTCCTCCCAGGGCAAGGCAGGATCTGCACGGCATACGCTGGGCAGTGTTACCGACAAGGTGGTAAGGACGTCCGGTTGCCCGGTTCTTGTGGTCAGGACATAGGGAGTGATTCCAGTTGGGTTGCAGTCATTCACCCGGTCGGATTGGGTTATGCTTGACTTTTTCTCCCATTTATGATTTATAATAGAATTTCCGATTTTTATACATAAGATGAAAAATCGAATCGACTATCTGACCCCAGGCGGTAACGGAGAGGGGAACCTCATGAAACGAAGAATCCACATCATCCTTGCCGTTCTTGCGATATCAACGCTCTGTGCATGCAGCACGAAAACCTCCAGGGACCTCGTGGAACAGAAAGTTCCAACCCACGCCCTCGAAGAACTGCTGCCCCTTGCCTCCAAGGGCGATCCCCAGGCCCAGTACAGTGTCGGCCTCATGTATCTCAATGGATGGGGTGTCGCCCAGGATGACTCAGAAGCGGCAAGTTGGTTCGCTAAGTCTGCGAAGAGGGGAAATGCAGAGTCCCGGGCAAACCTCGGCGATCTGTATGCCCAGGGACTGGGTCTGAAGAGAGACCCCATCAAGGCCATCAAGTGGTACAAGATGGCAGCCCTGCAGGGAAATGCCCATGCCGCCAGCTGCCTCGGCAATATCTACCTCAACGGTGAAGGCGTGCCCCAGGACTTCAGTGAAGCGGCATCATGGTATCGCATGGCTGCCGAGCAGGGAGACATCATGGCCCAGGGTATTGTCGGCTATTTCTATGACCATGGACTGGGGGTTCACCAGGACTTTTCCGAGGCCGCCAGATGGTATCGTATGGCCGCCGAGCGGGGAGATGCGGTGATACAGTTCAACCTCGGGTTCATGTATGCCAATGGCCAGGGAGTGCAGCAAAGCTATGAAGAAGCAGCCAAGTGGTACCGGAAATCAGCCGTACAGGGTTACGATAGGGCCCAGTACCACCTCGGCATACTCTACAGCAAGGGTCTGGGGGTACGGCAGGACTACATGCAGGCCTATCTGTACTTCCAGCTGGCAGCCGATCAGGGCATCCGGCATGCAGCTGAGTATCTGGATATCATGGTCAACCTGATGACCCCCGCGCAGATCGCCCAGGCCAAGGAGAAGGCCAGGACTCTGAAGGATTCGACAAACCTGGCGAACTGAAGGGGTCCTTAAGCGGGGATCGGTTCAACCGATCAGAACCGACAGCTAAGCCAGGAAGGGTATCGTCATGGCCCAGAGATACTCAGGCATGATCATCAGCTCGATGACAGCAACTATTATCAACCATCTCTTCATCATGAATGACCTCATAACTATACTATGGCCTTCAAGACCCTTCCCCGTGTTAACCTCGTCATGGAAGAACAACACTATCCTGAACAGATATGATCCCTTCAGCAACAACTGTGCCCAAGTATAACCAATTGATATCTCGATACATCAACGCAGGTTGAGACAGACTCACCGTGATGCGTGGCAATTTAGTTCCACTCGTATGGGTAATTTTTTTCGGATAGGACAGCTTTTTAACGGGAAAGAAAGGTGCAGTAGAGATCGCTGTAGTTCCGGCACCGGATACGACACCGGGTGACGGTCCATGACATAATCATCCTTGACATGGATGACCAACTTCCGTTAGCCTCCCAAATCCTGGAGATGGATTGATCCGTATGAACCGGACCCAGTCATGGATCGCATTGGACCTGCTGCCAAACATCGGCCCGAAGACCGTCCGGAGGCTTCTCCAGGCGTTCGGGAACCCGGAATCCCTCTTCACGGCATCCGCCGCCGAGATCTCAAGACTCGGCTTCCTGACCAGGGTCCAGACCGATGCCATCCTGGCCGGGCCTGACGAAAAGAGGGTGCAGGAGATCATTGATGCCTTGGATTCCACCGGATCCGAGGCGGTCTGTCTGGACGACTCCGGTTATCCTGACATCCTCAGAGAGATCGATGACCCTCCCAGCGTGCTGTACGTCAAGGGCTCCCTGGACGATCTCCAGCCCGCCGTGGCCATCGTCGGCATGCGCTCGCCATCGTTGTACGGAAAGGAGACGGCCTTCCGGATTGCCCGCGACCTCAGCGCCCAGGGCATCTCCGTCATCTCCGGCCTTGCTCGCGGCATCGACGGGGAAGCCCACCGAGGTGCCCTGGAAGGTATCGCCGGAACCGTTGCGGTTCTCGGTTCGGGCATAGATATCATCTATCCTCCGGAACATGCCGAACTCGCAGGACGCATCGGGGCCAGGGGGGCAGTCGTCTCCGAGTTCCCTCCGGGAACCAGACCGGAGGCGAAGAACTTCCCTCGCCGGAACAGAATCATATCGGGGCTTGCACAGGCAGTGATCGTCGTGGAGGCCACGCTCAAGTCCGGGGCCATGATCACGGCGCGGTACGCCCTCGATCAGGGCAGGATGATCATGGCGGTGCCGGGCAACGTCACAAACATCCGCTCCCAGGGGCCGCATCACCTCATCTCGCAGGGGGCACTCCTGGTCGGGAACGCTCAGGATGTGCTCGCGGAGATCGCCCCTCAGGTCACCGGCATCATCAGGCAGCTCAAGCAGACGACGGAGAGATCCGATGATATCCTCACCATGGCCTCCGGTTCGCCTGTCAGCATCGATGAGGTTGCGCAGCACCTCGACATCAACGTCACGGAGGCAAGCCGCAGGGTGAGCATGCTTGAGCTCTCGGGCTCACTCGAGCGGGTTGCAGGAAACAGATATATAACAAGGAGCATACATGGCTAAGTCTCTCGTCATCGTGGAGTCGCCTGCCAAGGCGCGGACCATCAAGAGATATCTGGGCAAGGGTTTTGAGGTCGAGGCCACCATGGGCCATATCAAGGACCTTCCGAAGAGCAAGCTCGGCATAGAGATCGAGCAGGGTTTCTCCCCCAGTTACAAGGTGATCCCGGACAAGCGCGACGTGGTCAAGAAGATCAAGGGTCATGCGGACAAGGCCGACATCGTGTACCTCGCATCGGACCCTGACCGCGAGGGCGAGGCCATCGCCTGGCATGTGGCCGAGGAGATCAGGAAGCCCGATACGGCCGTCCGTCGGATCACCTTCCACGAGATCACGAAAAAGGCCATCGAAGAGGCCCTGAAAAACCCCAAGGAACTGAACCGCCAGCTCTATGACGCCCAGATGGCGAGACGGTCCATGGACCGGATCGTGGGATACACCATGAGCCCCCTCCTCTGGAAGAAGGTCAAACGGGGCCTTTCGGGCGGCAGGGTGCAGTCCGTGGCGCTGAGGCTCATCTGCATGCGCCAGGAGGAGATCGAGTCGTTCACGTCGAGGGAATACTGGACGGTGGAGGCGACCCTCCAGACCCCGTCCGGTGATTCCTTCACGGCAAAGGTCATCCTGCCCAAGGAGATCCCCGACGAGCTGACGGCATCGAAGGTGGTGGAGGCCATACGATCGGCGCCGGCCATCCTCATCCGCAGCATCGCCAGACAGGTTCGGGCCAAGAACCCGCTGCCGCCCTTCATCACCTCCACTCTCCAGCAGGCATCGTCATCGAAGCTGCGCTTCTCGGCCAAGAAGACCATGATGATCGCGCAGCAGCTCTACGAAGGACTGCCCATCGGCGGCGACGAGATCACCGGCCTCATCACCTATATGCGTACGGATTCACCGGTCGTCTCCGAAGAAGCCATGGGAGAGGTCCGCAGGTACATACCCGAGGTCTTCGGCCAGGCGTACCTCCCGGAAAAACCCCGTCGGTACAAAGCCAAGAAGACCGCCCAGGAGGCGCACGAGGCCATCAGGCCCACGAGCCTGCTGAACACGCCCGAGGCCCTGAGACCCTACCTCAGCGACGACCAGTACACCGTCTATGACCTCATCTGGAAACGCTTCATCGCCTCTCAGATGAGCAGTGCCTCCTTCAACCAGACCACCGTGGACATCGCTGCCGGCGACATCGGGCTCCGCTCGAGCGGATCCGTCATGACCTTCGACGGCTTCCTGAAGATATACGACACCAACGGCGAAGAGGACGAGAGCACCCTGCCCGACACCCTGAACGAGGGTGACCGCCTGGCATGTTCCAAGCTCGGCCCTGAACAGCATTTCACCCAGCCTCCTCCCCGTTACACCGAGGCGAGCCTCATCAAGGAGCTGGAAGAGAAGGGCATCGGAAGGCCGAGCACCTATGCCCCTACCCTGTCCACCATCGTCGACAGGGGGTATGTAAGGATGGAGTCCCGTTCCTTCGTGCCCACGGAGCTGGGCCGGGACGTGAACTCCCTGCTCGTGAAGCACTACCCGAACATCCTCGACATCGGATTCACCGCAAAAATGGAGGATTCCCTCGACCTCATCGAAGAAGGCCAGTCGGCATACGAGAAGGTCATGGGCGACTTCTTCCGGACGTACAATACCGAGCACGAGCAGGCGGCGCAGAACATGGAAAACATCCGTGCGGAAGCGCGGCCTTCGGGGATCCTCTGCGAGACATGCGGCAAGGACATGCTCATCAAGCTCGGAAGGAACGGATACTTCCTCGGGTGCGCAGGCTACCCCGACTGCACGAACACCAAGGAGTTCGCCAGGGACGAGTCCGGGAAGATCGTCCCCGTGGAAGAGAAGAAGGCCGAAGAGACCGGTGAGACCTGCGAGAAGTGCGGCTCTCCCATGGTAGTCAAACGCGGCCGCTTCGGCCAGTTCCTGGCCTGCAGCAATTATCCCGAATGCAAGAACACCAAGCGCATCACCAAGGCCCCCGAGCCCACCGATCGCGTCTGCGACAAGTGCGGCGCCCAGATGGTCATTCGCCAGGGCCGTTTCGGACCGTTCCTGGCATGCAGCGCATACCCCAAGTGCAAGAACATCATGCCCTTCCCCCTGGGGGTCAAGTGCCCCATGCCGGGGTGTACGGGAGAAATCGTTCAGCAGCGTTCCAAGAAGGGAAAGTCCTTCTATTCCTGCTCCCTGAAGGAATGCAAGTTCATCAGCTGGACCAAACCGGTGATCCAGGAGTGCCCCCGCTGCGGTTCCGGGATCCTCATAAGGAAAGGCACCAAGCTCACCTGCGCGAATCCCGAGTGCTCGCACAGCGAAGATGCGCTCTCCTGAAGTCAGCATCATCGGGGCGGGCCTGGCCGGGACAGAGGCGGCCCATGCCCTCACTCGAAGAGGAGTGTGCGTGGAGCTCTTCGAGATGCGGCCTTCCCGGATGACCCCTGCGCACAGGACGGATCAGCTCGCCGAGCTCGTGTGCAGCAATTCCTTCAAGGGCACCGACCCGCTCACCGCCCACGGCATTCTCAAGCGGGAGATGGAGAGGCTCGGCTCCCTGATCTTATCCTCGGCCGAGAAGACCAGGGTTCCTGCCGGCAAAGCCCTGGCCGTCGACCGGACCGCCTTTGCCCGGTCGATCACTGATCGTATCATGCTGGATGGCGCCATCATCCTCAGACGCCGGGAGGTCGAAGCCATCGAGGAGAGCAGGCCCACCATCATAGCCACCGGCCCCCTGACCTCGGATGCGCTGGCCGGACATCTCGCTTCCATAACGGCGAGCAGCCGCCTGTTCTTCTATGACGCCATTTCGCCCATCATCGAGGCGGACAGCATCGACATGGATCATGCCTTTCCCGGCTCGCGGTGGACCGATGCGAACACCGACTACATCAACTGCCCGCTGGACAGGCAGGGATATTCCCTCTTCCTGGAGGAGGTCCTGGCTGCGGACAGGGTGCGGGCACACGAGTTCGAGGATGCACGATTCTTCGAGGCATGCCTTCCCATCGAGGTGCTCGCCCACCGGGGAAACGATGCCCTGCGCTATGGCCCCATGCGGCCAGTGGGACTGAAGGATCCCAGGACCGAGAAGCGCCCCTACGCCGTCGTACAGCTGCGCAGAGAAAACCTCCAGGGGCAAGCCTATACCCTGGTGGGCTTCCAGACCAGACTCACCTACCCTGAACAGAAGAGGATCATCTCGATGATCCCAGCCCTGAGGAACACCCGCTTCCTCAGGTACGGGAGCATCCACAGGAACACCTACCTGGACTCGCCGCGGATACTGGAACCTGACCTGAGACTCAGGGGAAGCGACAAGATCTACCTCGCGGGTCAGATAACGGGGGTGGAGGGTTATATGGAATCCGCCGCCATGGGAATCATGGCAGGCATCTCCGTGCTGGCGAAGATCAAGGGTGTACCGTTCTCACCACCCGGACCGGAAACGGCCATGGGTTCTCTGATCCGCTACATCACGGACCGCACCGTTGAAAAATTCCAGCCCATGAACACCAATTTCGGCATCATGCCAGCCCCGGACGTCCCGAAGAACAGACGCGCCGAGGCCAGGAGCGAACTGGCTCTGCATGTCTTCGAGGAGTGGGTGCAGTCGATGAGGTCTGTCCTGGGATAAGGACAATAGATTCCTGAACGGGCACGATATCTTGTCATCCACGATGCTCCGCCTTGCGGACAGACCTGCAAGCCTGTCCTGTACAAGATACCGAATCCGTCCGATGGGATTATGATGATGTTCGGTATATGTGCTGGTAATACATGGAGCCGGGGCAGGCGAGCCTGCCCCGGCTTAAGATTACAGCTTCATTACGTTTGATGCCTGCGGACCTTTGGGCCCGTTGGTCACTTCAAAGGTGACCTTCTCTCCCTCTGTGAGCGTCTTGAACCCGTCCCCCTTGATAGCAGAATAGTGAACGAACACATCGCTGCCGCCGTCCTGCGTGATAAAACCGAAACCCTTCTTTTCGTTGAACCACTTTACTGTTCCTGTAGCCATTCATACCTCCGTTTTTTAGGCCTTTTCCCTTGGCAAGAGGGATCGACCCTGGTGTTGATGTCTGGAAAAACGGTATTACCAGAATCCGGGAAAAACTTTCGAAGGGTTTTACCGCGGTTTAGCATGATAATGTCCATATTCCAGGCTGTTCAAGGATATACTGCCAAACGATTCAGCTGTCAAGCGACATCAAACACACCTATCGGATTTTTCGGGGGGTACGTTCATCTCCCCTCCCCTCGGGCATGAACATCGAACCGGGGTTATAACCCGCTCATCCTCAAGCAT
Organism: Thermodesulfobacteriota bacterium; assembly: GCA_036834365.1. Taxonomy (GTDB): domain Bacteria; phylum Desulfobacterota; class Desulfomonilia; order UBA1062; family UBA1062; genus MWEI01. The sequence continues at coordinate 2,634 of DAITOA010000049.1, read as the reverse complement.
CCTGCAGGTGCATATCCCTGATACATCCATGAAGCATTTCCTTCTTGCCCGCCGCCCGTCAAGCTGGTATCCCTTGAAAGAGTTGACATGCACTGGAGGGGTGTTCATTCCATGAAAGCCATTGCCGGACTCAATCCTCAGCCTCTGTGGAGGCACTTTCATAAGGTTTCGCAGATACCACGGGAATCGGGCAATGAGGCCGGGATCGCAGAACATATCAGAAGGCTGGCCGGTGAACTCGGTCTGGCCTGCAAAACCGACGATGCGGGCAACATAATCGCAAGAAAGCCCGGCACCCGCGGGTCATCCCCGGTCGCACTGCAGTCGCACCTGGACATGGTCTGCGAAAAAGAGACGGAGACCACCCATGACTTCGGTTCAGACCCCATCAGGCTTGTCCGGGACGGAGGATGGGTACGGGCGGATGGAACAACACTGGGGGCGGACAACGGCATCGGGGTGGCCGCCATGCTCGCCGTCATGGAGGGAAGAGACCTCGTTCATCCGGATCTGGAGCTCATCTTCACCGTGGAGGAAGAGACAGGCCTGACCGGTGCGCATATGCTCTCCCGGGGTTCATTCTCTGCAACCACACTTTTGAATTTGGATTCGGAGGAAGAAGGCACCTTCATCATCGGATGCGCAGGTGGCATGGACACCAGGCTGGACCTGGAACTCGACTTCATGACGGTTCCGGAAGAGACACAGGCGATTCTCGTCAGGGTCGGCGGCCTCCAGGGAGGCCATTCCGGGACGGACATCCACCGCGGCCTGGGAAACGCCATAAAGCTCCTGGCACGGTTCCTCCACGCCACCTGTCCCGCATACGGCTTCAGCCTCGCCTCCATCAGGGGCGGCAGCAAGCACAACGCCATACCCAGGGATGCCGAAGCGGTCATTCACGTGGACCCCTCGGACATAGATGCGCTAAGGCAGGAAGCGGTTCATTGGAACACCATTCTTCGGGAAGAGCTCAAACATACCGACGACGGCGTTGCACTCGTCCTCGAGGAGCTGGAACGCCCTGCGCCCAGGGTGGTGGAACCGGAGGGTGCATCCAGGATTCTCAACCTGCTCCAGGCCCTGCCTCACGGCCCCTTGCATTTCGACCAAGGCCTGGACAATACCGTGGTCACCTCGACAAACCTGGCAGTATGTTCTTTCGATGGCGACAATTTCGTGGTCACCACATCCCAGCGGAGCATCATCGGGAGCGCGCTCCATGACATGGCCTCGCAGGTCGCGTCCACGGGAGAGCTGGCCGGGTGCGGAGTAACCCACTGCCATGGGTATCCTGCATGGAGGCCGAGTCGATCTTCACCGATCCTCAATACATGCACCTCCCTGTTCTCCGATCTCACCAAGAGAGAACCCAAGGTGAACGTCATCCATGCCGGACTGGAATGTGCAATAATCGGGGAAAAGATCCAGGACCTTGACATGATCTCCTTCGGGCCGACCATTGAGCGTCCCCATTCGCCCCATGAACGGGTGAACATCGAGAGCGTGGAGTCGTTCTGGGTGTTTCTTACGGCATTGCTGAGGCGCATGGCCGGGCGAGGAGAATAGACCCGCGTCCCCACCGGAAGGACTGCCCCGAGACCCAGACAAACCAACCAGCCGGCTTGTTGATGGGAACCGCCTTTCATTGAACCTGTCAATGCGGCCATAACTCCCTGCAGCCCACCCCGCACGTGTATATTTTGGCCTGGCGCAACATGAATATTCTGTATTATATGAGCATGAGAGAGGAGGATTGTATGTACAAGATCGATCTGTTGAACAACATCTCGGAAAAGGGCTTGAGTCTTTTCACGGACAAGTATGAATACCGCGCCGGTATTTCCGAGCCCGACGGCATCCTGGTACGAAGCAAGGAAATGAAGGACCTCAGCCTGCCTTCGAGCTTGAAAGCGATTGCTCGTGCCGGTGCCGGGGTCAATAATATCCCCATCGACAAGTGCTCGGGAGAAGGCATCGTGGTCTTCAACACCCCGGGAGCGAATGCCAACGGCGTAAAGGAGCTGGTAGTCCTGGGCATGCTGCTCGCCTCCCGGAAGGTGACCGAAGGGATCGGCTGGGCCAAGGGGCTCATCGGTGAAGGCGACAAGGTGCCCGACCTGATCGAAAAGGGAAAATCAAAGTTCGGCGGCACGGAGATCCTGGGCAAGAAGCTCGGTGTGGTAGGGCTGGGCGCCATCGGCACCATGGTGGCGAATACCGCCGAGGGACTCGGCATGGAGGTGTGGGGATACGACCCGTTCCTGTCCATCGAAGCGGCATGGAGACTGTCCCGCAATACCAAGAGAGCGGCAAGCATGGAAAAGCTCATGGCCGAGTGCGACTACATCACGCTGCACGCCCCCCTGAACAAGGAAACGAGGGGTTCCATCAATGCGCAGAAATTCGCGGTCATGAAGAAAGGCGCAGTGCTCCTGAACTTCGCGAGAAGAGAGCTTGTGAATACCCCTGACCTCCAGAAGGCCATCGCCGACGGGATCGTGAGCTGCTACGTGACGGACTTCCCCGATGAAGAGCTCATCAAGATGGACAAGTGCATAGCCATTCCGCACCTGGGGGCCTCCACCGAGGAGTCCGAGGAGAACTGCGCGATCATGGCGGCCATGCAGCTCA
>DAITOA010000048.1:0-21552 GCA_036834365.1 Thermodesulfobacteriota bacterium | reverse complement strand
GATGACCTTGCGCTTGAGCTTGAGCGTGGGCGTGAGCTCGTCCGTGTCCTGGGACCACTCCTTCTCCAGGAGCGTGAACTTCTTGATCTGCTCCACCCGGCCCAGTTCCCTCGTGTGGCCGCGGACCTCCTCCTCGAACAGGGCCTGCACCTCGGGCCGGGCCAGGAGGTCCTTCCTTGAGGAGAAGGGAAGGCCCTTGCCCTTCGCCCAGCCTTCCAGCTCGGCAAAGGCCGGCACGATCAGTGCCGTGAGGTAGTTACGGTTGTCGCCGATGACCGCCGCCTGCTCGATGAAGCGCGAGCCGGCTAGGCCGTTCTCGATGTTCTGGGGCGAGATGTTCTTGCCGCCCGAGGTGATGATGAGGTCCTTCTTCCGGTCCGTGATGACGAGGAAGCCGTCCGCGTCCCACCGGCCCACGTCGCCGGTGTAGAACCACCCGTCCTTCATCACCTCGCCGGTGAGGTCGGGCCGGTGGTGGTAGCCCAGGTAGTTGTTGCCGCGGATCAGGATCTCGCCGTCGGGCGCGAGCTTCACCTCGAAGCCGGGCATGGCCTTGCCCACGGTGCCGTAGCGGCACTCGCCGAAGGTGGTCATGGTGCCGCCCACGGTCTCGCTTAAACCGTAGAACTCGATGACCTGGATGCCGATGCTGTGGACGAACTCCCCCACCTCGGCGGACAGGGGGGCCCCCGCGGAGACCGCGAACTCCAGCCTGCCGCCCAGGGCCGCGCGCACCTTGTCGAACACGAGGAGGCAGGCGAGCCTGTAGGCGAGTCTCAGGAGCGGCGAGAGCGGCTTGTGGCCGTTGATGGCACGGCTCCGGAGCCTGCCCGCGAGCATGGCGCCATCGAAGACGAGGCGCTTGAGCGCGGACCCCTTGGCCGCCGTGCTCGATATGCGGGCATGCACCTTCTCGAAGACCCGGGGCACGGCGCAGAAGTAGGTAGGCCTCACCTCGGCCATGTCCCTGGCCAGGGTGTCCATGGACTCCGCCAGGGCCAGGGTGATGTCCTTGAAGAGGTTGTAGTAGTAGCCCGAGATGCGCGGGTAGAAGTGGGACAGGGGCAGGATGAGCAGGCACAGGTTCGCCGCCGGGTCCACCCGGATGAGCTCGTCGATGGAGGTGAGCACGTAGCTGATGTTGCGGTGGCTCAGCAGGCATCCCTTGGGCGGGCCCGTGGTGCCCGAGGTGTACACGATGGTGGCCAGCGTGTCGGGCCCGATGCCCTTCCGTATCTCCCCGAAGCGGGGGGCCGCTGCTTCCATGCCGGCGAGACCGTCCTTCATGAAGTCGGCATACGGGATGACATCGGCCTCATCGGACGTGCCCTCGAACAGGATGATCTTCTCCAGGGTCCTGAGGTCTTGCCGCACGGCCAGGATCTTCTTCAGCTGCGCGGCGTCCTCCGCCACCAGGAACCGCGCGCCCGAGTCGTTGACGATGTAGGCGCACTGCTCGGGCGTGTTGGTGTGGTAGATGGGCACGTTCACCCCGCCTGCGAGCATGATGCCCAGGTCGGCCACGATCCACTCGACGCGGTTGAAGGACAGCATGCACACCCGGTCCCCGGGCTCGAGGCCCAGGCCCAGGAGCCCTGTCCCGAAGGAGGAGGCCCGCTCCTTCAGTTCTGCCCAGGTCATGTCGGCGTACGGGCCCCCCTTGTGCGGCCTGTACCTGACGATGGTCTTGCGGGGTGCCGAACCGGCCCTGTCCCGCACGAAATCGGTCATGAGGAAATCGCCCATGCCTGTCTCCTTTTCTACAGACTGAATCCCTTCTTGTGGAGCAGCATCTCCATGAACGCGTCGGCCCGGGTCTGGAACTGTGCCATGGAGAAGTTGCGGCCGTCCATGTGGTCGGCATCGATGATGAGCGAGGGGACGCCGATGGCCTCCAGCTCCCGCTTGATGTCCATCTGGCCAAGGGTGATGGGCACGCAGGACCGGTTCCGGTGCAGGATGGTGCCGTCGATGGCGTAGTCCCGGCACGCCTTGAGCACCATCTCCTTGCGCTTCTTGATGGAGACGCAGGAGACCAGGGGGTAGGACATGAGGGTCTTCAGGGCCAGCGCCTCCAGGGGGTTGCCCGTGTCCAGGCGGAGCGACCAGGCCGCGGAGTAGGTCTCGGCCACCACCACCCCGCCCTGCTTCTCGAAGTAGTTGAAGATGCCCATGTTGTACCACAGGGGGATGTTGTCCCAGAAGAGGCGCACCCGCTCGTTCTCGATGACCCCGGCGCCCCTGGCGGCGCGCTCCTTCAGCTCGTCGCGCACCTTGGTGAGGTAGTCCACCGCGATCTGCGTGCCCTGGCGGGTCACCATGACGAACATGATGCCGATGTCGGAAGCGGCGATGGGCGTGGGGATGCAGCGCCGGAAGGCCATGATCTCGTCCCACAGCTCGCAGGCCCTGTCCGAGAGCACGACTGTCTCCCGCAGCCGGTCCTCGTCCAGGCGTCTCCCGGTGGCCTCGGTGAGGAAGGCGATGAGCCGCTTCATCTCGGAGATCGCATAGTCGATGTGATGGCGCCTGATGTCCTCGATGGCCACCTGGGGCATGTCCGCCTTGAAGACCTTTGCGCCCGGGAACCTCCGCATGAGGGCCTGGAAGATCTTCATGACCGGGGCGCAGCCGCCCAGCGGCGGCAGCATGATGTCCGGCTCCGGCAGGCCGCCGAGCGGGTTGCCCGCTTCGCCCATCATGCCGTGCACGTAGCCGATGATGTTTCTGAGGTACCCGCAGAGGTCCCGGGAGTAGCCCATATTCTCCGCCACCTCGAAGTTCCTGCCCGTCAGCCCGAAGGCCGCGCACACGGGCGACCAGTTCTCCGGGAAGACCGGCTGCAGGCCCATGGCGTAGAAGAGCTCGATGCCGCCGTTCATGGGCGGCATCCACCCCACCGGGATCCCCCTGGCCTTGGCCTCGTGGCACTCCTGGTAGTACTGGGCGATGATGAGCGGGAGCTCCCTTGACGTCTCGAGCCGCTTCTTGGATTTCGTGGACTTTTCCATACGCTCAGCTCCTAAAGCATCTCGAAGAAACTGTTGATCCGGGTCAGGTTCTGGCCTCCCATGGTCCCGGCCTCCTCGATCTCGATGAGGATGCTCGGGATATCGAGCCTGGACAGCGCCTCCCTCACGGTGGGAAGGTCGCCCAGGTGGGGGGTGCAGAACTTCTGGACGAGGAAGACCACGGCCCTGGCGCCGGAGCGCTCCATGAGGGAAAGGAGCCGGGGGATGCGATCCTCCGCGCTCGACCGGGTGGGGCAGGGGAAGCGGTTCATGGTGCGGTCGATAAGGCGCTCCACCGGGTCGTTGCCGTGGCCGTCCACCGGGCTGAAGGCTCGGTACCCGGTGCAGAGGTCGTCGGAGACCACGATCCCGCCGGACTCCTCGATGATGCCCAGCATGTCGGGGTCCTCCACGAGGCTTCCCGAGACGAGCACCGGTATGCCGCCGTTCAATGGGGGTGCTTCCGGCAGGGCCTGCCCGAGGGCCTCCAGCATGGCGAGGTAGCGCTCGGGCGGGGTGACGAAGAAGGCGTTCACCACGATGAGGAATTCCCGTGCCGTGATGGGCAGGAACCGGCGGGACCTGAGGTCGTACAGCGAGGCGATGCGGCTGCGGATGCCGGCGTAGAGGTCAAGGGAATCGGCGAGGCGCTGCTCCGAGTACGCACCGCCCGCCTCCGAGAGCTTCTCCACGAGGTCCGTGATCCCGGAGCGCAGGAAGGAACGCGACGATGCCTGGTCGAGGTAGGGCAGGGGCAGGATGTGGAAGACCTCGCCGCCCATGTTCTCCTTCCAGATGTCCACGAGACCACAGGTCACGTCGCAGGTGTAGCCCTGCACGATGCCGGCAAGGCTCTTGTAGGCGCCCTCGAGGCCGCGCTCCACGGCCTTGCGCAGGTAGGGGCAGATGAAGTCCGGGACCAGGTTGTACGCCTTTTCCACCTTCGGGGCCTCCCCCATGATGCGCACCGGGACGAACCCCGATGCGTGGAGCAGCTCGATGGGCGTATAGGTGCAGAAATAGCCCATGAGCCTGTTGCCTTCGGAGGCGAGCCGGTTCAGGTTCGCCTCCCGGTTGGTGACGGCATCGTGAAACGGTGCGATCAGTTCGGATACCATGGGTACGGTCTCCCTCCTTCCGGGCTTCTGTTCCATCCTGGAGTCTGTTTCATGCTTCCCTGTCATTTCGAGCGCGCAACCATTGTCACTTCGAGCACGCAACCAATGTCATATTGAGCACACAACCAATGTCATTTCGAGCGGAGCGAGAAATCCTGCATCAAGATCCCTCCCTGCGGTCGGGATGACATGAGTCGGTCAGTATGACATGTACCCCGAAGGGATGACATATGCCCGAAGGAATGACATGTGCCGGTCGGGATCATACATGCCCGTCGGGATGGCATCCACCGGACGGGATGACAGGGTCCGTTATTCCCACGCAGCCTCCTGGCATGGGGTATGTCCGTCATCTGCCCACTGCACTGCTCTCTTTGAGCATGTCAATATCCTGCGGGCTGAAACCCAGCCGCGACAGGATCTCGTCGTTGTGGTGGCCCAGCGGCACGCCCGCGGTCCCCGCGTAGTGGTGGCCGGACCCGAACTTGACGGGGTTGCCGATCTGGTTGACCTCGGTTCCGGCAACGGTCCTCACCGGCACCACCATGGCGCGCTCGCACAGCGGCGCGTTCGAGACGGCCTGGCTCACGGAGTACACCGGCTCCACGCAGGCGTCCATGTCGCCGAACTTCTCACGCCAGTGCGCCAGGGGCCTGCCGGCGATGATCCCGGCAACGCGCTTCTTCTGGTTCCAGTTGATGATGCCCGTCTCCGCCATGTCAGGGCAGCCGATGCCCTCGCAGAATGCCGCGAAGAACTTGCCCTCGATGGGTCCCACGGACAGGTAGCCGCCGTCGGCAGTGGCGTAGAAGTCGTACAGGGAGCCGCCGCTGAGGAAGTCCTCGCGCTGCGGCTCTGTTCCGCCCGCCAGGAATCCCGCCACGGCGAAGACCGACATGGCGAACACGCCGTCGGTGATGGAGACGTCGATGGAGTCGCCCCTGCCCGTGTGCATCCGGTGAATGTACGCCGAGAGCACGCCGATGACCAGGTTTTTCGAACCGCTGGCGATGTCCGCGATCTGGATGGCGGACAGGACCGGTCCGGTCTCCCTCCTGCCGGATATGGCCTCCACGCCGGAGAGCGCGAGGTAGTTGATGTCGTGGCCCGCCCGGCCAGAGAAGCTGCCGGTCTGGCCGAAGCCGGACAGGGAGCAGTAGATGAGCGAGGGGTTGATCCTTGCGAGGTCGTCGTAGCCGAGCCCGAGCCGGGCCATGGTGCCTGGCCGGAACTGCTCGATGACCACGTCGTACTCCCTGACGAGGCGGTGGATGATCTGCCGGGCCTCGGGCTTCTTGAGGTTGAGCGACAGGGAGCGCTTGCCGCGGTTGAGGTGGGCGTACACCGCGCTGATGCCGTCCACCATGGGCGGCATGAGGCGCACGATGTCCGGGTTCTCGCTGTTCTCCACCTTGATGATGTCCGCGCCCATGTCGGCGAGCAGCATGGTGCCGTAGGGGCCCGGGATGAGGTAGGAGAAGTCCAGGATCTTCATGCCCGCCAGGGGCTTGGTCGCCGCTGCATCCGTCATGCGGGCACCCCCATGACGGTCCGTAGCTCCCTCTTGAGCACCTTACCCACGTTGCTCAGCGGCAGGGCCTCTACGAACTCGATGCGCTTGGGGACCTTGTAGGGGGCGAGCCGCTCCTGAAGGTAGGAGGTGATCTCGGCCTTGAGCGCCTCGCCTGCGGCGTGTCCCGGCCTGAGCACCACGGCGGAGGCTACGATCTCGCTCCCCGGGCGCTTTTCGTCGGGCAGGCCGATGGTCGCCGCCATGGCCACGGCCGGGTGCTCCGCGAGCACCTCGTCCACCACCCGGGTGAACACCTTGAACCCGGACACGTTCACCATGTCCTTGATCCGGTCCACGATGGAGAGGTAGCCGTCCTGGTCCATGACGCCCACGTCCCCGGTGTGGAACCACCCGTCCTTCAGTGCCCCGGAGGTCTCCTGGGGCTGGCGGTGGTACCCGGCGAAGACCTGCGGACCCTTCACCAGGATCTCGCCGGGCTCGCCGGTCGGCGCGGGCTCGCCCGTCTCGGTGTCCACGATCTTCACCTCAGTGTCCATGATGGGCACGCCCACGGAGCCCACCTTCTTCGTCCCGTTGCGCGGCGGGGCCGCGATGCAGGTGGTGGTCTCGGTCAGCCCGTAGGTCTCGATGAGGGGGCTGCCCACCAGGGTCTCAAACTCCCTGATGTTCTCCGCAGGGAAGGGCGCCGATCCGCTGATGAAGTGCCTGATCCCGGAGAAGTCCAGCCTGCGGAACTCGTCGAGCTTCATGAGCTCGATGTAGATGGTGGGCACGGCCAGGATCCCGGTGGGCCGGTACTTCCCGGCGGCGGCGACCATGGACCGCATGTCCCTGGGGTTGGGCACCAGAATGTATGTCCCGCCGATGGCGATGCTCGTCATGGAGATGAAGCACCCTGCCATGTGGAACATGGGGTAGGGACAGAGCGTGGTCTCCCCGCCCTGGAGGAAGCCGTACCACGTCTGGTTCTGCAGGATGTGGGCGACCATGTTGTCGTGGGAGATCAGGGCGCCCTTGGCCTTGCCCGTGGTGCCGCCGGTGTAGACCATGACGCAGGGGCTCGAGGGATCGACCTCCACCCGTACGAGGTCCTCGGGCCTGCCCTTCAATGCCTCTCCGAAGCGCAGGACGGTGATGCCGGGGATGGGCCGCATCGCCGCGGTGGGGATCTTCTTCAGCAGGATGCCGGGGATCTTCTTCGCCAGGGGGAGGTAGTCGGCGATGGATGCGACCACCACGGTCTTCACCTTCGTGTCCTTCACCACCCGGCTCACCCGCTCGAGGAGGAGGTCAAGCGTCACGATCACCCTGCACCCCGAGTCGTTGAGCTGGTAGTCGAGCTCCTCGGGGGTCAGGAGCGGGCTCGTGCCCTGGTACACGCAGCCCGCCTTCTGGATGCCCATGAGCGCGATGTAGCAGGCCGGGATGTTGGGCAGGTGGACCGCCACGAAGTCGCCGGGAAAGGCGCCCTGCTCGCGGAGAAAGTGTGCGAACCGGTTCGACAGGGCGTCGAGCTCGCGGTACGACAGCGCGGTGCCCATGTACTGGAGGGCCGTCCTGCCGGGCAGGGACGTGAAGGCCTTCCGAACGTAGTCCGCATAGGAGACATGCGGGTACTCCATGGTCGCCGGTACGCCTCTGTCGTACGATCCAAGCCAGGGCTTGAGGGAGTAGACATCGTTCATCGCAGCCTCCTGCAGGGCATTGAATTGTAGATTGTCGACAATCTACAATTTCACGCCGGGGTTGTCAAGCATGCTCCCTGGATGCACAAGCCCATTGACAAGGTTGAAACTCTACGTATTATTGGGAAGCCGGGGCTTCGCCGGTGTGAGGCGGGGCGGTGCATCCACCGGCTGCGGCATCATGACGGTGCTGCGGAGAAATCTTCAAGAGCAGGGGAAGAGACCTTCAATGACCTTTCTCGTATCAGACAGTCTACCCGACCAGATCACCAGGTACCTCACGGAAAAGATAATCAGCGGCGACCTCAGGCCCGGCGAGCGCATCATGGAGGCCCACCTGGCCGAGAAGCTGGGCGTGAGCCGCGCACCCATCAGGGAGGCGCTGCAGGTCCTGAGGAAGAACCGTCTCGTGGAGCTCGTGCCGAGGCAGGGAGCCAAGGTGGCGCCTCTTTCCGGACAGTACGTGCGGTGGCTCTACGACATCATCTTCGAGCTCTACACCCTCGTGGTCCGCCAGCTGATCGCGCAGGCCGACCGGGAGCGCATCGGCCTGCTGGACGCCATTCTGGAGAGGATCGAGGACATATCCCGGGCAGGCGACGAGCAGGCGTACTACAACGCCCGCTTCGAGTATGCCCTGGCCGCCCTCGAGGTGACGGACAACCTGCTCCTCAAGGAGATGATCATGGATTTCGTGCCGGGCCTCATGAGGATCCACCATGTCGCCCTGAAGCAGCGGGTGGGGAATATCGGCAAGACTCTCGTGCAGCTCAGGAAGATCAATGAATCCGTCAAGACCAGGGATGTGGAAAAAGGCGTGAAGGCTCTCAGGAAGCTCCTGAACAGCGACCTGGAGTTCGCCCTGCACGCCGTCGGCGAACCTCCCCGCAGGGGCGCGAAGAAGGCACGGCAGCCATGAACCCGCGCTGTACCGGTCCCTGGGCCGAGGAGCCGAGCCCGTGACGCACCGCCCTTCACCCCCTTCCCCGGAACGCGATCAAGCCACGCTCCCGCCGGAAGGCATTTTCCAGGCAGTGGACCTTCATTTCGCCCGGTTCATGACGCGGCTCTCGGGAATGGATGATCCGGCACTGCTCCTTGCCGCCGCCCTGGTGAGCAGGCTCAGCCGGGAGGGCCACACCTGCCTGGATCTTAACTCGCCGCCTATCCTGACGGACGGTGACGACCCGGCCGCTGCTTTCGACCTGCCGTCGCCCGGGACCTGGATCGAGGCTTTGACGGCAACCCCTGTGGTGGGCGGCCCAGGGGATTACTCCCCCCTCATCCTGGACGATGCGGGCAGGCTATACCTTCACCGTTCCTTCAAAGACGAGAGATCCCTGGCTGAAGGCCTGCTCCGGCTCAATGCGGAGAACAGGCCGTTCGACGAGGGCCTACTCAGGGAATCACTTGCCCGCCTCTTCCCCGGAGGCGATCCCGCCCGGAAGGTCGCGGCCGTGATCGCGGCCTCGAAATCCCTGTGCGTGATCACGGGCGGGCCGGGGACGGGCAAGACCACGCTGGTGGCCGGGATCCTCTCGTTGCTCCTGGAACACGAGCCCGGCCTGAAGGTCGTTCTGGCCGCACCCACGGGCAAGGCGGCCAGGAGGATCGAGGAGTCCATAAGCAGGGGCCTCGATCTGCTCGGCATCGCGTCCGGGCTTGCGGGGCGCATACCCCGGGAGGCCCTCACCATCCACCGGCTCATGGGCATCACCCCCGCGTCGAACCGGCCCCGGCACCATGCGGGCAATCCGCTGCCTGCGGACGTAGCGGTCGTCGACGAGGCATCCATGGCCGACCTGGCCCTCACGGCCCGCCTTGTGCAGGCCCTGAAGCCCGGCGCCCGGCTCATCCTCCTGGGGGACAGGAACCAGCTCGCCTCCGTGGCGGCGGGCTATGTGCTGGGCGACATCTGCGACACGGGCACGAGCCATGCGTACTCACGGGAGTTCGCAACCCTGGTGGAGCGCACCGCCGGGTGCCCGATCCCGGCAGGAGACGCACCGGGTATGCAGGACTCCCTGGCCGAGCTCTCCACCACGTACCGGTTCACCCCGGAGAGCCCCATCCACCGCCTCAGCGTCGAGGTAAACCGGGGCAATGCCCCGGCGGCCCTGGACATCCTCCACGACAGCACCGGACCGGAGCTCTTGTGGTCGGATCTTCCGGGGGCCGCCGAGCTGAGGGGGCGCGCCGGGTCTGCGGTGCTCCAGGGGTACGGGCCGTACCTCGAGGCCGGAGATGCCGGTGAGGCCCTGGACCGCTTCGGGGGCTTCCGCATCCTCTGCCCGGTCCGGGAAGGCCCCTGCGGGGTGGAGGCCATGAACCGGCTGGCCGAAGGCATCCTGCGCGATGCCGGCCTCGTCGATCCGTCGGGCCAGCACTACCACGGCAGGCCCGTGCTCATCACGGAGAACGACTATGCACTGAGGCTCTTCAACGGGGACACCGGGATCGTCCTGCGGTCCGGGGACGGGGAGCTGAGGGCCTGCTTCAGGGACAGGGGCGGTGCGGTCAGGATGCTCTCACCCCGGCGGCTGCCCGGGCACGAGACGGCATGGGCCATGACCGTGCACAAGAGCCAGGGCTCCGAGTTCGGCAGCGTCCTTCTCATCCTGCCCCGACGCGACTCCCCGGTGCTCACCCGGGAGCTCGTCTATACCGGCATCACCAGGGCCAGGGACTCCCTCGAGATCTGGTCGGGCGAAGGGATCTTCATCCAGGCGGTCTCGCGCAGGACGGAGCGCACCTCCGGCCTGAACGACCTGCTGTGGGGAAGGAAGGCCTGAGGCTCTCTCAGGACTCTTCCCGGGCTTGCAGGTATCCGGGAAAAGGGGTAATCCCATACTCATGATGACCATGCTCAAGATCCTCATCGTTTCCATCGTGGTGGTCACGGCCGTGCTCGTGCTCATCCACCTGAACTGCCTAGGGTACCTGGACCGTCAGTAATCCGTAACCGGCCGGGGTTCACCGGACCGCATGGAAGGCCGGTTTGTGGACCATATTCCGTGCTCAATTTTCACAGGGGAGAAAGCCGATAAGAGAGGCATGCGGATTTCTGTGCCGAACATATGGGTACGTGGCAATGAATCCTTTATGCCCAAGGAGATCAGGTGGTTATGAGCAGACGGCCGACAAAAGCCGAACTCGAGCAGAGACTTCATGAGCTCGAACAGGAGTATGCCGAGGTAAAGGGAGCGGTCAGCGAGAGGGGGGAACGCTATCGCGTTATCTTCGAGAACACCGGCAACGCATCCATCATTATCGGGCAGGACTCGATCATCCTGATCGCGAACTCCAACTTCGAGAAGCTCTCGGGTTACTCGCGGCAGGAGATGGAAGGAAGGATGAGCTGGACGGCCTTCATCGCGGACGAAGACCTCGAAAGGATGAAGCTCTACCATGCCATGCGGAAGGAAGACCCCGCCTCAGCCCCTGGTTCCTACGAATTCCTGTTCAAGACCCGCTCCGGTGATATCAGGAACATCTTCCTCACCGTGGGCACGGCCCCGGGAACCGGTGAGATCATCGCCTCCTGCATGGACATCACCGAACGCAAGCAGGCCGAGGAGGCACTGCGAGCGAGTGAAGAGCAGTACCGGGGGATCCTCGACAGCATCGACGAGGCGTACGTCGAGCTGGACCTCAAAGGGGACATCACCTTCGCCAACAAGGCCATCTGCAGGATGCTGGGGTATGAACACGATGAGATCATCGGGCTGAACTACCGTCGCTATACCTCTCCTGAAACAGCGAAGTACATGTCAAGCGTGTTCAACAGGATCTACCGGACAGGGGAACCCGAGTTCCTGATGGACTACGAGGTGATCCGCAGGGACGGCGAGGCCCGGACCCATGAGATGAACGCAGCCCCCTTAAGGGATGCATCGGGGAAGATCGCGGGTTTCCGGGTTGTGGCCAGGGATGTGACCGGGCAAAAGAAATCCATCGAGGCCCTCCGTCTCAGCGAGGAGAAGTACCGCGGGATTCTGGCGAACATGGAGGAGTCCTATTTCGAGTATGACCTCAAGGGCAACTTCACGTTCTTCAACGATGCGGCCGTACGGATGTCGGGCTACAGTGCGGAAGAGCTTCTCGGCTTGAACTTCCGGGAGTACTGCCCTCCGGAGACACTAAAGCGCTTGGTCGAGGTGTTCCAGAGGGTGTACCGGACCGGGAAGCCCGAACTGGTAACGGAATACAAGGTGATCGCCAAGGACAAAACGGTCCTGGTGCACGAGTCGACCATCTCCCTCATGAGAGATGCCTCGGGCAGAAAGGTGGGATTCCGCTCCCTGGTGAGGAACGTGACCCCGAGGAAGCAGGCCGAGGAGGAGCTGAGAAGGAGCGAGGAACGCTACCGGGGCATCCTGGACAACATGGAGGAGGCCTACTACGAGGTGGACCTCACGGGCAACTTCACCTTCTTCAACTCCCGGGCCGTGAACCGCCTCGGCTACACCGTCGAAGAACTCAGCGGCATGAACTACCGCCAGTATATGGACGAAGAGAACGCCAGGAAGGTCTTCAACGCCTACCACCGGGTCTTCATCTCCGGTGAACCCATCACCGGGGTCGACTGGGAGCTCAGGGACAAGCAGGGAGGGAGCATCTTCGTGGAGGCCTCCGTGTCCCTGCGCCGCGATGCCCAGGGCAATCCCACTGGGTTCAGGGGGGTGGTGCGGGATATCACACAGCGCAAGCGGGCCGAGGAGGCCTTGCGCCGGAGCGAGGCCATGTACCGCTTCCTCACGGAGAAGATGAACGACATCGTCTGGACCCTGGACCTTGACCTCCACACCACCTATGTCAGCCATTCCATCGCCAAGGTCCTCGGGTTCACACCCGAGGAGCGCATGGCTCAGAACCCGAAGGACCAGATGACCGCCGAATCCTTGGCCGAGACAGGCCGCATCATGGCATTCGAGCTGGAACGCGACGGGAAGCCGGGTGTGGACCCGGACCGGACGATCATCATGGAGACGGAATACTACCACAAGGATGGCTCGCGGATCTGGCTGGAAAGCATGGTCAGCGCCATAAGGGCTGAGAATGGCGGGATCATAGGGCTGCACGGGGTGTCCCGGGACATCAATGAGCGCAAGAAGGCCGAAGAGGCCCTTCGCCGGAGCGAGGAGAAGTACCGCACCATTCTGGAAAGCATGGACGAGGCCTACTTCGAGCTGGATCTCAAGGGCAACTACACCTTTGTCAACGAGTCCCAGTGCAGGTTCATGGGGTATACCAGGGACGAACTCGTCGGAATGAACTACCGGTCATACGTATCACCCGAGACCGCAGCCCGGGCATACCAGGTCTTCAACGAGATCTACCATACCGGTGAAAAGAAAACCCTGCTGGACTATGAGGTGTCCTGCAAGGACGGTAGGAAGATCATGGTGGAGATGTCCGCTTCGCTCGTACGTGGTCACTCAGGAGAGCCCATAGGATTCAGGGGTGTGGGAAGAGATGTCACGGACAGGATCCTGGCCGAAAAGGCCCTCAGGGAGAGCGAACGGAAGTACCGGCTGCTGGCCGAGAACCTGCAGGACGTGATCTGGGTCCTGGACACAAACCTCAAGTATGTCTATGTCAGTCCCTCGGTGATGCAGCTCCGGGGATATACCCCGGAAGAGGCCATGCAGCAGACCCTGGACCAGATCCTCACATCCGAGTCCTACCGGAAGGCCATGGATGCCTTCGCCCAGGAGAGCAATTCCGTCAGGAATGGCCATACTCACGGCAGAGAATGGGCAAGGACCCTCGAGCTCGAGCTGCTCCGCAAGGACGGGTCCACCGTGTGGACGGATGTCACGGTGAGCATCCTCTACGACGGAGAGGGCAGGCCCGAGGGGCTCCTGGGCATCAGCCGGGACATCAGCGAACGCAAGCAGGCCGAGATGCAGCTCCGCGAGAGCGAGGAGCGGTGGCAGTTCGCCCTGGAGGGCGCAGGCGATGGTGTCTGGGACTATGACATCGAGAACGACAGGGTTTACCGTTCCCGGCGATGGAAAGAGATGCTCGGCTACGGAGAAGGTGATATCGATGAAAGCCCCCGGGCGGGAGTAAATCTCATCCATCCCGAGGACAGGGAGAAGTCCGATGCGATCCTGGACCGTCATCTGAGGGGGGAGATACCCGTCTACATCAGCGAACACCGGGTCCGATGCAAGGACGGGACCTACAAGTGGATCCTCGACCGCGGCAAGGTCATACGGTGGTCCGAGGGCGGACGGCCGCTGCGCATCATCGGGACCCAGACGGACATCACCGAGCGGAAGCAGGCCGAGGAGTCGCTGAAACTGAGCGAGGAGCGTTACCGGAGCCTCTTTGACGGCATGCTGGACGGCGTATACCGGAGCACCCATGAAGGCCGGTTCATGGACATCAACAGCGCCATGGTCGAGATGTTCGGCTATTCAAGCAAAGAGGAGATGCTGCAGATTGATGTCGCAAAAGAACTCTACTTTACACCTGAGGATAGAGGCAGCCATTTAATTGACTCCGGTCATCAGGAAACGGACGTCTACCGCATGCGCCGCAGGGACGGTTCAGAAATCTGGGTGGAAGACCATGGGCGCTACATACATGACGAACAGGGCAGTATTCTCATCCACGAGGGGACGCTGCGGGATGTGACGGAGCGCGTACGGGCCGAGGAGACCATCAGGAAGAGCGAGGAGCGCTATCGGACCATCTTCGAGAACACGGCCACGGCCAACATCATCGTTGCCGAAGATACCACCATCCTCCTGGCCAACGGCAACTTCGAGCAACTCACCGGCTATACCCGTCAGGAGCTCGAAGGGAAGATACGCTGGACCGACTTTGTCGTGACGGAAGAGCTGGAAAGGATGATAGAGTACCATAGGGCACGGAGGTCCGAGCCCGGATCGGCACCGAGTGTCTATGAGTTCAAGGCAAGGATCAGGTCGGGTGAGGTCCGGAACCTCTTCATGAGCGTGTCCATGATCCCGGATACCCGGGAGAGCGTGGCGTCCATCATCGACATGACAGAACGGAAGTATGCGGAGGATGCGCTGAAGCAGAGCGAGGAGCGTTTCCGGGATCTGGCGAGCCTCCTGCCGGAGACGGTCTTCGAGACGGACGAGAAGGGCAGGTTCACCTTCGTGAACCAGATCTCCCTGGAACGGTTCGGGTATACCCGTGAGGAGGTCGACAGGGGCATGAACGTCCTCGATGTCATTGCCCCGGAGGATCACGAAAAGACCATTGCGAACTACTGGAAGAGCATGGAAGGAGCGCCCCTGGGGCTTAAGGAATACACTGCCCTGAGAAAGGACGGAAGCACCTTCCCGGTCCTGATCCATACCACGGCCATCTATCGTGAGGGGAAAGCCGTGGGTCTGCGCGGCTTCCTCATCGACGTCACCGAGAAGAAGACCCTCGAGCAGCAGCTCATGCGGGCCCAGAAGCTTGAGGCCATCGGGACCCTGGCCGGAGGCATAGCCCATGACTTCAACAACCTGCTCATGGGCATCCTCGGGAATGTCTCGCTCATGCTCATGCACTTCGAGGAAGCTCACCCGTTCCATGACCGGCTCAAGAGCATGGAGGAGTACGTGCAGCGCGGTTCCGATCTCACCAAGCAGCTCCTGGGTTTTGCCCGGGGAGGGAAGTACGAGGTCAAGGCCACGGATCTCGGCGAGTTCACCCGCAGGAGCGCGGAGATGTTCGGCAGGACGAAAAGGGAGATCCGCATCCACCACAAGGCTCCCCGGGACCTCTGGAGTGTCGAGGTGGACCGCGGCCAGATGGAGCAGGTGCTGCTCAACCTCTTCGTGAATGCCTGGCAGGCCATGCCCGGCGGGGGAGACCTGTACCTGTCCGTGGAGAACGTAGAGCTGTCCGATGAGGAGGTGAACCCCTACGGCATCGACCCCGGGAGGTTCGTGAAGCTCACGGTCACCGACACGGGGGTCGGGATGGACGAGGTCACCAGGGCCCGCATCTTCGAGCCGTTCTTCTCCACCAAGGAACGAGGACGGGGCACGGGTCTCGGCCTGGCATCGGTGTACGGGATCGTGAAGAATCACGGCGGGTTTATCCTGGTGGAGAGCGAAAAGGACATCGGCACGTCCTTCATGGTGTATCTCCCCATATCGGACAAGGAAATCGTTTATGAAACCCAGGAGTCAGACAAGGTGCACAAGGGCAGGGAGACGGTGCTCCTGGTCGATGATGAGGAGATGATCGTGGAGGTAGGCGCCCAGATGCTCGAAGCCCTCGGATACAAGGTCCTGAGCGCCAACGGGGGGAGACAGGGGCTGCAGATCTTCGATCAGCACAAGGGGGATATCGACCTGGTGATCCTGGACATGATTATGCCGGATCTTGGCGGCAAGGAGACCTTCGAGGCGCTCCGACGCCAAAACTCCACCGTGAAGGTCCTGCTCTCGAGCGGTTACAGCCTTGACGGACAGGCAAAGGAGATCATGGCCAGGGGCTGCAAGGGGTTCATCCAGAAACCCTTCACCATGGCGGAGCTCTCGAAGAGGATCAGGGATATCCTCGAGGAGCACTGAGTACGGTGCCGCTTCACCGGATCATATTCCCGGTCAGAATCCCACCTCTCCGGGTATATTGAGGTCCGTGTTCGTGCCGTTGCCGAGCTGGCCCTCCCAGTTCGCACCCCAGGTCCAGGTGGTACCGTCGGTTTTCAGCGCGATGACATGATGATAGGTGGCGTCAGCCACGGACCAGTCACGCTCGGTTCCGATCCTGAGCGGCACAAGGCTGTCGGCGTTCGTCCCGTCTCCGAGCTGGCCGAAGTAGTTGTAACCCCATGTCCAGAGGGCTCCGTCCGACTTGATACCCATGCTGAAGTCGCGGGATGCATGTACAAAAACCCAGTCCGATCCTGCATCGACTGCTGCAGGGTAATCGCTCAGGGTGGTCGAGCCGTCTCCCAGTTGGCCGAAATCGTTGTTCCCCCATGCCCAGAGAGAGAAGTCCCATTTGACGGCCAAGGTGTGGGAGCCCCCGGCGCTGACGAAAACCCAGTCACGGTCGGTTCCGACCCGGACGGGGCTGGGCTCCGGATAGCCCCTGCCTATGCCGAGCTGGCCGTTGTAGTTGTTTCCCCATGCCCAGAGGGTGCCGTCGGCTTTCAAGGCTACACTGTGGTCCGCCCCGGCACTGGCGAGTACCCAGTCCTTGCCGGTCCCTACCCGCACCGGTGTCGTTCCGGTCCCGAGTGATCCAATGCCGAGCTGGCCGTCGGTGTTTCTGCCCCAAGCCCATAGGGATCCGTCGGACTTGAGGGCCAGCGAGAACCCGCCCCCGGCGCTCATGGCGACCCAGTCAGTATCGGTGCCGACCTGGACGGGTATGTTCCGGTTACCCCAGGAATCTATGCCCAGTGATCCGTTGGAGCCCCATGCCCAGAGGGTGCCGTCGGACTTGAGCCCCAGGGAGAAGTAACTGCCGGCGCTGACAGCGACCCAGTCGGTGTCGGTTCCCACTTGGACGGGCGTACTGGTGCCTACCCAGGTGCCGTCCCCGAGCTGGCCGTTGGAGTTGAACCCCCAAGCCCAGAGGGTGCCGTCGGTGTTGACGGCAAGGCTGTGATTCTCCCCCGCACTCACGGATATGCTCGTCATGAGCTCTTCAGGGGTTGCGGAGCCCCCTCCGCCGGTATCCTTGCCGCATGCGCACACGAGGACAAGAGAGAGGATCAAACCAGTAGTTGTGATGACGGTGGTACGGACCTTCACCATCGAGCCCCCCATACCCTTACGTACTCAATCCTGCATAATGGAAGAGGAGGGGAACTGCCTGTGGCTTCCCCCCTCTGAATTCATGGACATTCCACTACAAGAGCATAATTATTGAAGCAATAATTATGCAATCATGTGCGTCTAGATGTTTCAATAGGTTATCGCCAGCAGGGATGGGAACAACCGGTGAACATGAGAAAAATGTTTCCACATATATGCGGGAACGGTTCTCTTTTCCTCTTTGAGGGGGTGAGGAGGAAAAGAGAACACTCCCAGGCTCACTCATCCCGGTACATCTCCTCGATGACATCCTTGTACTGCTTGGCAATGGATGCCCGCTTGACCTTCATGGTGGGCGTTACCTCTCCATCCTCGGTGTAGAGCTTCTTGTCCAGCAGGCGGAACTTGCGGATGTTCTCCACCCGGGCGATCTGCTTGTTCACCTTGGCGACCTCTTCCTCGATGAGCTTGATGACCTCCTCGGTCCTGGTGAGACTGGCAAAGGTCGTGTACTGCACCTTGTGGTCCTGGGCGTACTTCACCACGTTCTCCTCGTCGATGACGATGATCGCGGTGATGAACTTGCGTCGGTCGCCGATGACCACGGCGTCGTTGATGTAGGGTGAGAACTTGAGCAGGTTCTCGATGTACTGGGGCGCCACGTTCTTGCCGCCCGCCGTGATGATGAGGTCCTTCTTGCGGTCCGTGATCTTGAGGTAACCCTCCGCGTCGATCTCCCCCACGTCGCCGGTGTGGAACCAGCCGCCCTCCAGGGCCGCCGCCGTGGCCTGCTCTTCCTTGAAGTAGCCCTTGAATATGCCGCCGTGGCGGATGAGGATCTCGCCGTCATCCGCGATCATTACCTCGGAGCCCGGCAGGGCCCTGCCCACGGTGCCCAGCTTGAAGTGCTCCTCGTCCGAGATGTGGGTGATGCCCGTTGTCTCGGTGAGCCCGTAGCCCTCCCGGATGGGGATGCCGATGGATTGGAAGAACTTGAGGATCTCGTGGGAGATAGGGGCCGCACCGGAAAACCCCAACCGCACCCGGTCGAAGCCGAGGCGCTCCTTGAGCTTCCAGAACACGCAGAAGTAGGCAAGACCGTAGGCGATGTTCAGGTACAGCGGTACGGGCTTCTTGGCAAGCCTGTAGGTATTGTAGGCTGAACCGATCCTGAACGCGGCGGCGAAGACCATCCGCTTCAGCCAGGTGGCGTCGGCCATCTTGAGCACGATGCCCGAGTGGTACTTCTCCCAGATCCTCGGCACGGCATGGAACAGGGTGGGGGACACGTCCCGCAGGTCGTTCATGACCGTGTCCGTGTTCTCCGTGAAGTTCACGATGTGGCCCACGCTCAGGTGCATCATGAGGTCGAAGATCTGCTCGTACACGTGGTTGAGCGGCAGGAACGAGATGGTTTCGTCCTCGATGCGCATCCTGGTGATCTCCAGATTTGCCTTGGCGATCCACAGGTAGTTCCCGTGGGCGATCATGGCGCCCTTGGGCGGTCCGGTGGTGCCCGAGGTGTAGATGATGGAGGCGATCTCTTCGCTCTTGCCCTCATCCACGATCCGTTCGAACAGGCCGGGATCGGCTGCATCGGTCCGCGCGCCGAGCTCCAGGAGGTCGGTAAAGCTCATGAGCAGGGGGTCCTCGAAGTGCCTGAGCCCCTCCATGTCCCACACGACGGCCTTGCGCAGCCTGGGGGTATTCGGCCTGCACTCCAGGGCCTTGTCGAACTGCTCCTCGTCCTCACAGAAGAAGACCACCGACTCGGAGTGCCCCACCACGTACTCGCACTCCGCAGCGGGATTGGTGGTGTAGACGCCCACGAAGGTGGCGCCGAGCGACATGACCCCCAGGGCGGAGAAGAGCCATTCGGGCTTGTTCTCGCCCACAATGGCCACGTGGTCGCCCCGCTGCACGCCCAGGGCGTGCAGGCCCATGGCCACCTTCCTCACATTCTCGTAGTACGCCTTCCACGTGATGTCGTGCCAGATACCGTAGTCCTTCATCCGCATGGCCACGCGGTCGGGCTGCTGCATCACGAGTTTCCTCAGGGCTTGGGGCAGGGTCTTCACCTCATCCATGCGAAGCTCCTTTTCTCTCGCCGTAGTCGCACTTACCTGAACCTCACCTTCCTCCGGTAGCGCTTGTAGCCCTTCACCGACTGCTCGGTGGCGATGCCCAGGTAGAACTCCTTCACATCCTCGTCCTCCCTGAGCACCTCGGGCTTGTCCGCCCGGACGATCCTGCCGTTCTCCATGAGGAAGGCATAGGTGGAGTACTTCAGCGCCATGTTCACGTTCTGCTCCACAAGCAGGATGGTGACGCCCCGGGCGTTGATGTCCCGGATGATGGTGAAAATCTCCTTGGTGAGCAGGGGGGACAGGCCCAGGGACGGTTCGTCCAGCATGAGGAGCTTGGGGCGGCTCATGAGGGCGCGGCCGATGGCCAGCATCTGCTGCTCGCCCCCGCTCAGGTGTCCTGCCTGCTGGTTCCTGCGCTCGCTCAAGATCGGGAACTGCTTCAGGACGGACTCGATGTCCTCCTGGACGCCCCTGCGGTCCCTCCTCGTGTACGCCCCCATGAGGATGTTCTCCATGACCGTGAGTTCCGGGAACACCTCCCGTCCCTCGGGCACGTAGCTGATGCCCAGGCGCACGATCTCCTCGGTGTCCAGGCGGTCGATGCGTTTTCCCATGAACTCGATGGTGCCCTTCTCGGGCTGGTCGTCGTCCAGCAGGCGCATGATGGTCTTCAGGGTGGTGGTTTTGCCCGCACCGTTGGAGCCGAGCAGGGCCACGATGTCTCCCTGCTTGATCTCGAAGGAGATGCCGTGCAGGGCCCGGATCAGGTCATACCATGTCTCGATGTTCCTGATGGAGAGCATCATTCCTCCTCGCCCAGGTAGGCTGCGATGACGTCCGGGTGCTTCTGGACCTCGGACGGAATGTCTTCGGTGATCTTCACCCCCTGGTTGATGGCCAGGATCCTGTCCGAGATCCCCATGACCATGTTCATGTCATGCTCGATGAGCAGGATGGTCACCTGGTAGTCCTCCTGGATGTCCTTGATCCAGATGCGCAGGTCGTCCTTTTCCTCGGTGTTCATGCCCGCGGACGGCTCGTCCAGGAGAAGCACCCTGGGCTCCAGGGCCAGGGCCCGGCCGAGCTCCACGAGTTTGCGCTTGCCGTAGGGCAGGCTGCTCACGAACTGGTCGCGCACGGACTGGAGCTCCAGAAAGTCCACGATGTGCTCCACGATCTCGCGGTTTTTTACCTCCTCCCTGGCAGTGCCCGAGTGCTTGCCCCACATGAAGGCTCCGCCCAGAATCCCGGTCTTCATGTGGATGTGCCTGCCCAGCATGAGGTTGTCCATGACCGTGGCGTTGCCGAAGAGCTGGATGTTCTGGAAGGTGCGGGCGATGCCCCTGCGGGCGATCTTGTCCGGACGGTACCCCACCAGGTCCTCGTCGTTCAGGATGACCCTGCCAGAATCGGGCCTGTAGATGCCGCTGATCATGTTGAAGATGGTGGTCTTGCCGCTGCCGTTGGGGCCGATGATGGAGAAGATGGAGTTCTTCTCCACCTCGAAGCTCGCCGAGGCCACGGCCTTGATCCCTCCGAAGCTGATACCCAGGTTCTCGATCTTGAAGTGTGCCATGTGCAAGCACCCCTTCCCGTGATGTCCGCAGAGCCTAGGAGCGGCCCCCGGCCAGGTTCTTCAGGAACGCCGTCTGCGGCGGCGGGGTATGACATGCCGCCGCAGACGCTACCTTACTTCTTCTTCCACTTGGCCAGGTCGTTGACCGTCCAGTCCTGGAGGATGATGTAGCTGGAGTTCGGCCCGCACTGCTGGATCTGGACCGAGTCCGTGCCCTGGTGCACCGTGGGCGACCAGTTGATCACCGGCCCGATGCCCTGGAAGTTCCTGATGGAATTGAGCTGCTTCAGACAGGCCTCGGTGCTCAGGTTCGGCCCGACCCTCTTGAGGGCCTCGACGAGCGGTTCCGCATAAAGGACCCCCGCCAGATAGAAGGTGCCGCACCTCTCCTCCGGCGCATACTTTTTGGCCGCCTCGCGGTATCTCACAATGCGCGGGTCGTCGGAAGTCGGCGGTATACCGAAACCGCCGGTGATCACGCCCTCCCAGAGGCCGCCGGTGATCTTGTTCATGAGGGGGAAGTCGGACAGGGTGTTGGAGGATACCCACTTGGGCTTGTATCCGATGGTCTGGCAGGTCTTCAGCGCGATGGCGGCGCTCGTGGGATTCACCCACATGATGACCACCTCGGCCCCGGAATTCTTGAGCCTGAGCATCTGGGAGGACAGGTCCTTCTCGCCCGGCTCCACCGAGATCTCCTCCACGAGCTTCATCTTCAGGGCGTCCATGCGCGTCTTGCACCCGTCGAGCCCGGCCTTGCCATAGGCGTCGTTCTGGTAGAAGAACGCGATCTTC
>DAITOA010000047.1:0-24049 GCA_036834365.1 Thermodesulfobacteriota bacterium | reverse complement strand
GGCGAAGGCAAGGACCTGAGCACCGGCATCGACATCATGGGCATGGCCCCGATGATACCCACCATGAAGAACTGGGACATGAGCGCCAAGGGAAAGGTAAAGCTCTTCAAGGACATCTTCCCGCTCCAGGACGCCATGACCTGTGTAGAGAAGTGTTCGAAACCGGTCATCTGCTGTTTCCATGGATACAGCATCGGTGCGGCCCTGGATCTCGGGAGCGCGTGCGATATCCGCCTGGCTTCGGAAGACGCCAGGATCTCCCTGCGCGAGGCAGCGGTTTCCTTCATTGCGGATGTCGGCGTGCTCCAGCGGCTGCCGCATATAGTAGGCCAGGGCGTCACCCGGGAAATGGCCTTCACCGCGAAGTTCATCGATGCCAGGCGCGCCAAGGAAGTGAACCTGGTGAACGAGGTCTACCCTGACAAGGATGCCCTTTTGAAGGGTGCAGAGAGCCTCGCCCTGGAGATCGCCCAATGCGCTCCGCTGGCCGTTCAGGGTGCCAAAGAGGTCCTCAACTTCTGCCGGGGGCAGAGCATTGCGGACGGGCTCGAGTATGTGGCGGCGCGCAGCGCCATGATCCTCCCCTCGGAGGACATCGCAGAAACCATGACAGCCTTCATGGAAAAGAGGCCGCCGGTATACAAGGGGAAATAAGAGCTCTACCCGGCCGCCGCGAAACGTCACTCTTCAGAGAAACTTCAACCCCCGGTATGTCCCGGGGGTTTTTTTCTTACATCCTCCGCGGAGCCTGATCATCCCTCCGAAGAGACCTTGTATCTATCCGTTATTATTATCATTAATTGCAACCAGCCCTCCTTTATCCCCGGTTTCTCAAACCCTAAAGTTTTCCATCTCGGCATTCCGATGAGACATTGAGATGGAAAAGAGAGAGAACAAACGCAAGAAAACCCAGGTCTGGGAAGAACTTCAGGCAAGGGCCCGGATCGGAGACAACACCTTCCAGTTTCCGGTAGTGGATATCTCCATCGGCGGCATCGGGGTCCTCGTAACGGATGGATTCTCTCTCCTCCATGAAGGGACGCGGATCGACATCGAGACCCTGGAGAAAAAAGGAAGGGTTATCGCCACAGAGATCTCCGGCCGTATAGCACACCTGGGTTCAGGGGTACCGTCCCGGGTGGGCATCGACTTCTCTCCCGCGGACACCCCCATAGAGGCCTTTGCCCAGCTCAATGAGGGTATCCCGGACACCGGCAGGATCATCACGGACAAGGAGCAGATCCGGCAGATCTTTGAAAACGTGAAGAACTTCTCACGGGGCTTTGGTGACATGCTCATGATGCACCGGCAGAAGGCCATCCCTGCGGAATTCTTCTACCTCAGGCCCGAACAGGATAATATGGTGCTGCGCATCGTGCGCATATCGGACCTCCGGCTTCCCTTCCAGCCGCAGATAGACATGGTGTACCCCTTCTATCTCTTCAAGGGGATCGATGTCATGCTGTTCACCGCCAGGGTCAACGACGTCATCAAGAACATCATGGAGACGACCTGGCCCGATGCGGTGCGGTACATCAGCAGACGCAGCGTGC
Source organism: Thermodesulfobacteriota bacterium (assembly GCA_036834365.1). GTDB lineage: Bacteria > Desulfobacterota > Desulfomonilia > UBA1062 > UBA1062 > MWEI01. The sequence continues at coordinate 22,496 of DAITOA010000047.1, read as the reverse complement.
TGAGATACCTGGTGACCGGAGAAGAGCCGCTCACCGCCACCCTTGTTCACCCCATAAGCGCCGAGAAGATCAAGGTCTTCGTCTGGGACATCAGCATCGATGGCTTGGGGGTCGAGCTCCTGGGTGACAAGACCCCTCTCATCGAAGGCATGAACCTGTCCACCATCTGGATCAATCTCCCCAAAGGGCCGGTGAAGACCATGGGGGTGGTCCGCTCCGTACGGAAAGAGAAGGTGCTGGATAAGACCCAGGTAGGCATCGAGTTCACCGGCGGCATGGACCTCTACCAGGACACCATCCTCAAGTTCATCCTCGAGGCTGACCTGCCTTCCGAGATCATTCTCCGGCAGGTGAATCAGACGCGGTAATAAGACCGGTACCAGTCCACGAATCGCCTTATCCCGACATCCACGGACACACCAGGTCTGAATCCCACTGCTTTCTCCAGGTCGAGAGCATCGGCGCACGTTGCCTTCACATCGCCCTTCTGGAGGGGGAGCATGTTCTTTTCCGCCTGCCTGCCCAGCGCCTTTTCCAGGACCTCGATGAAGTGCATGAGGTGCACGGGGCTGGAGCCCCCTATATTATAGATCCGATACGGCGCAAAGCTGGTGCCCGGGTCAGGCCGGGAACCGTCCCATGCCTTGTCGGGCTCCGGTGTCAGGCGCATGGCCCGGTAGACTCCCTCGACGATGTCGTCGATGTAGGTGAAGTCCCGCTGCATGTCGCCGTAATTGTAGATGTCAATGGCCTTGCCTTCGAGAATGGACCGGGTGAACTTGAAGAGCGCCATATCGGGCCTGCCCCATGGTCCGTACACCGTGAAGAACCTCAGGCCGGTGCAGGGGATGCCGTACAGTGCCGCATAGGTATGGGCCATGAGCTCGTTGGCCTTTTTGGTCGCGGCATAGAGCGAGATGGGATGGTCCACGTTGTCATGCACGGAAAAGGGCATCTTCGTGTTGGCGCCATAGACCGACGAGGACGAGGCGAAGACCAGGTGGGGCACCCGGCTGTGTCTGCACCCCTCCAGGATATGGAGAAATCCGGTGAGGTTCGATTCCACATAGGCATGGGGGTTGTCGATGCTGTACCGGACTCCTGCCTGAGCCGCCAGGTGGACCACCGCATCGAACCTCTGACCGGCAAAGACCTTCTCCATGCCCGGACGGTCGGCGATATCGAGCCTGCTGAAGGTGAATCCTTCATGCGGCTCGAGCTGGGAGAGCCTGTCCTCCTTGAGCGAGGGGTCGTAATACGGATTCAGGTTGTCGATACCGAAAACCCTGTGGCCGTTATCGAGCAGGCGGTGGGCAAGGTGAAAACCGATGAAGCCCGCAACCCCGGTAACCGCAACGTTCATTGCACCTCCTCCCGAAATGATGGGGAAAATCACTACCAGGAAACAATTCGAGGTATGTCATAGATGGAGGGGATGCTCAAGGCCAAACCTTCAGGATCTTCGGCGCCCACGATCACTGCGGCCATGCCCAACTCCTGCGCGGTGCGTACGTTGGCGACACTGTCATCCACCACCAGGTACTCGCCCGGCCTCTTCCCATACTGCTGCATGACCTTGTGGTATGCCCAGGGAAGCGGCTTCGGAACGAAATCCATGTACTCGATGGTGAAAAGGTCCGTGATCAGCCCGTCGATGCCCAGGGCCTTCAGGATCCTGCATGCATATTCGAAGGATCCGTTGGTGAAGGCCACCAGCTCCCTGCCGAGGTCCGCCAGGGTGCTGCGGAGCCGCTCGTCCCTTCCCAGCATGGCCTCCACCGGCACATCGTGGACGTCCTTGAGGTAGTGCGCAGGGTCGATGCCGTAATGCCGCATCAGTCCCTGCAGCGTCGATCCGTACTCCCGGATGTAGGTCTTCCGGAGCAGTCCTGCACGGTGACGATCGATCCTGCAGGTCGACATGACATACCTGTCTATCCTGGAGTTCACCTGGGTAAAGGGGCCTGACCCTTTTGGATAGAGGGTGTCGTCCACATCAAGGAGGACCATGTTCATTTCCATAACCAATGCCCTGCAGTGATATCGTCTTTCTTATGAATTCTATATTATACCATAACCTGATCACAAAGGAAATACCCTTGAGAAAACATACCCCAGGGGTGACATCTACTCCTTGAAACCATCCTAATCCTCATCAAATATATCCATCTGTGCAGCCCCCGGTTTAAGGTTGAGCGCCCGGTATCCCCTGGCGCATACCTGCCTGCCCCGCGGGGTGCGCTTGATGTAACCGCTCTGGATGAGGAAGGGCTCATAGACGTCCTCGATCGTGTCCCTGTCCTCGCCGATGGATGCAGCCAGGGACTCAATGCCCACGGGCCCTCCGGAAAAGGTCTGCACCATGGTCTCGATGATCCTGCGGTCCATCCTGTCGAGGCCGGTCTTGTCGATATCGAGCCTGGACAGCGCCGTGTCCGCAATCTCGGGCCTGATCTTCCCGTCACCGAGGACCTCTGCGAAGTCCCTCACGCGTTTGAGAAGGCGGTTGGCGATCCGCGGGGTGCCCCGTGACCTGCGGGCGACCTCGGTGAGGCCTTCCTCGTGGGCCGTGATGCCGAGGATCTGGGCGGTGCGCTTGAGGATCCGGGTGAGCTCCTCCACGGAGTAGAATTCCAGGTGCCCGATGATGCCGAAGCGGTCTCTCAGGGGCGAGGTGATCATGCCGGCCCTGGTCGTCGCTCCCACCAAGGTGAAGGGGTTGAGGTCGATGCGGATAGACCTGGCAGAAGGGCCCTGCCCGATAATGATGTCCAGCTTGTACTCCTCCATGGCCGGGTACAGAATCTCTTCGATGGCGCTCCCGAGCCGGTGGATCTCGTCGATAAAGAGCACGTCCCGCGGCTCGAGGTTGGTGAGGATGGCGGCCAGGTCTCCGGACTTCTCGATGGCGGGCCCGCTCGTCACCCGCAGTCCCACCTGCAGCTCATGGGCGATGATGTAGGCCAGCGTCGTCTTTCCGAGTCCCGGCGGGCCGTAGAAGAGGCAGTGGTCAAGGGCCTCGCTCCTCTTTCCGGCCGCCTTGATGAAGACGTCCAGGTTCTCCTTCAGGGCATCCTGACCCACGTACTCCCGGAGGTTCCTCGGCCTGATCTGGGCCTCGAAATCGCACTCCTCCCGATTCAGCGTGGTACCGGTGATCTCCTCTCTCATAACAGTTCCTTCAGCGCCCTGCGCACGAGGTCTTCCACAGTATCGGCCTTCACCGAGGAAACGGCCTTGCGGGCCTGGGCATCAGAGTACCCCAGCGTTATCAGCGCGGAAACGGCGTCTCCCGACATGTCCCGGCCGGGGTCCCTCCCCCGGGTCTTGAACTGCTTGGCGATGCGCTCCCTGAGCTCCAACACGATGCGCTGGGCCCCCTTGTTGCCGATGCCGGGCAGGCTCATGAGGTACGGGATGTTCTCGCTCGCCACCTCGTCGAGGAACCGGTTGGGCTCAACCGATGAGATGATGTTCATTGCTATCTTGGGACCGATGCCGGAGACGTTCAGCAGCAGGGCGAAGATCTCCCGCTGCCGCTGGTCCATGAACCCGTAGAGATCCATGCAGTCCTGCCTCACGATGAGCATGGTATGGAGGGTCACCTCACCGTCACCACCTTCCTTGAACTGGGTCCCCAGCGGTACATTCACCAGGTACCCCACCCCGCCCACCATGATGACCGCCTGGGTCCCGGTGTGTTGTGCGACATGGCCCCTGAGCATGCTGATCACGGGGTGAGCCTCCTCATGCGCCGGGACGACGAGTGGCAGACGCCGATGGCCAGGGCGTCGGAGGCATCCATAGACCTGACCGCGTCTTTGGAGAGATGCAGTATGGTGCACACCATGGCGTGGATCTGGTCCTTTCCGGCATGGCCGTACCCGCAGGTGGCCTTCTTGACCTCGGTGGGGGTGTACTCGAAAACCGGGATTTCCATCAGGGAAGCGGCCAGCAGTATTGCACCCCGGGCCTGGCCGAGCTTGAGCGCCGTCTGGGAGTTCAGAGCATGAAAGGAAGTCTCCACCGCCACCTCACCGGGACCGAACCTCCTGAATACCTCGGTCAGTCCCTGAAATATCTCTTTCAGGCGAAGCGCCATGTCTTCGGAACGTGGCCTGAGGGTGCCATGGGTCACATATACCAGACTTTCTGGGCCGGAGCACACGTCGATGACGCCGTAGCCCGTGGCCCTGGTTCCCGGATCGATGCCGCAGATTCTCATTATGCCTGGAGCTCGGCCATCTCCTCATCGCTGATGTCGAAGTTCGAGGACACCGCCTGCACATCGTCGAGGTCTTCCAGGGCATCCAGCAGCTTCAGAGTCTGCTGGGCGGGCTTGCCGGTCAGGGTCACGTTGGTCTGGGGGATCATCTGGATCTCGAGCTGGGTGTACCTGATCCCCTTTTCTTCCAGGGCCGACCGCAGATTTTCAATGTCCTCGGGTGAGGTGAGGATCTCGAAGGTCTCGCCGGTGTCCGTAATGTCGTCGGCCCCTGCCCCCAGGGCGATATCGTACAGGGTTTCCTCGTCCACCGTGGCCTTGTCGATGGAGGCGTATCCCTTCTTGTCGAACATCCAGTTCACGCAGCCCGTCTCGCCCAGGTTGCCGTTGTACTTGGAAAAGAGGTGCCGTATGTCGGCCACGGCCCGGTTCTTGTTGTCCGTGAGCACCTTGACGAGCACGGCCACGCCGCTGGGACCGTACCCTTCGTACGTGATCTCCTCGAATGCCGCCCCTCCCAGCTCGCCGGTGCCCTTCTTGATGGCTCGGTCGATGTTGTCCTTGGGCATGTTGGCCGCCTTGGCCGAGCTGACTGCCGCCCTGAGCCGGGCATTTCCCTCGATGTCGCCGCCGCCCATGCGGGCCGCCACGGTGATCTCCTTGATGATCTTGGAGAAGAGCTTGCCGCGCTTGGCGTCGGCAGCACCCTTCTTGTGCTTGATGGTCGACCATTTATTGTGACCGGACATACGAGATCCTCCCCCTTTTCAAACATCTGCGTGGTGATCAACGTATTTAGCATAGTGGATGGGAGAAGACAAGCGGGGCAAGTCGAAGAACCGCCGGCTGCATGAGTTCCCGTGCGGGTCGGCGGACCTGCGGAAAGATATGGAAAATCAACAGGCGGGCTCTCGGCTGAAGATCATCCTTCGGCTCCGCCGTAGTCCTTCATGATTCTGGCGATGTAGTTCCGTGTCTCTTCGGGAAGGCCGCCGGTGCTGCGTTCCAGGTTGCCTGCACCCCAGTTGTAGGCCGCCAGGGCCGTCCTCACGTCACCGTCGTACCGCTCCAGCAGACCCCTGAGGTGACGGGTTCCTCCCATGACGTTCTGCTCCGGGTCATAGGCATCGGTCACTCCGAGGTCATGGGCCGTGCCGGGCATGAGCTGCATGAGGCCCATGGCACCCTTGGGCGAGGTGGCCTTCGGATCGAACCCGCTCTCGGCCCGGATGACCGAAACGATGAGGTCCCTGTCCACACCGTAGGTCGTGGAGGCCCTGTCGATGATTCCATCCAGGTCACCCGGCGCCACGGGGATGTCATTTACTCCCTGAGAGCGTCCGACTTTTGACTCTTCCCGGGGTGAGGCAAGGATATCCGGCGCGAGGGCAAATCCTGAGGGTGATGATTGTCCGTCGTCATCCGAAAAGGCGTTCATGACCGACTGGCTCATCCTGATCCGGACGAGCTCGAGGAATGCGGCGAGCTTTTCCCTGTCCATCGTGGCGGACGCAGTGTCTGAAGGCCTCCCCACCATGCTTTCCAGGAGTGCGGAAAAGTCGTCCGGGTCGGATACGGACCCCCCTGTACCCTTTCCGCTCCCTGGCGGAAGGTTCCTGATCAGTTGTTCCAGCACGTCCGGCGAAGAGACCTTCATCCCTGCCCCCCATAGTGGTATACTCTGATGATACAAATCCCGTGCCATTTCGGATATACATGGTAAGGAGACTGTACTTGGCTCGCCTCGCATTATATTGGATAATGAAAGAATCAAGGAAGGCACTGGTACCATGAGCGACGGATGCTGCCGGGGTGATTGCAGGGAGACATCGGATCTCCGGGAGGCCTGTGGTGAGCTGACGGAGGAGTCTGTCGAGGAATTCGGTGAACTCATAAGGTATACCGCCTCCGGATTCATCGGCGGCCTCGTGCTGGGGTTCATTCTCGACCTGGCCGGCCTTTCACGCAACGGTATCGGCCAGTGGCTGGTCAGGACGATTTCCGGCGAGGGCGAGAGCATTCTGGAAGGCGTGTTCGCCCTCAGGAAACGCGTATCAGGGGCCATCGGCAGCATGGCCCAGGCCTACGGCACAGGGAAGCTCCTGGGCATGGTCCTGCCCTGGCTCATCGATGGAGTGAGCCGTCTCGCCGGGATGGACGTGTACGGGGTGCAGGGGTTCTACATACCCTACTTCTATGCCCTGTCCGACCAGATCGGCGGACAGGTCTCGGGATATGTTTTCCTCAGGAAGCACTCAGATAGTCCAAGGAGGGCACTGAAGTCCTATTTCTCCCACCCGGTCATGCTCTCGGGATTCATCGTGATCCTCGCCGTCCCTGCAGGACTGTTCGTTGCGAGAGTCCTTGGCTTCAGCCCCTCCACCCAGGTGCTCACCGCGACCGAGACCATCGCGGCGAACCTGTGCTGGCTCCCGCCGCTGGCAGGGTGGATCGCCGAAAAGAAGAGGTAGGCGCGAGCGATCGCCTCCTCTTTCTTGGATACATTCCCTCTTTACCCGACAATCATTCAGAATATCCTTGGTGTATGAGCCCTGAATTGTTATAAACAATCCCGATGGAATCATCCGGAAGAGGAATGGAGAAGAGGCCGCTGCAGCTCATCAGTCCCTTCATCGGGGTGGCCCTCTTCGTTGCGGCCCTGTGGGTCCTCCATGGAGAACTGAAGGCCTACCGCCTCCATGACATCATGGGGTATCTCCACGGGATTCCCCGGACGAAGATACTGTACGCCTTGCTGCTGACGGTGCTCAGCTACCTCACCATGACCTTCTATGATTTCCTCGCCCTGAAGTACATCGAACGACCCCTCCACCCCCTCAAGACGGCCTTTGCATCGTTCGTCGGGTATGCCTTCAGCAACTCCGTGGGCTTTTCCATGCTCGCCGGCGCCTCGGTCCGGTTCAGGCTCTACTCTTCCTGGGGCCTTTCGGGCCTCGAGATCAGCAAGATCATCGCCTTCTGCACGGTGAGCATATGGCTGGGGTTCCTCTCCCTGGGCGGGATCATATTCATCCTGGAACCGCTGGCCATACCGTCAGTGCTGCACCTCCCCTTCACGTCGGTCCACCCAGTCGGATACCTGCTTCTCGTTCCGGTCATCGCCTATTTCATACTCGGCACCCTCAGGACCGGGCCGGTCACCATCAGGGGCCTGTCCCTCACCCTGCCGAAACCCACACTGTTCTTTGCACAGGTCGCCATAGCCATGGTCGACTGGGCGCTGGCCGGGGCGGTTCTCTATGAGCTCCTGCCCGACGGCTTCACCATGTCGCTTCCGGCCTTTCTCGGGATCTTCCTGTTCGCTCAGCTTGCAGGCCTCATCAGCCAGATTCCCGGAGGACTGGGGGTCTTCGAGACCGTCATCATGGTCTTCCTTTCACCGTCGGCCACGGGTTCCGCGCTCTTCGGGTCGCTCATCATCTATCGAGTCATCTACTACCTTCTCCCGCTCCTCATCGCCGCAACACTCCTGGGTTCCCAGGAGGTCCGCGAACGCAGGAGGATGATTGCCAAAGGAGCCGTCCTGCTCACCCAGCTGATCCGGCCCCTGGTTCCACCCGTGCTCGCGATCCTCACCTTCATGGGCGGGATCGTCCTCCTTGTCTCGGGGGCGACGCCGGCCGTACCGGCCCGCATGGCATGGATCAGACATTTCATCCCCCTGCCCGTCATCGAGATCTCACACTTCCTGGGCAGTGTCGCCGGGGTTGGACTCCTGCTCCTGGCCCGGGGGCTCCAGCTCAGGATCGATGCGGCATACTATCTGACCCTGGGACTCCTGGTCCTCGGCAGCATGGTCTCTCTCCTCAAGGGGTTCGATTACGAAGAGACGATCATCCTGTCCGTACTGCTCCTCATACTCATCTCCAGCAGGGACGTCTTCTACCGGAGGGCCAAGGTCCTGTGGAGCGCCTTCACCCCCCGATGGACGGCTGCGGTGGCGAGTGCGGTCATCGCCGTGGCATGGCTAACCTTCTTTTCCTATAAGCATGTAGAATACACCTCCGACCTCTGGTGGCGTTTCGCGTTTTTCGAGAACGCCCCCCGTTCGCTGCGGGCCATGGTCGGCGTCGCAGTGAGCATCCTTGCCTTCACCATGACACGGCTTATCCACCCGGCGCCATCCCCCCGCGCACCGGGAACCCGCCAGGACATGGAACGTGCCGCCGCTGTCGTAAAGACTTCTCCCGACAGCTCAGACAACCTTGCCCTGCTCGGCGACAAGGCTTTCCTCTTCAACGACGCGGGGACCGCCTTCATCATGTACGGCACCGTGGGCAGGACATGGATCGCCCTGGGCGATCCCGTGGGTCCCGAGGAGGAATGGGAGGAGCTCACCTGGCGATTCCGCGAACTCTGTGACCAGCATGCGGCCCTTCCGGTGTTTTACGAGGTGGGCGCGGAAAATCTCCCGGTCTATATCGACCTCGGACTGACCCTGGTGAAGATCGGCGAACAGGGCCGGGTTCCCCTTGCGGAGTTCTCTCTGGAAGGCAAGGCCCGACGCGATTTACGCTACACCGTGAGCAAGCTCGGCCGGGAAGGCTGTTCCTTCAGGATCATCGACCAGGAAGGGGTTCCGGGTGTTCTGCCCGATCTCAGGAGGGTATCCGATGCATGGCTCGCCGCGAAGAACACCAAGGAGAAAGGATTCTCTCTGGGTTTCTTCCGGGAAGACTATGTCGCGAACTTCCCCGTGGCCGTTGTGAGCATCGGTGATAAGATCGTGGCCTTTGCCAATATCTGGACCTCCGGCCAGGATGCGGAACTCTCCGTGGACCTCATGCGGTACTCATCCGAGGCACCGGCAAGTGTTATGGAATACCTCTTCATCCAGATCATGCTCTGGGGAAAGGAGCAGGGATACCACTGGTTCAACCTCGGTATGGTGCCCCTTTCGGGACTGGAGAACCGTCCCATGGCCCCCCTCTGGAACCGTTTCGGATCCTTCGTGTTCAGACATGCCGAACATTTCTACAACTTCCAGGGGCTGCAGCAGTACAAGAACAAGTTCTCTCCGGTCTGGGAACCGAGGTTTCTCGCCTCTTCGGGTACCCTGACGCTGCCTCGGGTTCTGACCAGTCTTGCAACCATCACATCGGGGGGGCTCAAGGGGATCATCGCCAAGTAGGCCCCCTGCCGCCGACCCGGTCCCGGACGTCCGGTGAGGCAGTTTCCCCTCCGGTTCCTGGGCCAGGCGCAGGGCGTTGATCTTCTAAAGAAAAAGAGTGCCGGTAATCCCCTATGGATAGCCGGCACTGAAAATGGGAATATACTGATGTTACTTGATGGCTGTTATCGGGAAGGGCTTCTTCGAAGCCCTCTTCGTTTCTGCCCTACACGCCGTGCTTTTTTATAAACTATCCGGTTCCTGAGCCAGGCGCAGGGCTTTGATTTTCATGAGCCTGCTGGTGTTGGAGCGTTCCATTTCGTCGAGCTTGCCGTTGATGAACCGGATGGTTTCGGTCATGCGGGGGATGAAGGTATGCTCCAGGGCGTTGACCCTTCTCCTCGTCCGCTCGATCTCCCGGCTCAGGATGCGGACCGCCTCCTCCAGCTCCGCCATCCTCAGGAGCCTGGGCAGGAAGGCCTTCAGGGAATCGATGGCCCCGTCCAGCTCGGGCGAGGTCTGGATGAAGGAGTACAGGCCCGCGGGTTCCCCGAAGGACGCCTCCACGGTCGGGATGAGAACGCTCATGAGCCTGCGGGAACCCACCTTCAGGTGCAGGTCCTGACGGGTGCTCTGCAGGGCGTGCTCCGTGACCTGCCTCGACGAGGTGATCTCCGCCAGCACAAAGAGCTTGAGCACCCCAGGCAGCTCGTCGTCCACGGCGTTGCGGTACTCCTTGTACTGCCTGGCAAGCTCCATGAACTCCTTGGTGAGCCCCTCGAGCTTGTCCTTGAGCAGCTTGTGGCCCCGGACGGCCACGGCGAGGCGCCTGCGCAGCCTCAGCAGCTCCATCCGGGTGGGGTTGACGTTCAGTTTCGAGGCCATGGATCACTTCCCGGGCAGATACTTTTCCACGTACGCATCACGCACGCGCTTGAGCTCGCTCCGGGGGAGAAGGGCCAGGAGCTCCCAGCCGATGCGCATGCTCTCCTCGATGGTCCGGTTCTCGTCCTCCCCCTGCCTCACGAAGGTGTCCTCAAAGGCATCGGAAAACTCCACGAACTTCAGGTCCACCTCGGACAGCGCACTCTCACCGAGCACCACGGCCAGCTCCTTGGCGTTCTTGCCCCGGGCGTAGGCCGCATAGAGCTGGTTCATGAGATCCGCATGATCCTCCCTGGTCTTGCCCGCCCCGATGCCCTTGTCCTTCAGGCGCGACAGCGAAGGCAGCACGTCCACCGGCGGATAGATCCCCTCGGTGTGCAGGCCGCGGTTGATGATGATCTGACCCTCGGTGATGTACCCCGTGAGGTCGGGCACCGGGTGGGTCTTGTCGTCCTCGGGCATGGTGAGCACCGGTATCTGGGTGATGGAGCCCTTCTTGCCCTTGATGCGGCCCGCCCGCTCGTAGATGGTGGAGAGGTCGGTATAGAGGTACCCAGGATACCCCCTCCTGCCCGGCACCTCCCTGCGGGCGGCCGAGATCTCCCGCAGCGCCTCGCAGTAGTTGGTCATGTCCGTCAGGATGACCAGCACGTGCATGTCCCGCTCGTAGGCCAGATACTCCGCCGCGGTGAGCGCCATGCGCGGCAGGGCGATCCGCTCGATGGGCGGGTCGTCCGCCAGGTTCATGAACAGCACCGAGCGTTCGAGCGCCCCGGTGCGCCGGAAGTCCGCCACGAAGAACTCGGACTCCTCGAAGGTGATGCCCATGGCAGCGAAGACCACCGCGAACTTCTCGCCGGTCTTGAGCACCGTGGCCTGCCGGGCGATCTGCGCGGCGAGCCGTGAATGGGGCAGACCCGACGCCGAGAACAGCGGGAGCTTCTGTCCCCGAACCAGGGTGTTGAGCAGGTCGATGGTGGACACCCCGGTCTGGATGAACTCGTTGGGGTAGTCCCGGGCAAAGGGGTTCATGGGGTTGCCGTTCACGTTGAGGTGCTTCTCCGGGATGATGGCCGGCCCGTCGTCCTTCACCCGACCGAACCCGTCGAACACCCGGCCCAGGATGTCCGGCGATACCCCCAGCTCCATCCCCTTGCCCAGGAACCTCACCTTCACGTCCTGGGGGGAAAGACCGCTCGTGCCCTCGAACACCTGCACCATGGCCTTGTCCCGATGCACCTCCAGGACCTTCCCCCTCCGGATGGATCCATCGGAGAGCCTGATGTCGGTCAGCTCGCCGTAGGTCACGCCCCCGACCCCGTCCACCAGCATGAGCGGCCCGGAGATCTGCTTTACGGTCCGGTATTCCTTCGCAATGGTTGACATGTTCATCGTATCCTCATGAGCCCAGCAGTGCGCCGGTGTTCTCGGTTATCTTCCGCTCGATCCCGGTGAACCGGTCGAGGGCGTCTTCAGGTATCAGCTTGGCCCGGGCGATGTCGTCCAGGACCTCAAGCACCAGGAGGTCTCCCAGCAGGGCCCCGTTGCCCAGGGCTTTCCTGGCCTCGTCGTAGTAGTGCAGGATCGTCTTCAAAAGGGCGAACTGCTTGTTCGGAGACGTGTAGGTATCCCTCTCGTCGAACGCGTTCTGGTGGAGAAAGTCCTCCCTGATCATCTTGGCCGCCTGCATGAGGAGCCTGTCTTCATGGGCCAGGGCGTCGATCCCCACGAGCCGCACGAGCTCGTCCAGCTCGGCCTCGCGCTTGAGGATCCCCATGGCGCGCTTCCGGTTGGCCGACCAGGCACCTTCCATCCGGGAATCCGCGTCCCCGTCCACCACCTCCTGGTAGAGCGAGTAGGAATTCAGCCAGTTGATGGCCGGAAAGTGCCGGGAGAAGGCGAGCTTGTCGTCCAGGCCCCAGAAGACCTTGACCACCCGCAGCGTCGCCTGCACCACCGGCTCGGACAGGTCCCCGCCCGGGGGCGAAACGGCACCGATGAGCGAGAGCGCCCCGGCCCTTGCGTCCGTGCCGAGGCAGACCACCGAGCCCCCGCGCTCGTAGAAGCTCGCGATGCGCGACCCCAGGTAGGCAGGGTACCCCTCCTCGCCGGGCATCTCCTCGAGACGGCCCGAGATCTCGCGCATGGCCTCGGCCCACCGGCTCGTGGAGTCCGCCATCAGGGCCACCGAGTACCCCATGTCCCGGAAATACTCCGCAACGGTGATCCCGGTGAACACGCTCGCCTCCCGGGCAGCCACCGGCATGTTGGAGGTGTTGGCCACCAGCACGGTGCGCTCCATGAGCGGCTCGCCGGAGGTCGGGTCCACCAGGTGGGGAAATTCCATGAGCACGTCGGTCATCTCGTTGCCCCGCTCTCCGCACCCCACATACACCACGATCTGCGCATCCGCCCACTTGGCCAGCTGGTGCTGCACCACGGTCTTGCCGCTTCCGAAGGGCCCGGGCACGCACGCCGTGCCGCCCTTGGTGATGGGAAAGAACATGTCGATGACCCGCTGGCCGGTGATCATGTGCTCGAGGGGAGGAAGCTTGCGCGCCACGGGCCGCGGATTGCGCACGGGCCAGCGCTGCACCATGGTCACCCCGAAGGGTCCGGCCGGCCCCTCGATGAGGGCCACCTCGGTGTCCACATTGCCCTTGACCGGGCCGATCTTCTTGATCGTCCCGGACCGCCCCGGAGGCACCATGATCTTGTGGCTGACCGGAACGCTCTCCTGCACCGTGCCCAGGACATCGCCCGGAACCACAGTGTCCCCGACCTTGGCCACGGGTACGAAATCCCACAGCTTCGTCCTGTCCAGCGCAGGCCTCTCGGCCCCCCTCACGATGAAATCGCCGAAGTCCCTGGCCAGTGCGTCCAGAGGCCTCTGGACACCGTCATAGATCGACCGTATGAGTCCCGGTCCGAGCTCCACGGAAAGAGGCTCGCCCGTCCTGGCCACCAGCTGCCCCGGTCCTATCCCCTCGGTCTCCTCGTAGACCTGGATGGAGTACTCGTCACCCTTGATCTCGATGATCTCGCCGAAAAGCTTGGCCTCGCCCACCCGGACCATCTCGTACATCCGGGCCCCGGTAAGACCGCGGGCAATGACCAGAGGACCCGATACCTTTACGACTTCACCCCTGTTTCCTTCCATATCACCGGTTCCTTTTCTTTTTTTTCAGTCCTTCCCCAGGATATCGATGCCCAGGGAGGACTCCACGAGCCGACTTATCGCCTGAAAGCTCGTCCGTCGGCTGCCTTCATGGGTAGGTATGATGCACAGGACCGCCGCGCTTCTCCTCCGGAACTCCTCGATGGCCTCGGGTGCCTGCTCGGCAAGATTCTCCGTCACCAGCACAATGCCCAGCTCCCTTTCCCGTGAGAGCTCCATGAGCGACTGAAACAGCTTCTGTCCGTCCTCAACGGGCAGCGCATCGATCCCCACCCCCTTGAAGGCGGTGATGTTCCGCTTTTCTCCCAGTACCACGGCCCTAGACATATCCCTCCCTCAGTCTCTGCTTCAGCAGGCTGCGGTCGATGCGGCTGAGCCTGCCGGCAACCACGAGCTTGAGGTTGACGATCTCGGTGGACAGACCCGCCAGAAAGGAAAAAACCCTCTCCGGTCCCGCCGTCTGAAGCCTGCCCTCCCGGGCAACGCCCATGAGCCGGTTCGCCGCCCTCAGGGAGAATCCTGCTATGCGGTCGCCAGGCTCCATCTCGAGGGCCTCGGCAAGGGCATCCCCCACCGCACCCCCCACCATGGCAGGCCAGGCCTCCGGTCCCGCCTGTCCCGACAGGTCGTTGATGAGCCCGGCAAAATCCCCCATGGGCAGGAGATGGCTCTGAAAACGCCTCAGAGGGAGATCCTGAACCACGGCGCGCCAGAAGATGGTGACGATGTATGCCTGGACCCGTTCATACACATAGGAAGCGATCAGCTCCGAGCCCGACTCCCCGGCCAGCATGAGCAGGTGCCTCAGGTAGGCCCCGTCGAGGATGATGTCCAGATCCACGGGGTCCACCTGGGACATGTCCGTTACGGACCACCCTTCCCCGTTCCGCAGGGTTTCCGGGAGATCCCCGTACTCGCCGCGGGCCACCGCCTGGAGCGGCTCCTCCTGAAAGAGCCCCTGGGGAAAGGGAAAGACCGCTTCCCTAAGAAGGGCGTTCTTCAGGTTCAGGTAGTCAAAGGGTATGAGAAAGATATCCACCGCAGCGCTCTCAGGACATTCCGCCCGGAGGGACAGCGCGGTTTCATGGAAGCACCTGTCCGCTAAAGCGCTGAAGTCCTCCCATACGGTTCCCGGAGCCAGGTATTCCCTGAGGAAGGTCTCCTGGAGATGGGGCACGATATCACCCATGTTCTCCTGCATGATGAGGCTCATGAAAAACTCCCTCCCCGCAAAACGTTCCTCCAGGACGCCCAGGCGCCCCGACACGAACCCCCAGCGGGGGAAGTTCTTCAGTCGAGCACTCGTTCCCGCCGGTGTCATGCGAAGAGTTCCCCGGCGATGACCGGCGTCATCTCCTGCTCCAGGTCCCGGAGCAGGGTGTCCAGCGTCTGGTCGATCTCGAACTCCGCTGTCACAAGGACGAACCCGCCGCGCTCGGTCAGCGGGTGTTCTCCGTCGAGCACGACCTGATCCGCAGCGTCCCTGGGTTCGTTCATCCCGGCAAGGATCGCGGCAAAGACCTCCGTGTCTTCCGGATGTATCCGGAGTCTCCCGCCGGATTTCCCCGCCGCGCGCTCCAGCAGCCGGCCCATGATCGCACCGTATTCCCCGGAAGGCATGGTCAGCAGTTCGCCTCTGGCCATGGCGAATACCTTGTGCAGGATCTCGCCCCGCCTCGCGAGCACCTGTTTCCCGGCATTGCCCTTGAACTGGATCTGGCTGCGGTTGAATTCGTCATCAATGGCCTGTACACGGGTGCGGTAGGTCCTCTCCATCTCTTCGTCGATCCTCGCACAGGCTTCTCTGACATGCTGCTCGGCACTCCGCTTCGCACCCTCGATGATATGGGCGGCCTCGGCCTTCGCCTCATCCAGTATGACACCCCGGATCTTATCGAATCCCATGATCGTCCGCTCCCCGGCGCTACTGCAGCTTGAGGTACTCAAGAGGCAAAGGCTGCGTGAGGAACGTTATGAAGAGAATGGTCGCCAGCAGCGCCACCACGGCATAGGTCTCCACGAAGGCGGGAAAGAGGATCGCCCTGCCTGCAGCCTCGGGCCTCCGGGCTATGAGCGTGATGCCCGCCGCCGAAGCCTCGCCCTGCTTGATGGCCGACACCAGCAGCGCCAGCCCGCATCCAAGACCGATGAAGAAAAATGCCAGCCCCGTTCCAAGGGTTATCTTGAGCACGTCCCCGCCGATGAGTCCGGTCTGCGTCATCATGAGGATCGCCACGATGAACCCGTAGAAACCCTGGGTCCCCGGCAACGCTATCATGACAAGCATCCTGCCGAAGAGATCGGGCTTCTCCCGCATCACCCCGGCCGCCTGGTGGGAGGCAATGGCAATGCCCCATGCGGACCCGCATCCCCCCAGGCCGAAAGCCAGGCCTGCACCCGCATAGCACAGACCCCGTCCCACTTCGATCAATTCAGGTGTCATCTTTTCTCCTCCCTATCTTCCTGAGAACAGGGGAGAATACATCCCGCCGCCAACGAGCACGGCTCTTCCGGCATGCTCCTCCTGTCCATTTCCGTCCTATACCTCTGACTCCGTCTTCTTCAATATGCACAGGGGCGAATCGAACCCCAGCGGCTGGAACGCCCGCGCTCCCGTCTCGTAGAACCGTCCGAAAAACTCCACATAGATCAGCCTCATGGAATGGACAAAGGCCCCCAGCACGCTGATGGCGAAGTTGAACACGTGCCCGATGAGCAGGATGAGCACGAAGAGCACGATCCCCACATAGGGTACGTCCCTGAGCATGCCTGCCATGAGATTGAACGCCATGGCCACAATGGACGTGGTGAGTCCCAGCGCCAGCAGACGGCAGTAGGAGAGCGTATCCCCGATGAACGAGGTGATGCCGTAGCTCCCCACGATCCCGTACAGGCTCACGACCCCCGCAGCGATCCGGCCGAAGGGGTTCCTTATGCCCCTGCCCTGCGTCAGAATCAGACCCGCGGCCCCTATCCAGAAAAGCCACACGCCGGTCGTGTAGATCCGACCGGGCAGCGTTACGAATATCTTGCTGATCACGATGAGCAATCCGATGAGCGTGACGATCCAGCATATGCCGTCCGAGAACGCCCCGATCCAGTCTTTCTGCCGGATCTGCCCGTACATCCTGAGCGAAATGCCGAAGAACTGGTTCAACACGCCCAGCCCCAGGGCCACGATGAGGGCAAGGATCGTCTTGCCCATGGGGTCGATGACCATGAGGCCCTGCTGAAGCCTCAGGAGGGGATTATTCGCCCCCAGGTACTCGGGCTTGTAGAGGTCCCCGAACCAGGAGCCCATGAGCGCACCGAACACGATGCTGCTGATCCCCCCGTAGAGCAGAATCCGGGCAAAGTTGTTCACCCCCCGATAGTCCTTCGTCCTGGATGTAAGGTACGCGCTGAATGCCACGAGCATGAGGCCGTAGCATACGTCGGAAAAGCAGATGCCGAAAAAGACGTAAAAGTTGAGCTGCAGAAACGGCGTCGGGTCAAAAGACCTGTACGGCGGCAGCCCGAACATCTCCACCAGAAGCTGCATGGGCCTGAATACATACGGCACCGAGATGCTCACCGGCACGTCCTCGTCCCGCCCCGGATCATCGATGGTGATCACCGACTCCGGAAACTCCTGCTCCATGACGGAGATGAGCCTCGGGATATCCCTGGTGCGGACATACCCGCTTATCATATGAAGCCACCTGCCCCGCATCCCCCGGTTGTAGGCGGCTATCCTCTCTTTCGTGTTGAGCCAGTACGCCTTCAGGATCGTCAGGGGCCTTCGTCCCTCTCCGAAACGACGCCTCCCGGCAAGCTGCCTGACCTGCCCGGCAACCTCTTCCACCTTCTGACGGTACATGCCCAGGTTGTCCCGCAGCTCGCTGAGCCTCTCCGAGACGCTCTCCTTCAGACGCGGGAGCGCGACCTCCTCAAACCCCACCTCGTCAAGGGCCCGCCGAACCTGTTCTTCATCGCCCCTGACAGCGGCGAACACCACCCGCTCCCTCTCTCCGGCGGCCGCCTGTCGGACGGAACCCCCGTCCGACCCGCAGAACTCCCATGCCACCCTGTCCCACGGTGCCCGGTCCCCTGCAAGCAGGTTCAGCCTCGCCCTCGGGATCGTCCCGTAGAACAGCCTCGTCCGCCTCGCTCCAAAAAACTCCGCCAGGTCAAACGGCACATCAACAAAAGGCTCGAGCTCGGCAATCTCGTTCTCTATCTCTCCCACTATGCGCTCCGAGCTCCGATATACCTCGTCCAGCTCGCTCGCCATCCGGTACGTCTCCTCGAGATCGTACCCGTCGAGCACCTCGTTGAGCTCGGCATTCGTGGTCACAAGAGGTACCGGCGTCAGCCCCTTTACAAATCCCGTCTCCTCGGGCGCAAATATATGAATAAGATTCAGTATGAATTCGACCTTGCGAAGATTCTCATCCGCTTCTTCCGTCGTCGCCTCGCAGGGTTCCAGTGCACCCCGGTCCTCAAGGTCTTCCCCAAGATCTATGACCTCCATCATCCCAAGCCTGTTCACCGCCCTCAGGACACGCCGGTCCGCATGCCTCGGGCTTACGATGGAGACCTTCTTCAGCTCTTCAATCGCCATGTTCAGATCTTCTTGAAATAATCCACGACTCTCGCCGCCTGGGCCCCTATGGCCTGCCCCGATATACCATCGAGCGCCGCCAGCGCCCCCTCAAGCTCACGTCCCGCCTCCACCATGGCCGCCTCATGCCTGCCACGCGCCTCATCCTCATACGCCGCTACCTTCGCCCTGGTCTCGCCGTCAAGTCGCCCCCGGTATGAGGCAACCTCGCCCTCCGCCGCCTTCTCCATCCCCCTCGCCTCGGCCTTCGCTCCCTCTATGACACCATCCGCCTCGGCCTCCAACTGAGCTATGCTCTTCACTATTCCAGACATCCGCTCCCTCTTTCCAGCACGGCGTATCTTGCTGCCACGCATCTTGGGCATTCCATGCGTTCCTTCATTCCTAACACACGTTTTCCGTATGTGCAGCAGTCCATCCAGACGCCTTTTTCTCCTGCATAGTAAGCCCTATAATATCCTGAAGCAACCCGGAGCAGGTTATGATTACCGGATTGATCGTTTCCAAACGTTTCCATAACCCAAAATCGAATATGATTCAAGTTAAAGTTGAGATTAAATTCTTTTCATAATTTGGCCCACATCGGGTCCCTCCCCGTGCATCAGGTGCCTATCCGGTCCCACCTTCTACAATTATTTAATATTTTCAAATTATTGGACCCGACAAGCCCTCCATCGTGACCTTGATTTCCCGGCCTTCCGCCCAAAAGAAACAAGCGCCACGCCCTCTACCCCCCGTACCCCCCTCAACTGACGCGATCAGAGACGGAAGCACGACATCTCCCATATAATGATTTATTTTTACTATTTTATTATAGTCCACCCCTGTATTATAAAAAGGTTGACAAGTCATCGGATCGAGGGTAGAATGCTGTTCATTATTTAATGTTTTCTAATTTGCTTTTCGTTAGGGGCGGAATAGATCATCTTTGGAGAGTTAGGTACGTGGACCCCATTAAGCTGTGCACAGTGTTCGGATCATCCGGGCTGAATCAGATAACCACCGGATCTGCATGTGCGATTCTCGACATATGACCGCCAACAGGATGTATCTCCTCACATTCCCGGATACCCTCGCAGGGTTCATGCTTCTCCATTTATATCGCAGTCTCACAGGTTTGTCCCTGGATGATGAACAAAAGAAACCAATGAAATCGATAAGGGATCACTTCCCAAACGTAACAGGAGAAGGGTTATGGGGCTGTATACCATGCCCGTCACTCAAAATACAAAATAATCGTTATAGGAGGAGATCATGAGGAAGTGTTTGATGTATCTGGTAGCTTTGGCTTTGGTATTCACCTTTGCCGTACCGGCATTCGCCTTTGAGAACATCTTCGGCGGGTACTGGAGGACAAGGGCGTACATGGACAAGAACTTCACCGGTGAGGACCAGACCGAGGCGGCTGATGTGACAAAGGTTGATACAAGAACACGCCTCTATTACACGGCTAAGTTCAGCGACAACTTCAAGTTCGTGAACAAGTTCGAGATGGATGCCACCTGGGGCGATGCATCAAGCGGTTATGGTGACATCGGCGCCGACGGCATCAAGGTTGAGGTCAAAAATTCCTATGCTGATATGACCTTTGACAAGACCAATGCGAAAATCGGCGTGCAGGGTGCGACCATCTGCCGAGGCTTCATCTTCGACGACGACTTCGCCGGCGCGGTGGTGGCCTACAAGGCCAGCGACACCCTGACCCTTCCCTTCATCTGGGTCAAGGCCTATGAGGGCGGCTACGGCAAAGATGCCAACGACAAAGACGTCGACTACTACGCCATCTACCCCATCATCAACCTCGGCGCAGCAACCGTGAAGCCGCTCTTCATGTGGACCACTTCCTCTGATGTGAGTGCGTACAAGAACGATACGGCCCTCGAGAAATGGGATGTCTTCTTCCTCGGCGCCGATGTGGACGCAAAGGTCGGGCCCGCCTCCGTATGGTTCACCGGTATCTACGAGTTCGGCACCATCGGTGGTGCGACAGGCTACGATGACACCGACGTGGCCGCCTACCTCTTCGGCCTCGGCGGCAGCACCGACATCGACAAGCTCAACATCCACGGCAGAGCCTTCTACGCGAGCGGCCAGGACGCCGACGAGGAAGACATGACGGCCTTCTATGTCCCCGCCGGCCAGAGCTACTACTGGGCTGAGATCATGGGCTACGGCATCTTCGACAACCAGGTTTCGAATGCAGCATGCGCCGACAAGATCAGCAACACCATGGCCCTGAGCATCGGTGCATCCTATAAGGCAACCGACACTCTGACCCTGAATGCGGACCTCTGGTTCGCACAGCTGGCAGAAGACGACGCCAACGGCAACACCGATCTCGGCACCGAGATCGACCTGAGCGCCAACTACAAGCTCATCGAAAACGTAACGCTTGATGTCGTTGCCGCCTACCTCGTAGCCGGCGACGCCACCACCCTGGAGTCCGCCGACGAGGCTGACCCCTTGGAAATCGGTACCAGGATCTCCTTCGGCTTCTAATGTCACTCAATCCGAGAAGGGGGGGGGCCGTGAAGACTCGGCTCCCCTCGTTCTTTAGCGAAAATCACATGAAGATCTTTGCCCCTCCAATGGTCAGGGCATAAGTGTGAACTTGACTATTGAATAAATGCAGAATAAGTAGGATTCATTGAGACAAGGTATGAGGTACCTTAATGTCGGAAGATAAGAGAAGAAAGATTTTAGCTGCAGCAGAAGAGATCATGTCAAAAAAACGACCCTCCGATACCACGATATCGGAGATTGCCGCAAAGGCCAACGTGGCCGACTCTGTCATCTACCAATATTTCAAGGGCAAGGAAGACCTTCTGTTTTCGGTTCCCGGCGATCGCCTGGTAGAAGTCTTGTTTCTGGTTCGTGAGCATCTTCAGGGTATCCGCGATGCGGACAACCGCCTGAGCAAAATGATCTGGTTTCATCTGAGGGACATCGACACTCACCCTGGATACGGACGTATACTGACTCTGGAGTGCAGATCTTCGCCCGATTTCTATCTTACGATAGGATACGAACGCGTTAAGGCGTATGCGGATATACTCTACGATATTCTCAAGCAAGGTGTTACCGATGGTTCATTCCGCTCCGACCTCGACCTGAAGGTGGCTCGCGACATCGTCCTCGGCACGATTGATGCGGAAATAATAAGCTCCCTTGCACTCGGAGAAATCGGTGAAGCTGCTCCGGACCATGAGGACATCATGTCACTGGTTCATGCCATGGTCGCCGCCAACGGCAGGCCTATCCACAGCAAGACGGAGAGGATCCTGTTGGCCGCCGAAAAGGTCTTTGCCGAAAAGGGCTTCACCAAGGCAAAAATAACGGATATCGCCAAGATAGCCGAGATCTCGGAGGCCACAGTCTATGAATACTTCGAGAACAAGGAAGACGTTTTCCTCTCGATTCCCCAGAAACGCTTCCAGGAAAACCTCGACGAGCTTTCCGAAACCTTCCATATCAAGCATCCCTTGAACAAGCTGAGAAGGTTCACGAAGTACTACTTTTTCCTCTTTCTCACCGAGCAGGATTTTCTCAAGGTCTTCCTCCTTCAGCTGCAACTGAACCCTCGCTTCTACACATCGAAGGCATTCGAGAGCTTCCGGAGATATTACGATATCATTGAGAACGTCATCGAGGAGGGCAAGGCGAAAGGATGTTTCCGGGCAGATGTAAATCCCCGTGTGTTCAGAAATATGTTCTTCGGCTCATTCAGCCATCTGGCCCTCCGGTGGATCATGTTCGGAGAGGGAAAGAAATATAACCAGATAGAGGAGATGGATCATGCCACGGACCTCTTCTGTTCAGCGGTCCTGACTCCCTCTGCCGTAGAGGATTGAGACCATCTCTCTTACCTCATCGTATACCGGAATCATTCAGGATACGATGCAGGGTCCCTCACCGAGCCGGTTAACCCGGGAGCGTTTCAAGAATTGAGAAACATGACACTACGAGGGTGTGTCTACGCCATACTCGCTCTCATTGCGTTCAGATAGCCAAGATACCTTTCCAGCAATAAACCGTCATCATCGGGTTGTATGGTGTCCCATAAGATGATGAGTTCTCCCATGAATGTTCACCCTTATAGAAAGAAGGTCCCATGAGGAGGAGGGTTGAACCTCATGGGACCATGCAGAGGGGATATACTCACAATCCTCTGAAATCTAATGATCTTGTTCAAGATCCTGGTTTGTTTGCCGTATCTGCGATACCGGGTATTCCGTATCCTTTTTGGGGGGAGGGGAGACCGTCTGACAGGTCCCCCCTCAGGATGAAGAGAGGTATTCTGACTTTTTGCTGCTTAGCAATCCCGGCCGCCATTAAGAATAGAGTTCGGAGACGGGATCATACGCATTTTCATTCAGATGCCCCTTGATCCCGTCAGCCTTTATCAGTCTTTCTGGTCGCCCTTGTCGATGCCGCACAGGTACTTGGCCACCTTCTGTTTCTGCTTCATGTTGAC
>DAITOA010000046.1:0-24555 GCA_036834365.1 Thermodesulfobacteriota bacterium | reverse complement strand
GGGAGGCGCACAATGATGAAAGAGATGCAACTCAATAAGGCATTCACGCTGATAGAACCAGGCCCGGTCGTCCTCATTGCGACGAATGACGGAAAGAAGAACAACCTGATGACCATCTCCTGGACCATGGTCATGGACTTCACGCCCATGTTCGCCATTACCACCGGGCCCTGGAACCATTCCTATGCCGCGCTCCGGAAGACAAAGGAATGCGTCATTGCCATTCCCACCGTGGATCTCATTGACAAGGTCGTGGGCGTGGGGACATGTTCCGGCATCGACACGGACAAGTTCGACAGGTTCGGGCTGACCCCGGTGCAGGGAAAGCATGTCAAGGCGCCCCTGGTCAGGGAATGCCTGGCGAACATCGAGTGCAGGGTCATGGACATCGTCAGGAAGCACAACATCATCGTCCTCGAAGGGATCGCCGCGTACGTCGACGGCTCGCGGAAAGAGAAGCGCACCATTCACGCCGTCGGCGATGGCACCTTCGTGGTGGATGGCCGCAGGCTTGATCGACGGGAAATGATGCGCTCAAAGCTTCCGGACGGCGTGTAAATCATCAGCAGGCCCGGACGCCGCTGTTGACCCCGGGTACGATCATGGCTATGTCATGCTTATCAACGCGCAGCAGATCCATGTGAGGACATATGAGTGAACAGAACGAAGTGACGCTGACATGCCGGTACGACGAGATGATTCCCCCGGGCAGGGACTTCCGCAGCCGCGAGGTCGTCGAGGCCTACGACGCCTTTCACCGCAGGTTCCGGGACATCGAGAAGGAGAACGAGGCCATCATCTCCGCCCTCGGTCTTCAGGCCTCCCATACCATAGCTGACTTCGGCAGCGGGACCGGGGCCTTCGCCCTGCAGGCGGCCGGGCACTGCGCCATGGTCCACGCCGTCGACGTCTCGCAGGCCATGCTGGACTACACCCAGTGGAAGGCCCACAGCGCGGGCATCACCAACGTGACCTGCCACCACGGAGGGTTCCTCACCTACGAGCATGCGGGTGCTCCCCTCGATGCGATCACCTCCAGCATGGCCTTTCACCACCTGCCCGACTTCTGGAAGCAGAAGGCCCTGCACAGGCTTCACGCAATGCTCAAGCCGGGCGGGAGACTGTTTCTTTCCGACGTGGTCTTTGCGGAGAACGGGTACGAGGCGAACATCGCCGGGTGGATACGGGAAATGACGGCCAAGGTGGGAGCGGACATGGCGGCCGACCTCGAGTCGCACCTGTGCACCGAGTTCTCGACCTTTGCGTGGATCCTGGAAGGGCTTCTCGCACGTGCCGGGTTCGGCATCGACAGCGCAGAGCACACAGGCGGCGTCCTGGCCGGGTACCTCTGCACGAGGATCGACGGAGGGCACGATGTACGCCCGTGAATGGAAGTGCAGGGTCCCCCTCGACAAGCGCGAGGCCTTCCTGGCCTACCTCCACGAGACCGGCATCAGGGAGGCCTCTTCCACCAGGGGCTTCCAGGGCGCCCAGGTGTTCATGCGCGAGGAGGAGGGCAGGGCCGAGATCACGCTCATCACCTACTGGACCACGCTCTCCGCCATAGCGGCCTTTGCCGGGCAGGACATCGACAGGGCGCGGCTCTACCCCGACGACCATGCCTACGGCCTCGAACCGGACCTGACCGTCCGGCACTACGAGGTGGTCGAGCACATCTTCCTGCCCGCAGGCGCCAGGTGCTGCGACTGACCGGAGGGATGGAGGCGGCTGGCATCTGCCTCATGGTGCCCGGCTTTCTGCCCATGCTCCTTTCACGGCACTCGAAGACGTCAGCGGATTCTGGTACAAGGTATTCATGACCACGCGCAGGAGACCCAGTCCATGATGTTTCTGAACACCTTCCCGGTCCTCACCACCGAGCGCCTCACCCTCAGGTCCCTGGAACGCCGCGACCTCGAAGCCGTGTTCTCCGTCTTCTCCGATCCCGAGGTGATGCGCTACTGGCACACGACCCCCATGACCGGCATCAGGGAGGCACGCACCTTCATCACCGACGCCCAGAAGTTCTTCTCCCGGCGCACGAGCATCAGGTGGGGGGTGGCGCGCCGCAGCGACGACCTCGTCATCGGTACGTGCGTGCTGTTCCACTTCGACGAGCAGCACCGCCGCGCAGAGATCGGCTACGCCCTGGGGCACGACCACTGGGGGCACGGGTTCAACCACGAGGCCCTCAAGGCGGTGCTGGGCTATGCGTTCCCAGCCTTCTCCCTTCACCGCATCGAGGCGGAGCTCGACCCGCGCAACGCGGCATCGATCCGCACGCTGGAGCGGTGCGGCTTCGTGAGGGAAGGGGTGCTCAGGGAGCGCTGCATCACGGCCGGCAAGATATCGGACTCCCTGGTGATGGGGCTGCTCGCCCGGGAATGGAACGGGGCAGCGAAGGAGGCGCCATGACCAGGAGCGAACGGGCCGTATCCGTCTTCGACCAGGGCTTCAACTGCTGCCAGGCGGTCTTTTCCTCGTTCTGCGACGACCTCGGCATGGACCGGGACACGGCGCTCAAACTGACCTGCGGGTTCGGCGCGGGCATGGCGAGGAACGGGGAGGTCTGCGGGGCGGTTTCCGGCGGGATCCTCGTGATCGGTACACGGTGCGGCAGGGGGGAACGAAGCGACCGGTCGGCCACGGAAGAGACGTACGGGAAGGTGAGGGAGCTCATGGGCCGGTTTGCCGGAATGCACGGCACCTATACCTGCCGGATGCTGCTGGACGGGATAGAACTGACCACGGAGCAGGGCCAGCTCTCGTATCTGGAGAACGACTACTTCAACAGGGTCTGCAAAGCCTGCGTGAGGGACGTCGTGGAGCTGCTCGAGGAGATCCTCTGATGGACTACACGATCCGCCCGATGTCGGCCGATGACCGTGAACCGGTCATGGCCATATTCAACCACTATGTGGAGCATTCCTTTGCCGCATACCCGGAACACAGGCTTGACCCGGAGGCCTTCGACATGTTCAGGAACATGGCAGGGGGGAACCCCGCCGCTTCCATCGTTGACCGGGACGGCGCGGTGGTGGGCTTCGGCATGATCCGCGCGTACAACCCCATGCCCGCCTTCGCGCAGACGGCGGAGGCCACGTATTTCATCCACCCGGACCACACGGGGAAGGGCATCGGGAAGATGCTCCTGCACTACCTCGAGCAGGGCGGGCGGGAGAAGGGCATCAGGATCCTCCTGGCCAACATATCATCCCTCAACCCCGGAAGCATCGCGTTCCACAGGAGGAACGGCTTTACGGAATGCGGCCGCTTCAGGGACGTGGGCATGAAGAACGGCCGCTGCTTCGACGTCGTGTGGATGCAGAAGATGATCTGACGCCATGGAGGGGCTGGACGGAAAGAATGCGCAATGATAGGGAGGGTTGAAAGGGAGTGTGCAGGCATGTACCTTTTCGCGGGTCAGTATCCTGAAGCAGGGTGAATTATGGCAGAGAACAATTCCCAGTACTACAAGAGCAACCATATCCTGTCCGCATCGTCGAACCTGCTGGGCCTGTGTTTCCTGATCTTCAGCGTGGTCAGGCTGTCGTCGTTTCGTGACAAGACCCTGCTGGATGATCTGTGCATGATTGCCATGCTGATGTTCCTGGCATCGAGCGTGCTCTCCTATATCTCGATACGCTCCACGAAGAAGCAGGACGTCTATGAGAAATATGCGGATATGATCTTCATCGTCGCCCTGGGTTTTCTATGCATGGCAGCCGTCATAACGGCCTTCGGCGTGATCTATTAAGGACCGTATACGGCCCGGGGCCATGCATCGAGGGAGAGCACGAGTGGTAAAGCCATACGGCTCCTGCCCGTTTCCATGATGCACGGCTGGTTGCGCTGTCCCGGATATGGTTGTCTTCAATCGGAGCGCCGGGTTATGATGCGATCTTTTGTGGCGCTCTTCCCAGCAGGGCCTTTCGGGTCGGGTCGAAGATGCGGTATGCAACGAGCTTCACCCGGTCGTTGACGATGAACCACGCCAGCGCATAAACCCAGATCAGGAGCGCCCATTTCCAGCCGATGGGCACCATGAACCACCCGTACACCGCGGCAACGGTGGCCAGCGCCTTGGTGGCCACCGCCGACCAGAACAGCAACGGCGCGGGCTTGATGGACCAGAACGGACCGCGTGTGCGCGTCACGAAGATCGTCAGGTGGCCCGCTACGGCCAGCTTCAGGAACATGAACGTCTGCAGAAGGTCGCGGCCGAGATGGAACGTCTGCTCGCCGAGGTAGAACAGACCGAACGAGGCGACCACGCCGGCCACGCCCAGCACGGAGGATATCCCCAGGACCAGCCGCATGTTCCATGCCTCGGGGCGGTCCGCATAGTGCACGTTGTCGTAGGCGATGGCAAGGATGGGAGCGTCGTTCATCAGGGCCAGCAGGACGATCATCACCGCGGTCACGGGGTAGAAGTTGAAGACCAGGATCGCCAGGGTCATGAACAGCAGCACGCGGATGGTTTCCGCAATGCGGTAGATTGCGTAGCTGTTCATACGCTGAAAGGCCTTCCTGCTCTCCTTGATGGCATCGATGATCACGGACAGGCCCGGGCTCATGAGCACAACGTCCGCCGCAGAGCGGGCTGCGTCGGTGGCGCCCGAGACGGCGATTCCGGCATCGGCTTTCTTCAGCGCGGGGGCGTCGTTCACCCCGTCGCCGGTCATGCCCACGATATGGGCGTGCTGCTGGAGCACATCAACGATGTGGAACTTGTGCTCCGGAAACACCTGGGCGAACCCGTCGGCCTTCTCGATGGAATCGGCCAGTTGGGCGGTCTCGTGATGCCGGGTATCGCTGAACCCTCCCGCATCGAGGATGTTCGTCCCCAGGCCCAGCTGACCGGCGGTTTCCCGGGCAATGGCGAGCTGGTCGCCGGTGACCATCTTCACGTTCACGCCCATCTGCCGCGCGGTGGCTATGGTTGACCTGGAATCCTCACGGGGCGGATCGAAGAGCGGGAGCACGCCGAGGAACTGCCAGGAGCCCTGTCCGTCGGCACGGGCCACGCCCAGGGAGCGGTAGCCCCGGGCGGCGAAGTCGTCGACGGCCTTCTCGACCAGCGGTTTTACCTCCCCGGCATTGGCCGACAGGTCCAGGATCACCTGCGGGGCCCCCTTGGTCACCTTGAATCCTTTTCCGTCCGTGGTTCTGATCGTGGCCTCGGTGCGCTTGTGGACCGGGTCGAAGGGCTGGAAGTGGACCACCTCGTAGGCCTTCAGTACCGCTTCGTCTTTCAGGCCTCCCAGCACGGCCAGGTCGATGGTGTCCTGATTCTCGGCGCGGGATGCGAGGGCGGCGCTGAGGATGACCTCGTCGCCTGAGACCCCGCCGACGCTGAACGTTTCGCCCAGCGTCAGCCTGTTCTGGGTCAGGGTGCCTGTCTTGTCCGAGCACAGCACGTCCATGCCGGCCAGCTCCTCGATGGACGCAAGCCGGCTGACAATGGCCTGTTTCGCGGCCAGCACCCGTGCGCCCACGGCCATGGTGACGGTCAAAACCGTGGGCATGGCCACCGGGATGGCAGCCACGGTCAGCACGAGGGCGAACTGCAGGGTCGTGGCCATCGGGTCGCCGCGAAACAGCGCCACGGCCAGGATGAGGACCACCAGGGCCACTGCGATGATGATGAGGTAATCGCCGATCTTCAGGACGGCCTTCTGGAAATGGCTGACCGTGTGGGCCTCCTGCACCAGTTGCGCGGTCCTGCCGAAGAAGGTATGGGAGCCCGTGGCGTACACCATGGCTTCCAGTTCACCCTGGCGGATGATGGACCCGGAAAACACCGCATCGCCGGGGTTGCGCGTCACGGGCAGGGACTCACCCGTCAGCGCGGACTGGTCCACCTCCATGGGGTCGCCCTCGAGCAGCCTGGCATCCGCCGGCACGATGTCGCCGAGGCGGAGGCGGATGACGTCTCCGGGCACCAGTTCCCGGGATTCCAGGGAGGTCCACTTCCCGTCCCGCCGGACCCTTGCCCTTATGGCCAGCTGGGCCTTCAGTGCGGCAATGGCGTTGCCTGCCTGGTATTCCTCCCAGAAGCCGACCACGGCGTTTGCAACGAGGAGCACCAGGATGATGAAGAAGTCAGGCCAGTGACGCACCACTGCCGACAGGATGACCGCGCCTTCGATCATCCACGGGATCGGGCCCCAGAAATAGGTGAGGAATTTCAGGAACGGGTTGACCTTTTTCTCGGAAATCTCGTTGGGTCCATAGCTGGTCAGTCGTTTCTGCGCCTCGGCCTGGCTGATGCCTGATGGTGACGATCCCAGCTTTGCATACAGTTCCGGAAGCGTCAGGGACTTGAGATCGTCCTCCTTCGCCGGCTTGTGTGTGTCTGCGTGCATGACAACCCTCCTGGTTCGGTTTTTCAGGGCATGGTAGATCTCTTCTCTACAGGACGAGGTCGCTACACCTGCAGGACCCTGTTCATCCTGGAAAGCACCTTTTTCTGGTACGGCGACATGGCCGATTTTTTCAGGACGATCTTCTTGGCAAGGGCAAGGGCCTTTCTGCGGTCTTCGGGCCTCGCTATCAGTCGGGCGATGGAATCAAGGGCCCTGTCCCTGTCCGCCACCAGGACGCCGGCCTGTTCATGGACCATGTGCAGGAAAGCATCCCTTTTGAGCCTCTTGAATCGCGAGCTCGACTCCAGGAGCCGTTCATCCTCCACAAGGGCATCCCGGTCGATGACATGGCCGGCATCTTCCAGGGCCATGACCATGCGGACGACCCCCTCCTCGTAGCCTCCCTTGTCCATGGCGTCGTTCAGACGCTTGCGTTCCGCATCCGCCACGGACTCTTTGCGCCATGAGGCGCCGGGGTGTGCTCCTTTCTTCGGCGAGACCGGAAAGAGCATCTTCATGAGCGGGCTTTCATAGATGGCGAAGAACGAGGCCTCCTCGAGACGGTCCCGGATGTCCTGGTAGCCGTCGAGAACGGCAACGATGTCCTTGGATACCCGGTTCTGAAGGGCCAGGAAGGAGTTCTCCTCCGGGACCGGCGCGCGGTTCAGCTTCACCAGTTCGGCAAGATATTTGAAGGGCAGCATGAAGGGATTGATGCGGTCGGAAAAGATGTATTTGTTCACGCGCAGGGGGTGGAGCTGCTTGAGCAGCTCCGCGGTTGCGCCGCTGGAGAACATCTTCACCCAGGGGCTGAAGATGGTGTTGTAGATCCGGTCGTTCATCTCGGAAACGGCGCTTACCCTGGAGAAGTCGGCATCCTCCTCCTCCATCTCCTCCCTGCCCTCGTTCAGGGCCATGAGGTCCTCGATGCCCCGCTCCTCGAAGCGGACATCGTAGTCGCTCACCCCCTCCTTCTTGCCCTTGTCCACGATGATCATCTCGTAGAGCCCCGGGGGCAGGGAATCCACCATGTCGATGCTCCTGATGATCTCCTTGTGCTCCTTCCCGGCGATCTTCGACCCGACGAAGATGCCGAGGTGCCCGACATGAGGGTGCAGCATGTAGATGATGACCTTTCCCAGTCGTTTGATCTCGTCGGTTGAGCGGTATTCCTTGATGATCCAGTCCAGGGCCTGCTGCGGGGGTGTTATGTTGTCGCCTTCCGAAGCGAAGATCACCAGGGGTTTCGTGATGTCCTTCAGGTTGAGGATCTTCTTCCTGTCCAGGGTCAGCTTCCCCTGCTCCAGGGCGTCGCCCACGAACAGGTTCTCCACGATGGCATGGATCTCGTCCCCGGTCATTTCGGAGTAGCCGTCCCACCATTTTTCAAAGGTGAGGTAGCGTTCTTCTCCCTCGTCGATGTTCGTATAGAGGTCGTACTGCTTGGACCACAGGGTGTTGCCCGGGTTGAGGTTCTCGAAGTTCTCCTCGAGCCAGGCCCCGTCGAACTTGCCGTTCCCCAGGTCGGAGAGGAGCGATGTAAGCCAGATCCCTCCCAGGAGGCCTCCGGCATAGCGCATGGGGTTTTTACCCAGGACCCCAGACCAGTAGGAAAGCGGGGTCCCGTTCAGGACCAGGGGCCCCGTCAGGTCCGGCCTGTCGGCGCCGAGGAAGGCCACGGCCCAGCCAGCCTGGCAGTTTCCGATCACCGCCGGCTTGGGCGCCTTGGGGTGAAGCCGTGCGACCTCTTCGACAAAGCGCACCTCCGCCTTTTCCACATCGCCCAGGGTCTGGCCTTCCACAGGTTCGGGATGGAAGAGGATGAAATACACGGGATGCCCCTGGGCCAGAGCATCGCCGATCTCGGAATCCTGCTTGGAGCCGCCGATCCCCGGACCGTTGCCGGCCCGCGGGTCAATGACCACAATGGGCCTCATGCCGGGGTCGATGACATCGGACTGCCTCGGAATGATGCGTGCCAGGTCGTAGTTCACCGGCCTCTCCAGGGTGGTGCCGGAGAGAATGACCTCATACTTGAAGACCAGGACCGGGGGTTCCCCCTTCTGAATTGTTTCAAGGTAGTTGTTTCCCCTCTTCCGGAGGACGTCCATGAAGAGTATCCAGCGCTGGATGGAATCAAGCCAGTAGTCGTACGCCTCCTTCATCCGGAGGGAAGGGTCTGTTTCCGGGATCGATTTCCTGTCCTTATCGTCGTTCATGGCTTACTCCATGCGATGACCCGCCAGGGCGGCCACGGCGCACGATAGCAGCCTGGCCTGCGGAGGGTCGGAACGGGATGTGAGGATGATGGGCACCTTCGTGCCCACGACGAAGCCGGCCATGCGGGCGCCGGCCAGGTACTCGAGGTCCTTGCCCAGGATGTTGCCCGAGACCAGGTCCGGCACCACCAGGATGTCCACGTCGCCCGACACCGGGCTTGCGATCCCCTTGACCGCGGCAGACTCGGCCGAGATGGCGTTGTCGAATGCCAGCGGCCCGTCCACCACGGCGCCCGTGATCTGACCGCGGTCCGACATCTTTGCGAGGCAGGCCGCATCCATGGTGGAGGGGATGGCCGGATTGACGACCTCCACCGCGGACAGGACGGCGACCTTGGGAAGGCTCACCCCCAGCACAATAGCCATATCAATGGCATTCTGGGCTATGTGCATCTTGGTCGCGAGGTCCGGGCTGATGTTTATTGCCGCATCGGTGATGTACAGGAGCTTGGGATAGGTCTTCATATCGGCCAGAAATACATGGGAGATGCGCCGCTTGCCCTGGAGGTGATGGGCGAGGACGGGGTGGAGGAACTCGTCGGTGTGGATATGTCCCTTCATGAGGGCCTTGACCTCGCCATTCTCGATGAGCTTCACGCCCTCTTCCGCCATGGCTTCCTCCACGGGGGCATGGACGATACGGAAACGGCTCGTGCAGCCGATGGCAGAGAGTATGGAGCGGATGGCATTCTCGTCGCCGATCAGGACAGGGTCGACATATCCGGCCCCGGCCGCCTCGCACGCGCCCTCCAGCACATGCCGTTCGTCCGCGTCGATGACGGCCACCGGCATGGCGGGCAGGCCGCGGACTGCTTCGAGCAGGTCGTCGAAGTTCGCGAATTCGATACTCATGGGGAGTTCCCTTCCTTTCCCCTGAAGAGCAGGGCCCGGGTGTGCCGGGCGATCATCAGGTCTTCGTTCGTAGGGATCACCCGCACCGTGCAGGGACTGCCTCCGGACGAGATGATCTCCTCGTGGGCATCGTTCCTGGACGGGTCGAGCCGGATCCCCAGGTACTCGAGGCCGTGGCAGATCATCCAGCGGACCGGGGCGGCCCGTTCCCCGATGCCGCCGGTGAAGACCAGGGTGTCCAGGCCGCCGAGCACGGCGGAAAGGGCACCCACGAACTTGCGTGACGTATAGCAGAAGAGCTCGACCGCCTGGGCGGCATGGGGCTCTGAGGAGCGCTTGTCCAGCAGGGTTTTCATGTCCGAGCTGATGCCCGAGACACCCATGAGGCCCGACCGTTGATCGAGCAGGCGTTCCAGCTGCCTGGCGTCATAGCCTTTCTCGTCCATGAGGTAGAGGAGAATGCCCGGGTCGAGATCACCGCACCTGGTGCCCATCATGAGCCCACCCAGGGCGGAGAAGCCCATGGTGGTGTCCTGGGGCTTGCCATCCTTCAAGGCCGCCATGCTGGCGCCGTTGCCCAGATGGGCGATGATGACCCTGCCTTTCCTTTCCGCTCCCAGCGCATTGACGATATATTCATAGGAAAGGCCGTGGAAACCGTAACGGTGCACCCCTTCATGCCAGAGGCTGCGGACAAGGGGAAGCCTCTGGGCCACCTCCGGTATGCTGCGGTGGAAAGCCGTGTCGAAGCAGACCACCTGGGAAAGCCCGGGGTAATGCCCGGCCACGGCATCAATGCCCCGTATCTCGCTGGGTAGGTGCAGCGGCGCCAGGGGAATGAGTTTTCTCAGGGTTATCATGAGCTCCGGGGTCACCATCTCGGGGGCCATGTGCTTCGGCCCTCCATGGACTACGCGGTGCCCAACCCCGTCAGGGGCCGGGAGATGCAGCTCTTCCATGACCAGGGAGAACATCAGCCTGACGGCCTCCCTGTGGTCAGGGACGTGCATATGCCTGTCCGCCAGCCGCCTGCCGCTGCCGTCGGCCAGCCAGAGCCATCCTTCCGGAAGGCCGATCCTCTCCGCAGCACCTTCGGCGATGAGGTCCTCATGAGAATCGAGGCGGTACAGGGCGAACTTCATGGATGAAGAGCCGCTGTTTATGCAGAGTATATGATGATCCATGGCTAATACCCCTATCACTCGGCATGGTGATGCAGCAGGGCGGTTTCCGGAGAACCGGGATCCCTTGAGACGGTGCCGGTGCTATTTGTTCAGCACCACGAAATGATCCCTCCTGTTCTTTGCCCAGGCCTCCTCGTTGTGCCCAGGGTCAAGGGGGCGCTCTTTCCCGTAGCTGATGATGGAGATTCGATCCTGTTCAATCCCCACCTCAACCAGGTAGTCCTGAGCCGCCTTTGCCCTCCTGTCTCCCAGGGCGAGGTTGTACGCCGTTGTGCCCCGCTCGTCGCAGTTCCCCTCGATACGGATCTTGATGCCCGGGTTGGCCTCAAGGAAAGAGGCCTTCTCGTCGAGGATCCCGATGTCCTCCGGCTTGAGGTCGAACTTGTCGAAATCAAAGTGGATGTCCTTCTCCTCGAATGACGCTCTATCAACAGCCGGACCCGGCATGACAGGTGCTTCTGGCTTCATCTCCTCCTCCGGCTGCTCCGGCGCAGGAGCCGGCTGTGCAGTCACCTGGGGAGGCGTTGTCTCCGCGGCCTTCTCCATGGGCTCTTTCTTTGCGCATCCGGCTGCAAGGAATCCGAATCCTATAACCAGCACAACCAGTATCAACCACGTTTTTCTCATAAACGTCCTCCTGTTCTCATGGAGTTCCATTCTTCGTCACAGGCCTTCCCGCTCATTCCCGGTGTTCAGTCGTGTTGAAGGAATAGGAAGCGACGATGCCCCGATCGTCGAATCTCACCACGAGATCCTTGGTGCTCGTTTCACCGAACAGTCTGTAGAGGTACCTGCCGTAGGTCCATGTCTGTCGGCCGTCCTCGATCCCGACACGCCAGGGAGGCCCGAACATGGAGCGTATCTCGTCACGGGTGGTCTGGTGTATCCGGATCTCAGAGACGCGCTCTGCCGGGAAATCCCTGCCCACGGTGGCACATGAAGACAGCGACAGGACGGAAGCCGCCATGAGGAACAGCAAGACCCGACGCGTGAAGGCATCCGGAACGCCTGAGTGAACCTCTGGCTGATACTGTCTGCTCATCTCGTCCTCCTTCCTGAACCGCGGATCTTTCCAGGGCCGGCATAAATATCTCGGAACGGCGGGTTCGGATGCGATGATTTCATTGTAATAAACCCTGAGTTCCGGATTTCAAGGGCTGTCGAAGGTATGTGCTGCAGCGAAGCGGACCGGGGCAATGGGAACGCTCGACGCGGGCATGATCCGGTCCGGGTGTGGAAGATATTTCAGAGGCCCCTTGTCTGCCGCGTTTTTATTTCTACTATTACCTGTCAGTTGTCACTGAGAAAGGAGATTCGTTATGAAGAGATACACCCTGTTCCTGATGCTGATCTTGGCTTTCACCATAACCGTCGCCGCCTGTTCGAAGGAGTCTGCGACCCCGGCGGGCCCATCCGTGCCGGGCGCGATACAGGCCGAAGCCCCGAAGCACGCAGAGGGAAACACATACCAGGACGGCCAGGCATACTTCAGGGGCATCATCACGAAGGTCGCCACGGACAATATCCCCGCCGTGGTCCATATCGAAGTGACCCAGCGGCAGGAGGTCGAGAACCCGTACCTTCCGTTCGAGGGTGATCCGTTCTTCCGACGGTTCTTCGACATGCCCCAGGGCCCCAGGAAGTTCAAGCGTGAGCTGAAAGGCCTGGGCACGGGTATGATCATAAAGGACAACGGGTTCATCCTCACGAACAACCATGTCGTGGCAGGGGCGACCCAGATACAGGTCATCCTGTCCAACGGCAATCAGTATGAGGCCAAGGTGGTCGGGACCGACCCCAAGACCGACCTCGCCGTGATCAAGATCACTGAAAAGGAAAAGCTCCCCTTCGTGACCTTCGGCGACTCAGACAAGGTGCAGGTGGGTGAATGGGTCGTGGCCATAGGGCATCCCAGGGGCCTTGATCAGACGGTGACGCAGGGCATCATCAGCGCCAAGCACCGGCAGGGAATCACCGACCCCAACACCTACCAGGACTTCCTCCAGACGGACACGGCGATCAATCCGGGCAACAGCGGCGGGCCGCTGCTGAACCTGGACGGCCAGGTCATCGGCGTCAACTCGGTCATAGCATCGGAGTCGGGCGGGTTCGAGGGGATCGGCTTTGCCATACCCAGCAACATGGCCGTGTACATATCGAATGCACTGATGGAAAAGGGAAAGGTCCAGCGCGGCTGGCTCGGGCTGACCCTCCAGGACCTCACCTTCGACAGGATGAAATCCCTCAAGCTCTCCTCGACCAAGGGGGCCTATGTAATGGATGTGGCCAAGGGCGGCCCTTCGGACAAGGCCGGCATCAGGACCGGGGACGTTATCCTGTCATATGACGGGAAGGATATCGCAGACTCGGGTGAACTGAGGAACATGGTGGCAGGCACGGCCATCGGATCCGAGGTGAAGGTCGGCGTCCTTAGGGACGGGAAGAAGCTCGCCTTCACGGTCAGGATAGGCGACCTCAGCGAGGCGGCGAAGATCATGGCCACCTCGGCGAGGGGCAAGCTCGGTGCGGAGGTACGGCCGTTGACCGATGCCGAACGGGAGAGGTACGGACTTGAACAGGACCAGGGTGTGGCGGTCAGGTGGCTCGATGCCAAGGGCCCGCTCGCCGCGTCGGGCATCGAGATAGACGATGTGATCCTCCAGATTGACGACCAGACCATCGACGGCGTGGAGACGTTCACGACCGCTGCGAATGTCCTGAAGGCGGGACAGACCATCACGATCCTCGTTGTCGATCACCGGAGCGGGCAGTCCGGCACCATTCAGGTCAGGGTGAAGTGACGGTTGATGCCGAGGCGGTTCCGGTCCGGCGTATGAAGGATACCCTTCAGCCGGCATGGTCGGATCGGAGCCTGCCCCGTCCCATGTTCGAGAAACGCATATGCGGCATACATACTATTGAAAAAGTGAGGTGCATTCCATGAAGTATCTTCCCTTTCTCCACATCCTCTGCATGGCAACGGCACTGATCCTGGTGCTGTCCGCCGTCTACGTTTCACACGGCAGGAAGGCCGGGTGGTTCATTCTCCACCGGAGGCTGGCCCTGATCGGGGTTCTGTCCGCCCTCATCGCATTCACATCCGAGTTCACCTTCAAAGCGCTCATGCATTACCAGCACTTCGGCTCGCCTCATTCCATTGCAGGGGTGGTGACGCTGATGCTGCTGGTGGGCACCGCGTTCCTCGGCTTGCGCATCCCGTCCGATCCGAAGATGCTCCGGAAGACGCATCGGGTGCTGGGAAGGATAACGGCGGTTGCCATCGTCCTCACCGCCCTCATGGGGATCGCAAGGTTCGTGCAGCTGTCACGGAATTAGTGTGTGCGCTCCACGGCGAGGTGAACAGGGGGGGGGTTCTTCCATCGTGCAGGATGTTCACGAATCCGGTGTGATGAGGGGCTTCCTGCATAGGTCGCAGAAGCTTTGGGAGCCTTCACTTTCGATCTCGCCTTTCGTAATGAGATCTTCCAGGGTGATCTCCCTGAAGAGGTCATCGGGTACGCATTGCAGGCAGTAGCGCTCGTTGTTTTTGCCGCGAATCGCGATGATCTCAGAGTCCATGACCTTGCCCATGGCCAACTCCCTCCCGGAGTCTTCTTTCCGTCTCTACGCGGGCCATCCGTCTTGCCCGTGACCCACAGGCTGCATGACCGGATTCAACGTCGCCAAGGCATGCACCATGTTCACCCTCATCTCAGGCTCATTAACCGCCTTGTCGGCACACTCCGCCACCGGGGCATGCTTCTCCGTCTTCCAATCGGCGGTCTGAAAATACCCTCCCGGCCTTTCATTGATCATCCCTCTCTGCTGCGGTTTTACTGTTGCTTCTCCGGCCTCGGGACCGTTCCTTCGGCAGGTGTAGTTTAAATAGGCCGAGGATTGTCCCAGACAAGGCCCTGCAGAGGATTATTTTGATTCTTCCTGCCCAAGAGTCATGCAGGGGAACCCGGGGACGGATACTCTCTCCGGTCTGTTTCCTGCGCGGCAGGATATGTCCGGTGGAACAGGACAATCTCTCCGGGCATGAGACGGTCTCTTCAGGGCAAGAAATATCCAACCACACAAAATCACGCAATAATTGACACATGAAGGGCATGGCACACAAATTGATATGAGAGGATCAGGGCCGGAAACTCAGGCCCCATGAAGTGATCGAATCTGAAACGTATGAGGGGGATGACATGCAGCTCACCGAACAATCGGAATGTAATGTTCAAGGAAAAGGGTTTGAAAGTGAAACGAACCTGTTCAACCTCCTGCAGGAAATGAGCGGCCGCCATGCGGAACCCGGATCATGCAGGCCATACGCCTCCGGCGAAGCATCGGGGGAAGTCGCCTCCGAGTGTCTCATCGCAGATAAGGTGAATAGTATGCTCGCATCGGGGCGGATCAGGTTCAGAGATCCCCGGATGGTCGAGCGGATGTGCAGAGAACTGTACCTCTGATCGTGCGCCGGGGCTGAAGTCGAGAGCACCGGATCAGGACCGGAAGGCAATCCATTCACCATCAGGTGAAGATTACGAACGGAGAAAGGAATTGACATGATGCATACGTCGGGTAACAGAGAACTTCAGCAGTACCTGAAAGAGATCGGTCAGTACCGGACTCTTTCCCATGAACAGGTTTGCGGGCTTGCAAGAAGGTATCGCGAAGGAGATGCCGTTGCCGGAGATCAGATCATACAGGCAAACCTCCGGTTCGTGGTGCGGATCAGCAGAAGGTATTTCTTTTCAGGTCTCAATCCTCTCGAGATCATCCAGGAAGGCAACCTCGGTCTGATCAAGGCCCTCAGACGGTTCGATCCCGAACGTGGAGTGCCCTTCATCCATTATGCGTCATGGTGGATAAAGGCAACCATACTGGATTACCTCTCCAAGAGCTCCAAGCCCAGGACAGGCTCTCTCGGGTACGCAAAGGGCCTGTTCTCGCTGGATGAAAAGGTGAGCCACGATGATATGGACAAGGACAGCTGGGTGGACTTCCTTACCAATGGCACCGATCCCGAGATGGACTACCATGACAAGGAACAGTCCTCCAGGAACGCTGCGGCTCTCAAGGAAAGCCTGGCAGGACTTTCCCAGAGGGAGATGACCATCATCCACCACAGATGCCTGTGCGATCCGCCTAAGACCCTCTGTGAGATCGGCCTGATGCTCGGTGTGAGCAAGGAGCGGGTGAGACAGATAGAGACCCGGACAAAGGAGAAGTTGCGGGATGCCATGTCAGGCGGATCGGAACCGTTCATGGGATCCGACGTCTCAGACCATCCGACATCCCTGGGCACCGGCCACTCGTTCATGAGGCTCAACGGGATGTGCCAGAACTGAACGCCCATGCCCTCACCCACCACCGGGACGGACGATGCCCCGGTGGTGCCTCCTGGACGGGGACGTATCAGGAGGGAAATCCCACCGCGTGCTCGTTCCGGCCCACCCCACGGCACATCATTCACTTCATCGAGTCCTTCCGGATCCGTTCACACCTCATCCGTCGGTGAGACGGTCGGTGCATTCCATTTGCAGATTCCCGGGATATCGTTCATATGGAAGAGGTAGTCACAGCTGTTATGGGTCAGACGGGAGATTCCCGTTTCTCAGTGCACGGGTTCCGGGGGGATGCGCACCGACCCGGTGAAGCCACTATGTTCAGGGTATGGAGCCGAGCATGGACAGTGAAGGCAGAGCAGGAACGGAGGAGCAGCTCCGGCGGG
Source organism: Thermodesulfobacteriota bacterium (assembly GCA_036834365.1). Lineage (GTDB taxonomy): Bacteria > Desulfobacterota > Desulfomonilia > UBA1062 > UBA1062 > MWEI01. Next base: position 8,144 of record DAITOA010000046.1, on the reverse strand, counting down.
AGCTGGCCGAGGCACGCCGGCGGATAGCCGAGCTGGAAAAGGAAGCGGCAGTATACGGACGGGTCCGGACAGGAGGTATGGAGCCTGCATGGGCAAAGACCCTCGGTGACGGCGGTACGTCGGGATTGTCCATGGACATGACCGTCCCCGGCGTGAAGGATGGAGATGTGCCGCCGGGTGCCGGGACGACCGTCTACGCGAGCGATGCGCGCCTTTCGATCCTCGCTGAAGCGGTGGAGCGACTCCTGCAGGCCCGGGACCATCAGGGTGATGGTGCCGCCTTCATGGAATCCGTGGCCGGACAGATCAGGGACCTCATACAGTGCCTCCGGTCGCAGAAGAACCTCGAGGCCGCGCTTGCCGAAGCGGAGAGGGCCAGGAGGATACTCCGGGCCCTGAGCAGGAGCAGCCAGGTCATGATGAATTCCACCGATGAACTGACATGCCTCCACGAGGTATGCAGGATCATCGTCGAAGACTGCGGTCATATCATGGCGTGGGTGGGATATGCCGACGACGAGGAAGGAAAACTCATACGACCCGTTGCCTATGCGGGGCACAATGACGGGTATCTCGAACGGATGGGCATCACCTGGGAGGACTCCGAGCGGGGTGAAGGGCCCACAGGGACGGCGATCCGAACGGGGAGGCCCAGCATCTGCAGGGACATGCTGAACGATCCCGCATTCAGGCCATGGCGTGCAGAGGCCGCCAGGCGCGGATATGCGTCTTCCATAGCCCTGCCCATCATGGTCGATGGGAAGGCCATCGGGGCGATCAACATCTACTCCGGGGATACCGATCCGTTTTCCGATGACGAGGTGGACCTGCTGACCGAACTTGCCAATGACCTTGCAGCGGGCCTGAGCGCCATAAGGCTTCGCAATGCCCATGAGAAGGCGCTGGAGGAGCTGAAGGTCAGCCTGACGAAATACAAGGTGCTCTTCGATTCCTTCCCCCTGGGGATATCCATAACGGACAGGGACGGCAACATCATCGAATCCAGCCGGGAATCGGAAAGGCTGCTCGGCGTTTCCCGGGAAGATCACATGATGAGGACGATCGACGGAGAGGAATGGCGTATCATCAGGCCGGACGGTACGGACATGCCGGAGCACGAGTTCGCCAGCGTTGTGGCGCTCAAGGACGGCTGCCTGGTGGAGAATGTCGAGATGGGCATCGTGAAGGGCAACGGCGACATCACCTGGATCAACGTCACCGCAGCACCCATCCCCCTGGAAGGCTACGGAGTGGCCATCACCTATGGCGACATCACAAAACGCAAGAAGGCCGAGACGGACCTCAAGGTGAGCGAGAACCGTTATCATGAGCTGTTCAGTGCCATGACCGAGGGTTTTGCGGTGCACGAGATCATCTGCGACGAAGGGGGAAGACCTTGCGATTACCGGTTCCTCGATGTGAATCCCGCCTTCGAGAGGATGACGGGCCTCAGGAAGGAAGACGTGGTGGGAAAGACCTTCCGGCAGATCCTGCCGGGCGAGGATACCGTGTGGATCGAGCGGTACGGTCCGGTGGCGCTCTCGGGCGAACCCGTTCACTTCGACAACTATTCGTCCGCGTTAAAGAAGTACTACGAGGTATTTTCCTATGCCCCCTCACCCGGGCAGTTTGCAACCCTGTTCATGGATATCACCGACCGGAAGCATGCGGAAGAAGAGCTCGGCAGGCGCCGTGAAGACCTGGAGGACCTCGTGAGGCGGCGGACCACGGAGCTCGAAGCGAGGAATACCCAGCTCAAGCAGGAGATATCCCAGAGGAAGAGGGCAGAGAACGCATTGAGGCTGGCAAGCGCCTACAACAGGAGCCTGCTCGAGGCGAGCCTCGACCCCCTCGTCACCATCGACAAGCACGGGATGATCACCGACGTGAACAGGGCCACGGAAAAGGTCACGGGCCGCTCCCGTGAGGAGCTCGTCGGAACGGATTTCTCCGGCTATTTCACCGAACCGCACAAGGCAAGGGCCGGGTATCGGAAGGTGTTCAGCTCCGGGTCGGTGAAGGACTATCTCCTCGAGATCCTGCACCGCGACGGCCATGTCACCCCGGTGCTCTACAATGCAGCCGTGTACCACGACCAGACCGGCAGCGTCCTCGGCGTGTTCGCCGCGGCCAGGGACATCTCCAAACGCCAGAAGGCGGAAGAGGAGAAGCTGCAGCTCGAGAAGCGGCTCGTCCAGGCGCAGAAGATCGAGGCCCTGGGCAAGCTGGCCGGAGGCATAGCCCATGACTTCAACAATGTGCTCCAGCCCATCATCATCAACTCGGAGCTCATCCTGGATGCACTCCCCGTGCATACCGTGGAGCGGGAGTACCTCGACCAGATCATCGACGCGGCACAGCTCGGGAAGGACCTCATCAGGCAGATCAAGCTCTTCGGCTCACGGAAAAAGACGGATTTAAAACCCATTTCCCTCAGGCCCGTCGTCCAGGACGCCATCAATATCTGGAGGAGAACGCTTCCCGCAGGGATCGCCTTCCGGCAGTGGATATCCTCAAGCAGGGTTCTTGTCAGGACCGATCCCACCCAGGTGCAGCAGATTGTCCTCAATCTCTGCACCAATGCCGCTCAGTCCATGAGCTCCGGGGGAGGTTTCCTCGGCGTGTCCCTCAGGGAGACGAAGGTAACGGCTCAGGCGCCCGCCTTCGTTTCCGACCTCAAGCCGGGGAGGTACCTGAAGCTGACCGTGCGCGACACCGGCTCGGGGATCGATCCTGAGATCCGTGACAGGCTGTTCGACCCTTTCTTCACCACCAGGAAGTCGAGCGCGGGCACCGGGCTCGGCCTGGCGGTGGTCCACGAGGCGATCAGGAATGCGGGGGGGTCGATACTCGTACAGAGCGATGTGGGGAAAGGCACAAGGTTCGAGGTGTATTTCCCGATATACGAGGATGCGAAGGTCCATCATCCCCTGCGCGGCAGGGCGTCTGCGAAGACCGGTGACCGGCATGTGCTGCTGACTGACGACAACGAAACGGAACTGACCAGCATCAGAAATCTACTCGCCCATCTCGGCTATCGTGTCACCTGCACCACCGATCCCCTTCAGGCGCTGGAAATCTTTTCGCACGACCCTGACGGATTCATGCTCCTGATCACCGACGAGGTCATGCCGAGATTGAAAGGCCATGAGCTCGCGCAAAGAATACGTGAAATCCGGGATGCCGTGCCCATCATCGTATGCTCCGGATCCGAAGATGCCCTGGATGAACTGGGCAGGTCGGGGGCCGGCATCGATGGCATCCTGGCCAAGCCCTTTACCGCAGCGCAGCTCAAAGAGGTGATCGGGCGCATCACGGGCTGAAAAGGGATCCCTTTGTTTAAAAAAAAGGTTTGTGATATAATGTGTTTATATGGACAAACCCAAGAGGATCCTCATCGTCGACGATGACAGGCTGATCTGCACGTCCATAGCGAATGTAGCCCGGACCCTGGGCTGCGAACCCTCGAGCGCACTGACCCTCAGGGAGGGAATCGGGGCCCTTGAGGCCGAGCCTTATGATGTGGTGTTTCTCGACGTGAACATGCCCGACGGGAACGGGATCGACATGATCCCCCGGATCTCCCGGACCCGGGGCTGTCCTGAGGTGATCGTGATCACCGCCTTCGGCGATCCGGACTCCGCCGAGGCCGCCCTTGCCAAGGGGGCCTGGGAATTCATCGAGAAGCCTTTCTCCATGAAGGAACTCGTCGGATTGATGCGGGACGCCATCGATTATCATGCAAACAACAGAGAGCCCGAACGACGGATCGATTTCGAGAAGGAAGGTATCCTGGGCAAGAGTCCCAGGATGCAGCAATGCCTGAGCCTCCTGGAAAAGGCGGTGGGAAGCGATGCCAATGTCCTCCTTACCGGAGAAACCGGCACCGGCAAGGAGCTCTTTGCGCGTGCCATTCACAACAACTCATCCAGGGCGGGCAACGACTTTGTCGTGGTCGACTGCGCGGCGTTGCCCCCCACCCTGGTGGAAAGCATACTCTTCGGCCATGAAAAGGGATCGTACACCGGGGCGGACAGGTCGCAGCGCGGTCTCGTACTCCAGGCACACAAGGGCACCCTCTTCCTCGACGAGGTGGGCGAGCTTCCGCTGTCCATCCAGAAAAAGTTCCTCCGGATTCTCCAGGAGGGGCGGTTCAGGCCGGTGGGGAAAAACACCGAGGTCGAGAGCGATTTCAGAATAATATCGGCGACCAACCAGGACCTGGACCAGCTGGCCCAGAGCGGCAGGTTCAGGAAAGACCTGCTTTTCAGGCTCCAGGCGCTGGCCATCCGGCTCGCCCCTTTGCGCGAACGGCCCGAGGACGTGGGGCCCCTGGCGGAGCATTATCTGGACAAGATCTGCAGCAAATACGGCATGAAGCCCAAGAAGCTCAGCGATCCATGCCGTGACATCCTGGTCCGCTATCCCTGGCCGGGTAACGTGAGAGAGCTGATCCACGCGCTGGAGAGCGCCAATGCCGTTGCCCGGGACAATGCGGTCCTCGTGCCCAAGCACCTGCCGCAGCACATTCATGTGCAGGTGAAACGAAATTCCGTCGGTGCGGGAAAGAAGATAAACGCTACTCTGCCGCAGGACCCTGCCGAGCGGTATCCCAGTATGAGGGAAGTGCGCGACGAAGCGATCAGGGATGCCGAACGGGAATACCTGAAGACGCTGATGCTGCACACGAAGGGGAAGGTCGAAACCGCATGCAGGATATCAGGGTTGTCCCGCTCGCGGCTTTACGCCCTGCTCAAGCAGTACGACATCTCATGATTTCCCGAGACGAGGATCACTGTCCTGAGTTCTGATGAAGGCGTTCCTCCCGGTGAATCAGGACAGAGAAGCGGGCAGAGCGCCGGGGCACAGTGCCCGCTGAGTGCCGTCTATTTGTTCGTGACCACGAAGTGGTCCCTTCTGTTCTTCGCCCAGGCTTCCTCGTTATGACCCGGGTCCAGGGGGCGCTCTTCGCCGTAGCTGACCGTGGAGACCCGGTCTTGCGCTATGCCGAGGCCCATCAGGTAATTCATCGCCGAGTTGGCCCTCCGCTCACCCAGGGCGAGGTTGTACTCCGAGGTGCCCCTCTCGTCGCAGTTGCCTTCGATCCGGATCATGAGACCGGTGTTGGCCTTCAGGAAGGCGGCCTTTTCGTTGAGGATCCCGACGGCATCGGGCCTGAGGTCGTACTTGTCGAAGTCGAAGTGGATGTCGTCGGCTTCGAACGCCGCGATCTCGTCAGCCATGCCCGGTGCGACGGCAGGGGCAGGCTGCATCTCTGCAGGAGGCTCACCGGGTGACGGGGCGGGTGCGGGTTGCGTCGTCACCTGGGGCGGGGTCGTCTCCCCGGCCGTCTCCGGGGGCGCCTTCTTGGCGCAGCCGGCGTTCATCAGTCCCAGGCCCATGACCAATACGACCAGTAGTGCGATCCATGATCTTCTCATATGCTTTCTCCTCCGCATGTGGATTGATTGTTCAACCCTTTGAACCCGATATTATTTACCGTGTTCGGTGGTTTTGTATGAGCAGGAGACCACCATGCCCCTTGCAGTGGCGCAGGTTACCGTGAAAAGGACTGCAACCGCCATGAAACACGTCAGCGATCCGCGTATGAAAACGTTTACACCCTTCAATACCGGCATAATGAGTAACTCCATGGCAGGAACGGTGAGTTCTCGGTGTTTTGTGGTTTTATTTATTTTATTAAACACGTGGCGTCATTTGTCAAGGCAGGGGGCAGGCAGGAGATGGGAGGCCGACCCACAGCAGATGCCCGGGACGGTTTCTGGGGGTCCGTGACACGCTCGAATTTATCGTTAGAGACCCGATCGTGTGAGCCGCAGCAGCGTCCCGGAGGACCTGAGGAGCCCGAGCTCCTCCTCCGGCAGGGCATGGTCGATGATGCGCTCCACGCCGTCCGACGAGACCACGCAGGGAACACTGAGGCAGACATCGGTCATGCCGTACTCGCCATCGAGCAGGGTGGAGACGGTCAGGACGCTCCTCTGCGAGCGCAGGACGGCCTCCACGATCCTGACCAGGGCGAGACCCACGGCGAAAGAGGTGGAGCCCTTGTAGTCGATGATGTGGTACGCCGAGTCCCTCACCTCCCGTTCGATACGGCGCCTCTCTGCCATCCAGTCGGTGCATCTGCCGCACAGACGGCAGTGATCGTCCATGGGCATCCCGGCCACATGGGCCATGGACCACGCGGCGAACTCGCTGTCGCCGTGTTCTCCCAGCATGTATGCATGCACGTTGTGCACGTCGATCCCGCAGAAAACGCTGAGCAGGTGGCGCAGACGGGCGCTGTCGAGCACGGTACCCGAGCCCATGACACGGCCCCGCCCGAACCCGCTCCGCTTCAGGGCGACATGGGTGAGCACGTCCACGGGATTGCTCACGACGAGGACGACCGCATCGGAGACCTGATGCGAGATGTCTTCAGCAATGGATCCGACGATGCCGGCATTGGTCTTCAGCAGGTCGATCCTCGACTGCCCCGGCCGCTGGGCCGCACCCGCCGTTATAACCACAACCCGGGCGTCGCGGTAGTCGGAGGGATCCCCGGCGCGGAATGTGACGCTCGGGAGGAACGGCTGGCCGTGCGACAGGTCGAGGACCTGGCCCACGGCCAGGTCGGTGTTCCTGTCGACGAGGACGATATCGTCGGCAATCCCGCTGTGGGCCAGGGCATAGGAGAAGGTCGAGCCCACGGCCCCTGCGCCGGCCACCACCACCTTCCTCTTTTCCATGGTTCAGGGTGGAGAAGGTGTCGGCCTTATCCTATGGTGATGGCCTTCGCACTCTCCCAGAGCCCGTGGATGTTGCAGAACGATGAGGCGACGAGGGTGCCCGGCTTGCCCACCTTGAGCTCGGCGACAACGGTGTGGTTCGTGTACACCGGTCCCTTGTTGGGGCCCTCCACGCACTCGCCATGGGCCGTGAACTCGAAGTTCCCCACCTGGTATGCGTACTTGTCGCCCTCGGGTTTGAAGTAGAGCTGTATCCAGCGGATATGGTGCTCCGTGGTGTTGGGGTGCGCGATCTCCTTGCCCAGGGAAACCTTCACCTGGAAGACCTCGTCGGCCTTCACCTTGTCCGGGCACTCGATGACCGGCACGTGCTTTTCCTTTTTCCAGTCGTCGCTCTGAAACAGATCACCAATCTTTGCCATGAACATCCTCCTTTCACGCAGTGCATTCTCTTGTGGAATCATAGAACATAATAGACACAATCATCCTCCGGGACAAGACGGGGTTTCGCAATCCTCATGCCGTACCTTGTCGAAAACCGCATCCCGGCTTATTATGAGTAGATAGCCCCATGAACTGCGAGGCAGGCAGGCATGTCATTCGCCAAGGAGGTGACCCATGAAACCCATCGGTCCCCTGATGTGGGAGCACAGGCTCATCGAGCAGATCATCCCGCTCATGCAGAAGGAGATCCTCTCCATCAGGAACGACAGGCGGACGGATATTGTCTTCATCGAACGGGCAGTGGATTTCTTCAGAACCTATGCCGACCGAACCCACCACGGCAAGGAGGAGGACATCCTCTTCGCAGAGCTCGAGAAGAAACCCCTCACTGAAGTTCACCGCAGAATCATGGGGGAGCTTCAAAAAGAGCACGTGATCGCCCGGGGGAATGTTCGAGCCCTCATCGAGGCCAGGCAGGCCTTCCTGGAGGGCGACAACGGCATGCAGGAGAAGATAGCGGCCCACATGACCAACCTGGTGGAGCTCTACCCGAGGCACATCGAGAAGGAGGACAAGGCCTTCTTCTTCCCGGTCATGGAATATTTCACCTCGGACGAGCAGGGGAAGATGCTTGAAAGCTTCTACGAGTTCGATCGGAAGATGATCCACGAGAAGTACCAGAACATCATGGAAGGTCTGGGTGCGAAGGTGAAGAGGTGGTAGACCGGGATGGGGGAAAGGATCGATATCCATCCTTTCCCCCATCCCTTGACATCAGAGCTTCACTCAGGGACCTATTCCGCCTCGACACTCCTCCATAAACCCTGGAGCGGACCGCCGAGGAAGCCGAAGGGGTTATCCACCATGGTCCGGACCCACTTCGAATAGGAGACGCCTTCCGCCGTATCCTCGGTGTAGAACTTGTCGCTCCGCATGATCGTGTGGTCG
>DAITOA010000045.1:0-24649 GCA_036834365.1 Thermodesulfobacteriota bacterium | reverse complement strand
TGCTCCTCGGGCCTCAACTGCCCCCGTCGAACCCATTACGCCCCCAGTTCGACATACCTCTCATAGTATTGATGCTCTTCTTTGTCAAATCGATCCACTTACAGCCTCTTCCACAAGCTCACTCAGGATGTGCTCGATAAGCAGGTGGACCTCCTGGATCCTCGGGGTGCTCCTCGATGGCACACAGATGGGGCAGTCCACGAGATCTCTGATGGCACCACCCTCCCCCGTCAGGCCCACGGTGGAGATGCCCATCTCGTGGGCCGTCTGGAAGGCACGGATAATGTTCGGCGAATCCCCGCTCGTGGAGATCCCCACGAACAGATCACCTCTCCTGCCGAGCGCCCGTATCTGCTTGGAGAACAGCTCGTCGAAGGAATAGTCGTTCGCGATGGAGGTGATGACCGAGGTATCGGTGGTCAGCGCCAGACCCGCCATAGGGGCGCGTTCCCTGCGGAACCGGTTTACCAGTTCGGCGGCCAGGTGCTGGGCATCGGCGGCCGATCCTCCGTTGCCCGCGAACATCACCTTGCCCCCGGCACCGAGGCAGTCGATCATCATGGCGGCCGCCTGTGCGATGGATGGCGCAAGCAGGCCGATACGGCCATGGAGTTCAAGGTTTTCCTGTATGATGGATGCGATCTTCTTATCCATTGTATATCAGCCCCTGAATGATATAAGCGAGAAAGCATCCGACCACAAGAGTGAAAACGCACCACGTCACAGTGCATATGCTACGGCGAGGAACACAGGGAAAAAGCCCCGGGCTAAACCCTGAAGTGACCGTCTTTCTGCGAGTAGTCCAGGTGAAATTGCCTGCGGTTGGATGTGAAGAAGTTCACAAAATCCTTGTTGTAATCTTCAAGACTGCCACAACTCTTGAATGCATCCTGCAGTTCGCATTCCCTGATCATCCTCTCCACATCGGGATCGAAGCACAGATCCTCGTCGGTGATGTGGTAGAGTTTGACCCCGTGGAAAGGATTCCCCAGCCAGCGCATCCAGAGTCTCTTGATGGCCCTCAACGTATAGATAATCATGTTCTCTTGACCGCCTCAGTATTCTCTTGCTACTGGACTTATCGGTCCTGGCATGCAAAAGTTGAGGAAGCCTGCGGTGCGTAAAGAATCGTATATCCCGTGCCGATAGGGCATTTTATATGAAAGGCACGATTAAGGACCTCTTGCAGATCCCCGGCGTGCAGGGCTATGTCGTTGCACAGGGGAAAAACATCCAGATCAAGCTGCCTGCAAAACACAGATTCGCATCGGCGAAAGACAGGCTGATGCATCTGTACCATGATCTCTCCAAGGACGATAAGCGCCCTGGCAATACCGTCGAGATCCTTCTGGATGACACCCTGATGACGGCATTTCTTTCGGGGAACACCATGCTTCTGGTGCTGTCGAGCCTGCGGGTCAATCAGGCCCTGCTCAGAATGACCGGCAAGCTGATCATTGCGAATTTGGGCAAGGAGTAGAAAATAAGACCATGAAACAGGAAATCAGCGGTGATCTTGCAAACACTCGATGCCCCGAGATCATAAAGATCCTCTCACTGGGCAAGCGTACGGGCAGGCTCTACCTCACCAACGGGGCCGAGACGGGCAACATCTATTTTTCCGAAGGTGAAGTCGTCCATGCCCAGTGCGCAACGCTGACCGGCATCAAGGCCATTCACGAGATCGCGGTATGGACATCGGGGGAATACCGGTTCTTTGTGGATGAACCAGCCGACATGCAGACCATCATCATGGCCGTGGACGAGGTCCTTTCCGAGATCACCGGCCATCTCCGCCAGATGGACAAGATCACCTCGCTCATCCCTTCCTCGGCTGCCGTCTATGCCCTCGAGCCCGACATCCGGGAAAAGGAGATCCAGCTCAAATCCATCCAGTGGAAGGTGCTCGCCGCCATAGACGGAAAGACCTCCATCGCCGACATCGCGCAGGCCATAGGGTTCGGTGTTTCCGACGCCATGAAAATCGTATACACCCTGCTCAGGATGGGCCTGCTCAGAGATGCTGCACCCCATGAGATCCATAACGAGCGCAGGTCGATTCACCTGCCCGAAACCGAATTCATCATTTCACTCAAGGAGTCCCTCACCCGTGCCGTGGGTCCCATAGCCCCATACCTGATCGTGGAAACCGCCGGTGAATTGGGCACGGACCTGCTCACCGACAGCACCGACCAGAAGGCCTACCTCATCGAGACCATCTCCGGCAAGATACCGAACGAGAAGATGTCCTTGAAATTCCTGGACGACATGACCGACTGGCTGAAAGCGGAGGTTTGATCTCCCATGAAAATCAAGGTCTTCCTTATTGCCTTTTTCGGAGCAAGCATCATGATGCTTCTGTCCTCGGCGCTCCTCTATACGCAGATGCGGTCCATCCGGTCGGTGAACCTGGATACCCTTTCCGATTCGCTCTATCAGGAGGACGCAAAGATACTCTCCATGCTGCTGTCCACGGTCCCCGTGGAAAAGCTTGAAACCATGAAGCTTCCCGAGTCGTGGGCGGAGATCTTTCTGACCAATGCCGCTGACCTCCAGGTGACGGCGTCGACCAATCCGTCTCATCGAGGGCTTCCGCTCTACCGTCATCCCCTGCTCCTTGATCAGGCGTCGGCCATCACGAAGGCCATCAAAACGGGCGCACCGTCTACGGTGAACACCGCAGCCTACATGGTGGTGATACACCCGGTAAGCACGGACCAGATTCTCATAGCGCTCAAGCCCAAGGCATGGGAGAAGGGTCTGGTATTGAAGCAGGAGCAGGAAATCGAAGCGGCCACCAAGAACATCATGCTGCTTACGGCGATCTTCCTCGCGGTAGGGTTCTTCATCACCCTCGTGATCTCTTTTGTCATAGCCAGGATCGTGGTAAACCCGACCCGCGAAATCATCGATGCCATGGAGGCGCTGAGCCTGGGCAACTTCGAGTACGAACTGAAGGAGCCCTCGGGCAAGAAGATGGCCGTCTTCGCAGAGTCGTACCTCCGTCTGAAGGCTTCGCTGGAAATCGCCCTCGAGATCATCACTAGGAGATAGCATGCCCAAGCAGGTACTCATCTGTGACGACGAAGAAACCTTGACCTGGTCTCTGGCAAAATCCCTTGCCCACGATCGGGAAACCTATGAGGTCGTCACGGTGAACGACGGCGAGACAGCCCTTTCGATCATCGACCAGCAGACCTTCGACGTCGTAGTGCTCGACATCAGGCTCCCCGGCATAAACGGTCTTGACGTCCTGTTGCACATCAAGGAGAAGAAACCCGCCACCAAGGTCATCATGATGACCGCCTACGGATCTTCCGACATAAAAGAGAAGGCCAAAGCCCGGGGTTCGCTGTTCTATATCGAAAAACCCTTCGAGATCGAGCAGCTTCGGGGCCTTATCCTCAAGGCCCTCAAGGAGGATGCTGCGCGCGGATTTGCAGGCAGCGTCTCGGGACTCCAGCTGGCCGACCTCATTCAGATGAACTGCCTCAGCCAGATGACCACCGCCCTGTTCGTGCAGAAGGACGAACGCAAGGGTTGCATCTACTTCGAGGACGGCCAGATGACCCATGCCGAGGTGGGAGCCATCGAGGGCGAGGATGCTCTTTTCACCATCCTTTCCTGGTCCACCGGCGTCTTCAAGTTCGTGGGCGGCATGAAAGCCCCCAGGAACAGCATCACGACGAACTGGGAATACCTCCTCATCGAAGGCATGCGCCGTGCCGACGAGATGAGCCTCGCCCTGGAGAGGGGCGAGATCGAAGAGGCCGAGATCGCACCGGTGGACGAGTCCACCCGCATGCTCGTGAAGAACCTCTCGTCCCTCAATGAATGCGCGGGCATCGCCGTGGTGAGATCCGACCAGGAAATCCTGTACCAGAACGGCAATATCGCCAGAGAGATCGATGTCCCCTTTGTCACCCGGTTCTACATGAACCTGCCCGAGACCCTGGGCGACCTCTGTCCCTCACGCCCCAAGAAGGTGACCTTCATCGATCAGGGCAGGCTCGTGATCCTGTATCCTTTCAAGATCTTCGCCCTGATCCTGCTCGTCAAGAGATCGGTGCTCTCCCAGGAGACCTCATCCACCATCGAGCGTCTGATCGACCGGTATGAGGTTTAGGCCTTCCAGGCCTTCTAAGTCGGCATTGCAGGCATTTACGATCATGTCTTCCATCTGCAGGCATACCCTGTGGTGCCCCAGTATCCTCTCGCGCCTGCCTTCATCGGTCCCGTAGCGTGCCATGAGGTCCACGAACCTCCTGTCCAGGGAAACCACCCTCGTGTGCATCACGCGCTTGTCCGCATAGTTGACCACCATGGCCTCGTCAAGGGCAAGCGTCCTGAGCCGTACGTGCTGACCCACCACGTCCCCCACACGGGGATACCCGTACCGGCATAACAGCTCCATGCCCTTGAGGGCATGGTCTCCTCCGTTTCCGATGCACTCCATCTTGCAGATGTCGTGGAGAAGCGCTGAGCTTCCAACCAGCCGCAGATCGATGTCACGGTTCGATGCCAGAAGGGACGAGCCGATGGCCAGGGCCACCCTGCGGACCATGATCGAATGGGCAAAGATGTGGCCGGGCATCCTGTGAAGCTCGATGAGGCGCAGAGATTCGTCAAGGGTGGGGATCATTGCCCTCCTCCCTCCGCCACAGGCCGCCTCGGTTGTAAGATGTCCCCCATGCCCAGCAGTCTCACGTTGACTGACCAGGTGGTATTCGAAGGGGTGTCCTCATCCGCCGCCTCCGCCTTCCTCTCGACCCGGACGGACCAGCACTGGGACGTGAAGGCTATGTCCTGGGTCTGGGTGATGAACTCATGCTCGAGATAGTCATACCTGGTGTCGAGGCCAGCGCTCAGACCCAGTCCGAAGTCCACACGCATGTCTGCGACGAGCAGCTTGGTGTCCAGCCGGTTGTATTCTCCCCCCAGGGAGAAGGCATCACCACGTGCATCCGTTAATGTAACCCTGGTCGTGTGCTCCGTGGTGGCATAGGGACCCTTGTCTTCTCTGTCGAGGACGTTCCTGTGCGATGCGGTGATCCATGGTGCCGGACGGAGGTTCGTCTCGATTCTGATCTCTCTCCAGCCCTCTTCGATGCAGTTATAAACGCTTCCCACAGTCAGGTCCGCCAGCGACATGCCCGACCTGTCCCGGATATAATTCGCCAGGCTCGCCTCTATCTCCGAGGTCTTCCGCCAGTCGTCATCCGGGAGGATCTGCGGGAAGAGATCCTCTTCATCAAGGGGGTCGTAGTTCCCCCCGTAGCGGGACCGGTACGTCCAGGTTATCCCGGGGACCATCTGATGTTCCAGGGAGTTCAGGAAACGTCCACTGTAGAGGGTCGTGATGAGCGATGCCCCCCGCTCCGACCAGTGCTCGGCATAGCTGGAGTCGGAGTACTGGTCCTGGGTCTGCGAAAAGCGGGTATCACGGTAGAACTCCTTGAAGAACGGCCTGAAGGTGACATAGGGGTATATCGACAGGGGCAGAGACACATCAATGTCGGCATTGTCTTTGAACGCCTCGATCCAGTCGGTGGTGGATATACGCACCGTGCTGAACTCGGCGGAGGTCGTCAGCGGGATGAACGGTATGGGGCGCTGCCTCAGCCGGGCGGTGAGTCTCGGCAGCTGCTGTATGGTCTGCCCGTTGTCCTCCCGTGTCAGGTCCTGCTTGAACTGCCCTGAGACCGCGAAAGACATCCCCCATCGTGAGTCGACCCACTGCCCGCGGGAAATGAGCTCTTCCAGCCGCGAGTCGTCGAGGACGTTCAGGTCCCGGGAAAAACCCTGCCCCTGCATGGGGTCAGTGTTGGTGAAGGCCCCGATGTCTCTGAAATAATCCGCCGTGCTCGCCAGGTTGATGTCCCAGTTCAGGTCCTCGCCCGTTTGCTGGGCCCTGACGAACCACCTCGAGGACGGGACGGTATCGATCACCCCACCCTCGCTCGGGTCTCCGCCCTTTCTGTCTTTGAGTGCCTCCAGGTAGATCATGCCGGTCCTGTCTTGATCGAGGCTGTACCGCACCTCGTTTTTTGCCAGGAGTCCGCGGTCCGTGAGCCAGGTGGGGGTGACGGTCGCATCCACGGACCTTCCCAGCACCACATAGACGGGTTGCCCGAACCGGTATCCATAATCGGATCCATGGCTGAATTCAGGGAAGAGCAGACCCGAGTGCCGGTACAGCTTGGCAGGGAAGAACAGATAGGGGAGTCTGACCAGGGGCCACCGCCTCACCATGAAATGGACATCACTGCCCGCCCCGTATCCGCCCACCGGGATGTCGAGCTCTCTCACCCGCAGTGACCAGTCCGGCGGATCGCCCAGGCACGGGGTGTATTCCACGTCACGACCCTGGATGTAGTCCAACCCGTACCGTGTGATGGATGCGCCCGATATCCGCATGGTCCCGTCATTCGACCGAAAAGATCCGTCCAGGATGTGCACATCCTTCCGAAGCGTGTTGTACGAGATGGACGATGCCATTACCTCGGAGTCGGCGTCCGAGAGGATGCACTCACCGGTGGCCCAGATGTCCCCCGATTCCGTGTCGTAGATGATGTAGTCCGCCTTCAGAACCAGGTCATCTCCCTTGACCACCACGTTTCCCGAGGCCTCGATGCGGGACCCTTCCCGCTGCAGACGGTCCGCCTCCACATCGAGTGTCACACCCGATGCTGCCCGTGCGAGAAGGACGATCATGACTGTCGTCAGGAAGGCCAGCCTCTGCATATGAGTGATTCCCTCACCTCTGAGACGGTATGGAAAGAACCGGTTACCGCAATGGGCCGTCCGGTCTGCAGCGCTTCGTGAAAGGCCCGGGTGACATCCGCGCACAACGTTACCGCGCCCATGTCTCTCACCTGATTCATCTCCAGGGGGCCCCATGATCGCGGGGATGCCACGGGGGCGATGAACAGTCGGGAGCACACCTGGAGGAGGTTCGAGATCATCGCCGGGTAGTCCTTGTCGGCGAGGATGCCCACGACCCCTACCCCATCGAAACCATGGGACCTCAGGTACTCCACCAGGACTAGCACAGATGAAGCGTTGTGTGCCACATCCATGATGACGCGCCCGTCCAGGTTTTCAACCCTGCCGGGCAGAAAGGCCGTCCACAGGGCGTGCTCTATCCGCCCTCCATCCGGGCAGCCCCCCAGCATCCGCGCCGCTTCCAGCGCCAGCGACGCATTGAGGCCCTGATGCGCCCCCCTGGGCCCCACGGGCAGAGCGCACGGTCGATCCACCACATGGAGAACAGCGCCTGATAAAAGGGCGTATTCCCTGATGACCGCGAGCGCTGCCCCGGTAGCGGCGGTCAGGAGGGGTCTCCCGGCTCTGGCGATCCTGGCCTTCTCGCCCGCTATCTCTGCAATGGTCTTCCCAAGGTAATCGGTGTGGTCCGACGATATCTCGGTGATCAGACTGACCTGCGGGTCCAGGGCATTGGAAGCATCATACCTTCCCCCGAGCCCCACCTCGAAGATGCCCAGGTCGACGCCCCTGCGGGCAAAAAGGACCACGGCGAGCACCACGCACCACTCGAAGTAGGTCAGCCCTATATCCGCCAGCTCAGGTTCGAGCTCGGCACGAAGCTTCCCGAGCTCTCCGGCGTCCACCTCGACGCCGTCCACCCTGAACCGCTCGGTGAACCGCGACACGTGCGGGGACAGGGTGGTTCCCGTGGAGAACCCGGCACTCAGGAGTATCCTCTCGAGAAAGACGCACGTTGATCCCTTGCCGTTGGTCCCTGCCACGAGCACATGGGGATAGGCCTTTTCCGGATGGCCGAGGGTGTCCAGCGCCCTGTTCGTGCGCTCGAGCCCCAGGGACCAACGGTTCTGGTCTAGGCCTGAGAGAACCATCTCAAGAGAAGGGCCAGGGTTTCACGCATCCGGTGACGGTGCACGACCATGTCGATGAACCCGTTGCTCATGAGCCTGCCGGCATCCTGGAAATCCGGCGGCAGGGTACAGCTCATGGTGGCCTCGATCACACGGGGACCTGCAAATCCTATACGCGCGCCGGGTTCGGCGAGCATGACATCGGCCAGGCCGGCAAAGCTCGCACTCACCCCCCCGGTGGTGGGGTCGGTGAAGACCGTGATCATGGGGACGTCACTGGTCTGCGTCCGCGCATGGACCGTGCGGAGCATCTGGAACAGTCCCCAGATACCCTCCTGGACCCTCACGCCTCCCGATGCGCAGAAGACCACAAAGGGGAGCCCCTTCCGATGGGCGCCCGTCATCATATCCACCACTGCCTGCCCCACCGCCACGCCCATGGATCCCCCCTTGAAGGTGAAGTCCATCACCCCGAGGATGCACTGCTGTCCCTGGATCAGGGCCCGTCCACCCTTGACGGCCTCATCCGGAGCGGACGTCTGTTCCTCTCCGCGGGTGGGCACGACCTCCATCTCAACGAAGGATCCCTCGTCGCACACTACGGCGATACGGTCCCTGGCGCCGATACGGAAGTGGTAGTCGCAGTGCGGACAGACCCAGAGGTTCTCCTTGAGCTTGTCGGTGATGATGGTCTCGGAACAGGAAGGGCACTCGGTCCATCGCCCGTCCTTTTTTGCGATGTCCAGTATCTCGGTCAAAGAATAATTACCTCCCCCCCTTGGATGTGTTCGAACCCTTCGGGAAGCTCCGCGATCACCTCTTTCAGGTACGAGGGCTTCATGTGGTACACGATCACCCGGGTGGAGGGGGAGAGACAGCCGTTGAGGCCTTTGATGATCAGCTCGGGGGTCAGGTGCTGGGTAACTGCGGCCAACTCGCCCATCCTGTTCGGGAAGGATGCCTCGATGAAGCACGCCTTCAGGTCAGGACCCAGGGTCTTGATGAGATCGAAGAGTCCCTCATGGTAACCGGTATCACCGGTGAACAGGGCATAGTTGCCATTTTCGCCGATCACATACCCGAGCGCCCCGCCGGTATGGTTCTCGGCAAAGGCCATCAACCGGATACCGTCGAGATCGAACCATCCGTCCGGTACGGGCTCGATGCTCAGGAAGGTCCTGTCAGCGTCCAGCTCTGCGATATCCGGCCATATGAGACCGTTGAAGACATGGGCCTTCAGTGCTTCCACCGTGGTCGCGCTTCCCATGATCTTTATACCGCGGGCCTTTCTCGTGAACAGGGCATCCACCAGGAACGGGAGTTCCTTGATGTGATCGATGTGCGGATGCGTGATGAGGACGATCCTGATCTCGTCCAGGGCGTCTTCCGGCAATACGGACATGACGGAGCCTGCATCGATCAGGATCTTCGAGTTGACCAGGATGCTGGTGGTATCGAACCCGTGCATCACCGATCCGCTGCAACCAAGGACTTCGATCTTCATCTCTGTAAGATCCTTACCTGAAACACCTTTCGTTTTCCACACCATTGTGCGAGCCGATCTTTCTTCTCTTCGGCTTTTCCGGCAGCAAACTGTAACAGGGTTTGGCGGGAACACGGGTGTGGTATGTCCGATGATCTCCTCGTTTCAGTCATCGCGGGTCATGCGGGAATAATGACAGGGACGAGGAGGCTCAAGGCTTCCTGATCACGACGACCTTTCAAACCTCAGCCGTCTCCCTTGCCGAACTTCTTGGCCACGGAACTCACCTGCTGGGAGAGGGACCGGGGACAGACCAGGATGGAATCGGGGCCTTCCACAACGACCAGATCATTGACACCGATGAGCACGATGCGCTTGTCCATGGACCAGATCACGTTGTTGTCCGCATTGATAAGCTCCGCCGAGCCCCTCACGGTGTTTCCCTGAGCATCCGTGGCGAAGAGGTTTCCCATGGCATCCCAGCTTCCCACGTCGCTCCAGCCGAAATCCACCGGGATCACAGCCACGCGGTCGGCCTTCTCCATGATGCCGTAGTCGATGGATATCGACGGGGATGCCCTGTAATAGCGCTCCACGCATCCGGTATCCCTGCCCAGGGATTCCTTGAGGCTCATGAGCTCGCCGTGAAGTTCCGGCATGTGGCGGGAGAACATGTCGAGGATGGTGTCCACCCTCCAGAGGAACATGCCTGCGTTCCACAAATAGCCGCTCTTTAGGTACTGCTCCGCCAGGATGCGGGCAGGCTTCTCATGGAAAGCCCTGACCCTCTTCAGGATAAGTCCCCCCTGGCTCAGAAGCACCACTTCTGGGGCTATGTACCCGTACCCTGTCTCGGGACGGTCAGGGACGACTCCCAGGGTGATGAGGAGATCCGGGTGCGACTCCAGGGCACCTGCGCCGAAGAGGATAGCCTCCTTGAGCTTCTCGGGTTCACGGATGAGGTGATCGGAGGGAAACACAGCCATCATGGCCTTGGGATCCTTCTTCGCGATAAGGGCGGCCGCATACCCGATGCACGGTGCCGTGTTGCGGCCCACCGGCTCTGCCAGGACATTTTCCTTCGGCATTTCCGGAAGCTCCTCCTGCACCTTCAGGCAGAGGTCCGCCGAGGTCACCACATAGATGTTTTCCGGCGGGGTCATGTTGAGCGAGCGCTCGAATGCGCACCTGAGGAGGCTCTTCTCCCCCTCGAAAGGAATGAGCTGCTTGGGTGTCTGACCCGAGGAGACCGGCCACAGCCGTTCTCCCTTGCCGCCTGCCATGATTACGACCTGAAGTGCCATGGTTCTCTTCCTCCTGCATGATCTATCGGAAACAACGGAAGCAGACTGTAATCCTACAAAGATTTCATAATATTATACCATACAACAGGAGGCCCTGCGGAGGAAACTTTCCGCAGGGCCCGTTGATCAGGTGTTTCGGGATCCCATCTAGCGCGGGATGGCGATATCGACGCCCAGACCAATCAGAAACGTGTCGTTCTCCGTGGAGACGACCCCGATGGGGGTGTTGATGTCTTCATCATCCCAGAAGGTGTAGGAAAAGCCGCAGTTCAGCTTGATGTTCGGACGCACCTTGTATGCGAATCCCGCGCTCAGGTTCACGTTGGTGGAGTACAGGACCTCGATGGCCCCAAGGTTATTATTGTAGTAGGCATCAAGATCGGACCAGTCGTGCTTCGTATAGAGGAATCCTGTACTGACCTCCAGTTCGGGCGACACCTGGTAGGCCGCGGCGGCCCCGATGCTCCAGACATCGCCGGCATCGGCGGCGTTGTCGCTGCCGTCTTCGTTTTCACCCCAGTCGGCGTTCTTCTGGAAGAACCAGTTGAAGTCCGCCTCGCAGCGGAGTTGCGGGGTGAGCTTGTAGGACGCCCCCAGGCCGATCATGGCGGGGAAATCCCTCCGGTGCTTCTCGCCGTCGACGAACAGACCAATGTCATCGGTGTTCACGTCGTCTTCGAAATCCAGCTTCACCTGCGTCTCGTAGCGCATGGCCAGGATCAGTCTGTCCGTCGGGGCTACCTGAACGCCGATGATTCCGCCCCATCCCGAGGCATCCTGGTCCACATCCACCTCGAGGGGGATATCGGGTGTGTCGTCTCCTGCAACGCCCCCGGACATGGTGAGCTTTCCTTCAATGCTGTTATCCGCTTTCATGTAGCGGATCCCGGCAGCCACGGAGACCTTGTCGGTCACCTTGTAGGCCCCGCCGATGGTTGTGGCCAGATAGAGGGATTCCGCCTTGAGGCTGTCATTGGTGATTTCCGTGTAGTATCCGTAATAAGGCCCGTCAGGTCCTATAAGGCTGGCACCGATGAGCCGGGTCGTATAAGATCCGTCGGGGTAGTCGAGGGTCGCGCCGCCGCCCGGGATGTGGATACCGGCGAAGACGGACCACTTATCCCGGGTATAGACCGCACAGACATTGGGCACGAACAGTTCGGGGCTATCCTGTTCGTAGCTGTCATGACTGCCGGTTATGGGATCGGTGAAGGAATGCTCGGGCATGCGCCACAGCAACTGGTTGCCGATGTCGAGGTGGAACCCCTCCGAAAGGCTCACTGCACCGGCCGGGTTGAAGATCACGAGGTCCGGCGCATCGGTGGCGGCATTGCGGTTGGACATGCGTATCCATTCGGCGCTCATGTTGGTGAGGTTGTCGATCTGCGCGAATGCGGCCGAAACACACATCGTGCTGAAAATCCATACAAGGAGCAGAACCCTTTTGATTACCATAGAACCCCCCTTTTCATGAAATATCTCGGTGAACATTGCAATTCTGATCTCATAATAATGACCTCTTTGACCCCTCCGTCAAGAGGGAAACGTCGGCAGAGTGTCCCGTACATTTCTCTGTCTCAACCGAGGCTTTCCCTTACCTCCTGTTTATGCCGAGTTCACCGTCTTCATCGGTGAACTCGGCATAAACAGGAGGACACACCATGGACAAATGTACCGCCCCGATGAAACGATCGCCCGCCGGCCCGCCATGTACCTTTCAGCCTGCCCTGGGAAGCGCCTTCCCTCAAAAATACGAGGAAGGCGCTTCCCAGGGCAGGTCATAAAAAGACCTCTGAGGTTCACTTTCTGTTCCGAAAACCTTTGACTTTCCAGCGGGAACGACTTAGAACCTAACGCTACGCCATGGAACAGCTGCTGTCCTTTACCAAGAGATACCGTATCCTGCTCACGCGGATCCTGCTGGGGATCGTCGCTCTGGCTATCCTGCTTTCCGGGCCCGTCTGGAGACCGGGACCGGCCGCCTCCGTCGCCGTCGACCTTGCGGCCTTCATCCTCGTGCTCACGGCCGCCTTCGGCAGGCTCTGGGCGCTGAGCTACATCAGCGGCCACAAGACCAGGGACCTCATTACCCAGGGGCCATACTCCGTCGTGAGGAACCCTCTGTACTTCTTCAGCCTCATCGGGGCCGTCGGCATAGGTATGGTCACGAAGAGCGTCTTCATCCTGTTCGCCGTGATGGCTGCCTTCGCCGTCTACTACCCGCTGGTCATCAGGGCCGAGGAGAAACACCTGGAGCTGGTGCACGGCGAGGGCTTCCGTGGGTACAAAGCCCGGGTCCCGGCCTTCCTGCCCCGGTTCTCAGCATATGCGGAACCCGCGGAGTACCCCGTCAATGCCAGATATTTCAGGCGCGCCTTCTTCAGCGTGATGTGGTTCCCGCTCATCTACATGATCTTCCTCTTCCTCGAGCGCCTGCACACAGCCGGAATCGCGCCCGTGCTGATGAGAATTCCCTAGCTTGCACCCGTCGGGTTGAGGATATATAACTCTCCCGTCAGCATAAAAAATCGGAGGATGATATGTTCCCGGAGCACAGACCCCGAAGGTTGAGAAGCACTGATACGATGAGGAGGATGGTCAGGGAGACCCACGTCCGTGTGGATGACCTCGTCTACCCGATCTTCGTGAAGGAAGGCAAGTCTTTTAGGGAGCCCATCGAGGCCATGCCGGGACAATTCAGGCACTCCCCCGATCAGCTGCCGGGCTTCGCGAAACAGATCGCCGCGCTGGGGATCCCTGCGGTCCTCCTGTTCGGAATTCCCGGAAGAAAGGACTCCACCGGTACCTCCGCCCACCACAAGGACGGCGTGGTGCAGCAGGCCGTGCGCCGCATCAAGGACGCAGCCCCGGACCTCCTGGTCATCACTGATGTGTGCCTGTGTGAATACACCGACCACGGCCACTGCGGCATCCTGGACGAGAAGGGCCGGGTCAGCAACGACGACACGCTGGAGGTGCTCGCCACGGTGGCATTGTCCCATGCCAGGGCTGGCGCGGACATCATCGCACCCTCGGACATGATGGACGGCCGTGTGGGAATCATCAGGGAAGACCTCGATGAGAACGGCTTCGAGCACATCCCCATCCTGAGCTATGCGGTGAAATACGCCTCCACCTTCTACGGGCCATTCCGCGAAGCGGCGGGATCTGCCCCCTCCTTCGGCGACCGGAAGGGCTATCAGATGGACCCGGCCAATGTCCGGGAGGCCATGCGCGAGGCCGCCTATGACATCGAGGAAGGTGCCGACATGATCATGGTGAAACCGGCGCTGCCCTACCTGGATGTACTCCGCTGCATCGCCGACGAGTTCGACGTCCCGCTGGCGGCCTACCAGGTTTCGGGCGAATACGCCATGATCAAGGCGGCCTGCGAGCGGGGCTGGATGAACGAGGACGCCTGCATCCTGGAGTCGGCCGTCGCCATCAGGCGCGCAGGGGCGGACCTGATCATCACCTACTTCGCCCCGAGACTGGCCGAACTTCTCTCATGAAGCTGCCGCACATCCTCGCCTGGGAGCTCACCCGGGCATGCAACCTCAACTGCGTGCATTGCCGGGCTTCCGCAACCAGCGAGCCGGGGCCGGGCGAGCTCTCCACCGTGGAAGGCATGTCCCTGCTCGGAGATCTTGCATCGGGCGGCACCCGCCTCGTCATCCTGTCCGGGGGCGAGGCCCTGGTCCGGCCCGACGTGTTCGAGCTCGCAGCACATGGAACGGGACTGGGGCTGCGCATGACACTGGCCACCAACGGATCCCTGGTCACCCCCGAGACGGCGGTGAACCTGAGGAAAGCGGGGATCGTCCGGGTGTCGGTTAGCCTCGACGGGGTGACGCCCGACATCCACGATGCCTTCCGGGGTATGCCCGGTGCCTTCGCGATGGCCGTCCGGGGCATCGAGACACTCCTGGCCGAAGACATACCGGTCCAGGTCAACACTACGGTGGCGGCCATGAACATCTCTCAGATGAAGCTCTTCCCTGCATTTCTCGCTGGCCTCGGGGTGACGGCCTGGCATGTCTTCTTCCTGGTGCCCACGGGCAGGGGTGAGAACGTAGAGCCTGCCAGGGTGAGGCAGTACCGCGAGATGCTCGAAAACTTCCATGCCGTCTCTAAATCCGCAGGTATCGAATGCAAGGCCACGTGTGCCCCGCAGTACTACCGCATGCTCCTCGAGAGGGAGGGATCGAGCCCCACCAAGGGCTGCCTCGCGGGCACCGGGTTCGGCTTCGTCTCCGCCGTCGGAACGGTCCAGCCCTGCGGCTTTCTTCAGATCGACTGCGGGAGCATCAGAAAATCACCGCTGGAGGAGATCTGGCAAGGATCACCTCTCCTGGCAAGGCTCCGTGACATGGGCGGACTCCAGGGCAAGTGCGGGCGATGCGGCTACACGGATATCTGTGGCGGTTGCCGGGCACGGGCCTACGAGGTGCTGGGCGATGTCATGGAGACCGACCCCATCTGCTGGTATCCCGTGGAGTGACCCATGGACCATGTGGACCGCGCCATCCTGAGCATTGTCAACAAGGCCCTACCCTTAAGCGAACGGCCTTTCAGCGAGGTCGCCCGGCATGCGGGCATCACCGAGGACGAGGTCATAGCGCGCATCGGCTCGATGAAGGAACAGGGTGTCATCCGGCGCATCGGGGCGGTCGTCGATCCGAGGAAGCTCGGGTGGTCTTCCACCCTCTGCGCGGCTGACATCCCCGAAGGGCGCATTGGGGATTTCCATACCCTGGCGCGCAGGTTCCGTGAGATAACCCACAACTACGTACGGGACGGGAAGCCCAACTGCTGGTTCACCATCATCGCCCCGGACAGAAGACGCACCGAGGACATCATGAACGAGATCGGGCAGGCCCTGGACACCACGGTCCTGGACCTGCCCGCCCGGAAAATCTTCAAGATAAGGGTCGCTTTCGATCTCGAGTAACCCTGTTCCTCTTACTTGAATACCCTGGATATGAATCCTTCCTTGGGTTTTCCAAGGCACTTCTGCTCTTCCTCCTGGTAGCCTATACAGGTGAAGAAGATGGCCCTGTCAAAGAAGAGCACGACGCGGTTGTTGAATTCGAGGGCCTGCATGAGCTGGAACGATGAGTCGAAGAAGTGCGTCTCCTGCACATAGAGCCACAGGTGCCTCTTGATGAGCATGAGCGCCATGACCACCTCACTCAGGGCAATACCCTCATGGAACCTTGTCATACCGAGCTTCCGATAGTGTTCCTTGACTTCGCCCTTCTTCTTGTTGCCTGCGAGCCAGTTGTCGAGGCGGCTGTACACATCGTAAACACGTTCGTAGACGATGTCCTTGTCGAGCGCTCGGTAGCCTTTCGTCTCCTCTCTACTCAGAAGATCCTTGCAAAGCCGGTTGGTCAGGGTGTCGGCATTCTCCTTGATCATGTCAACGATCTTTTCGGATATCATACGGCCTCCCTCATTGATGGAATTATGTTCCCTCTACGGAATTATAATAATGCTTTATACGGGTAAAGGAAGAGAATCCTTCTCTTTTTTTTAACCTTGTTAAGATTCTCCCCCGGGGAGGGAAGGAGCTACTTTTTCCTGAAGAACTTTCCGATCAGGCTCTGCTCCTTGGAGACCTCCACATACTTCATCAACTCCTCCTCGTACCCCATGCTTGCAGCCAGGATCGCCCTGTCGAAGAAGAGCACGACGCGGTTGTTCATCTCAAGACTCTTCATGAGCTCGTACGAGGATTCGAAGAAGTGTTTCTCCAGAAGATAGAGCCAGAGGTGGCGCTTGATGAGCATGAGGAACATGATCACCTCATGCAGCGGGATACCGTCGTCGAACCGCTTCCTGCCCAACTCGCGGAAATGCCTGTAGATCTCCTCCTTGGGCCGCGCCCTGTCCAGCCAGTAGCTCAGAGTGCTGTATACGTCATATACCCGCTCGTAGATGATATCTTCCGAGTACTTCTTGTGATACTCCGTCTCACCCCTGTTCATCAGATCACTGACGACCCTCCGGGATAACTGATCGGCATCGGCCTTGAGCACCTCCATAATCTTCAGGTAGATCATGATCCCTCCATTCTTGCATGTGAGACGGATACCTTCCTTGATGCATTATCCGCCATTATCCTCCATACTACATCGATTCGCGGCATGAGGGCAAGGATGAAAAACCGAGGAAATACGGACAAGTCCCGGTATTTGCGGGCCGGCCCAAAGACGTGAACTATTTGTGGTAGGGTTCGCCCCTGATGATGGTGAAGGCCCGGTAGACCTGTTCCAGCAGCATGATGCGGACCAGCTGATGGTTGAAGGTCATGCTGGAAAGCGACAGGGACATGTCAGCATTGGTCAGGACCTCGGCCGGGAGTCCTTCCGGTCCCCCGATATAGAAGAAGAGGTGCTTGGTCCCGGCGTTCTGTTGACGCTCAAGGAGCTGTGCAAAGCCCTCGGAGCTCAGGGTGCTCCCATCGGACGCGAGTATGACGTGCCGCCCTTCCCTGGTCTGGGGCCTGAGCGTCTTGGATTCTATGACCTCCACCGGCGCGTACTTCCTGATCCTCCCGATATAATCCTGAACGGACTCCCTGATGGGTCCCTGATGGGTCTTGCCGGTGAAGCAGAAGACCAGCTTCATCTACCTGATCCTCCTCGCCTCTAGCCACATGCCTTCCATGTCGTAGTACTTCCGGATATCAGCCTGGAAGATGTGTATGACCACATCCACATAATCCAGCAGCACCCACCTGCCCTGTTCGACCCCCTCCTTCCCGAAGGGCTTTCCGAAGGTCTCCACGACGTGCTCTGCCATGGCCCGGATCTGCCGGTCCGACATGCCGGTGCAGATGATGATGTAATCCGTGAAGGTGCAAGCGCCGCGAACATCCAGCACGGCGATATCCGTGGCCTTCTTGTCCTCCAGGGCCGACACCAGTATGTCCCAGGTGGGCTTCATCTATTGGTAGATCCTCTCTTTCGTTATATACTCATACGCCTCTTCGGCAACCAGGTAGCGGATGGACCCTCCCTGTCGGCACAGCTGCCGTATCCGGGAGGAGGAAACCGCATATGCGGTGACCTCGACGAACACGATCTCGTTACCGAGATCATTGACATATCTGTTCCCTTCTCCGGCCGGACGATACCGGGCAGCCGCGCCGCCGAGAATGTCTGAGAGGACCGGCCTGGCGGCTTCCGGCCTCGACATGACGGCGAAGTGGGTCAGGGAGAAGAGCCTTTCCGCCTGGTACCATGTGGAGATCTCGTTGAACGCGTCCTGCCCGATGATGAAGTACGGCGTACCGCCGTATATCTCCCGGAAGTGCTCGATGGTCCTGATGGAATAGGAATTGCCGGGTCTGTCCACCTCGAAGGTCGAGACCTCGAAGAAGGGATTCCCTTCAACCGACAGCCTCACGATCTCGAGACGCCTGGCGCCTTCCACATTGTCGTCCAGCTCCTTGTGAGGGGGAATCGAGGACGGGACGAAGACGACCTTCTCCAGCCCGAGGGTCTCTCTCACCTCTTCGGCCGCACGCAGATGCCCGACATGAACGGGATTGAAGGTGCCGCCGAAGATACCTGGCCTCATTGCCTTATCTGTCCGTCGCCGAAGCAGATGAACTTCTGTATGGTGAGATCCTCTATACCCATGGGTCCGTACGAGTGGATCTTCGATGTGCTGATCCCCACCTCGGCGCCCAGGCCGAACTCACCCCCGTCGGAGAAACGCGTGCTTGCGTTCACCAGGACCGTGGAGGAGTCCACATGGTTCAGGAACTCCATGGCCCTCGTGTAGTTCTCCGTGATGATGGCCTCGGTATGGTTGGAACCGTACTTCTCGATGTGGTCGATGGCCTCGTGGAGATCTTCCACGATCCTGACCGCAAGGATGAGATCGAGGAACTCCGCATACCAGTCATCCTCGGTGGCGGGCTTCATGTCGGGGAGGTAGGCGCGGGACTTCTGACAACCCCGGAGCTCGACGCCGTGCTTTCGATAGATCTCCGCCATCTTCGGGAGGAAGATGCCTGCTACGGGGGCATCGACGAGGAGGGTCTCCATGGCGTTGCACACTCCGGGCCGCTGGACCTTGGCGTTCAGACAGATACGGTATGCCTTCTCCAGGTCGGCCTGACGGTCCACGAAGATATGGCACACCCCCTTGTAGTGTTTGAGCACCGGGATGAGCGAGTTCTCGGACACGGTCCTGATAAGGCCCTCGCCCCCCCGGGGTATGACGAGGTCGATGAGGTCCTCCAGCCTGAGCATATCCATGATGGCCTGGCGGTCGGTGACTGGGATGAACCCGATCACGTCCGGGTCGATCCCGGAATCATTCAGGGACTCCTTGAGGGTCTTCACGATGGCTGCATTGGAGTTGATGGCTTCCGAGCCCCCCCGAAGGATCACGGCATTGCCGGATTTCAGACACAGGGCAGCCGTGTCCGCCGTGACGTTGGGGCGTGACTCGTAGATGATGGCCACCACGCCGAGAGGAATGCGCATCCTCCCCACCATGAGCCCGTTGGGCCTCCTGGCCATGCCCGTGATCTTTCCCACCGGGTCGGGGAGCTCAGCGATCTCCTCCATGCCTCTGGCCATCCCCTCGATCACCTTCCCGTTCAGGGTGAGCCGATCGATCATGGCGGAGCTCAGGCCGGTGCTGTTCGCGGCCTCGAGGTCCCTGGCGTTCTCCTGCTGCAGGAACGGTGAGGCCTGCCTGAGGGAATCGGCCATCCGCCTGAGCGCCTGGTCCTTCGCGGTGCTGGAGAGTCCGGTCAGGGTCCGGGATGCCCTCCTGGCCGACTCGGCTATGCCCCTGATCATTTCACTGGACACTACAGGATCTCCTTTCTCAGGATCATGTTATTCCTGTGGACCACCTCTTCATCACACTCGTAGTCGAGGATCTGGGCGAGATCCTTCGTGCTGGCGCCCATGATCTTGATGATCTCCTCTGTGGCGAAGTTGCTCAGCCCCACTGCGATGGCCTCGCCATCCCGCTGGACGATCTCCACGGGGTCCCCTGCCTGGAAGCTCCCTTCGACATCCACCACCCCCACGGGCAGCAGGCTCTTCCCCCTGGTGAGCACCATGGTGGCGGCCCCGTCGTCCACGATGACCCTTCCCTTGGGCCTGGACACGAAGCCGAGCCAGTGGTCCTTCTGAGTGAGCGCGGCCTTCTTTTTCGGGTGCACGAAGGTGCCGATCTCCCTGCCCTCGAGGATGGAGGTGACGACCTGCGGTGTATACGCCGAGGCTATGATGGTAGGCACCCCGAGCATGGAGGCGCGGTAGGCCGCCTCGAGCTTGGACCTGATGCCGCCCCTTCCCAGGGGATTGCCGCCGTCGCCGTACACCTTCAGATCCTTTGACCTGAGCTCGGGGATCTCGTGGATGATGGCGGCATCCTCATGGGCCTTGGGGTCCTTGGAGTAGACACCCTCGATATCCGTGAGGATGATGAGTATGTGCGCCTCCACCAGGGGAAGGATCATGGCCGCGAGCATGTCGTTGTCCGTGAACTGGATCTCTTCCACGGCCACCGTATCGTTCTCGTTGATGATGGGAACCGCCCCCATGTCGAAGAGCGACGAGAAGGTGTTGCGGATGTTCAGGTACCTGCGGCGGTCATCGAGGTCCTCCCTGGTGATGAGGATCTGGGCTGCAGTGTAGCCGTATCTCCGGAACGCATCCGTATATGCCCGCATGAGGCTTCCCTGCCCGATGGCTGCAAGGGCCTGTTTCTTGGACAGGGCGGTCTTGGTGTCGCCGATGTTCATGATGGCCCTGCCTTCGGCTATGGCCCCGGAGGATACCATGGCGAACTCCCTGCCCCTGTCCCGCATGAGGGACACGTCGTCACAGATGCGTTCCATGACCCTGTTGTTGAGTCCGTGTCCCGTACTGAGAACCTGCGAGCCGATCTTGATGAGGACCCGCTTACACTTCTTCAGTCCCGCCCTCGTCCCTGACTTCATAGAGTTCCTTCACGATATGATTCAGCACCTCTTCGAGCCCGAACCCGTTTAAGGCCGATGCCATGAAAAAAGGATAACCTGCGTCTTGCACAAAGGCAACAGCTTCTTTGGCGCGTTCCTGTGCCCCATTGAGGTCACACTTGTTGAAAACTACGAGCTGTTTTCTCTCAAGAAGTTCCGGCGAATACTCCCGCAGCTCGTTCATGAGGATCTCCAGCTCGCGGGCGGTATCCCTCCCCGATTCGGGAGAGAGATCGATGAGGTAGAGCAGGATGCGCGTGCGCTCGATATGGCGCAGGAATCGCAGTCCCAGCCCTGTCCCCTCATGCGCGCCCTCAATGATTCCCGGTATGTCCGCCACCACGAAATCGGCGCCCTTCCATCGAACCATGCCGAGGTTCGGGACCAGCGTGGTGAACGGGTAATCGGCTATCTTGGGCCGGGCGCTGGATATCTTCGAGATCAGCGTCGACTTTCCTGCATTGGGGAAGCCCACCAGACCCACGTCGGCAAGGAGTTTGAGCACCAGGCGGAAGGACTTCTCCTCGCCGTCGCCGCCTGGTTCACAGATTTTCGGGGCCTGCCGGGTGGAGGTGACGAACCGCGCATTGCCCTTGCCGCCCTTGCCGCCCCTGGCAACGATCACCCGCTGTCCGGCCTCCACCAGGTCGACAATGACCTCCCCGGACTCAATGTCCTTGACCTGGGTGCCCACGGGCACGGAGATGACAAGATCTTCGCCCGACCGGCCGGTACAGTTCTTACCCTTGCCGTGCTGACCGCGTTTCGCCTTGTAGTGGGGATGGTATCGCTGATCGAGGAGTGTATGGTAATGGGGGCTCGCCTCTATGACGACGTCGCCGCCCTTGCCCCCGTCACCCCCGTCGGGACCGCCCTTGGGGATGAATTTCTCTCTCCTGAATGAACAACAACCGTTGCCGCCGTTGCCTGCCTTGACGAAGATCCTGGACTCGTCAATGAAGTCCATAGGCTACGCGGTAATGGATACGATTTTCACCTTCTTGCTCGAACTCTGCTGCGTCTCGAACTTCACTACGCCGTCTTTCAGGGCGAAAAGGGTGTAGTCCCTTCCGCATCCCACATTCTCGCCGGGATGGATCTTGGTCCCGCGCTGGCGCACGAGGATGCTCCCCGCCTTGACCTGCTGGCCTGCAAACCTCTTGACTCCCAGCCGCTTTCCGGCGGTATCCCTGCCGTTGCGTGACGTTCCGCCTGATTTCTTATGTGCCATGGCTCGACAACGCCTCCTAGTCTTTCGTGATACCGGTGATGCGTACTTCGGTCAGATACTGCCTGTGGCCCTGGGTCTTGCGGTATCTCTTCCGGCGCTTGATCTTGAACACAATGATCTTCTTGTCCCTGAACTGCCTGACCACCGACGCGCTGACCTTTGCGCCGTTGACCGTGGGCGTACCGATGGTATAGTCTTCCCCACCGATGAGCAGGACTTCGTCGAAGGTGACCGAGTCACCCTTTTCAGCCTCGAGCTTCTCCACGTGAAGAATGTCGCCCTCTTCAACCTTGTACTGCTTGCCGCCTGTCCTTATAACCGCATACATGTTGCACCTCGAAACCATGGTTGTACTTTTAGAATGGTGAGCTATTAATGAAATTGTACGTGGTTGTCAAGGAAAAAGGGCTTCAAACTTTGATCGATCATTGCATTATTGGTGTTTCCTCGAATTGCAGGATACCTTGTGCTCATAATAAAAAAAATGCCAGAAGAATCAGGTGTGGGGACGGTTGCGGAATGGTGTGTCCCTTCTTCTGGCATCAAAAAGGAGGTTTCAGTTAAGAACTTGTCTTCTTGAGTATTGTCTTTTCCTTCCTTTACTGCTTTCTGGCCCCTGTGCCTTGTCTACCCTTATACGACCTTTTCGTATGATGTATCCTCTCGTGCTGTTGGCCGTCTTTTCTTTGTTCGCTTTATTGCGAGATGTGTGCCACTCTCTTCTCTCTTCTATCTCTCAGTAATAACTTATATTTTATTATATTTAACCCCAGACTGTGGCGATACCACCCAAATTTAAAATCTGATTTATGGTGTTATAACCATAATTTGTGGGTATCCACCCATCATACCTTGAGCTTGATCTTAAACCTGCTGACCTTGCCCAGCCCCTGGTTGACCATGTCCGTAACCTGGCCGAGCCCGAAGACCCTTTTGCTCTTTCCCCGGGGATGTGTCTTCGCATTTTCTCTGCACTGCGGACAGAAATAACGGATGACCACCTCCTCAGTAGGGGTGCGCCATATCTCTATGCTGCGGCATTTCTTGCACAGGGGGATGAGACAGCCGTCACACTCGGTAACGGCATCCTGCGCGTTGCATATGCCACAGGCCCTGTTTGTCGTGTCTTCGGAATCCACCCGTATTCCCCGCTTGATGGGATGTGCATGTCAATTGCGAAAGCCATGCCACCTTGAGAGTAGGATATTTTACTTAGAATTATCAGTAGTTGGACTATTCTAACCCCTGAATGTCTCCCACCCTTTACCTGAATTCCTTATGCATTTGCACCATAGTTTGGTGTATCGGCCATAATTGACAAGGGGGGCCAAATCATCTATGCACAACAAATTGTGCAGTAAATTCAGAAGACATGAGAGGGATGGTCATCGATGAATTTCTTCTTCAACCCAGAGGGAATAGCGGTCATAGGAGCAAGCGACAATCAGCGCAAAGGCGGCTTCCATCTCTTCAGAAACACCCTGCACAGCTATAAGGGCAAGGTATACCCGGTCAATCCGAGGGTTGACTCCATCCTGGATGTCCCATGCTACCCGGATATCTCATCCGTCCCAGGCGACTTCGATCTGGCGCTCTTTTTCATCCCTGCCCCGGGTCTGCCGTCGACCATCGAGGAATGTGCGAAGAAGGGCGTAAAGGGCATCATCATCGAGTCTGCGGGTTTTGCCGAGACAGGACGGGACGGCGTAAGGCTGCAGGAGGAGTGTGTTTCCCTGGCGAAAAGTCACGGCATAAGGCTCTGGGGCCCCAACTGCATGGGCCTGTTGGATGCCCACCTGGGCCATGTATTTTCGTTCATGTATACGGACGTATGGAAAACCCTGATGAAGCCCGGCAACGTGTCCATGACCGTCCAGAGCGGCATGCTCTCGGCCGGCTTCCTCATGATGGTCCTCGAACGAGGAGGGCTGTCCATCAGCAAGATGTGCTCCATAGGCAACAAGTGCGATGTGAACGAGACAGAACTCCTTGAATATTTCATCAATGACCCCTCCACGGATGTGATCGGACATTATGCCGAATCCATCTCCGCCCCCCGGAGG
Organism: Thermodesulfobacteriota bacterium; assembly: GCA_036834365.1. Lineage (GTDB taxonomy): Bacteria > Desulfobacterota > Desulfomonilia > UBA1062 > UBA1062 > MWEI01. Next base: position 712 of record DAITOA010000045.1, on the reverse strand, counting down.
TTCATCGAACTGGCATCCGGCACGGATAAACCCATCGTCCTGCTCAAAGGCGGTCGGAGCCCCATGGGGGCCAAGGCCGCCATGAGTCACACCGCGAGTATGGCAAGCGACCATGCGATCCTGCGTTCGGCCATGAGGCAGGCTGGCATCGTGGAGGTGACCGATATGAACGAACTCATGGACTTCCTGCGGGGCTTCTCCAAGACCACCCACTGCAGCGTCCATGACAATGCGGGTACAGCGGTGGTCACCTTCTCGGGCGGGGGCGGCATCGTTACCACGGACCTTCTCCATGAATCGGGGCTGAGCATGGCGGAGCTCAGCAATGAAACCCTATCCGTCCTGAAATCGGTCTTCCCGCCGTGGATGGAGCCGGCAAACCCCGTGGACATCTGGCCCGCCATCGAGCACAGCGGCATGGCAAAGGTTTACACAACCGTTTCCAACGCCCTCATGTATGACGAGGGGGTGGACTCCGTCATCATTCATATATACACCAACCTTACTACAGACAGCACCGTCCTCCTGGACCTGGCCAGACTCAAGGACGAACTCGGAAAACCCGTGGTTGCCTGGCTTGCCGGCATGGGCGAGCCCCTGCGTTCATGGAGAAGGGGGCTCGAATCCATAGGGATACCGGTCTTCGACGAGATGTCCCGCAGCGTGTCCGTACTCTCGGCCATCAAACGGCACCAGAGGAAGCGAGGCGGCG
>DAITOA010000044.1:13919-25492 GCA_036834365.1 Thermodesulfobacteriota bacterium | reverse complement strand
TCCCTCGACCTTGTCGGCTTCATGGTCCTTGGCCGTGAGCATGATGATGGGGATGCGGGCGTACTGTTCGTTGCGCCTGAGGATTCTGCAGATCTCGAATCCGTCGAGGCCCGGGAGCATAAGGTCCAGGATGATGAGATCGGGATGGCCTGCAGGCAGCGACCTGAGAAGGGAGTCACCGTCAGGGAAACCCTTGACGGTCAAGCCCGCTTTCCTGAGGTGGATGCTCACCAGTTCGACGATATCCGGCTCGTCATCCACGACCGCTATAAAGCCGCCCATAATGCCCTGTGCCCTTCAAGTTATGGTGTGGAGGTCGTGTCCGTCGTTATGATGCCCATGTCATGAGTATTGTGCAAGTCTTTCCCTGCATCTTCATGAAAAATTCATATTCGCGATGAATTCTCCGCAGGCTGTTTGCACAACTCTTACATTTCCTTTGAGGTTCTTTCACACAAACCCCGGGGCATCCTGTGGTACAGTCCTCAATGCACCCGTGTTCCAGGCGGGTCAGGGGTTTCATGCCTCAATCCATTCAGAGGAAGGGTTACATGAACGAGGGCAGGGGATCTTCTTGTTTCATCTCGAGCCTGCGCGACCCGGTGAGCGGCCTCACCCATTTCATCGGGGCGCTCCTGGCCGTGGCTGGCCTCGTTGCACTCATCGTCAAGGCTGCGAACCCGCTGAGGCCCTGGCATCTCACCACCTACTGCGTGTTCGGTGCCGGCATGATCCTGCTCTACACGGCCAGCACCCTCTACCACTGGCTGCCGCTGGGCAGCAAGGGGACCGCCCGGCTGCGCAAGCTCGACCACATGATGATCTTCGTACTCATCGCGGGCACCTACACCCCGTTCTGCCTGGTGCCGCTGCGGGGCGCATGGGGGTGGAGCATCTTCGGCACGGTGTGGGCCGTGGCGCTCATGGGCATGGTGTTCAAGATATTCTGGATCCACGCCCCCCGGTGGCTCTCGGCCGCCATGTACGTGTGCATGGGCTGGATCGTCATCGTAGGTGTCGTTCCGCTGGTGCGGACGATGCAGCCGGGCGCGCTCTTCTGGCTCGTCACCGGCGGCCTGCTCTACACTGCAGGGGCACTGATCTACGCACTGAAGAGGCCGAACCCCATTCCGCACATCTTCGGCTTCCACGAGATCTTCCACATCTTCGTCATGCTGGGCACCATGGCGCATTTCTGGACCGTGTACCGTTATGTCAGCATGTTCTCATGAGAGCAGGTGATACCTGCCGCCATCTTCCCCCACCTGTTCCTGTTCCAGGAGCCGGCTGAGGTGCTTGTCCATCATGATACGCTCGGAAAGGGAAAGGTCCCATGCACCCAGGGACTTTGGCTTCCCGTAGATGATGTGTGCTTCCGCTATCTCGTCCAGGGTCTTCGGACCTGCGGCCAGCAGGTCCAGGAGCCTGGCTTCCCTCTGGAAGATGATGTCGAGATAGCCTTCCACGAGAGCAGGTGAGGCGTCGAACACCCCTGCGCCGTGGGCCGTGAGGTAGACGTCTGCAGGGATGGTTGCGAGCCTCTTCAGGGAGCAGATGGTGTCGGGAAGGCTCGATCCGATGTCGCCGTAGTAGGGGCCTGCCCTGACGAGGTCGTAGTCCGCAAGGAACAGGATGCCGTTGTCGGGAAAGTGGAAGCAGCAGTGACCCGGGGTGTGCCCGGGGGTGTGGATGACCACTGCCCGGGTATGACCGAACTCGAGGACATCGTTGTCGACGAGCAGGCGGTCAGGCGCCCGGGGGACGTAGTTGCATTCCCCGACAAGGAAATCTTCCCAGGACAGCGCCTCCTCCTTATTGAGGCCGTACTGGTCGATGAGGGCGCGGATGTCTCTGAAGGGTGGGGCGTCGAGTTCGTGCACCCATAGCCGCGCATCCCCGAACAAGCTGTTGTACATGATGTGGTCTTCATGGGCATGGCTCGTGATGAGGATGTCCACCCCCCGTTCCCTATGGAAGGAGAGCAGCCTTTCCCTGTCGCTGGATGCGTCGATGATGGCCCTGACCCGGTCATCCACCGTCACGGTGTGGCAGTGGGGATATTTCCCTCCCTTGATGAGGCCGACGGATCCCTTGCTGAAATCGAACACGCCCGCTCCTTACGGGACGCCATGGTGCGTCCGATGAAAACCTAGTCGATTTGCGCGGTTCAGGCAACAGGTATCTCCCGGACTGATTCCAAGGTCATAAGAGCGTTCAACTTGCCTGTGTTCGTTGATTCATGCGCACTGGAGGCTATTATTGTGATGAAGGAACACCAGCAGGGGGCTTCCTTCACGAGGATGAGGAGGAAGATACGCATCGTCCGCCGGTTCCACGAACCTGTGTATGGAAATGTCCGGGAGGAAGTGGTCCGATGTCCGACTCCAGACACACTATGAGACTTACCGCCAAGGTGGCCCTGCTGGGTGCAGGCAGCGTGCTGGTAACGGCAGTGGCCCTCGTGGCGCTTGCCGTTTGGCAGAGCGGGCAGTACAACAGGCTTGCCCAGAGCGAAGTCGACGCCTTGATCGATGCCGACCTGGACCACATCACCCAGGGGGTGTACAACCTCGTCAGGACGGAGAACGAGGCTGTCCAGCAGCAGGTCGACTCCAACCTCAAAGTCGCCCGGCATGTCCTCTCAGGTTTGGGTGGTGTGAGCCTGTCCGGTCAACCCGTGACCTGGCCGGCCACGAACCAGTTCTCGAACGAAACCCACCGGATCCAACTGCCCAGGATGCTCCTGGGTGGAAGGTGGATCGGCCAGAATACCGATCCGGCCGTCGAGACCCCCGTTGTGGACGAAGTGACGCGACTGGTCGGGGAAACCGCCACCATCTTTCAGCGCATGAACGATGCAGGGGACATGCTCCGTGTAGCCACGACCGTGAGGGACGAAGGAGGCAACCGTGCAATAGGAACCTACATCCCGGCCATGAATCCCGACCATACCCCAAACCCGGTGATTTCAGCCATCCTGAAGGGCAAGACTTACCACGGCCGCGCATACGTCGTCGATGCGTGGTACCTGACCGCCTATGAGCCGATCAGAGACAGGTCCGGTACTCTGGTGGGCATGCTGTATGTGGGCATAAAGCAGAAGGCCGTCGAATCGCGGGTGCGCCACGCCATCCTGCAGACCATGGTGGGCAAGACGGGTTACGTCTATGTCCTGGGTGGAAAGGGTGAAGACCGTGGCCGCTACATAATTTCCTTCAAGGGTGAGCGTGACGGTGAAGATATCTGGGAGAGCAGGGACAGCGACGGCCGCTTCGTCATCAAGGCCATTATCAACAAGGCAATGACCCTGAAACCCGGCGAACTGGCCACAGAGCGCTATCGCTGGCAGAACCCCGGGGAGGTGGAGCCCCGATGGAAGGTTGCCCGTCTGGCATATTACGAACCTTGGGACTGGGTGATCGGGACCAGCGTCTATGAAGACGAGCTGCAATACTACAGTGCCTTCCTGAGCGGCGGAAGGGAAAAGATGACCCACATCATGGGCCTGGCGGGATTGGTGATAACACTCCTGATAGGTTTTGTGGGCATCCTTATCGCTTGGAACATCACGTACTCTGTCAGACAGATGACAGGGGTGGCGGAGAAGATCTCTCTGGGAGACCTGGATCAGGTGGTGGATGTCCGTTCCCGTGACGAGATAGGCGTTCTGGCCCGTACCTTCAATATCATGGCGAAAAGGCTCAAGGAGACCATGGAGGGATTGCGCAGGAGCGAGGAGAAATACAGGGGCATATACGAGAATGCACTGGAAGGTCTCTTTCAGACCACCATCGATGGACGGTTTCTGAGTGCAAACCCGGCCATGGCATATATCCTGGGCTATGATTCACCCGAAGAGATGATGGCCGGTATCACCGATATCCGGCAGCAGCTCTATGTCGACCCGAAAGACCGCGATGCTATCATATCGACCATCCTGGGGCACAAGTCGGTTGTAGGGCGCGAAGTCCAGTTCTACCGCAGGGACGGAGGAAAGATATGGATTTCCATCAGTGCTCGCATGGCATTCGACGTTTCCGGAACGCCGAGTTTCATTGAGGGGTTTCTTACGGATATCAGCGACCGCAAGCATGCGGAGAATGCCCTGGCTGAATCCAGGAACTACCTGGACAGGATCATCAACTCTGTTGCAGACCCCTTGTTCGTCAAGGATCGTCAACACCGGTGGGTGCTTCTCAATAACGCCATGTGCAAGTTTATGGGGCACAGCCGGGAGGAGATCCTCGGAAAATCCGATTATGATTATTTTCCACAGAAAGAGGCAGACGTATTCCGGTCAAAGGACGAGATCGTCTTCGCCACGGGTGAAGAGAACATCAACGAAGAGGAGATCACCGACGCCAGGGGTGTCGTCCATACCGTTGTCACCAAGAAGACCCTCTATACGGATGAAAAAGGGGAGAAATTCATAGTCGCCATCATACGGGACATCTCGGAGCGCAAGAAGGCCGAGGAAGAGAAGAAGAAACTCCAGGACCAGCTTTTTCAGGCCCAGAAGATGGAGTCCATGGGGACGTTTGCAGGCGGCATCGCCCACGACTTCAACAACATACTCTCGGCCATCATCGGATATGCGGAGCTTGCACGGGATAACATCAACCATTCGGAGAGTGTACTGGACGACCTGAATGAGGTGCTGAAGGCCGGAGACCGGGCCAGGGATCTTGCGAAGCAGATCCTCACGTTCAGCCGCATGACCGAGACCGAGTATTCACCCATAGCCCTCAGGTCCGTCATCGACGAGTCGCTCAGGATGCTCCGTTCGGTCATTCCCACAACCATCGAGATCAGGAGGGATCTTGCCGATTCGGGCCTGATCATGTCCGATCCCACCCAGATTCATCAGGTGATGATGAACCTCTGCACCAATGCGGTGCATGCCATGGGGGAGAAAGGAGGCCTGTTGGAGGTGAGCCTCCATGAGGTGTTCATTGACGGCGATTCACGAGGGCATGATCTCGATCTGATCGCAGGACCCTATCTGAGGCTCTCCGTTCGTGATACGGGCCAGGGTATGGCGCCGGAGGTCATGGAGAAGATGTTCGAACCCTATTTCACTACCAAGGAACTCGGTCGCGGCACCGGGCTGGGGCTGGCACTGGTTCACGGCATCACGAAAAGCCACGGCGGGTCCATCAGATGCACGAGCGCCCCGGGAGAAGGCACTACCTTCGAGATCTTCTTCCCCGAGATACAGTCCGGGAAGAGGCAGACGGGCCTTTCCGAGAAAGAGGATCTCCCTGTGGGAACCGAGCGCATCCTGTACGTAGACGACGAGCCGGTACTGGCGGAACTGGCCAGGAAGATGCTGGGCACTCTGGGATACCAGGTGGTTGCCGTGACAAGCAGTGTCGATGCCTGTGAACTGTTCGGCAGGGACCCTGAAGGATTCGACCTGGTGATCACGGACATGACCATGCCGGGTATGACGGGAGACAGACTGGCGCAGAGACTGATGGAGATCCGCCGTGACATACCGGTGATCCTGTGCACCGGATACAGCGAATACATATCGGAAGAAAAGGCCAGGGACATCGGCGTCCGGAAATTCATCATGAAGCCGTTGAACATGAGCGTGCTGGCCACGGCAGTTCGAAAGGCCCTGGATGGAGGGTAGAACCCTCTGACCCGTTCGGCCGGCGGACACATCCCGCAGCCTGTTCCCATTCCCTGCAGGAAGTGGTACAGAAGACATGGACGATGTGCGTGTACCGACTCTTCTGAAGGGACGTGAACCGTATGGCCATGCCCGCATTCTTCGACTCGGCGATGTACACCTGGGTGGTTCTGCCCCTGCTCATCTTTGTCGCCCGCATCATGGACGTGAGTCTGGACACGGTGCGCATCATCTTCATCAACAGGAACCTCCGTTCCCTGGCCGCCATCATCGGCTTCTTCGAGGTGCTCATCTGGCTCATGGTCATACGCCAGATCTTCCAGCAGCTGGACAACCCCCTGTGCTTCGTGGCCTATGCAGCGGGCTTCGCCACGGGCAACTTCGTGGGCATCATCATCGAGAACCACCTCTCCATCGGCAGGGTCATCATCCGCATCATCACGCGCAGGGAGGCGGACGAACTCGTTGCCTTCCTGAGGACCTCCGGTTACGGACTGACCCTCATCGACGCAGAGGGGGTGACCGGCCCGGTGAAAGTCATCTTCACCATCGTGGAGCGCAGCAACATCGGGCACATCGTGGACATGATCAAGCAGTACAATCCCCAGGCCTTCTACTCCGTGGAGGACGTGCGTTTCGTGAGCGAGGCCGTTACACCCCATCGACTCCCCGCTTCCCGCAGGTGGTTCAGGTTCGTCTCACGGATGCGCAAACGTGAAGAGTGAGGGCCGGGGACTACTGGAAGGTGTCCCCCTCGTGTTCCCTAAAGAAGAGGACGAGGCCCGGACCTTTCAGGACCCTGCCGTTCGCCTCTATCTCCTCGGGCCGGATGCACCCGTGAGCGGTCCCTATGAGTACGTTTTCCCCTTGGAATCCAAGAGAGCCCGGCTCCAGGGAGACATCCGGCAGGAAGGCAGCCTGTCGGAAGAATACCATGTCTTCCCCCAGGATCCCGAAGGCGCCGGAGAAGGGGCTTGTCATGGCCCGGACGAGGTCACGGATCTCCCCGGCCGTCCTGTCCCAGAAGATGCGGCCTTCTTCCGGCATGACCTCGTCATGGCTCGAACCTGCGGTCAGGTCCTGGGGAGTCAGGGTGAACTCGAGATCCCTCATGCGGGGAAGGACCTCTGCAAGCATGGCATCGGCGGCGCGGTCGATCTTGTGCGAGAGCGAGCCGGCCGTATCGTCAGGCGAGATCTCTACTGTTCTCCATGCCGCGACCGCCCCGGCATAGGGCTTGACCACCAGTTCGTGGAGCGTCGTCCCGGTGGTGCGCTCCCCGGCCATGATGGCCCGGCGGACCGGGTCCGGCCCGCGGTAATCAGGCAGGAGAGCGGGGTGGATGCGGAACGAGCCGTGTTTCGGCAGGGCCAGGACCGGTGCCTTGAGCACGGGTGGATAGGCGAAGCTGAAGAGCATGTCGGGCCCGGCTTCCCTGATCCGTTCGATCCATCCGAACTGGTTGGGATCCCGGGGCCCGACGCAGGCGACCGGGAACTCCGTGCAGAACGCCTCTACCGAAGGGGATCCGCTGTCCTCGTCCCGCAAATCCTCGCGGGTGAAGACCAGAGGGATCTTGAAACCCGCCTCGATGAGCCGTCGTATTCCCAGGACACCCATGGCGCGGCAGGCGAAGACCACCGCCTTCATGGAGCGGTCCTCCGGTGAGGGGAGAAGGGTTTTTTCATGGTGAGAAGGGCCTCCTTGCCGGCGGTATTGCCTGCTGCTAACGGCTTTCCCCTTTGATCTGCGCCACCTTTTCCCAGAACCGAGCCTCTTCCGGGCTGCGGGTCATGCACATGTCCCTGAGGCGGTTCGTTCCTGCTGCAGTGATCCTGTGGGCTGCCAGAATCCTTTCCGCCTCGTCCTGACGGGAGCACGGGACCGCAAGGGCGATACGGGGGCCTCCCAGGTGTGCGAGCTCGATGGGCCGCGCCGTGACGGCACAGGGCAGGGCCGCCTCCCGCAGGTGGACCATCGCCCGGCGGACATGGTCCTTGGAGGTGAAGCTCATGATGCATGTCGTGTCGTCCCGGACGAGCCGGGAGAATTCCCTGAGCCGCGTGGCCGCCTGCTCAACGGCATCGGCGGCCCGGAGCACCTCATCAATGGTGTTCTCCCACCCGGGACTGAACCGGACCGTGCCGAAGGCGAGACCGGGAGGGATGTCCAGGGCCTCAAGGACCTGCGACGGACGACGGGAAAAGAGTGACGCCCTGGGGGACACGGTGATGCCGTTCAGATCGAGCCAGGCTGCCAGGGCATCGGAGGGGACACCCTCGAAGGAGATGCTCGCTATGTGGGGGGCTCTCTCCGCCTCGGCACCGTTCACCGTGATCCCGGGGACCCGTGTCCGTATCTCCTGCTCGAGCCTGTCCCGCAGGGCCTTCAAGAGGGCGGCATTCGCTTCCATGCCGGAGAGGGCCTCCTCGCAGGCCCTGCCGAAACCCACGATGCAGGGTATGTTCAGGGTTCCGGGTCTGAGCCCCCCCTCCTTGAATGAACCGAAGAGGACGGGAGAGATTCTTGTTCCCTCGCGCACGTAGAGCGCGCCGGCCCCCTTCGGGCCGTAGAGCTTGTGGGAGGATATGCTGAGCAGATCAGCGTTCATGGCCTCTGCATCGACGGGGATCTTGCCGGCGCTCTGGACGCAGTCGCAGTGGAAGGGGATGCCCCTGTCCCGGGCGATGCGGCCGATCTCACGGACGGGCTGGATGACACCGGTTTCGTTGCTCACGTGCATGACGCTTATGAGGATGGTATCTTCCCGGATGGCCTCTTCGACCGCAGCAGGGTCAACGAGACCGATCGCATCCACGGGCAGCACGGATACCCTGCAGCCCGTATCCCCGAGGTGCTTCGCGGTGTTCCTCACCGAGGCATGTTCGACGGCGCTCACGATGATGTGGCCGCTGCGGGCCTGCGTGATGCCCAGCATGGCCAGGTTGTTGGCCTCGGTCCCGGACGAGGTGAAGACGATCTCAGGGGGGCGTGCCCCGATGAGAGAGGCGACGCGGTTCCTGGCTTCGGCGAGGGCGGCGCGGGGTTTTTCACCCGCAGTGAAAGGGGCCGACGGCGGGGCGAAGTGGTTGCCGAAGAAGGGGAGCATGAGGCCCAGTACCTGTGGGTGTACGGGTGTGGTGGCGGCGTGGTCGAGAAACAGCTCCTGGTTGTGGGACATGGAGGCTCCCCCCTGTTGTGAGGTGCTCCCCCCTGCCGGGGAGAGTCGGGTGTCACTGCCCCTTCCTATACTATGTCCGGGTACTCTTCAAGGCTCGATTCCTGGTGCTATCACCCCTTTAACACCAGTTCCAGAACGTCCTTGAGGACCTTGACCTGATAGGGCTTCTGGATGTAGGCGGCGAGGTCATCATCAGAGAAATGCCTGGTCGCCTCCTGTTCGCTGTAGCCGCTTGAGAGGATCACTTTCACGTCGGGCCGGATGCGTTTCAGCCCTGTAAAGGTGGCTGCGCCGTCGAGGTCCGGCATGGTGAGGTCGAGGATGACCGCCGCGATCTCGTCTTCGAGTTCGGAGAGCAGACGGATGGCCTCTCTGCCACAGTCCGCCGTTATCACGGAGTACCCGAGGTGCTTCAGCATGGCCCTGCAGGTATCCCGTACCATGTCCTCATCGTCCACCACGAGGATGGTGCCTCTGGCAGCCCCGGGCAGGGTCATGGGTCCGGCGGTTTCCTTTGCCCGTCTGTCCGGAACACCCCCCCCGGCCACGGGGAAGAGCGCGAGCACTGTGGTGCCCTTGCCGGGGGTGCTGTCCATCATGACGGCACCCTTGTGGCCTCCCACGATGCCCAGCACCGCGGGCATGCCCAGGCCCCTGCCCAGGAATTTGGTGGTGAAGAAGGGCTCGAACACCCGGGCCAGGGTTCTGCCGTCCATGCCGCTGCCCGTGTCCTGGACCTTCAGGAACACGAACCTCCCCGGTACGGGCTTCTCCGGGGTGCGGCTCCTGCCGAGAAAGGCCTCGTCGCAGTCCATGACCCCGGTGGAGATGGTGATGGTGCCTGTCGTCTCGCCCAGGGCCTCGGATGCGTTCAGTACGATGTTCATGATCACCTGCTGAACCTGGCTCTGGTCGGCATGGATGGCGGGAAGCGGTTTCATCAGGTCTTTCCTCACGGATGCGGTGCGTGGGACGGTCGCCGAGATGAGGTCGTCCATGCCGGAGATGATCTCCGTCATGTCCGCCGGCTTCATGGCGAATTTCCCCTTGCCCGCATAGGCGAGGATCTGCCGCGTGAGGTCTGCGGCACGCCTGGCCGCCTTCTCCGATTCGATGATGTTCTCCAGGGCGGGAGAGTCTCCGGGGAGATTCAATTGGGCGAGGTCCAGGTTGCCGAGGATGGCAGCCAGGAGGTTGTTGAAGTCGTGGGCGATGCCGCCGGCCATGACGCCCAGGCTCTCGAGCTTCTGGGCCTGCTGTGTCCGGCGCTCCATGGCGATCCGTTCCTCCTCCGCCTTTTTCCTCTCGGTGATGTCCCGGGCAAGGCCGTAGATACCCGTTGCCTCGCCTTTGTCGTTGCGAAGGGCCCGGCAGTTGGTCTCCATGAACCTGGTGGTACCGTCCTTATGGTAGTACTCGAGTACCAGCGTGACCAGGCGGTCCGGGTCCACGCCCGGCCTGCCGTCACGCTCAAGTTCCCGGGCGAGGGTTTTTGTGACAAGGGAGTAGGATTCCGGTGTGAGCTGTTTTCTGGGATTATCCAGCACCCTTTCTCCCGGAGAGTAACCCAGGAGCTTTTCCGCAGCAGGGTTCACATACGTGGTCTTCAGATTGAGGTCCACGATGAAGGCCATGTCGCCCATGTTCTCCGTGAGGAAGCGGTAGCGCGCCTCACTCTCCCTGAGGGACTTCTCGGCCTTCTTGCGCTCGGTGATGTCCCTGACGATGCCCACGGCATGCCAGGCGTTTTCCGTCCGTACCGGGGACAGGGATATCTCGATGGGGAATTCTTCTCCATTCTTATGCAGTGCCCTCAGCTCCAGGGTCCTGCCCATGGCCGCTCCGGTCCCTGAGGACTGGAATCCCTGAAAACCCTTTCCGTAGTCTGCATGGTAACGCCCGGGGGCAACAAGGCGATGGAGATCCATACCGAGCGCCTCATGGGACGGGTAACCGAAGATCTTCTCGGCCGCCTCGTTCCACAGGGAGATGTTGCCGCGGTCATCGATCATGATGACCCCGTCCTTGGTGGCGTTCACCACGGACTGGAACTTTTCCCTGCTCGTTTCCAGTTCTCTCTCGGCCCGTTTGCGTTCCGTTATGTCGCGGCTCACCCCGATGATGCCGGTGAAGGCTCCCCGGTCATCGAAGAGCGGCGCCTTGATGGTCTCGAAGAATACCTCGCTGCCGTCTTCCAGGATGAAGGATTCATCCGATTTCAGGGGACCTCCGTGACGTACCGCCTCCTCGTCGCTCCTGGCACACTGCTCGGCCAGGGGCCCGGGAAGGATGTCGTAATCCGTCTTCCCGATGAGCTCCTCCCTGCTTTTTCCGGTGAGCAGCTCATAGGCCCTGTTCACCTCCAGGTTCTTCCCCTCGGCATCCTTGAAGTAGACGATCTCCGGGATCGCCTGCACCAGGGTGGAGAGGCGCCTGTTCACGATACGCAGGTCGTCCTCGGCCTGTCTGCGCTCCGTGACGTCCGTGAACAGCTCGAAGGTTGCAGGCCTGCCTTCCCACTCGATCAGGGCAGCCGTGATCTCCACCCAGCGGGTGCGGCCGTCCTTGGTGATGATCCGGAAGGTATACCGCGGAACCGGGGTCTGACCTGCCAGCCTGGTATTATGGCGTTCGATGACGATGGCCCTGTCGTCGGGATGGATGAACTCCGTGAAGGGGCGGGAAAGGAGTTCATCGGCGGAGTAGCCCGACATGGTGAGGCCCTTGGGATTGATATACTTGAGCATGCCGTCC
>DAITOA010000044.1:0-13819 GCA_036834365.1 Thermodesulfobacteriota bacterium | reverse complement strand
GGAGTAGCCCGACATGGTGAGGCCCTTGGGATTGATATACTTGAGCATGCCGTCCTGGGCTACGGCAATGGTCTCGTCCGCATTCTCCACGAGGGTGCGGTAGCGTTCGGATGACCGACGGAGCGCTTCTTCCATGGCCTTCCGTTCGGTGATGTCGATGTGGAAGGACAGGATACAGTCGCGGCCTTGGAAATGGAACCGGAAACCGTAGCCTTCTATGATGACCACACCCCCGTCCGGGGTGAGCGCCTGGAATGACAGCGGCCTCTCCATGGGGGTGCCTTCCCAGATGGACCCTGCCGTTTCGAGCAATGCCGGGAGATCATCGGGGTGGATAAGATCCCTGATATGTCTCCCTACGAGGTCCTTGGCATCATGGAACCCGAACATCCTCACCGCAGATATGTTGCAGTAGGTCACCACCCCGGCCTCGGTGGCGGTTATGCCTATGGGCGCCCGATCGATGAGGGTGCTGAGCCATGTGTCGGAAGCAGTGTTTCCGTTGCTGGATCTGTCATGGTTGTCCATGGGTTGTACCTCCCGATGGGACAGGGGACCCCGTATGGAAACATCATGTAAGCCGGATCCCCTGTGGAAATCTTCCCGGTCCCGGGGTTGTCCAGGAGTGCAGCATGGGCACGATAAGAGTCAAGTGGGGCTGCCCGACCATCTTTCATGTTCCGTTCTTGTTGCCTGCATGATCAAGACGGCATGGTGTGAAAGGTAACAGTCATTGATGCATCGGGCAAGAGGAAAAGCACCTTGTGGAAAAAGACCCTCGTGCCATTTCTGTGGGGACGGGACCGTGGTGAAGGGCATTCCGGAAACGGGAGCCGGGTCGCATTTTTTATTGTTCCCGTTAAGGATTAGACTTCGATAGCGGAATTAATCTATCTTCCATGTCATAGGATATATAGGACATCTGGATGATCTCTTGGAATGAGAATGTTGGTGGATTATTTTTCATAATTCTGATTAAGAAACAGATCATCTCTGATCCGGGTTGCGGTGAATGTGAATGGGCATGAAGAAGGTATCAGCTGCGTCGAAAAGACACCTCGTAGACGGGAAGTATGCACTCCGGGACCTGGTCGATATCGGGCTGCTCCGTGATACTTTCGAGAATTTCTCAAAGGCTACCGGTCTCACCACCGGGCTTGTCTCATATCCTGACCAGGAGGTCCTCATCGCCACGGGCTGGCGGGATGTCTGTACGAAGTTTCACCGGACGTGCCCTGATTCTGCCCGCCATTGCACGGTAAGCAACAAGGCCCTGACCGCCCGGCTGAAAAAACTCAAGACCCTGAATATCATGCCCTGCGACAATGGCCTGGTCGACGGAGCCACCCCGATCCTTGTCAAGGGCGTTCATGTGGCAAGCCTGGCGACCGGCCAGTTGTTCCTCGAAAAGCCGGACCTCGAACGGTTCAGGAGACAGGCCGAGCGATACGGGTATGATGTGGATGCATACCTGAAGGCCGTTGACGAGGTGCCCGTGATATCGGTTGAGCGTTTAAGGTCAGCGCTCAGCTTCCTGGGCGAGCTGGCGGCCATGATCGGAGAGCTGGGCCTCAGGCGGCTTGATGCCCAGGAATCGACCCGGATAATAGAGCGGGAAAGGGAGGAGCTGCGCCGGACAGAGGATGCCCTGCGCAAGACCACGGAGCGGCTTGAGATGGCCCTTGCCGGGGCGGACCTGGGCATCTGGGACTGGAACATCGTAACAGGCGAGGTCGCCTTCGACAAACGATGGAGCGACATGCTGGGCTACGCCCCGGAAGAGATCGTACCGCATGTGAGCTCCTGGGAAAGAAGAGTCCATCCCGAAGACCGGGACAGGGTTACCATGGTGCTCAATGCCCACCTGGAGGGCAGAACACCCTCCTATGAGACCGAGCATCGTATCCAGGCAAAGACGGGTGAGTGGAAGTGGATCCTCGACAAGGGGAAGGTCATTGAGCGCGACACCCAGGGCCGTGCGCTCCGGGCGGTGGGGACACACCTGGACATCACGGAGCGCGTTCAGGATATCGAAGAGCGCGCCCAGCTCGACCGCCAGATCCAGCAGGCCCAGAAGGCCGAGAGCCTGGGTCGCATGGCCGGCGCCATTGCCCACCACTTCAACAACCAGCTCGCCGTGGTCCTGGGCAACCTGGAGATGGCACTGCCCAGTCTCCCGCCGGACAATGAGCTCACGGAAACTATCTCGAACGCCATGAAAGGGGCTTCCCGGGCCGCCGAGGTGAGCAGACTCATGCTCACCTACCTCGGACAGACCCCATTACGGTACGAACCGCACGACCTCTCACAGATCTGTATTGACAGCATCCCCATGATAAAGGCGGCCATGCCCGCCAAAGTAGTGCTTGCCACCGATCTCTCCTCGCCCGGGCCGGTCGTTCGGGCCGATGCAGGGCAGATCAGACAGGTCCTCATGAATCTGGCAACCAATGCATGGGAGGCCATCGGTAATGAGACCGGCCGTATCGGGCTGTCCATAGTGCCGGTTTGTGCGGAGGATATCCCTGGCTCGTTCATCTTCCACCTGGACTGGCAGCCCCGTGAGAATGCCTATGCATGCCTGACCGTATCCGATACCGGATGCGGCATGGCACGAGATGTCCTTGCCACGGTGTTCGATCCGTTCTTTTCCACCAAGTTCACCGGACGTGGTCTGGGGCTTGCCGTCACGGCAGGGATCGTCAAGGCGCACCACGGGGGGATATGTGCCCAGAGCGAACCCGGGAAGGGGTCGTCGATCAGGGTCTATTTCCCCATGGTGGGCATGGCTGCTGAACCGGAGGGGGTATATGCAGTACCTATACGGAAGAAAGGCAAGGTGCTGCTTGCGGATGACGACACCCTGGTGCGGGGCATGACCTCCGCCATCATGAAGCGGCTGGGTTATGAGGTGATCGAGGCCTCGGACGGGAACGAGGCTTTGGAGAAGTTCCGCAGGCACGAAGGAGAGATCTCCTGCGCTCTCCTCGATCTTGCCATGCCCCGCATGGATGGTTGGGAGACCATGCAGACCCTGCGCGTGCTGCGGCCGGACATCCCGGTGATCCTGCTCAGCGGCTTCGACGAGCCCCGGGCCATGAGCGGAGTCCACGGGGAGAGACCCCTGGCCTTTCTCCAGAAACCCTTCAAGATGAAGGATCTGAAGGCGGCCATGGAGCAGGCCATGGCCGGGAGTGACCTGCTCCATCAGCCTTGACAGGCGATCCCGGCTTATCGTTCCCGGGGTAAAAGGGTAGAGGCGTATTCCCCTGATCTCCGTATTCTTTCCACACTGTTGCCACAATTTCTCCATAAATGGATGGTATATCACCCTGCGAGGATGAGGGTGATACTCGTCAGAGGAGCCAAGCCTAAGGGATCAGGCTGTCAGTCCGGCGGAAAAGACGTACGATGACATGAGATACCCTATGGAAACAGGAACAGGACTAGAGAGGATCCTCCTCGTGGACGACGAGGCGGCCGTGCTCAACGTCACAAAGAAGATCCTGGAGAAGATGGGGTACCAGGTAACGGCGCTGTCCGACAGTGTCCGTGCCCTCGACCTCTTCAGGAACGATCCCTGCCGCTTCGACCTGGTGATAACCGATGTGGAGATGCCCGTACTGACAGGAGATGAACTGGCTCGGCGGATCATGGAAATCCGCCTCGGCATGCCGGTCATTCTTTATACCGGGTACAGTCGACGCATCTCGGCAGAGCGGGCAAGGGAGATGGGTATCAGGGAATATGTCATGAAGCCTTCCCGCATGGATGATCTGGAAAGGATCATCCGGGATGTCCTTGAGGTATAGGTCCCTTACCTGCGAGGGTTACGGTGCCACCACGGCCTGCAACACCATCACCATCAACCGGCTGGACAGGGTCCTGCTCGGATCGTTGGGATCCATTGCCCCTGACTGCCATGTTAGGATCGACGAGGACATCCGCCCCATCCAACAGGTTTCCCTCATCGCCGTTGACCCGGGAACATGGGATTGACACCTCCTGAGAATGGTTTTATACAAAACCATTATGGAGATTCACGAGGCAAACTTTCTCTACAGCATCACGAACATACGGCAACGCCTTTTCAGGTTCCTGAGCGGAGAGCTCTCCAAGAGGGGCATCGGGGACATTGCGCCCTCCTATGGGGACATCCTCTTCGTGCTCGACCAGAAGGGAAAGGTGACCATGCAGGAGGTGGCGCGGCACACCATCAAGGACAAGTCCACGGTCTCGTCGGTGATCAACAAGCTCCAGGCGGGTGGGTACATAGTGAAGGAACGTGACGGCAAGGACGGGCGCTGTACGAACCTGACCCTGACGCCCAAGGCCATCAAACTCCGGCCGGTCCTGCTCGAGATATCGAAGAGGATGAACGAGAAGCTGTTCGAGGGCTTCTCCGAGGAGGAGAAGCGAGCCCTGTTCCGGCTCATGGAAAAGGTCGGTGGGAATCTGTAAGACAAGGGATTCTCTTTGCCCTTATAGTTGGGCACAAAACTAATAGGATGATCCCATTGCATGAGAAAGGAACGAACTCATGATAGAGGCAACGCATTACAAAGAGGTGACCCAGATACGGATGAGCAGGGAGCTTGACGGGAAGCCGGTCTACTGGGTGGCGGCCCATCTCGTGGACGGTCTGCTCATCGACACCGGCTGCAGCCATACCTCATGCGAGCTCGCCTCGTTCCTGGGAGGCACGGGACTCAAACAGGCAGTCAACACCCACTATCATGAAGACCATATGGGCGGGAATTGTGACATCATGGAGAGATACGGTGTGGACATATATGCACATCCAGCATCCATCCCGCTCATCGCAAACAGGTTCGATCTCTTTCCCTATCAGGAGATCGCCTGGGGCTCCCCTGTCCCCACCTCGGTCAAACCCATCCCGGATGTCGTGGAGACCGACCTCTTCATCTTTCAGGTTGTGGAAACCCCCGGCCACTGCGCAGGGCATATATGCCTGGTGGAGCCGTCCAAGGGGTGGTGTTTCACAGGAGACCTCTTTGCCCGGGAGAAGCCCAAGTTCATCCGCCCCGAGGAGAACATCGGAGAGATCATAGAGTCCATGCGCAAGGTCATGGAGCTGCCCATAGACAGGCTTGTCCTGTTCACCGCAGTAGGAAAGATCGTGGAAGACGGGAGGAAGGCCCTCGGGCAGTGCATTGACTATCTCATGAACCTGGCCGCAAAGGTTCAAGGGCTCCATCGAGCAGGATCGACGATCGAGGAGATCATGCAGCAGGAATTCGGCGGCGAGCACCCCTTCTGCCAGCTCACCGACGGCCAGTTCTCTACGGAGAACCTGGTGAAGTCGTTGCTTGAGACGGTGCACTGAGGATTCCGTGCCCCGGGTACAGGGAAGGACCGTACGGGAGTCGCCAGTGAGGCCGAGGTGGATTCACTATACGTTACGGTATGGGTGGTCCGATGAATCATGAAGGTTTCCCATGCATGGCCCGAGAGAAAGCCGGAGACGTTTATCCCCATGGGTAGGAACGGACCGGCAGCGGGGAAAAGAGGCCAGGACGGTAACGTAACCATGTAACATTTTAAATTCTTTCTTGATTTATGCCGATCAGTGTCGATATGATAAGGAAAAGGGAGGATACCGTATGTCCAGTGTGAGCAGCATCAGCTCTCTTCTCTCGAGCCTTCTCGCCAGCAGCCAGGATACCTCGTCCACCGACGACACCGATACCTCGACGGAGACCACGGATACGGGCATCACGGACACGGTCACCCTGTCGAGTGCATCCCTTGAGATGGTGCAATCCCTCCTCAACTCGCTGAGCGACGATTCGACGGAATCGGACGATTCCGGTGATTCCATGTACGATGTCCTGCTGTCCATAGAGAACAAGAAGCTCCTAGCCAGCAACCCCGAACTGGTCGAGATGATCCTGTCGACCGATGATTCGGACATCACAAGCACCGATGCCATAGACCTGGTCAACATGAGTGCCGACGAGCTTATCTCAATCATCGAGAAGTATGCCAAGGCCTCGAGTTCGGACACCACGACCACCACATCGACGCTGGTGGACGAAACCGTCTGAAGCATGATGCTTCCGCCCCGGCGCCGGGATTCATGGCTACCGGGGCAGGGGGCCTTCCTTTCCCAGGATCATTCCCCGAATAAGATCTCTCTCATGCCGCAAGGACGGCCCAGAAGATGAGGACGGTCAGGGCGATACCGAGGAGCACGCTCGCGATGCCGAAGATCCCGGCGAAGAGCTGGATGCCGGTGCCCGGGCCCGTGCACTTGATCTCTTCGAGGCGGTTCTCCTTGAGGATGCGTTCGTACTCCAGGGGCCTCTCCTTCCTGAGGGCTTCCACGGTGTAGCTGCCGGTGAAGATGTTTCTCTCCAGGGGGAACTTGTCCGGCACCAGGTGGTTGTTGAAAAAGTGGATCGTGAAGATGAACACTGCGGCCAGGAAGGCCTCCTCGGAGTGGGCCAGGTGGGTGATGTTGATCATCCAGCCCGGCATCACGTACGACGACAGCTCGGGTATCCACATGACGATCCCGGATAGCCCGATGACGAACATGCCCCAGAAGACCGCGAGGAAGTCGAACTTCTCCCAGTAGGTCCATCGGTCGAACTGCGGCCTCTCGCCCAGGTTGAAGAACCACCTGAACATACCCCACAGATCCTGGAAGTCCTTGAGGCGCGGGAACAGGGAGTCGGGTCCGAAGAGCCTGCCCACCCATCCCTTGATCTGGAAGCCCGGGAACAGGAACTTCAGGGACAGCCAGCAGGTGTACAGGAACAGCAGCCACATGGCCGCGGCGCTGATCCGGTGGACAAGCCCGGCGTTATGCACCCCCCCCAGAAGGGCCATGAGCGCCTTGGCCCACGGAGTCGCCGGGTATTTCAGCGGGAAGCCCGAGATGACCACCCCGAAGAAGGAGCAGATGAGCACCACGTGCATGATCCTGTCTTGCAGGGTGAACCGCCTGACATACTGCCGGGCCTCCTCTTCCACGGTCTCGGCACCGGTCTGGAGGCCGCCCCTGATCAGGCAGCTCTTCTCTGCATAGGCCTTGCGCCACCAGAGCAGAACGTGGACCCAGAAGAAGCCGAACACCCCGATCAGCAGCGCGATCATGAAGACCCTGGTGTAGTACAGGCCGGCAAACCCCTTCGGATCGTCCGGGACCGGGTGCGGCACGTACGACACGAAGCGCGGGTTGAACCCATGATGGCACTTCCCGCACGTCTTCACCAGCGCCTGAGGGTTCAGGGCGGATCCGGGGTCTCCTGCCGGCAGGATGTTGTGTCCGGTATGACAGTCCTCACAGCCCGCCACATCCTTGAGGTACCCCAGCTGTCTCACCTTGCCGTGGTACGTCTCGCCGTAGGACTTCACCGCCATGGGGAAGACCCCGTAGCGGCCTGCTACCCCGCCCTCACGGTGGCACGAGACGCACAGTTCCGTGTAGTACGCCTTCTTATCGGAGATGCCTTTGTCCGTATCGGCGAAGACCGGCGTGTCGTGGATGCCGTGGCAGTCGCTGCACGCAGCAGCGTCCTTATTCCCTGCCAGGACCTTGGCAACGTGCCCCTTGTTCACGTACCTGTCCTTGTCGCTGTGGCAGTTCGTGCAGGTCGCAATCACGGCCGCCTTGTCTTTCTTGGCTGATACCACCGCCGTCTCGGGGTGGATATCGGTGTGGCACTGCAGACAGGAGACCTTCGTCACGACGGCGTGAAAGCTCTTTTCATACTTCTTCTCGATCTCGCCATGGCACACGGCACAGGAGATCAGCACGGGCTTTTCCTTCTTCTGCAGGTGGGCGGTGAGATCCCGTATGCCCTGGTGGCATACGGTGCAGCTCAGGGAGCCGTGGGAAGTGCCGGCGAAATGCTCCCTGAATTTGGGGTCGGAATGGCATGAGGTGCAGTCGGCGATGGAAGGTGCGGTTACGGGCAGGGCGACCTTCACCGCTCCCTTCTTCGCCGCCGGGGCCTCTTTGGGATGGAGGGCTCCGTGGCACTGCAGGCACGAGAACTTCTTCACCGTGGCATGGAGGCCCTGCTTCTGGACCGCCTGGTGGCAGGTGAGGCACGAGACCGTCTCCACCTTTTCGCCGCCCGCCATGTGTTTGGGAAAATCGGTGATGCCCTTGTGGCACACGACGCATTGCAGAGAGCCGTGCTTCGTCATGGCGAAATACTTCTGGTACTGCGGATCGACGTGGCACGTCCCGCAGGTCATCGCAGGACCGGCAGCCTTGGCAGGCTCGGCCTTGCCCGAGACCGCAGGCGACGGGGCCTTTGTCTCCGGGGCCTTGGACAGAAAGCTCAACGCCACCATGGGCGAGGGGGTCACGTTCTTGAAGTCATGGCACTGGACGCACATGTACTCGGACTTCGCATGCTGGCGGTGACACAGCGAGCAGTCGACGTCGGTCCCGTAGTGTGAGTTATGGGGGTTCGGCAGGAAATGGTCCCTGGCGGGCGCAGCCGCGAGCTTCTCGGTGCCGTGGCAGGTGGTGCAGGTATTCATCTCCACCTTGGCGAACGGGGTCTTCTTCCCGTGGCATGCCTGGCACGAGACGCCCGAGAGCATGTGTTCGTGACCGGTGGGCATCTTGTCCGTCAGGGGGACCTCATCCTGCTTATGGCAGGCCATGCACGCCTCGAGGTTCATGCCCTTGGTGGCGGGGTGGTTCCCCGGGAGTACCGCCTTGCCCCCGGCATGACACGCCGCACAGTCACCGGGCTGCGCATTGGTCAGACGCTTCGGGGCAGCGGTGGCCGCCCCGGCGGCGGTGCAGCACAGGAACACGATCAGGAACGGCATCACGGTGAGGATAAGGGATGGGATGAGAAGCCTTGAATGAGATTGCCGATACATGCCCACTGCACCACCTCCTGACCGATACATGGAATGGTCGCTCATCTTTGTGCCCTGCCGTCAGGGCAGGACATACAACAGCCCGGGCCCGAATCATACCGGTGCAGTAAAGGGGCGGCGCATCATCTGCGCCGCCCCGCTTGTTCATATTACCTCAGGCCTTTTCCTTGGCAGCATTCGTCCCGGCGATGCGTCCGAACACCACACAGTCGGGGATCGCATTCCCGCCCAGCCGGTTCGATCCGTGGATGCCTCCGGTCACCTCGCCTGCGGCAAAGAGACGCGGGATCGGCGCACCCCAGATATCGATCACCTGAGCATCCTTGTTGATCCTCAAGCCCCCCATGGTGTGATGGACTGCAGGCCACTGTGCGATGGCATAGTAAGGCCCTTCATCCATGACCATCATGACGTCGGTGATGGGCTTGTTGAAATCGGGGTCCTTCTTGTCCTTGAGGTACTGGTTGTGCTTCTTGATCGTATCCTCCAGGGCGTCGGCAGGGACACCGATCTTTCCGGCCAGCTCGGCCAGGGTGTTCGCCTTTACGAAACGGCCCCGGGCCATCCCTTTCTCCACCTCCTCCATGGTCCCCATCTTGGGGATCATCTTCTCGTGGAAGATGGAGTAGGTGGGCTTCATGCCTGTGGCGATCTCTGCACGGGAGACTACGTCGCGGCGCTCGAGCTCGCTCACGAAGCGTTTGCCCTTCTTGTCCACGTACACGATGCCGTAGCCGGGTCCCCGGAAGGGATAAACGGCCGGGGCATCCAGGGTTCCCTTCTCCGGCTCCGCATAGGGGTACAGCTGGATGAAGGCCAGCTGCAGGCTGTCCGCCCCGATGGCCTGGGCGTAGCGGATCATCTCGCCGGTGGCGCCCATGTGGTTGGTGCAGTTGAACTCGGGCACGATGCTGGGATTGAAGGCCTGGCGCATCTTGATGTCCCGGCTGAATCCGCCGGAGGCGAGGATCAGGGCCCGTCTGATCTTGATGTTCTTCTTCTTGCCGCCCTCCTTCACCTCGAGGCCGAGGACCGGGCCGTTGGTATCCGCCCGCCAGATCCACGTGACATCGGTGTTCAGGCGCAGGACCGCTCCCTTGCCCTGGGCGATCTTCTTCAGGGCCTCGGTGTAGCCGCGGCCGACCCCTTCCACGCAGGTGTGGGTCCGGTATGCCGAATGGCCGCCCGTGCGGTTCAGGATCTCGCGGAGCTTCGTACCGCCATCATCGATCATCCAGTTCAGGGCCGGCGTCGCACCTTCGGTGAAGATCTTCACCAGCTCGGGATTGCCGTAGTAGTCGCCTCCCTTGATAGTGTCCTTGGTGTGGAGGTCGACGCTGTCGTCGCCCAGTTTGAGCTTCTCCCTGAGGTGGAACTCGTCATCCCAGGAGTTGTACTCACCGCCGTTGATCACCGAGTTGCCACCGTAGACGGGCATCTTGTCAAAAATGACGACCTTTGCACCCCCCTTCGCGGCCTCGGCCGCCGCCGCCAGCCCGGCAAAGCCCGAGCCGATGACCACCGTGTCCAGGGTCTCGTCCCACTTCTTGGGGATCATCTTCTTTTCCGCAGCACCGGCTTCACCCTTCGTGAGATTCAGTGCAAGCGTGCCCGTTGATGCCACGATACCTACCGTTACTGCGCCCTTGAGTAACTGCCTCCGGGTTACCCCTCCTCTTTTCTCAGCTTCTTCTTTCTCCTTCTCCCTCATGAGCACACCTCCTTATCGGGTCTTCTCCTTAGGTCGCGAAGCCTTCTCCTTCCATGATTTCCATGGGACAGGGTACTGTTCGTAAAGTATTAATAGGAAATGCTGTGAATTCAACTCCCCCGCCCATCTGAACCCATGCATCCAAGGTGTCACCTTCATGGTCAGTCACCTGCAGCGGATTTAAGCACAGGGCATGCCATGGCCGGACAATCTGATATCAATAATTATATCAATAGAATATGTGAATCATCACATGGTGATCCTGCACATGGGGGCGATGCCTTTTGCAAAATCTCAAAAGACCTTCATATTTTTTCAAATCTCCATGTAAGGGTGTCGCCGGAGTGCCCCGACATCCCTCTGCAGGTCCTGCAGGCATATCAACGGAGGAGCGAACGACAAGGGCGTGTATCGGATGCTATGGCTCCATGCACACACCTCCTTGAGGGAGTTTCCTTCCCGCGCAGTGACAGGGGACGATGATCGCATGGGGAAACAATCACAACAGCATAACGGGAACGACTTCAGAATGAAAAGATGGACATTACATGCAACCTGAAGGGCTGACCCCTGTGATTCCCCCGGAAAAGGGCACATTCTGTTACTGGATTATGATAAAAAGATCGAACAGTGAGTCAAGTCCCCACCTTGATTTTATGTCCTGTCCTTATCTAGACCTTGTACCCCCTTGTGAAGCAATGAGTTTACGGGGCATCCCTCGGTTGATGAAAAGAGGCATGGTTTCAGCAGCATAATCGATGGACAGAGATCTCTCGACGAATGGAGTCATCCGGTGTCCAATTCTGTCTGCCGTTCCCCGGGGATTTCAGGATTCTCTCCCGGAGAAAAAACGGGTATGGTGTCGCCACATTTACCGAGGGAGAATCGTCCTGGAAACCGGCTACCATGCTTACCGAACCGCCGATGAGCCCGTAAAGGGTGCGCTCTGCATCCTCGGGGCGTCACTCATGTTCGCCCTCATCGGGGCCCTGGTGAGGGCCGCCTCGACCACGCTGCCCAACGAGGTGGTGGTCTTCTTCCGCAATGTCCTGGTCCTCGTCTTCCTCATGCCGATCTTCGCGGCCCGGAGGTCCCTGCCTGTGGTCACGAGCGGCAAGATGCACCTCCATGTGCTCCGGGCACTGGCCGGTCTCGTGTCCATGTACTGCTACTTCTACTCGCTGGCCCACATGAAGCTCGCCGAGGCGGTGCTGCTCTCCTACACGAGCCCTCTCATCATCCCCGTGATCGCCTTCATCTGGCTGCACGAGCCGCTGGGCAGGAGAGTCCGCGCGGCGGTGGCCATCGGTTTCGCAGGTGTGCTCCTCATTCTCAAGCCCGGACTGGGCATCTTCCAGCCCATCGCCCTCCTTGCGCTGACCGCGGCCCTGTTCGCATCGCTGGCCATGGTTACGATCCGTCGCATGTCCGAGACCGAGCGCCCCGAGACCATCGTCTTCTCCTACACCCTCCTTTCCACGTTCATCTCGGCGGTCCCGCTCTTCTGGGCATGGCAGACCCCGTCCAGAGGAGCCCTGGTCATCCTCCTCTTCCTTGGCCTGGTCGCCATGGCCGGGCAGCTCCTCATGACCAAGGGCTACTCCCTGGCCCCCGCCGCCCAGGTGGGTCCGTTCGTATACTGCTCCGTGGTCTTCGCGTCCGTCATCGGGTGGGTCTTCTGGGGTGAGTCCGTCGATGCGCTGAGCATCGGGGGGTCGGCCCTCGTCGTCCTCGCAGGTGTCATCGCCGCCCGGGCGGGGTCGCGGTGATAGGTGCGCATGTCGGCGTTGCCCATCCCGCTGGACGGGGGGGAGGGTATCCTTGGAATGTCTTTGAGCCGGGGTAGGGGAATAAATCCGTGACATGAGCCTTGTAACAGTGGGGGCCCCGTTTCCCCTTGATTTTTATGCCTCGAGCACCTAAGTAATCCCATGATATCCGACATCATTCATCCTTGATAACAAAGGGAGCAGCCATGGAGCACAAGAAGGAGACGCACCAGTTCAAGGCAGAGGTCCAGAAGGTCCTGAAGCTCATCATCAACTCGCTGTATTCGCACCCCGAGATCTTCCTGCGGGAGCTCATCTCCAACGCATCGGACGCCATCGACAAGGTCAGGTTCCGCTCCCAGACCGAGCCCGACATCCTGGGCAAGGACACCGACTTCAAAATCCGCATCATCCCCGACCCAAAGCACAGGACCATCACCGTGGAGGACAACGGCATCGGCATGACCTACGAGGAGGTGGTGGAGAACATCGGCACCATCGCCCAGAGCGGCACAAAGGCCTTCCTGGAGGCGATGGAGGCCATGAAGAAGGACACCATCGCGCCCGAGCTCATCGGCCAGTTCGGGGTGGGGTTCTACAGCTCCTTCATCGTGGCGGATAAGGTAACCCTCGTCACGAAGGCCGCTGGATCGAAGACCGCCACGAAGTGGGAATCGGCCGGTGACGGGTCCTATACCGTGGAGGAGACGAAGAGGGCCGCCCGGGGCACGTCGGTCACCCTCGCGCTCAGGGAGCCGGGCGAGGGCGAGCCGGACTACACGGACGAGTGGACCATCAGAGGCGTGGTGAAGCGCCACTCCGACTTCGTGAACTACCCGATCGTCATGGACGTTGAGCGCGAGGAGCCGCTGGCAGACGTGGAGATCCTCAAGGACGCGGATGGGAAGCCCATCGGCGAGACGACCAGGAAGGTCAAACGCGAGGAGACGCTCAACTCCATGAAGGCCATCTGGTCAAGGAACAGGTCCGAGGTCACCCAAGAGGAGTACACCGAGTTCTACAAGCACATCAGCCACGACTGGACGGAGCCCCTGGAACACCTCCACATCAAGTTCGAAGGGACCACCGAATACAACGCACTCCTGTACCTGCCCTCGAGGCTGCCCCTGGATTTCACCATGCGCGAGCGCAGGCACGGCATCCACCTCTACTGCAAGCGCGTCTTCATCATGGACGACTGCAAGGAGCTCATGCCCGAGTACTTCAGCTTCGTGCAGGGCGTGGTGGACGCCCCGGACCTGAACCTCAACATCAGCCGCGAGATCCTCCAGCAGGACAGCCTGGTGAGGAACATCCGCAGGAACCTCATCAAGCGGCTCTTCGACCTTCTCGAGGGCATGGACAGGGAGAAGTACGACCGGTTTTACGCCGAGTTCGGTCCCATCCTGAAGATCGGCATCCCCACAGACCACGAGAACCGGGACAGGATCGCGAAGCTCCTGCG